>NZ_JAPZPY010000029.1:0-716 GCF_027529605.1 Mycobacterium hippophais | reverse complement strand
TCCAGGGACTCCATCAACTCGGTCACGTTGGCGTGGGTGACCGCAACACCTTTGGGCACCCCCGTGGTGCCCGAGGTGTAGATCAGGTAGGCGACATCATCAGCAGCCGGCCCAGGCAGCGCCGTGCACGGATAATCAGCGATCCCCGGATCGTCGACATCGACGACCACCAACCCACAACCACCCAACCGCTCAGCCAACTCCGCCGACGTGATCGCCACCACCGGCGCGGCATCAGCGACCATGAACTCCACCCGACCATCCGGCGCCGAAGGATCAATAGCCAGATAAGCCGCCCCGGCCTTGAGCACCGCCACCATCGCCACCACAGCTTCAGCCGACCGGTTCAACAGCAACACCACCGACCGCCCCGGCCCCACACCCTGACCAACAAGCAGATGCGCCAACCGATTCGACGCCTCATCAAGCTCGCGATACGTCAACACCCGACCAGCAAAACTCACCGCCACCGCCGACGGACACCGCGCCACCGCAGCAGCGAACACCGCCGGAATAGACACCCCACCCGGCGCAGACCCAGACAACACCCCCCGATTACCCCAACCATCGAGCACAACGTGCTCATCAACACCGAGCACATCAACGACCGACAACCGCCGAGCCGGATCACCCGTCATCGACACCAACACCCGCACCAACCGCCCAACAAGCGCCTCCACCGAGGCACCATCGAACACATCAGTGCGGTACTCGAC
>NZ_JAPZPY010000028.1:0-801 GCF_027529605.1 Mycobacterium hippophais | reverse complement strand
GACACCACCAAGGTCCTCGACCCGACCGTCCTGCTGCAGAACGACTCCGACCCCGACGGACCGCTGACCTTCCTCGGAGTCGGCAACGCCTCCGACGGCGCCACCGTCACCTACGAAAACGGCGCCATCATCTACACCCCCGCACCGAACTTCAACGGCGCCGCCACCTTCGAGTACTACGCCAGCGACCCCGACGGCAACACCAACACCGGCATCGTCACCATGACCGTCGTCCAGGTCGACGACGGAGCCACCATGGGACCCGACGCCGCCCCCGTCGACGAAGACACCACCAAGGTCCTCGACCCGACCGTCCTGCTGCAGAACGACTCCGACCCCGACGGACCGCTGACCTTCCTCGGAGTCGGCAACGCCTCCGACGGCGCCACCGTCACCTACGAAAACGGCGCCATCATCTACACCCCCGCACCGAACTTCAACGGCGCCGCCACCTTCGAGTACTACGCCAGCGACCCCGACGGCAACACCAACACCGGCATCGTCACCATGACCGTCGTCCAGGTCGACGACGGAGCCACCATGGGACCCGACGCCGCCCCCGTCGACGAAGACACCACCAAGGTCCTCGACCCGACCGTCCTACTACAAAACGACACCGACCCCGACGGACCGCTGACCTTCCTCGGAGTCGGCAACGCCACCGACGGCGCCACCGTCACCTACGAAAACGGCGCCATCACCTACACCCCCGCACCGAACTTCAACGGCACCTCCACCTTCGAGTACTACGCCAGCGACCCCGACGGCAACACCAACACCGGCATCGTCACCATGACCGTC
>NZ_JAPZPY010000027.1:0-970 GCF_027529605.1 Mycobacterium hippophais | reverse complement strand
TGGGCATTGGCATTCAGGTTGAGGGACTGACGAAGTCCTTCGGGCCCCAGCGAATCTGGGAGGACGTCACCTTCGACCTCCCGCCCGGTGAGGTGAGCGTGCTGCTGGGCCCGTCGGGTACCGGTAAGTCGGTGTTCCTGAAGTCGCTGATCGGGCTGCTGCGCCCGGAGCGCGGCAAGATCATCGTCGACGGCACGAACATCATCGAGTGCACCTCCAAGGAGCTCTACGAGATCCGCACGCTTTTCGGCGTGATGTTCCAGGACGGCGCCCTCTTCGGCTCGATGAGCCTCTACGACAACACCGCTTTCCCGCTTCGTGAGCACACGAAGAAGAAGGAGAGCGAGATCCGCAACATCGTCATGGAGAAGCTGGAGCTGGTCGGTCTGGCCGGCGACGAGACCAAGTTCCCCGGCGAGATCTCCGGTGGTATGCGCAAGCGCGCCGGGCTGGCCCGCTCGCTGGTGCTCGACCCGCAGATCATCCTGTGTGACGAGCCGGACTCCGGTCTGGACCCGGTGCGTACGGCGTATCTGAGCCAGTTGCTGATCGACATCAACGCCCAGATCGACTGCACGATCCTGATCGTGACGCACAACATCAACATCGCCCGCACGGTGCCCGACAACATCGGCATGCTGTTCCGCCGCAAGCTGGTCATGTTCGGTCCGCGTGAGGTGCTGCTGACCAGCGACGAGCCGGTGGTGCGTCAGTTCCTCAACGGTCGCCGCCTCGGCCCGATCGGTATGTCGGAGGAGAAGGACGAGTCGACGATGGCCGAGGAGCAGGCCATGGTCGACGCCGGTCACCACGACGGTGGCGTCGAGGAGATCGTCGGCGTGCCGCCGCAGGTGTCCGCGACCCCGGGTATGCCCGAGCGCAAGGCCGTCGGCCGGCGCCAGGCGCGGGTGCGCGAGATCATGGGGTCGCTGCCCGAGGCCGCCCAGGAGGCCATCCGCGAGGACCTCGA
>NZ_JAPZPY010000026.1:0-1521 GCF_027529605.1 Mycobacterium hippophais | reverse complement strand
GCCCAGGTGCTGGGATTGGATCGGGTGGGGGTCGACGACTCGTTCTTCGAACTCGGCGGGGACTCGTTGTCGGCGATGCGGGTGATGTCGGCGGTGAATCGGTCGCTGGACACCGATCTCGCTGTGCGTGTGTTGTTCGAGGCGCCCACGGTGGCGCAGCTGGCCACACGTGTCGACGGCCACGGCGGCGGGCTGGAGCCGTTGAGGGCGGCGCAGCGTCCTGCGGTGGTTCCGTTGTCGTTCGCCCAGAACCGGTTGTGGTTCATCGACCAGCTGCACGGGCCCTCGCCGGTCTACAACATGGCGGTCGCGCTGCAGATGGTGGGCGATCTCGACGTCGAGGCGCTGCACGCGGCACTGCTGGACGTGGTGACCCGCCACGAGAGCCTGCGGACGCTGTTCGTCGCGTCTGAGGGTGTGCCCCGGCAGGTGGTGGTGGCTGCCGAGGCGGTGGACTTCGGCTGGCAGGTGGTCGACGCCGAAGGCTGGTCGCAGGCGCGCCGCCGTGAGGCCGTCGAGGCCGCCGCGAGCCACGCGTTCGACTTGGCCGGCGAGATCCCCTTGCGGGCGATGTTGTTGCGGATTTCCGACGAGGAACACGTGCTGGTGGGAGTGGTGCACCACATCGCCGCCGACGGGACGTCGTTGTCGCCGCTGGTGGGTGATCTCGGTCGGGCATATGCAAGCCGCAGCGCCGGAAGCGCCCCTGATTGGGCGCCGTTGCCCGTGCAGTACATCGACTACACCCTTTGGCAGCGCGGTTATCTGGGCGATCTGGCTGACAGGCAGAGCCGCATCGCCGGGCAGTTGGCGTACTGGCAGGACGCACTGGCCGGGATGCCCGAGCGGTTGGCGCTGCCGGTCGACCGGCCCTATCCGTCGGTGGCTGATCAACGGGGCGCGGCGGTGGCGGTGGCGTGGCCGGCGGAGTTGCAGCAGCGGATACGGGAGGTGGCCGCCCAGCACGGCGCTACCGGTTTCATGGTGGTGCAGGCCGCGCTGTCGGTGCTGCTGGGTAGGGTCAGTGGGAGTTCTGATGTGGCGCTGGGTTTCCCGATCGCTGGGCGCAACGATCCGGCACTCGACGAGTTGATCGGGTTCTTCGTCAACACGCTGGTGCTGCGCACTGATCTGAGTGGGGATCCGACCGTCGCGGAGTTGCTGGCCGACGTGCGGGCCCGCAGCCTGGCCGCCTTCGAACATCAGGATGTGCCCTTCGAGGTGCTCGTCGAGAAGATCAACCCCACCCGCTCGATGGCCCACCATCCGCTGGTGCAGGTGCTGTTGGCCTGGAACAACTTCGCCGGCCACGATCTGGACCCGACGGCGGCGCTGGCCATGGGCAACGTGCGGGCCACCCAGATGCCGATCGAGACCCACACCGCGCGGATGGATCTGGCGTTCTCGCTGACCGAACGCTTCACCGAGGCCGGTGAGCCGGCCGGGATCTGTGGCGTGGTCGAGTACCGCACTGATGTGTTCGATGGTGCCTCGGTGGAGGCGCTTGTTGGGCGGTTGGTG
>NZ_JAPZPY010000025.1:0-3793 GCF_027529605.1 Mycobacterium hippophais | reverse complement strand
GTGTTTAGAGGTGTTGGGTGAGGGTGTTGATGGTGGGTGCGTTGATGATGGTGGCGAGGGGGAGGTTTCGGTTGAGGGTGGTGTTGATGGTGTTTTGGAGTGTGATGGCGGTCAGGGAGTTGCCGCCGTGGTCGAAGAATGAGTCGTCGGCGGTGATGTGGTCGATGCCCAGGGTTTGGGTGTAGATGGTGGTGAGGGTGTCGGTGAGTGGGTGACGGGTGTGGGTGTGGGTGTGAGGGGTGTGTGGTGGTGGGGGTGTGGTGTGGCCGGTCCGGGTGTGGGCGCTCAGGGTGGTTGCCGGTGTGGTGGGGTCGGTGGTCATCGCGTCGAGGATGCGCGCCAGCGCCGCGGTGAGGGTGTCGATGGTGTCGGTGGTGAACACTTCGGTGCGGTATTGCACCAGTAGCCGCAGGCGTTGACCTGGGATGGCTTGCACGACAAGGGGGTAGTGGTAGTAGTCGCGCACGGTGGCGTCGCTGATGGTCAAGCCGTCGGTGCCGGCGTGTGCGGCGGTGTCGGCGGGATAGTTCTCATAGACCAGCACGGTGTCGAACAGTTGCTGGTGGCCGGTGAGGCGGTGGATTTCGGTCAACCCCAGGTGTTGGTGGTCCAGGGTGGCGTTGCGGTCGGTGTCGAGTTGGGTCAGCAATCCGGTCACCGTGGTGGTCGGGTCCAGGCGGGCCCGCACCGGCACCGTGTTGATCAGCAGGCCGACCATGGACTGCACCCCGGCGACCTCGTCGGGACGCCCGGCGACCACCGCCCCGAACACCACGTCCCGGCGGCCGGTCAGCCCGGCCAGCAGCACCGCCCACCCGGCCTGCAACACGGTGTTGACGGTGGTCTGCCCGGCGCGGGCCAATTCGGCCAACCCCGCGGTGTGCTGCTCGTCGAGCTCGACCACCCTCATCGCGCGCGGCCCCAACCCCAACCGGTCAGGTGCAGCGACCAGGGTGGGGGTGTCCACCCCGGCCAGCACCTGCGCCCACGCCGCGCGCGCGGCATCGACATCACGCTCGGCCAGCCAGGACACCCACCGCCGGTAGGGCACCGCCGCGGGCAGCCGATGCCCCAGATAGCACGCGAAGATCTCCTGCAACAGGATCGGCATCGACCACCCATCGATCACCGCGTGATGACAGGTCAACACCAACCGGTAGCGGTGGGCCCCGGTCCTGATCAACGCCACCCGAAACGCCGGCGCGAACTGCACATCGCCCACCGCGGCACGCTCAGCAGCACACACCTGATCCACCACCGCATCAACCCCCGCGCCGACCCCGTCGCTGGTGGGGCCGCCGGTGGTGGGGTCATCGGTGGGGTCGTGGTAGCGCCAGCCCGGCAGTGGATCGGCCGGGATCACCGCCACCGGTTCGTCGAACCCCACCCAGAACCGCCCCACCAGATGCGGATGACGCCCAGCCACCGCCACCACCGCCTCGGCGAGCCGGTCGGGGTCCAACGCCCCGGTCACGGTGAAACTCATCTGCACCGCGTACACGTCCTCCACATCAGCGGCGTCACCGCGCGCGGCCAGGGCGTGAAACACCAAGCCCTGCTGCAGCGGCGTCAACGGCAACACATCAGCAACCCCGCCGCGGCGGCCCAACTCATCGATCTGGGCCTGACTGACCCGCGCCGGCGCCACATCCGAGGGTGTCAACCCACCCCCACCAGCGGCGACGTGAGCACAGATACCGGTCAACGCCTGCATCCACAACGCACTGAGCCGACCCACCGCCGCCTCATCGACCAACAACCGCGCCCAGGTCCAATCCGCCCGCAACACCGGCCCGGCCGGGCTGTCGACGGTCACCGCGTTGACCTCCACGGTGTGAGCCAACTCCAACGGCAACACCATCGCCTGGGCACCCACCGACACCGCATCGGCATCCACCCGCCACATCTGCGCCGACAACTCCACCCCACCACCGAGGCGACCCAAATAGTTGAACCCCACCACCGGATCGGCCCCACCCAGATCCACATCGGCATTGACATACCGCAACAACCCATAAGTCAGACCCGGCGGCACCGCCCGCAACTGCTCCTTGGCCGCCTTGAACACCGACCCCAACCCCACCCCACCGGCAACGACCTCGCGCCACGACACCGCACCCACCGCCAACGACACCGGATACTTCGTGGTGAACCACCCCACCGTCCGCGACAAATCCAGCCCCGCAGCCAACTCCTCGTGCCGCCCGTGGCCCTCCACCTCGATACCCACCGGCGCACCCCCACCACCGGCGAACTCCGACAACGCCAACCCCAACGCGATCAACAAAACATCCTGCACCCCAGCATGAAACGCCGCCGGCACCGCACCCAACAACAACCGCGTCGTCTCGACATCAACCTCCACCGACGACAACCCCGCCGTCACATAGGTATCCAGCAACGGACGCACCGCAGGCAACACCGACGAACCCGAACCCCCCAACACCGCCCGCCACCGATCCGCAGTACCCACCACCGCATCCGAAACCGCATGCTGGGCCAACAACTGCGACCACCGCCGAAACGACGTCCCCACCGCAGGCAACGCCACCGGCTGCTGACCATAATGCTGAGCCCACGCGATGTTCAAGTCCTCCAACAACACCCGCCACGACACCCCATCAACAGCCAGATGATGAACCACCAACACCAACTGACCCGTCGAAGGCACCCACACCGCCGACAACATCACCCCCGCCGCCGGACTCAACCGCGACCGCGCCAACACCACCATCGCATCCGAGAGCACCGGCACCTCAACCACACACCCACCCACATCCACCGACCCCACCGGCGGAACCTCCAACACCCACCCACCACGACCATCAGCACCCGCACGCAACCGCAACATGTCATGACGATCCACCAACGCCTGCAACACCATCACCACATCCGCCCGGCCCACCCCCACCGGCGCCCGCAACACCACCATCTGATTGAACTGATCCACCGGACCACCCACACCGGCCAACCACCGCATGATCGGAGTAGCCACCACCGACCCCACACCCTCATCAGCGACCACCGCACCACCACCCCCAGCGGCCCCCACCACCCCAGCCAACCCCGCCACCGTCTGCTCAGTGAACACATCCCGCGGCCGAAACACCAACCCCGCCAACCGCGCCCGCGCCGCCACCTGCATCGACAAAATACTGTCCCCACCCAACCCGAAAAACGAGTCATCCACCCCGACCCGCTCCACCCCCAACACCTCAGCAAAAATCCCCGCCAACACCTCCTCGGTCGGCGACGACGGAGCACGAAAACCCCCACCACCACCAAACTCCGGAGCCGGCAACCCCCGCACATCCAACTTCCCATTCACCGTCACCGGCAACACATCCAACACCACCACCGCAACCGGAACCATGTACGACGGCAACCGATCCGCCAACAACCCCCGCACCTGCGCCCCATCAACATCACCGGTCACATAACCGACCAACCGCCGATCACCAGGCCGATCCTCCCGAACAACCACCGCCGCCTGATCCACCCCCACCACCCCAGCCAACGCAACCCGAACCTCCCCCAACTCAATCCGGAAACCCCGAATCTTCACCTGCTCATCAGCACGCCCCACATACTCCAACTCCCCACCATCACCCCAACGCACCAAATCCCCAGTCCGATACATCCGCACACCCACACCACCAAACGGACACCCCACAAACCGCGAACCCGTCAAACCCGAACGACCCACATACCCCAACGCCACCCCCCAACCCGCCACATACAACTCCCCCACCACACCCACCGACACCGGACGCAACAACCCATCCAGCACGAA
>NZ_JAPZPY010000024.1:0-4222 GCF_027529605.1 Mycobacterium hippophais | reverse complement strand
GGCGGCGGACGGGCGGCGCGGGCGGTGGTGGCAGCCGGCGCGGGGGAGTGGGCGGGCGCGGCGGCCACACCGGCGGCGGCCGGTGCGCCGGGTCGCGGCGGATCATCTCCGGCGGCTCCCGTGGCGGCTGCCGTGGTGTCGGCCGGTTGTCGTCCACAGCAGAAATGTACGTGCCTCGCGTCCGCGGACCCCGGCGACGGGCTACGCCAGCCAGCCGAGTCGGCCGGCCAGCAGGGCGTAGCCGACGAAGGCGACCGCGTCGATCAGGGCGTGCGCGACGACCAGGGGCCACAGCCGACCGGTTCGCTGGTAGACGTAGCCGAACACCAGGCCCATTGCCACATTGCCCAGCCCGGCGCCGAAGCCCTGGTACAGGTGATAGGCGCCGCGCAGCAGGCTGCTGATCACGACCGCGGCCATCGGGTTGACGCGCAGTTGGCGCAGCCGGGTGAGCAGGAAACCGACCACGATGATCTCCTCGGCCCAGCCGTTGGCGAACGACACCGCCAGCAGCACCGGGATCCGCCACCAGGTGTCGTAGAGCTCCGCGGGTTCCACGTCGGCGTTCGCGCCGAGCAGTCGGGCCACCTGGTACAGCGCCAAGCCGGGCAGCCCGATGAGCGCCGCCAGCCCGAGCCCGCCGAGCACGTCGCGCCCGCGGGGCCGGCCGAGGCCGATGCGCGACGGCCCGAACCCGCTGCGCCACAACAGGTACAACCCGAGCGCGCCCCACGCCAGGAGCTGGAACACGCGGGTCAGGTTGAACCCGAGGTCGATCAGGTCGAACGGCGAGCGCTTCGGATTGAGTGCGATCACCTGTCCGGACAGGCCCTGCAGCACCGACTCGATCAGGCTCAGCAGCGCGGTGTAGGCGCTCAGGCCGAAGGTCACCGCCAGCACGACGGCGATCTCGATGCACAGCACGCGCCGCTGCGGCGACTGCGCGTCGGCGGGCTCGGTCACCGCCACAGGCTAGTGCGGCGTGGGGTCAGACGCGGCGCGCGCGCAGTCCGTTGAGGAAGGGGCACCCCATCAGGACCCTGATCGCCTGGCTCAGCCCGGTGACGTCGTCGACCGGCTTGGCGAAGGGCAACCGCACGTCGTGGTCGCCGTCCTCGTTCTCGACGCGCAACTGGACGCCGTAGCGGTCCAGGCCGAGCGGTCGCACGCGGCCCCGGCGCAGCGCGATGGGCAGCCGGGTGGCGAGCCGCTCGACCACGTCGCGGTGCGCGGAGTCCATGTGCTGCAGCCAGCACGACTCCATCTCGCAGAACGGGTCGGGCCGGGCCTCGAGCAGGGTGTTCAGGCTGACGGCCTCGGCGCCGGTGGAATCGGCCACCACCACCGACTCGATCTCCAGCCGCATCAGTGCATAGCGGGTGTCGCCACCGTTGTTCTCGCTCGAGTTGACCTGCAGCAGAGCCGGATTGGGATCGGAGGTGGCGATGAGGTCGAGCATCGGCGCGACGTGTGCGGCGGCCACCTCCCGCAGCCGGCCGCGGATCCACACCAGCGACCGCACCGGTTCACGCAGGGGCAGCGGGGCGTAGTCGGTCATCTCGAGCACCGCCTGGACGCCTGCGGTGCCCGCGCCGACGACCATGCCCGCGACCATGCCGTCGACCGGCACCGTCAGCGCGAACGAGCCGTCCTCGAGCAGGTGGTGGATCGGCGTCGCGACGGGTTCGACACCCTCCACGGCCAGCATCGCGCCGCCGCCGCGCGCACATGCGCTGCGGATCCGCTCGGCTGTCGTCGGTGCCGCATTCGTCATCGCTCGCCCTCCCGGTAGATAAGGTGAGCCTAACTTAACTACCGCCGGACGGGCGGCGCAAGACCTCCCCTCCAGCGGAACGGCGTAACCGCGGCCACCCGATAGGGTTGAGACGTGCCGAGCATCGCCTATCTGGGGCCCCAGGGAACCTTCACAGAGGCGGCGTTGCTGCAGTTGGCCACGGCAGACGCGATCCCCGTCCCTGGCGCCGTCACCCCGCTGCCCGTCGAGAGCACACCGGCCAGCCTGGAGTGCGTGCGCGCAGGCACCGCCGACTACGCGTGCGTCCCGATCGAGAACTCGATCGAGGGCTCGGTGCTGCCCACGCTGGACAGCCTGGCCGTCGGCGCGCCGCTGCAGATCTTCGCCGAGACCGTCCTGGACGTGTCGTTCACGATCGTGGTGCGGCCCGGCCACACCGGTGACGTCGCGACCGTCGCCGCCTTCCCGGTGGCGGCCGCGCAGGTCCGGCGGTGGCTGGCCGAGAACCTGCCGGGGGCGCTGGTGGTGCCCGCCCAGTCGAACGCGGCCGCGGCGCACGACGTGGCCGAGGGCCGGGCCGATGCGGGGGTCAGCACGGTGCTGGCCGCCGAGCGCCTCGGGCTCGAGGCGCTCGCCTCGGGCGTCGTCGACGAGAACAACGCGCGCACCCGCTTCCTGCTCGCCGGCCGGCCGGCGCCGCCGCCCACCCGTACCGGCGCCGACCGCACCTCGGTGGTGCTGCGGCTGGCCAACGAGCCTGGGGCGCTGGTCACGGCCATGACCGAGCTGTCCGTCCGCGACATCGACCTGACCCGCATCGAGTCCCGGCCCACCAGAATGGGACTGGGCACCTACGTGTTCTTCCTCGACTTCGTCGGCCACATCGACGACGCCGCCGTCGCCGAGGCACTCAGGGCGCTGCACCGGCGTTGTGCAGATGTGCGCTATCTCGGATCCTGGCCCACAGGGGTGGCTGCCGGTGCGCCGCCGCCCCAGCTCGACGACGCATCGCACTGGCTGGCCGCGCTGCGCGACGGCAGACTCGGTGACGCGGAGGTGAACCAATGAGCGGACGGCTGGTGCTGGTCCGGCACGGGCAGTCGCTGTCCAACGTGGAGCGGCGGCTCGACACCCGCCCGCCCGGCCGGGAGCTGACCGACCTGGGCCGCGAACAGGCCAGGGAGTTCGCCCGCGGGCTCGCGCACCCACCGGCGATGGTCGCCCACTCGGTCGCGGTGCGCGCGGTGCAGACGGCCGGCGAGATCGCCGCGCAGGCCGGGCTGCCCGCCCACGAGTTCGACGGCCTGCACGAGGTCCAGGTCGGCGAGCTGGAGGACCGCAACGACGACGACGCGATCGCCGAGTTCGAATCCATCTATCAGCGCTGGCACCAGGGCGACCTCGACGCCGTGATGCCCGGCGGCGAATCAGGCAACGACGTCCTCGACCGCTATGTCGCCGTGCTCACCCAGCTCAGGCTGCGTCACCTCGACGACGACGCCTGGCGCGGCGACATCGTGGTGGTCAGCCACGGCGCCGCGATCCGGCTGGTCGCGGGGGTGCTGGCGGGGGTCGACGGCGGCTTCGCGCTCGACCACCACCTGGCCAACACCGAGGCCGTGGTGCTGGCGCCGGTCACCGACGGCCGCTGGAGCTGCGTGCAGTGGGGCACGTTGACCCCGCCGTTCTATCCCGAGACCGACGTGCACCCGGTGCAGGACGCCCTGGAGTCCGCCGACCCGATGGGCTGACCCGAGCCGCTTCCGGACGGGTAGGTGTCAACTGACGCGGACGACGGACCCGCCTGCTGCCTGACCGCACTGACAGCCGATCGCCTCGCAGTCGATGCTGAAGGTGTGCATCACCTCGGGCGTCTCGCAGCCGTCCTCGGTGCACTCCATACGGAACCGGACGTGGTGGACCACCGTGCCATGGCAGTGCTCCAGCCCGGCCCGGCACTCCCGGCACTGGAAACTCATGGCCCGTTCATAGCACTGCCGGCCGACATGGCGCGGTTGCCGCGCCTGTCTATCCCCACCCCAACTCGTGCAGGCGCTCCTCATCGATGCCGAAGTGGTGGGCGATCTCGTGGATCACGGTGATCGCCACCTCCTCGACCACCTGCTCCTCGGAGTCGCAGACGTCCAGCAGGGCGTCGCGGTAGATGGTGATCGTGTCGGGCAGCGAGCCGGCGTACCAGGAGTCCCGTTCGGTGAGCGCGACGCCCTCGTAGAGGCCGAGCAGGCTGGGTTCCTCGTCGTGGCGGTCGGCGACCAGCACGACGACGTTGTCGATGGCGGCGGCGAGGTCGGCGGGAATCAGGTCGAGCGCATCCGAGACCAGCTCGTCGAACCTCTGCTGGCCCATCCGGACGCCCACCCGGCTACGGCGCCGGGGGCGGCGGCGGCGGCCCGGGTGCCGGCGCGGGCGGCGGCGGCACTGCCTCGGGCGCGGGCGGCGGTGGTG
>NZ_JAPZPY010000023.1:0-5551 GCF_027529605.1 Mycobacterium hippophais | reverse complement strand
CTTAATGTGTGTTCGGCGGTGTCCTACTTTTCCACCCGGAGGGGTAGTATCATCGGCGCTGGTAGGCTTAGCTTCCGGGTTCGGGATGGGTCCGGGCGTTTCCCTACCGCTATTACCGCCGTAACTTTATTCACTTTATTGTGAAGTGTGTTTTGGTGGTGGGGTGCAGTCTTTATTGTTTGACTGTGAATTGTGTGGTTGCGAGGTTTTGTTGTTGTTGTAAGTTTTCGGCCGGTTAGTGCCAGTTCCCTACGCGCATTGCTGCGTTTCCAGGTCTGGCCTATCGATCCCGTGGTCTGCGGGGGGCCTTATCCCACTTAAATGGGTGAGAAGCCTGGTCTTGGAGGGGGTTTCCCGCTTAGATGCTTTCAGCGGTTATCCTGTCCGAACGTGGCTATCCAGCGGTGCCCCTGGTGGGACAACTGGTATACCAGAGGTTCGTCCGTCCCGGTCCTCTCGTACTAGGGACAGGTTTCCTCAAGCTTCTGACGCGCGCGGCGGATAGAGACCGAACTGTCTCACGACGTTCTAAACCCAGCTCGCGTGCCGCTTTAATGGGCGAACAGCCCAACCCTTGGGACCTGCTCCAGCCCCAGGATGCGACGAGCCGACATCGAGGTGCCAAACCATCCCGTCGATATGGACTCTTGGGGAAGATCAGCCTGTTATCCCCGGGGTACCTTTTATCCGTTGAGCGACACCCCTTCCACTCGGGGGTGCCGGATCACTAGTCCCGACTTTCGTCCCTGCTCGACATGTACGTCTCGCAGTCAAGCTCCCTTGTGCACTTACACTCAACACCTGATTGCCGTCCAGGTTGAGGGAACCTTTGGGCGCCTCCGTTACATTTTAGGAGGCAACCGCCCCAGTTAAACTACCCACCAGGCACTGTCCCTGAACCGGATATACGGTCCGAGGTTAGAAGCCCAATACGATCAGAGTGGTATTTCAACAACGACTCCACAACCACTGGCGTGGCCGCTTCACAGTCTCCCACCTATCCTACACAAACCGTATCGAACTCCAATACCAAGTTGTAGTGAAGGTCCCGGGGTCTTTTCGTCCTGCCGCGCGTAACGAGCATCTTTACTCGTAATGCAATTTCGCCGAGTCTATGGTTGAGACAGTTGAGAAGTCGTTACGCCATTCGTGCAGGTCGGAACTTACCCGACAAGGAATTTCGCTACCTTAGGATGGTTATAGTTACCACCGCCGTTTACTGGGGCTTAAATTCTCAGCTTCACCCCGAAGGGTTAACCGGTCCTCTTAACCTTCCAGCACCGGGCAGGCGTCAGTCCGTATACATCGTCTTGCGACTTCGCACGGACCTGTGTTTTTAGTAAACAGTCGCTTCTCACTGGTTTGTGCCACCCCCTCCCGCTACCCACCGCAAGGGTGTTGACGATGTGGGGGTCCCCCTTCTCCCGAAGTTACGGGGGCATTTTGCCGAGTTCCTTAACCATAGTTCACTCGTACGCCTTGGTATTCTCTACCTGACCACCTGTGTCGGTTTGGGGTACGGGCCGTGTGTGCGCTCGCTAGAGGCTTTTCTTGGCAGCATAGGATCACCGAATTCACCTCATCCGGCTATGCATCACCTCTCGGACTTCATGACACCCGGATTTGCCTAGATGTCGTCCTACCGGTTTGCCCCAGTATTACCACTGACTGGTACGGCTACCTTCCTGCGTCACCCCATCGCTTGACTACTACCAACGAAGGTCCCGCGCAGCGCATGCAATCCTCACACCCGAAGGTGATCGGTAACGCATGGTTTGGGCGGTTAGTACCGCTGATTCATCAGGGACGCTCACACACGGGTACGGGAATATCAACCCGTTGTCCATCGACTACGCCTGTCGGCCTCGCCTTAGGTCCCGACTCACCCTGGGCGGACTGGCCTGGCCCAGGAACCCTTGGTCTTTCGGCGGGCAAGGTTCTCACTTGCCTTATCGCTACTCATGCCTGCATTCTCACTCCCACACCCTCCACAGCTGGATCACTCCGCTGCTTCACCGGATGCAGGACGCTCCCCTACCCAACCAACTAATGTTGATTGCCGCGGCTTCGGCGGTGTGCTTGAGCCCCGCTACATTATCGGCGCACAATCACTTGACCAGTGAGCTATTACGCACTCTTTCAAGGGTGGCTGCTTCTAAGCCAACCTCCTGGTTGTCTTCGCGACTGCACATCCTTTTCCACTTAGCACACGCTTAGGGGCCTTAGCCGGCGATCTGGGCTGTTTCCCTCTCGACGCACGGAGCTTATCCCCCGCCGTCTCACTGCCACACTTTCACTTGTCGGCATTCGGAGTTTGGCTGACGTCAGTAACCTAGTAGGGCCCATCGGCCATCCAGTAGCTCTACCTCCAACAAGAAACATGTGACGCTGCACCTAAATGCATTTCGGGGAGAACCAGCTATCACGGAGTTTGATTGGCCTTTCACCCCTACCCACAGCTCATCCCCTCAGTCTTCAACCTAAGTGGGTTCGGGCCTCCACGCGGTCTTACCCGCGCTTCACCCTGGCCATGGGTAGATCACTCCGCTTCGGGTCCAGAACACACCACTACACCACACACTATTGTGTGGATACGCCCTATTCAGACTCGCTTTCGCTGCGGCTACCCCACCCGGGTTAACCTCGCGACATGTCCCTGACTCGCAGGCTCATTCTTCAAAAGGCACGCCATCACCCCACGACAAGTCGAAGGCTCTGACGGATTGTAAGCGCACGGTTTCAGGTACTCTTTCACTCCCCTCCCGGGGTACTTTTCACCATTCCCTCACGGTACTAATCCGCTATCGGTCACTGAGAAGTATTCAGGCTTACCGGGTGGTCCCGGCAGATTCACAGCAGATTCCACGGGCCCGCTGCTACTCGGGGACAGCTCCACAACAGGGTTCGCGTTTTCGCCTACGGGGCTCTCACCCTCTACGACAGGTCATCCCAAAACCACTTCGACTAACACGAACCTTTATCACTGTTGCCCCTCTCGGCGGAAAGGAGAAGAAACGCCCCACAACCCCGCACACACAACCCCCGCCGGGTATCACATGCATACGGTTTAGCCATCCTCCGCTTTCGCTCGCCACTACTCACGGAATCACAATTGTTTTCTCTTCCTACGGGTACTGAGATGTTTCACTTCCCCGCGTTCCCCCCCGACACCTATGTATTCAGTGCCGGGTGACACGACATCACTCGTGCCGGGTTTCCCCATTCGGACATCCTCGGATCAACGCTCGGTTGACAGCTCCCCGAGGCATATCGCAGCCTCCCACGTCCTTCATCGGCTCCCAGTGCCAAGGCATCCACCATGCGCTCTTAAACACTTACAACACAAAACCAAAAAAATGAGTCATCACCCACACACACCCCCACCACAAGGGCAGACATGCATGCGAGTATCAGAAAAATTTGCATTACATAAAGACACACCACAACCCCCAAAGGGATCATCATGCGTCTTTGATGCTCGCAACCACTATCCACAAATCAAACACCACACCCCACCACCAAAGCAGGGCAACAACAGAAACCCCTCAACCCCTTCAGCCCCACCCACTCAAAACACAAGCAAGCAGAAACCTCGAGATCTCAGAGCCGGCACCCACCCCCACTGGGATGAGCCCGCGGGCCTGTTGTCTCAAAGCCCAATAGTGTGTCTGGCGATCCATCACGACTCACACCCCTAGGGGCGCCCCGAACAGCCGATCAACGTTTGTTGTCTATGCACCAGAACTTGCGCCCACTACAGGGCAAGCCCATCCAACGAATCGCCCAGGTCACCGAACCCCCACACGATGTGGGCGGGCCATGGGTCTCGTGGTGCTCCTTAGAAAGGAGGTGATCCAGCCGCACCTTCCGGTACGGCTACCTTGTTACGACTTCGTCCCAATCGCCGATCCCACCTTCGACGGCTCCCTCCCACAAGGGGTTAGGCCACCGGCTTCGGGTGTTACCGACTTTCATGACGTGACGGGCGGTGTGTACAAGGCCCGGGAACGTATTCACCGCAGCGTTGCTGATCTGCGATTACTAGCGACTCCGACTTCACGGGGTCGAGTTGCAGACCCCGATCCGAACTGAGACCGGCTTTAAAGGATTCGCTAAGCCTCACGGCATCGCAGCCCTTTGTACCGGCCATTGTAGCATGTGTGAAGCCCTGGACATAAGGGGCATGATGACTTGACGTCATCCCCACCTTCCTCCGAGTTGACCCCGGCAGTCTCTCACGAGTCCCCACCATTACGTGCTGGCAACATGAGACAAGGGTTGCGCTCGTTGCGGGACTTAACCCAACATCTCACGACACGAGCTGACGACAGCCATGCACCACCTGCACACAGGCCACAAGGGAACCGACATCTCTGCCGACGTCCTGTGCATGTCAAACCCAGGTAAGGTTCTTCGCGTTGCATCGAATTAATCCACATGCTCCGCCGCTTGTGCGGGCCCCCGTCAATTCCTTTGAGTTTTAGCCTTGCGGCCGTACTCCCCAGGCGGGGTACTTAATGCGTTAGCTACGGCACGGATCCCAAGGAAGGAAACCCACACCTAGTACCCACCGTTTACGGCGTGGACTACCAGGGTATCTAATCCTGTTCGCTCCCCACGCTTTCGCTCCTCAGCGTCAGTTACTGCCCAGAGACCCGCCTTCGCCACCGGTGTTCCTCCTGATATCTGCGCATTCCACCGCTACACCAGGAATTCCAGTCTCCCCTGCAGTACTCCAGTCTGCCCGTATCGCCCGCACGCCGAGGGTTAAGCCCCCGGTTTTCACGAACAACGCGACAAACCACCTACGAGCTCTTTACGCCCAGTAATTCCGGACAACGCTCGCACCCTACGTATTACCGCGGCTGCTGGCACGTAGTTGGCCGGTGCTTCTTCTGCACATACCGTCACTTGCGCTTCGTCTGTGCTGAAAGAGGTTTACAACCCGAAGGCCGTCATCCCCCACGCGGCGTCGCTGCATCAGGCTTGCGCCCATTGTGCAATATTCCCCACTGCTGCCTCCCGTAGGAGTCTGGGCCGTATCTCAGTCCCAGTGTGGCCGGACACCCTCTCAGGCCGGCTACCCGTCGTCGCCTTGGTAGGCCATCACCCCACCAACAAGCTGATAGGCCGCGGGCCCATCCCACACCGCAAAAGCTTTCCCCCAAAGGTCATGCAACCCAAGAGGTGTATTCGGTATTAGACCCAGTTTCCCAGGCTTATCCCAAAGTGCAGGGCAGATCACCCACGTGTTACTCACCCGTTCGCCACTCGAGTACCCCGAAGGGCCTTTCCGTTCGACTTGCATGTGTTAAGCACGCCGCCAGCGTTCGTCCTGAGCCAGGATCAAACTCTCCAAACAAAAACAACCCAACCACCAGGGCCAGGTGAATCCGAATCAGAAAAATCCGATCACAAAAACCAGACACCAAAAACTGGCATCCAAAAAAACAAGGGCTGCACCCCCAAACGGGAAAATGCGGACACAACCCCAAAAACAACAAACAAAAACCACCAAACACACTATTGAGTTCTCAAACAACACACCCGC
>NZ_JAPZPY010000022.1:0-27176 GCF_027529605.1 Mycobacterium hippophais | reverse complement strand
CGCCACATACAACTCCCCCACCACACCCACCGACACCGGACGCAACAACCCATCCAGCACGAACATCGCCGCCCCTGGCACCGGCACTCCGATCGGCACGACGTCCGACCCGGCCGACAGCGGCCGGCTGATCGTCGCGTACACCGTCGTCTCGGTCGGACCGTAGCCGTTGATCATCACTCGGCCCGGCGCCCACCGATCCACCACCTCAACCGGACACTCCTCCCCGGCCACCATCAACGCCACCGACTCCAAGCCACGACGTGCCAACGCTCCCAACGCCGTCGGCGTCTGACTCAGCACGGTCACGCCCTCGGCCGACACCAGCGCGTGCAGGTCCTCCGGCGACGCCGCCACCGACTCGGACACCACCACGAGGCGCCCGCCGTGGAGGAGCGCACCCCACAACTCCCACACCGAATAGTCGAACGCCAACGAATGACACTGCGTCCACACCTGCGTCGGATTCAGATCTATGCCGACGTCCATGCCGTCGAACAGCCGGGTGACGTTGCGATGGCTCACGGCCACGCCTTTCGGCCTACCCGTGGTCCCGGACGTGTAGATGACGTGAGCGATGTCATCGGGATCGGGCATCTGCAGGATGCCGTCGGGCTGCGCGGCGATACGCGGATCGTCGACGCCGACCACGTCGACTCCGGAGTTCGCGATCCGGGAGGCCGACTCCGCGTCGGCCACCGCCAGCACCGCGCCGGCGTCACCGATCATGAATTCGACTCGCTCGTCCGGAGCGGCCGGATCGATCGGCAGGTACCCGGCGCCTGCCTTCAGCACGGCCAGAATGGCGACGACGGCCACGTCCGACCGCGGGAACATCACCGCCACGTACTCACCGGGCGCGGCGCCCAGCCCGACCAGCAGGTGCGCCAACCGGTTCGACGCCTCATCCAGCTCGCCGTAGGTCCACGAACGACCCTCGAACGTCACCGCCACCGCACCCGGAGACCGCACCACCTGCTCGGCGAACAACCCGGGAATGGACACTCCGTCCAGCGGCGGCCTCGTGAGCAGCGATCGATTGCTCCAGTCATCCAACCGATCCCGCTCACCAACCGTGAGAAAAGCCTTGGAAAGCAACGGACGCGGAGACTGGGTCATGAGTCCTCCCCCGGATTGCGCGCCGCCCGGTTCACTATGAACGTTCGATCGACTTCCCCAGGGAACCCGTCGAATGCGGCATCGAACGGCTGACACCGCAACCACTGATGGGTACGCCATGCCCTGCTCGGGCCAGGAGCGAGCCGACGAATTTGCTCAACGCTCACTCCTTCAGCAAATAGAACGTCCAACGCGGTGCGGGCTGCGACGAGGCTATCAAGCGGCGTTTCATTCCGCGGGCGACCCGGCAAACTATGAACTGCACGCTGGTAGGCACAGGACTGCGCCGAGTTTCACGCTGTGCGGACGAATTGTCGATCGCCCGCGTAGACCCTTGTCGGAACGTCGTCGCCAACACAACGACCGATCGGTGGTCCCGACGCCCCAGCTACACTCCATTGCTGCGATGGCTTGCGCGACAGCGAGGTGCTTCGTTCACTCATGCCCAAGTGACAGCCGCCCCAATCCGCATGGAGAAGCGTGCCATGTCCTCGAATCTCGACAGATGCGCACCTGACCTGAGAACAGCAGGCCGCTGTCCGGCACAGGTGGATCGCGGCGAAATGGCGGTCCGACCAGCAACCCCGAATTACCTCGGTTGGTCCTCCGGGCAGATGTGGGACAGGGTATGTTTTGGTCATGTGGGGAGCAGTATTGGGGCTCGCGCTCCTCAATGGTCTCAATCCGTTGCGCATCGGCATCACGCTGCTGCTCATCTCGAGGCCGCGTCCTTTGCAGAATTTGCTGTTCTACATGCTCGGCTGCCTGCTCAACGCGGTACCCGTGTTGCTGATCCCGCTCGCGTTGCTGCATTTCACGTCGATGTCGCCCATCTCATCGGAGCAATCGGCCGTCAGCCCGGGAATGCGGAACTTCCAGTTGATCGCGGGAGCGATCGCGCTGGCCGTGGCCGCCTTGATGCTGGTGCGTCTGCCGTCTCGACGGGAGACCGCGGGTGGCCGGCACCGCATGCCAACCGCGTCCGGCAGGACGGGCACGGCGACCAGCGTGCTCGACACAGGTCCTCCGACCGCCGTACCGCTCATCGGAGACGGCTCCTCCGATACCGCCGCGGGTGGATCGTTCGTCAAGCGACTGACCAATCGGCTTCGCTCCGCGTGGGAGGGCGGTTCGCTCTGGGTGGCAACGGTGATCGGCGCCATCACCGGCGGAGTGCCCTTCGACGGAGCACTCATCGTCGTCACGCTCCTGGTGACCTCGGGGACCGCGGTGGGCACGCAGTTCGCCGCGGCCATCGCGTTCATCGTCGTCATGCTGTTGGTGGTCGAGGTGATCCTCGTCAGCTACTTGATCACCCCTGCGCGCACACTTGCGGTGCTGCGACGACTGCACGACTGGGCGTGGGCGTATCGCCGCCAGCTCATCGCGCTCATGTTCGCGATCACGGGAGCGTCGCTGATCGCGAACGCCACCGGGCTCATGTGAGCATGTCAGGCAGCCTTGCGTAACACGAATCCGGCCTGCTCACCCGCGCCCTCCCGATTGAGACGCTCCGAGCGCCTCTCCCAATTCCACAGTTGCTTCAACCCGAATCGCCGGATGATGTCCCCCAGGCCCTTGATCTCCACCAGAGCCACGTCGCTTCGAATGAGTTCACTGGCGAAGAACTGGTAGGAATTCGAGTCATCGATGACGTCGTCCACGCGAAGTCCAACCGCTTGCGCGGCGATCGCCATCCCGCGGCGCGATGGAATGACGAAGTGCCGAGGAGCGTCGAACAACACCCAGTCCTCGCCGTAGCTCGCCCACGCTTCGGATGAGGTGGTCGGGAGACGAACCAGGCAGAATCCATCCGGAGTGAGCCTGTGGGTCGCTGCTTCGAGCGTTCCGATCATGTCCGGTACGTGTTCGAGCGAGTGGTTGAACATGATGACGTCGAAGTCACCGCTGACCTCGCTCAGGTCCATCTTGAGCAGTGGAACGCCCATAGGCGTCCGGGAATCGGCTTCGATGAACGGATCCGCTCCACACAAGTTGTCGAACCCCACCTCCGCCAACCGATCCAGCAGTATGCCACTACCGCAGCCCACGTCGATGATTCGCGCGTGACGATCAACTCCCTGCTGACCGAGCATCCGGACGACCGGCCCTCCGAAGAGGCCTCGCACACCCGGAGGAAGCGCCCCGATCACTGAGCCGATAGCGCTACGCCCGGTGTGGAGTTCGTGGCGGTCCTGTTGGGAGATCAGCCATCGAACGATCTTCGGGACGGTGCTGGAAGACCGGTAGGAGTAATAATCCGTGCTGTAGTGGCGGCCGAGCTCTTCGGGACTCAGCACGTCCACGATCTGCAGCGTGTCGCAGTCAGCGCAGAGGAAGTACGCGAATCGCTCACGCGTGCCGAACATCATCTCGCGTGAGGTGATCGTTTCGTGCGGACCCGACGATCCGCACAGTCGACATTCGTTGCTTGTCAAGTTCGTAGCGCACCTTTGGGTTCACAATGCGATGAAGATGCGCGGGCTGCGCACTCAGTTCGGGTACCCGATCAGCGGGCAAACATGCGGTTCTCGACGAGGTCGGCTGCGGAGGCTGTACCCGCAGCTGCTTTTGTCATGGTACCGGCAAACTCTCGGGCCCGAGCGGCGCACCCGGGCTCGAGGATCGCACGAAGGTCAGCTATCAGGGATTCCTTGGTGGTCGTCGCCAGCCGTCGTGTGGTCCCGAGCTTCTGACGTCTGATCACCGCACCCCTGGCGTGCACATCCGGGAGCGTCCACAGGATCAAAGTGGGAACTCCCGCACGGAGTCCCGTTGCCGTGGTGCCCAACCCGCCGTGGTGGACGACTGCACGACACAACGGGAAGATGGCTGCGTGGCTCACCGTCTTCACCACCTTGACGTGTTCGAGCTGGTCGGCCTCGACGAAGTCGCTCCAGCCTGAGCACACCAGCGCGCGCTCTCCCAGCTGCCGGCACGCCGCACTGATCATCTCGAGTGTCTCATCAGGTGTCTGTACCGGAATGCTGCCGAATCCGAAGTAGATCGGCGGTGTGCCCGATGCGATCCACGACGTCACCTCATCGTCCGCCGCGCTCGTCAGGTCAAGGGTCAGCGTGCCGACGATCGGGCGGCGCTGTTGCCATTCCTCGCTCAGCCCGGGAAAGCACACGGCGTCGTAGGCCTGGATCTCGAGCGTTCCGCGTTCTGCCATGATGCGTGGGGCCGGCTGGGTGGCTCGCGGGAGGCCCAGCTGGCGACGATGGGCGTCCTCGAGCTTCTTGGTTTCGAGCCAGTGCACCCACTCGTAAGCTCCTAGAACCGAACGCATCACGGCGG
The DNA here is from genome assembly GCF_027529605.1 of Mycobacterium hippophais. Lineage (NCBI taxonomy): Bacteria > Bacillati > Actinomycetota > Actinomycetes > Mycobacteriales > Mycobacteriaceae > Mycobacterium > Mycobacterium hippophais. The sequence continues at coordinate 22,757 of NZ_JAPZPY010000022.1, read as the reverse complement.
CGGGCAGGAACGGAACCTGACCGTTGGGCCGCACCGGGAACGGGTGGATCGCCACCAACGGAATGTCGTAGAACTCGGCGACGGGAAGCGCCTGCTGCTCGAAACTCAGGCCGGTCAGCAGGAGATCGGCACCCTCGGCGATGGAGCCGATCGTCGAGCACATCTGCGGCCAGGCCTCGACGAATCGCTTACGCGTCTCACGGAACAACGTCGACAGTCGCCGAACATTGGTCAGATTGCGTGGGAAGTCCATCCAGAGATTGAGCAGGAAGTCACCCTCCAGCGACGACTTCGCATTCGGTCCGTACGCGGTGGCAGTGATGCCCGTCGCCTCGACGAAGTCCACGAGATCCGGAGGCGCGGCCATGCGGACTTCGTGCCCACGGCGGAGCAGTTCGCGCCCCACGGTGAGGCAGGGCTCGAGATCGCCACGTGTCCCATAGGCCGCCATGGCAATCTTCATTGCGGACATCCCCCGTCGTTTCGTGGCGTCCGTTCTCGGTGAGGACACCATCAGATGCGGTCACTGTGCAGTCTAGCCAAGGCAAATGGTAATTGCTGGGCTCCTCGGGCTTCACCGGTAGGTTGCCGCTGCCCTGGACCGAACGGCCGGCGAAATCGACTCTCCACCAACATGGAACGTTATTCGCTGCCCGGTGCACGGCATACGGTCGCCGCAGGACAGAGTCGGTGACGACGTTTGCCAGTCGTTGCCAGGATCACTGTCGGACGCGTACCAACGCCGACGTGGGCCGGCATACCTGCGGTCAGGTGCCGGCGATCATCGCCTCCAGGATCTTGTTGATCCGCGTGACGATCCGCTTCACCCGGGTGGCGTCGAAACTGCTCGTGTCGTACTCGATGCGGAGGTGCAGTTGGTCGCCGGGGATGGCCTGCATGGTCAGCGGATAGTGGTTGTACTCCCGGTTGCTGAACTCGGTGATCCTCAGTCCGTCGGGCCCCAACGGGGCTGCGGTGTCCATGGGGTAGTTCTCGTAGACGAGCAGCGTGTCGAACAGCTGGTCGTGACCGCCGGCCCGGTGGATCTCGGGCAGCGCCAGATGCTGGTGGTCGAAGGTCACTTCGGCATCACGCTGCAACTGGCCGAGGAGGTCGCTCACCGTGGTCGACGTGGTGAAGGTGGCCCGCACCGGCACCGTATTGATGCACAGGCCCACCATGGAATCCGCGCCGGCCAACTCGGCCGGACGGCCCGACACCGTGGCCCCGAAGACCACGTCCTGACGGCCCGTCAACGACGTCAAGAGCAACGCCCACGCGCCTTGAAGCACCGTGCTGACCGTGCTGTGCTGCGCACGTGCCAACTCCGTCAACGCCGCAGTCGTCCGCGCCGAGACGTCCAGTTCGGCGACCCCCCGCGGGCCAGGACCGGCCGGATTGTGTCCGGCGACCAATGTGGGACTGTCCAGCCCGGACAGCACCTGCGCCCACGCCGCCTGTGCCGCACCGACATCACGCTCGGCCAGCCAGGACACGAACCGCCGGTAAGGCACCGCCGCAGGCAATTGATGCCCGTAGTAGCCGGCGAAGATGTCGCGCAACAGGATCGGCAACGACCAGCCATCGACCACGATGTGATGCAACGTCAGAACACACCGGTGCTGGTCCGCACCGGTACGGATCAATGCCACCCGGAAGGCCGGTGAACCCTCCAGATCGCACACCGCCGTACGTTCGGCGGCACGCACCTGTTCGAGCGCGCCCTCGTCGGGCGCCGCCACATGGGCCGTCGCATCGAGTTCCACATACGTCCACGACGCCGACGGGTCCGCCGGAATGACCTGCACGGGCTCGTCGAACTGAGCACAGAACCGGGCCACCAGGTGCGGGTGACGACAGGCGACGTCGCTGACCGCCTTGCGCAGCCGGTCTGAATCCAGCGGACCCACCACGGTGAAGTCCAGCTGAACCGCGTACACGTCATCGTCGTTGCTGTCATCCCCGTCGCCACTGACAGCGTGGAAGAGCAGACCCTGCTGCATCGGTGTCAACGGCAGCACATCGGCGACCTCGTACTGCACCGCCAGCTCGTCGAGGTGTTGCTGACTCAACCGGGCCGGAGCGATGTCCGACGGCGTCAATCCGCCACCACCATGGTGCACGTGCGCCGAGATCCCGGCCAAGGCCTCGAACCACAGTCGGCCCAGGCGATTCACGTCCGTCTCGTTCAGCACCGACCGCGCCCACGTCCAGTTCACCCGCAACCGCGGGCCGGACTCGGTGTCCACGGTCACCGCATTGAGTTCCACGGTGTGCGACAACGGCGTCGCGATCGCCACGGCCTCACCGAACGCATCGTCGTCGGTGGGCCGCCACAGCTCATCGGACAGCTCCGCACCACCACCGAGACGGCCCAGGTAGTTGAAACCGATCCCGGGATCGGGACCCGCCAGGTCACCATCCGGCCGCAGATATCGCAGCAATCCGTAGGTCAACCCGTCGGGCAGGGCACGCAACTGCTCCTTGGCGGCCTTCACGGCCGCACCGAGAGCGGCGCTGCCCGCGATCACCTGGGACCACGGCACCTGATCGACCGCCAGCGACACCGGGTACTTCGTGGTGAACCAGCCCACCGTGCGCGACAGGTCCAGCCCGTCCGCCAGATCCTCGTGCCGGCCGTGTCCCTCGACATCGATCCCGATGGGCGTACTCCCGATGCCGGTGAACTCCGCCATCGCCAAACCGAACGCGATCAACAGGATGTCCTGCACGCCGGCGTGGAATGCCGCCGGCACCTCACCCAACAGCATCCGTGTCGTTTCGGCGTCCAGCGTCGCCGACGAATACCCAGCGCTGGCATAGGTATCCGAGTCCGGCCGCGCCGCGGGTAACAACGCCGGGACTCCGGCGACCCGGCGCCACACCTCGGCCGACGTGGTCACCGCTTCCGACATCGCGTATTCGGCGAGCAGTCTCGACCACTGGGCGAACGACGTACCCGGCGCCGGCAATGCGACCGGCTGCCCGCCACGACGCTGTGCCCACGCGATGTTCAGGTCTTCCAGCAGGATTCGCCACGACACGCCATCGACGGCCAGGTGGTGCACGATCAACGCCAACTGACCGCTGTCCGCCGCCCACACCGCCGACAACATCACACCCGCCGACGGATCCAACCGCGCCTGCCCCGCCGCGACCGCCGCACCGCTGAGCCGGTCGACCACCTGCACCTGGTCGCGCGCATCGACCGCACCGGGCCCGGGCACGTGCAGCGCCCAGCCTCCTGCACCGTCGTCCCGCACCCGCAACCGCAATGTCGCGTGTCCGTCGATCAATGCCTGCAGCATCGCCACCACGTCGGCCTCGCCGACTCCAGCGGGCGTCGCCACCACCATTGTCTGGTTGAACTGGTCGGTGGGTCCGTCCACGCTCTGCAACCACCGGATGATCGGCGTGGCGACCACTGGACCGACACCGTCGTCGACGACCACCTCGCCCTCGGCGACGGAGACCACCCTGGCCAGCCGGGCCACCGTCTGCTCGACGAACACGTCCCGCGGCCGGCACGTCAGCCCCGCCGCACGTGCCCGCGAGACCACCTGCATCGACAGGATCGAATCCCCACCCATGGCGAAGAACGAATCATCGACGCCGATCCGGTCGACACCCAGCACCTCGGCGAAGATCCCCGCGAGGATGTCCTCCACCGCCGTCGCCGGCGCCCGGTATCCCTCGGCACTCTGATACTCCGGCACCGGCAAGGCGCGCTTGTCCAACTTGCCGTTCACCGTCATCGGCAACGCGTCCAGGACGACCACCGCCGAGGGCACCATGTACTCCGGCAACCGCTCCGACAGCGCCGCCCGCGCTTCGGATGGGTCGACGGCACCGGTGACGTATCCGACCAGGCGCTTGTCACCTGCACGATCCTCGCGGGCGATCACCACCGCCTGCTCGACTCCGTTCACGCTCGCCAACGCCGCCTGGATCTCGCCCAGTTCGATTCGGTAGCCGCGGATCTTGACCTGCTCGTCGGCGCGCCCGAAGTACTGCAACTGCCCGTCGGGCGCCCACCGCACCAGGTCTCCGGTGCGATACATCCTCAGTCCGGGAGCATCATCTGCTTCTCCGAACGGACACGCCACGAATCGTGTCGCCGTGAGCCCGGACCGCCGGACGTAGCCGTAGCTCACGCCGAGCCCGGCCACGTACAACTCGCCCACCACGCCGGGTGCGACCCGCCGCAACGACCCGTCGAGCACGAACAACGCCGCTCCCGGCACCGGCACCCCGATCGGCACCGCGCCCGAGCCCGCCGCCAACGGCCGGCTGATCGTCGCGTAGACCGTCGTCTCCGTCGGACCGTAACCGTTGATCATCACCCGATCGGGAGCCCACCGGTCCACCACATCGGCCGGGCACGCCTCGGCGGCCACCATCAGCGCCGTCGACTCCAGACCCTCCGGCGACAACATCCCGACCGCCGACGGCGTCTGGCTCAGCACGGTCACACCCTCGGCCACCAACAACGCGTGCATGTCCTCCGGCGACCGCATCACCCCCTCGGGCACCACCACCAACCGGCCCCCGTGCAGCAGCGCTCCCCAGATCTCCCACACCGTGTAGTCGAACGCGTACGACGCACACTGCGCCCACACCTGATCCGCGGACAGGTCGACACCGACGTCCATGCCGTCGAACAACCGCGTCACGTTGCGATGCGACACCGCAACGCCCTTCGGCGTTCCCGTCGTCCCCGACGTGTAGATCACATGCGCCACGTCGTCGGGATCGGGCAGCGCCGGCCCCGCGTTCGACTGTGCGGTGAGCCGCGGATCGTCGGCGGTCACCACCGCCGCTTGCAGGCCGGCGAAGCGGTCGGCCAACTCAGCCGCCGTGACCACTGCCACCGGATTCGCATCACCCATCACGAAGGCCACCCGCGCGTCCGGCACCGCCGGATCGATCGGCAGATAGGCCGCGCCCGACTTGAGCACCGCGAGGATCGCCACGATGGCGTCGGCCGACCGTGGGAACATCACCGCCACGCACTGACCCGGACCCGCACCGCATTCGACGAGGAGATGCGCCAACCGGTTCGACGCCTCATCCAGCTCGCGATACGACATCGATCGACCTTCGAAGGTCAATGCCGGCGCGTCCGCGCGACGCAGCACCTGTTCGGCGAACAACCCAGGAACCGTCGCCCCCACAGCTGCCGGCTCAGCCAGGATGGCCCGCCGGCCCCACACGTCGAGTCGTCGGTGTTCCGCGGCGTCGAGCAGATCCAGCGACGCCACCCGGACCGCGGGACCGGCCGTCATCGTGGCCAGTACACGTTGCATCCGCTCGATCAGCGAGCCCACCGACACCGCGTCGAACACTTCGGTGTCGTACTCGAGCCGGAATGACAGCGTTCGGCCCGGTGAAGCCTGCATCGTCAACGGGTAGTGATTGAGCTCGCGGCTGCGGATCTCACTGATCGTGAGGCCGTCGCCACCCGACAGTGCGGCAGTGTCGACCGGGTAGTTCTCGTAGACGAACAGCGTGTCGAACAGCTGATCGTGACCGGTGACGCGATGGATGTCGGTCAGCGCCAGGTGCTCGTGTTCCAGGGTCGCGCTGTGATCGAGCTGCATCTGCGCCAGCAGATCTGCGACCGTCGTGACCGGGGTCAGCCTCGCCCGCGCCGCCACCGTGTTGATCAACAAGCCCACCATCGACTCGGCGCCGGGCACGTCATCGGGCCGGCCCGACACCACCGACCCGAACGCCACGTCCTGCTGGCCGGTCAACGAACTCAGCAGCACCGCCCACGCGCCCTGCAGCACCGTGCTGACCGTCGTGTGCTGCGACCTCGCCAACTCCTGCAATGCCCGCGTGCTCTGCTCGGACAGCTCGCCCGAGGCGACCCCGCGCGGTCCGCTCTCCGCGCGGTCCGGCGGCGCCACCAGGGTCGGAGTGTCGAATCCCGCCAGCACCGCACCCCACGCCGCTCGCGCCGCGTCCAGATCGCGCTCGGCCAGCCACGTCACGAACCGCCGGTACGGCACCGCCGCCGGCAACCGCTGCCCGAAGTACGCCGCGATGATCTCGTGCAGCAGGATGGGCAACGACCACCCGTCCAGCACGATGTGGTGGCTCGTCAACACCACGTGGTGACGATCGATCGTGTTGCTCAGCAACAGGATCCGAAACGCCGGCGCGTTCTCCAGGTCACATACCGCGACGCGTTCGGCAGCTGATTCCTGTTCCAGGAGATGCTCGTCGATGACACCGTCGTCGACGTCGACGTGGCGCCAGCCCGCAACCGGGTCGGCCGGGATGACCTGCACCGGCTCGTCGAACCGCTGGCTGAATCGGGCCACCAGATGCGGGTGACGGCTCACGACCGACTGCGCCGCAGCGGCCAGGTTGCTGGGATCCAGCGGACCTGTGACGGTGAAGCTCAGCTGCAAGGCATACACCTCGGCGCTGCCTGCGTGGTAGAGCAGTCCGCGCTGCAGCGGGGTCAGTGGCAGCACGTCGGCGATACGGTCCTGGTCCTGCAGCTCGTCGAGCTGGTCCTGGGTCAGCGTGGCCGGGGCGACGTCCGACGGCGTCAACCCGCCGCCGCCACCACCCACGTAGGCGCAGATTCCGGCCAGTGCGTCGAACCACAACCGGCCCAGCCGCCGCACCTGCTCACCGTCGAGGACCGACGTCGCCCACGTCCAGGTCGCCTGCAGCCGGGCACCGTCCGTGGTGTCGAGGGTCGCCGCGTTGAGTGCCACGCTGTGCGGCAGTGGCATCGGAATCGCTCCGGCCACCGACCCCCACGACGCGCCCGTGTGGGGGCGCCAGTACTCCTCGCCCAGCTCACCGGTCCCGCCGAGCCGGCCCAGGTAGTTGAATCCGATCACCGGATCCGTTTCACCGAGGTCGACATCGGGGTTCAGGTACCGCAACAAACCGTAGGTCAGTCCGTCGGGCAGCGCACGCAACTGCTCCTTGGCGTCCTTGACCACCCGGCCCAGTTCGGCGTCACCGGCGACGACACTGCTCCAGTCGATGCGACCTGCGCTCAACGCCACCGGGTACTTGGTGGTGAACCAGCCGACCGTGCGCGACACGTCCGCCCCGGCCACCGCGTCCTCGTCCCGGCCGTGTCCCTCGACGTCGATCCCGACCGGGGACCCGCCCGTGGCGAGGAACTCCGCGCACGCCAACCCGAATCCGACGAGCAACACGTCCTGCACCCCGGCGTGGAACGCCGCCGGCACCTCACCCAGCACCATCCGGGTGGTCTCGACATCCAGCTCCACGGACCACTGCCCCGCCGATGCGAACGTGTCCCGGTGGGGGTCCGGCGCCGGCAGCACCGCCGGAACCTCGGCCACCGCACGCCAGCTCTCGGCCACCGCGGCCACCGGATCGGACAGCGCGTGCTCGGCCAACAGGTGCGACCACCGCGCGAACGACGTCCCCGACACCGGCAAGTCGAACGGCTGCCCACCACGACGCTGCGCCCACGCGACGTTCACGTCTTCGAGCAGGATCCGCCACGACACACCGTCGACAGCCAGATGGTGCACCACCAACGCCAGCTCGCTCGTCGCCTGCGCCCACACAGCCGAAAACATCACGCCCGCAGCTGGATTCAGCCGTGACCGGGCACCGGTCACCGCCTCCTCGGACAGCACATCGGCCACCTGCACGCAGCCGGCCGCATCCACCGCGCCCGGCTCGGGCACCCACAACCCGTCCTCGCCGACCTGGGCGCGGAGCATCGGATGGCGATCCAGCACCGCCTGTAGAACCGCGACGACGTCGGCCTCGACCGCTTCCGCGGGCGCCACCACCACCATGGTCTGGTTGAACTGATCGGTCGGGCCGTTCACGCTGTCCAGCCACCGCATGATCGGTGTGGCCACCACCGCACCGACACCCGCGTCGGCGACCACCTCGCCGTCGGCGACGGACACCACCCGAGCCAGGCGGGCCACGGTCTGTTCGGTGAAAACGTCCTTCGGCCGGCACGTCAACCCCGCGGCACGCGCCCTCGACACCACCTGCATCGACAGGATGCTGTCCCCGCCGAGCTCGAAGAACGAGTCGTCCACCCCGACCCGGTCCAGCCCGAGCACCTCGGCGAAGATTCCCGCGAGCACGTCTTCCACGAGATCGGCCGGGGCACGGTATGCCTGTCCGTCCGGATATTCCGGCGCGGGCAGCGCCTTGACGTCCAGCTTGTTGTTCGACGTCAGGGGAATCGCGTCGAGCACCACGACCGCCGCCGGCACCATGTACGCGGGCAACCGCTGCGCCAACGCCGTCCGCGCCGCCGCCGGATCAGCGGTGCCGGTGAGGTAGGCGACGAGCCGCTTGTCGCCGGGCCGGTCCTCACGGGCGATGACAGCCGCCCGGCTCACACCGTCCACCTGGGCCAATGCGGCCTGCACTTCGCCGAGTTCGATGCGGTAGCCGCGGATCTTGACCTGCTCGTCGGCGCGGCCGATGTAGTCCAGCTGCCCGTCGGGTCCCCAGCGCACCAGGTCGCCGGTGCGATACATCCTCTTTCCCGTGGTCGCCCCCGCCCTACCGAACGGGCACGCCACGAACCGCGACGCCGTCAACGACGACCGGCCCACGTAACCGTCGGCCACCCCGTGACCCGCGACGTACAACTCGCCCACCACACCCGCGGGCACCGGCCGCAGCCACTCGTCGAGCACGAACAACGCCGCACCCGCCACCGGCGACCCGATCGGCACCCGCGCCCCCGGCACCAACGGCTCGCTGATCGCCACGCACATCGTGGTCTCGGTCGGACCGTAGGCGTTGATCATCACCCGGCCCGGTGCCCACCGGGTCACGACCTCCGGCGGGCACGCCTCACCCACCACCACCAGCGACGCCGACTCCAAGCCGTCCGGCGAGAGCATCGCCACCGCCGACGGGGTCTGGGTCAGCACATCGACCCCTGCGCCGACCAGCAGATCGTGGAAGTCGTCCGGCGAGCTCGCGACAGACTCCGGCACCACCACCACCGAGCCACCGCGCAGCAGGGCGCCGAAGATCTCCCACACCGAGACGTCGAACGCCAGCGAATGGCACAGCGCCCACACTCCGGCTTGCGGCAGACCTGCGTCCAGGGTCCTGAGCAGCTCTGTCACGTTGCCGTGGGTCACCGCCACGCCCTTCGGCGTCCCCGTGGTCCCCGACGTGTAGATCAGGTACGCGACGTCGTCGACCAACGGCACCGCCAATGCGGAGCTGGGATGACCGTCGATCGCGTGGTCGGAGACATCGATGACCGCACCGTCGAAGCCGGCGACCCGCGCGGCGAGGTCTGTCGTGGTCACCACCACGATCGGCGCCGCATCCTCGAGCACGAATCCGATCCGGGCGTCGGGCGCCGACGGATCGATCGCGACGTACGCCGCTCCCGTCTTGAGTACCGCCATGATCGCGATCACGGCCCGCGCCGAGCGCGGCAACAACAACCCGACCCGCCGGCCCGGACCCGCGCCGCGTTCGGACAGCAGGTGCGCCAACCGATTCGACGCCAGGTCCACGTCGTTGTAGGTCAACGTCCGGCCTTCGAAGACGACGGCCGCCGCATCCGGCGCACGACTCACGATCTCCGCGAACAATCCCGGCATGGTCTGTTGCGACGACGCGGGCAGCTCCAGCACGGTGCGGTTACCCCACACGTCCAGCCGGCCGTGTTCGTTGTCGTCGAGCAGGTCGATCGAGGAGAGCCGACGATCGGGCTCGGCCGCCATCGCCGTCAACACCCGCTCGAGCCTGCCGACGAGGGTCTCGATCGTGGCGGGATCGAACACATCCGTACGGAACTCGACCGAGCCCGAGATCCCCGCGTATGCACCGGTTCCGGTGAACTGTTCGGCCAGGGCGAATGACACGTCCATCCGGGCGGTGTGGGTCTCGACCGGCTCACGGGTGGCCCGCACCTGGCCCATGTCGAACCCGGAATCGGCGTCCAGATCGGCTCCGGCGAAGTTCTGCCATGCCAACATCACCTGCACGACCGGATGATGAGCCATCGACCGGGTGGGGTTCAGCCGCTCGACCATCACCTCGAACGGCACGTCCTGATGCTCGTAGGCCGCCAGGGCCCGGGAGCGCACCTGGGCCAACAGTTCGGTGACGGTGGGGTCGCCGCCGACATCGACCCGGAGCACCAGCGTGTTGACGAAGAACCCCACCAACTCGTCCAGCGCGGGATCGTTGCGCCCGGCGATCGGGAAACCAACCGCGACATCGGAACTCGCCGACACCCGACTCAGCAGCACCGCCAGCGCAGCCTGCATGACCATGAAGGTCGTGGTGTTGCAGTAGGCCGCCAACTCACGCACCTGCTGCTGCAGTTCGGGAGCCCAGCTGACGTCGATCCGAGCACCACGCTGGTCGGCAACCGGCGGGTAGGGCCGATCCGTGGGCAGCTGCAGGCGTTCCGGCAGACCGTCCAGCGTCTCCAGCCAGTAAGCCAACTGGCCACCGATGCGACTGCTGCCGTCGGTCAACTCACCGAACTGCGCGCGCTGCCACAGGGTGTAGTCCACGTACTGCACCGGCAGCGGCGTCCACCCCGGTTCGCGCCCTTCACTGCGGGCGGCGTACGCGACGCTCAGGTCATTCACCAGCGGGACCAGCGACGTCCCGTCGGCAGCGATGTGATGCACGGTCCCCACCAGGACGTGCTGGTCCTCGGCGACGCGGAACAGCGTGGCCTGCAACGGAAGTTCGTTCGCCAGATCGAACGCGTGGGATGCCGTTCGCTCGATCGCCTCGGACAGCCGGGCCTGCGACCACTCCGCGGAGTCGACGACCCGCCAGCTCACATCGGCAGCCGACGTCGGCACCACCACCTGCGCGGGCACGCCGTCGACGTCGGTGAACACGGTACGCAGGGACTCGTGCCGCTCCACCACGTCGACCAGCGCCGTACGCAACGCGTCGGCGTCCAGGGGTCCGCTCAGCCGCAGGGCGACCGCCATGTTGTAGACCGGCGAGGGCCCGTGCAGCTGGTCGAGGAACCACAGCCGATTCTGCGCGAAGGACAACGGCACCACCGCCGGACGCACGGCAGCGGCCGTCAGGCGTTCCACTCCACCACCGCGCCCATCGACACGTGAGGCCAACCCGGCCACCGTCGGGGCCTCGAACAGAACTCGGACCCCGAGATCGGAATCCAGTGCCCGGTTGATCGCCGCGATGACGCGCATCGCCGACAAGGAATCGCCGCCCAGATCGAAGAACGAGTCGTCGACGCCGACTCTCTGCGCTCCCAGCACTTCGGCGAAGATCCCCGCCAGGATCTCCTCCATCACCGTGACCGGAGCCCGGTACCCGGCGCTGCCGTACTCCGGCGCCGGCAATGCCCGCCTGTCGAGCTTGCCGTTCACCGTCACCGGCAACGCGTCCAGGACCACGATCGCCGCGGGCACCATGTACTCCGGCAACCGGTCCGACAATGCGGCGCGCGCCGCGGCCGGGTCGACGGCACCGGTGACGTATCCGACCAGGCGCTTGTCGCCGGGGCGATCTTCGCGGGCGATCACCACCGCCTGCTGCACCCCGTACACCGATGCCAGCGCCGCCTGGATCTCACCGAGTTCGATGCGGAACCCACGGATCTTGACCTGCTCGTCCGCCCGCCCGATGTACGCCAGCTGCCCGTCGCCGCGCCACGCCACCAGGTCCCCGGTCCGATACATCCTCAGACCGGGTGCGTCCCCCGCTTCCCCGAACGGACACGCCACGAACCGCGAAGCGGTGAGCCCCGAGCGCCGCAGGTAGCCGTGACTGACCCCGAGTCCCGCAACGTACAGTTCGCCGACCACCCCGGCAGGGACCGGTCGCAGCGTGGCGTCGAGGACGAACAGCGCCGCCCCGGGCACCGGCACCCCGATCGGCACCACACCCGAGCCGGCCGTCAACGGCCGGCTGATGGTGGCGTACACCGTCGTCTCCGTCGGTCCGTAACCGTTGATCATCACCCGGCCCGGAGCCCAGCGGTCCACCACGTCGGCCGGACAGGCCTCGGCGGCCACCATCAGCGCCATCGACTCCAGACCGTCCGGCGAGAGCATCCCCACCGCCGACGGCGTCTGGCTCAGCACCGTCACCCGCTCTTCGACCAGCAGCTGGTGCAACTCCTCCGGCGAGGCGAGCACCGAATCGGGTACCACCACCAAGCGGCCCCCGTGCAGTAGTGGACCCCAGATCTCCCACACCGTGTAATCGAACGCATAGGACGCACACTGCGCCCACACCTGATCCGCGGACAGGTCGACACCGACATCCATCCCGTCGAACAACCGCGTCACGTTGCGATGCGACACCGCAACGCCCTTCGGCGTTCCCGTCGTACCCGACGTGTAGATCACATGCGCCACATCGCCCGGTACCGGCCCCACCACCGCAGTCGGCGGCTGATCGGCGATCCGGGCATCGTCGGCGGTGAGCACCACCGCGTCGTGCTCGGCGAACCGACCCGCCAGCTCCGCTGTCGTCACCACCGCCACCGGCGCAGCGTCGCCCAACACGAACCCGACGCGGGCGTCAGGCACCGCCGGATCGATCGGCACGTACGCCGATCCCGACTTGAGCACCGCGAGGATCGCCACGATCGCCTGGGCCGACCTCGGGAACATCACCGCCACGTAGCCGCCCGGACCTGCTCCGTGGTCGATCAGCAGATGCGCCAGCCGGTTCGACGCCTCGTCCAGCTCGCGGTACGTCATCGAGCGACCCTCGAAGGTCAACGCCACCTGGTGCGGGGAGCGCACCGCCTGTGCCGCGAACAACTCCGGAACGGTCGACCCGCCGCCGGCCGGTGCCGAGAGCGCAGCACGGCTTCCGACCGCATCCAGCCAGGCCCGCTCAGCGCCGTCCAGCACATCGATCGACGACACCGGCACCGCCGGATCCGCCACCACCGCCGTCAGGACGCGTTCCAGCCGACCGATCAGGGACTCGATCGACTCGGCGTCGAACACATCTGTGCGGAACTCGACCTCGGCCGCGAGTCCCGCCGGCTGACCCGCCTCGGTGAACTGCTCCGTGATCGAGAACGTCAGATCCATCCGGGCGGTGTGGGTGTCGACGGGCATCCGGGTGACCTGTACGTCGCCCAGCGCCAATCCTGACAGGTCATCGTCCTGCCCTAACCCGTTCTGCCACGCCAACATCACCTGCACCAGCGGATGGTGCGCCCGCGACCGGGCCGGGTTGAGCCGTTCCACCAGCACCTCGAACGGCACGTCCTGATGGTCGTAGGCGGCCAGACTGCGGCTCCGCACCTGGCCCAGGACGTCGGCCACGGTGGGATCGCCGCTCAGGTCGACGCGGAGCACCAGCGTGTTGACGAAGAACCCGATCAGCTCATCCAGCGCTGGATCATTGCGGCCCGCAATCGGGAACCCAACGGCGACATCGGCACTCGCCGATACCTTGCCCAGCAGCACCGCGAGGGCGGCCTGCATCACCATGAATCCGGTCGCCTCGTGGGCGGCAGCCACCGCATGCATCCGCTGCTGCAGCTCCGCCGGCCACTCGACCCTGCGCGTCGCGCCGCGCTGATCGGCCACCGCCGGGTACGGCCGATCCGTCGGCAACTGCAGCCGCTCGGGGAGGTCCGCGAGCGCATCCTGCCAGTAGGCCATCTGCTCGGAGATCCGGCTCTCGGCATCGGTGAGCTCACCCAGTTGCGCACGCTGCCACAGGGTGTAGTCGACGTACTGCACCGTCAACGGCGCCCACACGGGAGTGTGCCCGACACTTCGCGCTCCGTACGCCCTACTCAGATCACCCACCAGCGGGCCGATCGACACGCCGTCGGCCGCGATGTGGTGCACCACGCCGACCAGCACGTGCTCATCTGGACCGACGCGCAGAAGCGTTGCGCGCACAGGGATCTCATCGGCCAGATCGAACGGGTGAGCCACGGCGGACTCGACGGCGCGATCGAACTGTGGCGCCGTCCAACCGGCGGCATCCACCACCTGCCAGCTCACCTCGACCGCGTCGGCAGCCAGCACCTCCTGACACGGCACCCCGTCGACGGTGGAGAACACCGTTCGCAGCGACTCGTGCCGGCCCACCACGTCGGCGAACGCGGTCTGGAGCGCGTCGACATCGAGTGCTCCGCTCAACCGCAGTGCGACCGCCATGTTGTAGACCGGCGAGGGGCCGTGCAGCTGGTCGAGGAACCACAGGCGGTTCTGCGCGAACGACAACGGCACCACCGCCGGCCGTTCCGCCACCGCGATCAACGGCTCCACGCCACGTTCGGCGATCCCGACGCGGGTCGCCAGATCCGCCACTGTCGGCGCCTCGAACAGCACCCGCACCGGCAGGCCGACGTCGCACGCCTTGTTCACTGCCGCGATGATGCGCATCGCCGACAGTGAATCCCCGCCCAGGTCGAAGAACGAGTCGTCCACCCCGACCGGACCGACGCCCAGCACCTGGGCGTAGATCCCAGCCAGGACCTCCTCGACGGCATTGGACGGCGCCCGGTAGGAATCGGCGTCGCGGTACTCGGGCGCAGGGAGCGCCCGGGTGTCGAGCTTGCCGTTGACCGTCAACGGCAGTGCCTCGATCGGCACCACGGCCGCAGGAACCATGTAGGACGGCAACCGGTTCGCCAACAGCGTTCGCGCCTTGGCCACATCGAGTTCGCCTGTCACATAGCCGACCAGCCGCTTGTCGCCGGGACGGTCCTCCCGGGCGATCACCGCGGCCTGCTCGACACCGTCCAGCTCTGCCAACGCGGCCTGGATCTCACCCAGCTCGATCCGGTAGCCACGGATCTTGACCTGTTCATCTGCGCGGCCGAGGTACTGCAGCTGCCCGTCGTCACCCCAGCGCACCAGGTCGCCGGTGCGGTACATGCGCGTGCCCGAGTACGCGAACGGACATGCCACGAAACGCGAACCCGTCAGGCCCGGCCTGCCCACGTAGCCCACCGCCACCCCGTGACCGGCGACGTACAGCTCTCCGACGACCCCGCGGGGTACCGGACGCAGGAAGTCGTCGAGCACGAACAGTGCCGCCGTCGAGACCGGTGCGCCGATCGGCGGCGATCCCGACCCGGCGGTGAGCGGCGCGCTGATCATGACGACCATCGTGGTCTCGGTCGGACCGTAGGCGTTGAGCATCGCCCGCCCCGGGGCCCACCGATCGACCACTTCGGGCGGGCATGCCTCACCGGCAACCACCAGGGACGCCGAGCCCACGCCATCGGGTGACAGCGCTCCCACGGCGGATGGGGTCTGGGTCAGCACGCTGACCTGTTCGTCGACCAGCAGGGCCTGGAAATCCACAGGCGAGCGGGCTATCTCGTCGGGCACCACCACCAGCCGCCCACCGTGCAGGAGCGCGCCCCAGGTCTCCCAGACCGATGTGTCGAAGCTGTAGGAGTGGAACTGGGTCCACACCCCCGAAGTCGGCAGATACCCGTCGAGCACCTGCACCAACTGGGTGACGTTGTGATGGGTGACGGCAACGCCCTTCGGCGTCCCCGTGGTGCCCGACGTGTAGATGAAGTACGCGATGTCATCCGGTGCCGGCGGTCGCAACGCGGTCGGCGGGTGTCCGCCGACGGCCGGATCCCTGACGTCGATGACGAAGCCGTCGAAGCCGTCGAGCCGCCCGGCCAGCCCGGCGGTGGTCAGCGCCGCGATGGGGGCGGCGTCGCCGAGGATGAACCGCACGCGTGCGTCGGGATGCGCCGGGTCGATCGGCACGTACGCCGCCCCGGTCTTGAGCACTGCCAGCATCGCCACCACGGAGTCCGCAGACCGGTCGATCAGCAGGGCGACCCGCTGGCCCGGACCGGCACCGCGCTCGACGAGGAGGTGCGCCAGTCGATTCGACGCCTCGTCGAGTTCCCGATACGTCATCGAGCGAGCGCCGAAGCTCAGCGCCACCGCCTCCGGAGCGCGCGCCACCTGTCCCTCGAACAACGCGGGGATCGCCGGGTGGGCCGACGCGGCCTCCACCAGTACGGCACGGTTGCCCAGCGTGTCGAGCTCGGCGTGCTCGGAGACCTCGAGCACATCGATCGACGACACCCGCGTATCAGGATCCGACGTCATCGCGGTCATGATGCGGGCGTGGCGCGCGAACAGCGCGTCGATGTCGTCCGCGGAGAAGACGTCGGTGTCGTACTCGACGCGTAGGCGCAGTCGCTGACCCGGAATAGCCTGCACCGCAAGCGGATAGTGGTTGTACTCACGGTTGGCGACATCGCTGACGGCCAACCCGTCGGCACCAAGCAGGGCGCCGGCGTCCAACGGATAGTTCTCGTAGACGAACATCGTGTCGAACAACTGGTCGTGACCGGTGAGCCGATGCAGCTCCTGCAGCGCCAGGTGCTGATGCTCCAACGTCGCGTTGTGATCCTGCTGCAGCGCGGCGATCAGCTCGCCGACGGTGGTCGTCGCACCGATTCGGGCCCGGGCCGGCACCGTGTTGATCAGCAGCCCGATCATCGACTCGGCGCCGGCCACGTCGTCGGGACGCCCCGACACCGTGGTGCCGTACACCACGTCGTGCTGGCCGGTCCAAGACGCCACGAGCACTGCCCACGCCGCGTGCAGCACGGTGTTCACGGTGGTCTGACGCGAGCGCGCCAGGCCGCTCAACGCGTCGGTGAGCTGCTCGGGCACCTCGACGGATGCCACCGCACGCGGGCCCGACGCCGCGCGGCCCGGCTGTCCGACCAACGTCGGGGTGTCCACACCGGCCAGCACCTGCGCCCAGGCCGCGCGCGCTGCATCGAGATCACGCTCGGCCAGCCAGGACAGGAACCGGCGATACGGTGCTGCCGCGGGCAGCCGGTGCCCGTGGTAGCCGGCGAAGATCTCCTGCACCAGTAAGGGCAACGACCATCCGTCGATGACGATGTGGTGAATCGTCAGCACGAAGCGATGCCGGTTCGGAGCGACGGCGATCAGCGCGGCCCGCAACGCAGGCCCGTCCCCGAGGGAGCAGACGGCCGCCCTCTCGGCGGCGCACAGCCGGTCGACCTGCTCGTCGCTGTCGAATGTGATTTCGCGCCAGCTCATCTCGGGCTGCGCGGGGATGATCTGCACCGGCTCGTCGTACCGCTGGCTGAACTGGGCGACCAGATGGGGGTGACGCCGTACGACGGCGCTCACCGCTTCGCGCAGCCGTTCACCGTCGAGGTCACCCTCGAGCGTGAGCTCGAGCTGCAACGCGTAGAGCTCGTCGGCGCCGTCACCCGAGGTGGTCGCATGGAACAGCAGTCCCTGCTGCAGCGGGCTCAGCGGCAGCACGTCGGCGACATCGAACTGCGTGACGACCTCGTCTAGGTCGGACTGGCTCAACCGTGCCGGCAGGATGTCCGACGGCGTCAATCCGCCACCACCACGTCGCACCAGCGCGCAGATCCCGGTCAGCGCCTCGAAGAACAGCGAAGACAGCCGCTCGACCTCGGCGGCGTCGAACACTGTCGCCGCCCAGGCCCACTGAGCCCGCAGCCGCGGGCCGGCCTCGGTGTCGAGGGTGGCCGCATTGACTTCGACCGTGTGCATCAACGGCGTCGCCACCGCGCTCGCGCAGGCTGTCAGTCCCGCAGCATCGGGATCGATGCGCCAGAGGTTCTCGGGCAGGTCGCTCCCGCCGAGTCGACCGAGGTAGTTGAACCCGATCACCGGATCGGCCACCCCGAGTTCGACGTCGGGATTGAGGTAGCGCAGCAGTCCGTAGGTCATCCCGTCGGGCAGGGCCCGCAACTGCTCTTTGGATCGCTTGACCACGCCGTTCAGCGCCGGCCCACCGTCGACCACCTCGGACCACGACAAGCCGCTGGACAGCGCAACCGGGTACTTGGTCGTGAACCATCCCACCGTGCGTGACAGATCGAGCCCGTCGGCCAGTTCCTCGTCGCGGCCGTGGCCCTCCACGTCGACACCGATCGGGTTCGCGCCGGCGCCGAGGAACTCCGCCCACGCCAAACCGTAGGCAGTCAACAGGATGTCCTGAACCCCGGCATGGAACGCCGCGGGGACCTCACCGAGCAACATCCGGGTGGTGTCGGCGTCCAACTCCGCCGACATCCTCGCCGCCGTGGCGTACGTGTCGCGCTCAGGGTGGGGCGCCGGCAATACGGCGGGGATCGCCGCCACCCGCCGCCAGCTCTCGGCATGGGCCACCACCGCGGGAGCGTCGGCCAGGTCGGTCAGCACCGCCGACCATCGGCTGAACGACGTGCCACCTGCCGGTAGTTCGACCGGCTGCCCGCTCTGGTGCTGCGCCCAGGCGATGTTGATGTCCTCCAGCAGGATTCGCCACGACACACCGTCAACGGCGAGGTGGTGGACGATCAGCATCAGCTGTGCGGTGGACCTCGCCCACACCGCGCGCAGCATCATCCCCGCGGCCGGATCCAGCCGCGTCCGGGCCTCGATCACCACCTCATCGGTGAGCTCGTCGACCGACTGCACACACTCCGACGCATCGACCGCACCCGACGCGGGCACCTGCAGTGCCCAGCCGTCAGCGCGCATCCGGAGCATCCCATGCCGATCGAGCAGGGCCTGCAGCACAACTCGAATATCGGCCTCGCCGACCTCCGACGGCGCCTGGATCACCACCGTCTGGTTGAACTGATCCACCGGACCATCGACATCCCGCAACCACGCCATGATCGGAGTCAACGCAACGGGCCCGACCCCTTCGTCGACCACACCGTGTCCGTCGGCCGCCACTCCGGCAACGCCGGCCAGTCGCGCAACCGTCTGCTCCACGAACACATCACGCGGCCGGCACAGCACCCCGGCGGCTCGCGCGCGCGCCACCACCTGCATCGAGGAGATGCTGTCGCCACCGAGCTCGAAGAAGGAGTCGTCCACCCCGACCCGGTCCAGTCCCAGCACCTGGGCATAGATGCCCGCCAGGATCTCCTCGACCGCGCTCGTCGGAGCGCGGAACCGTTCGACATCCTGGTACTCCGGTGCCGGCAGGGCACGCTTGTCCAGCTTGCCGTTGACCGTCAAGGGGAACGCCGCCAACACCACAACGGCCGTGGGCACCATGTAGGCCGGAAGTCGCTCCGCCATCACTGCACGCGCGGTGGCGGGATCGACAGTGCCCGTGACATATCCGACCAGACGCTTGTCGCCGGGCCGGTCTTCGCGGGCCAGGACCACCGCTTGCTGCACACCGTCCACGGCGGCCAGCGCTGCGCCGACCTCACCCAGTTCGATGCGGTATCCGCGGATCTTCACCTGCTCGTCGGCGCGGCCCAGGAACTGCAACTCGCCGTCGGCACTCCAGGCCACGACATCGCCGGTGCGATACATCCGAGTCCCGGGCGCGCCGTACGGGCAGGCCACGAACCGCGACGCGGTCAACCCGGCCCGCCCCACGTATCCGAGGCCCGCACTCGAACCGGCCACGTACAAATCGCCGACAACGCCTGCCGGCACCGGCCTCATCCAGCCGTCGAGCACGAAGAACGCCAGATGCGGCAACGGCCCGCCGACCGGGCTCAGGCTGCGCTCGGCGTCAGCGGCGACGATCTCCCTGAAGGACGCGTGCACCGTCGTCTCGGTCGTTCCGTACAGGTTGAGCAGCCGCGGCGAACCCGCGGGATGGTTGGCCAGCCAGGGTGTGAGACGCTGTGGCTCAAGGGCTTCCCCGGCGAAGATCACCGCCTCCAGGCTGAGTTGCCGGGCCCGTTCGGGATGCAGTGCATCGGCCGTCTGCAGCGCGTAGAACGCCGACGGAGTCTGACTCAACACGGTGACGCGCTGGTCGGCCAGCAAGGCGTGGAAGTCCTCCGGCGACTTCGCCACCGACTCGGAAACCACGACCAGCCGCCCGCCGAACAGCAGCGCCCCCCACATCTCACAGACCGAGACGTCGAATGCCAGTGAGTGCCATTGCGACCACACCTGCTGCGACATCTGCATGCCGGCTTCCAGCGACCGCAACAGTTCGGTGACGTTGCGGTGGGTGATCGCCACGCCCTTGGGCACACCGGTCGTGCCCGAGGTGTAGATGATGTAGGCGAGGTCATCGGCCGCCGGCATCGGCAGCGCCGCCGTCGACGCCGACTCGATGCGCGGATCCCCCAGCTCGATGACCGGGAGGTCGGAACCTTCCAGACGGGAACGCAACTCGGCGGTGGTCACCGCTGCGACCGGACCGGCGTCGCCGAGCATGAACTGAAGGCGTGCGTCCGGTGCGGCAGGATCCATCGGCAGGTATGCCGCCCCGGTCTTCAGCACCGCCAGGATGGCCACGATCGCGTCGGCAGACCGTGACGACAGCAACGCCACGAGCGTTCCGGCACACGCACCCTGGTCGGCCAGGACGTGAGCCAGCCGATTCGACGCCTCATCGAGTTCGCGATAGGTCAAGGAGCGGCCCTCGAACGTCAAAGCCGCCGCGTCGGGGTACCGGGCAACCTGTTCGGAGAACAGCGCAGGTATCGGCGCCGCGGCCACCGCAGGCTGCGGCAGCACTGCCCGGTTGGACCACGCATCCAGGCGGGCGTGATCCTGCACGTCCAGCAGTTCCACGGACGCCAGCAGGCGCTCCGGCTCGGTGACCATCGCCGCGAGTACCTGCTGCAGCCGGTCGAGCAGCTCGGAGTCGGTGAAGTTCGAAAAAGGCTGTCCGCCACCGGAGGTGCTGAAGAACAGGTCGTCGCCGGCGGTGGAGAAGATCAGTCCGAAGCTACCGAGGGGGCCGGTGTTCGTGTACGACGCCGTCGCCTTGGCGCCGCCGAACGACAACGAGAACGCAGACGGCAGGAAGTTCACCCCCACCCGGCTGACCGTCTCGCCTGGACTCCGCGAATGAGTCTTGCGTTCCAGCGCATGCACCGGGAACCGCTGATGCCGCACGTTCTCGCGGATCCGTCCGTCGACGTAACGACAGAAGCTCGCGACCGACGAGGCCGCAGACACCTGCAGCACCAGGGGGACGATCCCGGCGACCATCCCGGGGAGTGTCCGCAACTCCGGGTCGACGCGCCGGTTGACCGGGAAGTCCAGCACCACCTCGGAATTGCTCGCGCACCATCCGCGCACCAACAACGCACACGCCGCGGTGACCACCGACGACAGCGGCACGTTCCACGAATCCGACAACCCGCGCACGCGGCTGATCAGGGCCGGGTCCACACGAGTCGGCACGGACTCCGTGGAACGATCACTGCCACTGCTGGTTTCAGGTAGCTGAGGATTCGGTCCGCTCTCGCCCGGCAGGTTCTCCACCCAGTAGGCCTCGTCCTCGCGATACGAGTCGGAAGCCTCGTAGGCGGACTCACTGTCGATCAGCGTCTGCAAGGAGCCGAACAAGGCGGGGGGAATCGGCTCGCCGGAGACCGCAGCGGAGTACACCGAGGCAATCCGCTGACCCGCGAGGCCGAGGGCGAATCCGTCGATCACGATGTGATGGCAGCACGCGAACAGCTCGTACTCGTCCGGCTGCGTTTCGAACAGCGCGAATCTGAACAGCGGACCGGACAACGGCATCGGCGCGCGCCTGATGGACTCCGCCAGCACGCGTGCCTGCTGTACGCCGTCGGCCGCGTCGCTCAGATCGAAGTACTCGAGTTCGAACTCCGGGTCGTCCACCACCCGCTGGACGACTTCGCCGTCCACCTCGTCGAAGACGGCCCTGCCCGGTTCGACCTCGCGAACGACGCGCTGGATCGCCCACTCGAGAGCGCTCTGGTCGACGGCGCCCTCGATGCGCACGAACAAACCGAGCTGCCAGTCAGCGCCCGAGTCATCCGCCTCTTGTGCGAGCCAGATGTCGAGTTGCCCACGCGTCAGCGGGAGCGCGCGCTCCGATGAATCCATTCAACCTTCCCCACTAAGACCCCCGCCTGCGGTGAACGCTGTCAGGCGCGGTCCGCCAGTCGGTCACGCAGACTCTTCGGCCGAATGTCCGGCCAGTTCTGCTCGATGTACTCCAGGCACGCTGCCCGGTCGGCCTCTCCGAAGACCACCCGCCAACCCGCCGGCACATCGGCGAATGAGGGCCACAGGCTGTGCTGCTCCTCATCGTTGACCAACACCAAGAAAGTGCCATTCTCATCATCGAACGGATTCACGCTCACAGGACCCTCCATACCGTTTGCTCGACTCTGTGGAATCGTTCCAAATGCTACTGGAGCCCAGCAAGGTCAGCAGAAGTTTGAACGAAGTCTTAGACGTCGCCGCAGCTACTCCATGTTGAAGAGATTACCTCGTTCAGATTCGAACGAAACGCGGTGTGCCCTCGTGAAAAGCGTTTCAGGGAAATCGATGCAGAACACCGACTCGGCCGGCCGGGTCAATGACCCGTCGGAAGCGCTAATGCGCCAGCAAAGTTACATGCGGCGCCTCCGGCGCGGTGGAGATAGCTGAGATCCTGCCCGATCGAGTAACTGGCTGCATTCGTGGAGTGAGTGCGTTCAAAGGGTCATAGCTGAATTCACACGCTCATGTCGAAGACCGGCGCCGCGAACCACAATCACCTCCGACGGCACCGACACCGGGTGAGAGATCGTCCGACGAGTGCCGACTCCGCCCGGACGCAGCGGGCTGCACGGTGGGACACCGCCGAATCACGGTCGGTGTCGCCTCCTGCGACTCCATCGGAGACGCCTGGACCGTCGCGAAGACCGCCCCGTCGACCACTGGCAGCCACCACCGGCTACTCCGACGTCAACCCGAATTAGCTGATTCGTTGGCGGGGTGTTTAGAGGTGTTGGGTGAGGGTGTTGATGGTGGGTGCGTTGATGATGGTGGCGAGGGGGA
>NZ_JAPZPY010000021.1:0-30616 GCF_027529605.1 Mycobacterium hippophais | reverse complement strand
CGTCCGGCGCCACCGGCGCACCCGCGGCGGGCGGCAGTGCGGGCCCTGGCGACGGCGGCGGTCCGCCGACGGCGCCGTGCGGTGCCGTACCGAGCGGCACGGCGGGCGTCGCTGCGGGCGATCCGGGCAGGCCGGTGCGGTCGGGCATCCGAACAGTCACCTCACGAGGATCGACCACTCGCGGCGCGGGAGGCGGTTGCGGCGTCGGCGTGTCGTCGGGCAGCGGGGCGTTCAGCGGTGGCGGCGGGACACCCTCGGCCGGTTTCGGCGTGCCGACGACGACCCAGTTGCCCGCCGGGTCCTGGACGAGGTGAGCGGTGTCGCGCGAGGGGATCATGCCGAGATCGCGCGCCGCCTCGGCCAGGGCGGGTGCTGCCTGGGCCTCCAGCACGTCGCGCTCGAGCGCCTCCTTCTGCTGGAGCAGCGCCTGGTTGGTCTCCCTGGCCGCACCCAGTTGGTAGGAGCGCTCGGCGGCGCCGGTGGACAGCCACAGCGTGATGCCGAGGCCCATCCCGAGTGCCCCGATGACGAGCACCACGAACGGCACCCTGGCGACCAGGGTCCGGGGATTCAACTCGATCTCGGCGAGCCTGACGAGGAGACGTTCACGCAGCGGAGGGCGAACGACCTTCGGCGCCTTGGCCTTGCGGGCCTTGGCGCGGGCCTTGGCCTGGCTGGCGTTCTTCGGCCGCGCGGGTGCGGCCGCCGCACCCGAGGACGGCTTGGCCGGCCGGGCGACGGGTCCGGTCTGCGGCGCGGACCGCTGCGGACCGCGCTCGCGGGTGGGCCTGCCGCGGCGGGACGGCGCCTCGACCGGGCGGCGGCTGCCGCCGCGGGCCGGTTGCCGGGCCGTACGCCGCCGATCGGCGCCGCGGTCTGCTGCGGTTCGCTTCACCTTCATGCCACTTCCCTTCCGGCAACCTTCTCCAGCGCGCGCAGGCGCACCGGGGCGCTGCGCGGATTGCGCTCGATCTCCTCAGGGGTGGCACGCTCGGCGCCACGCGTCAGTGCGACGAATTCCGGCCCGTGGCCGGGCAATTCGACGGGCAGCCCGGGTGGCGTGCGCGATGCGGTCGCCTCGGCGAAGCGGGTCTTGACGATGCGGTCCTCGAGGGACTGGTAGGCCATCACCACGATGCGCCCGCCGGCGTCCAGCGCGTCCAGCGCGGCGGGCAGCGCGTCGCGCAGCGAGTCCAGTTCGCCGTTGACCGCGATGCGCAGCGCCTGGAACGTGCGCTTGGCGGGATGACCACCGGTGCGGCGGGCGGGGGCCGGGATGGCTTCGTAGAGCAGTTCCACCAACTCGCCGGTGCTGGTGAACGGCGTACGCGCGCGGCGGCGCACGACGAACTTGGCGATCCGGCCGGCGAACCGTTCTTCGCCGAACTCGCGCAGCACCCGGGCCAGGGCCTTCTCGTCCCAGGTGTTGAGCACCTCGGCCGCGGTCAGCGGGGCGTCGGAATCCATCCGCATGTCCAGGGGCGCGTCGGCGGAGTAGGAGAAGCCCCGTTCCGGACGGTCGAGCTGCATCGACGAGACGCCGAGGTCGAACAGGAAACCGCGGACGTCCGCTGCCCACGAGCCGGATCCGGTCAGGGCGTCGGCGATGCCGTCGTAGCGGGTGCGCACCAGGTGGACCCGGTCGCCGAACGGGGCGAGCCGTTCACCGGCGATGGCCAGGGCATCCGGGTCGCGGTCGAGGCCGATCACGCGCAGTTCGGGCAGCAGCGACAGGAAGCGCTCGGAGTGCCCGCCCGCCCCGAGGGTGGCGTCGACGAGCACCGCGCCCGCCCCGTCGGCGCCGCGCCGGGTCAGCGCCGGCATCAGCAGTTCGACGCAGCGATCCAGCAGGACCGGGACGTGTTCCATCGCGACCCCCGAAGAACCGTTCAGTGAAAGGAGCGCCCCTGCATCGAGGTCCCTGCCCGAGAGCGCGGACCTGGCGTCGGGGAAGTACGCCAGGGCCGGATCGGACAGAGGCCACGATGCACGGGCGACATGCGGACCGGAGGCCGGGTGTTGTCCCCGGCCCGCGGGGGACTCAGATGATGTCGCGCAGAGTTTCATCGGTAGCCGCGGAGAAGTTCTCTTCGTGGGTCTGCTGGTACTCCTGCCAGGCTTGGGCGTCCCAGATCTCCAAGTAGTCAACCGATCCGATCACCACGCACTCCTTGGAGAGGTTGGCGTAGCGACGGTGATCGGCGGACAGGGTGATCCGGCCTTGCGCGTCGGGATGCTGTTCGTCGGTGGCGGCGGCCAGGTTGCGCAGGAAGGCACGTGCCTCCGGGTTGGACCGCGACGCCTGCGACGCCCGCCGTGCGAGCTTCTCGAATTCGTCCCGCGGGTAGACCGCCAGGCTGTGGTCCTGACTCTTTGTCACCATCAGCCCTCCTGCCAGTGCGTCGCGGAACTTGGCGGGCAGTGTGAGCCGCCCCTTGTCGTCGAGCTTCGGCGTGTAGGTGCCCAGAAACATCCGGCCACCTCCCGCCTCGCTCCGATGTGTGCCACTTTACCCCACAATCCCCCACTTTGCTCCAACTAGTGGGTTCGACGTCGACAATTTCCCCACCCACGCCCCCCGCCTGGGCTGGCCAGGCGATTGGACGACCCGACTGGACCGCCACGGGAGCGCATCAGAGCCGGTCAGGACATCACAGGTGGGCGGTGGGGCGTAGTGGGGCGCACAGCGCGCGACAACCGGAGTCGGCGTGTCGCCGCAGCGGCCGCAGACATGAAAAAGGGGTAGCCCGCAATCGGGCTACCCCAGTGAAATCGACTGTTCGGCTACTCGTCGAAGCGACGGCGGAACCGATCCTCCATCCGGCTGGTGAACGAGCCCGAACCCTTCTGCTTCTTCCCTGACCGAGACGGCGCCTCGGGAGCCGTACGGTCGCGCGCACCGGTCACCCGCGGACCGGTGATCGCGAACACCACACCGGCGAACATCAGCACGAAACCGATCACCGAGAGGATCGGGAAGGTGCCGATCATGGTCGCCTTGATCGCGACCCCGCAGACCAGAAGGCCAAGACCGACCACGAAGAGCGCCGCGCCCTGCAGTCGGCGGCGGGCCGAGGGCGCACGCAGCGTTCCACCCCGCACGCTCGAGGCGAACTTGGGGTCCTCGGCATACAGCGCGCTCTCGATCTGATCGAGCATGCGCTGCTCATGATCGGAGAGTGGCATTCGTCCCTCCTCGCCGGTACGGCCGGTCACGGTGTTCAAAGTCATCCATGCCCGCATTCACGGACACCTAACAGTCATGATACGAGGTCGATCTGAGCCGTACCACCTACTTCGTCGCTCGATTGTATGACGTGCACCGCCATTGGGCTGCCACCACCTCGCCCCGGATAATGGAGGCGACGGTTGAGCACCCTGGAGAGGCGACGCATTGGCGACATTTCTGATCGATCTGTCGCCGGACGACATGGCGCGGCGCCTCCCCGACGCGCTCAGCGTGTACGTCGACGCGATGCACTACCCGCGCGGTACCGAGGAGCAACGGGCCTCGATGTGGCTGGAGCACACCCGAAGGCACGGCTGGAAGGCGGTGGCCGCGGTCGATACCGCCGACGACTCACCCACGCCGCCCCCCGACGAGCTGCAGGCCGCGCCGCTGCTGGGGGTGGCCTACGGCTACTGCGGCGCCCCGGACCAGTGGTGGCAGCAGCAGGTGGTCGCCGGGTTGCAGCGGGTCGGCGCCGACCGGTCCCGAATCGCCGACCTGATGACGAGCTACTTCGAGCTCACCGAACTGCACATCGATCCCGGCGCACAGGGCCGGGGCCTCGGCGAGGCGCTGGCCAGGCGATTGCTCGCCGACCGCACCGAGAACCACGTGCTGCTGTCCACCCCGGAGACCAGCGGTGAGGCGAACCGGGCCTGGCGGCTGTACCGCAGGTTGGGGTTCACCGACGTGATCCGCGGCTACCACTTCGCCGGCGATCCACGCCCCTTCGCGATCCTCGGGCGCGCTCTGCCGCTCTAGTCCGCCCGTCGGGCCCACCGGGCAACGTCCGGTCTGGCACGATGACCGGGTGCGCGCCCGCCCGTCCGCAAGTCGCCGAACCCGTCTGCTGGTGCTCGCCCTTCTGGTGCTGATGCTGCCGATGATGGTGGGTTGTGTGCGTGTGCGCGCCTCGATCACGGTGTCACCGGACGACCGGGTCTCGGGGCAGATCGTCGCCGCCGCCAAACCGCGCGACGAGAACGACAAGGGCCCGCAGCTGCTCAACAGCCTGCCGTTCGCCACCAAGGTGGCGGTCACGGAGTACGAGCGCGACGACTACGTGGGCTCACAGGCGGTGTTCTCCGACCTCACCTTCGCCGAGCTCCCCCAGCTGGCCAACATGAATCGCGACGCGGCCGGCGTGGACATCTCCCTGCGCCGCGCGGGCGACCTGGTGATCCTCGAGGGCCGCGTCGACCTGACCTCCCTGAGCGATCCGGAGGCCGACGTGTCGCTGTCGGTGTCGTTCCCCGGCGAGGTCACCTCGACGAACGGCGACCAGCTCAGCGCCGAGATCGTCGAGTGGAAGCTCCGCCCCGGGGTGGTCACCACGATGAACGCGCAGGCCCGCTACACCGATCCGAGCGCCCGCTCGTTCACCGGCGCCGCCATCTGGCTGGGCCTGGCGTCGATGGTGGTTGCCGGCATCGTCGGCGCACTGGCCTGGACGAGCCGCGACCGCTCACCGCGCTTCGGCGAGGAGCCCGCCAACGACGCCTGACCGGCGCGAAGCGCCGGCGTGCGCCTGGCTTGCCGGGAAACCCCCGACACGCTCTACTCTTAGTGCACTCGGGGGCGAGATCAGCACATGAGAAAGGGGTGCCCGCTGAGCGTGGATGCCGCGGCACCGTCAGCCGTCGAGCTGGCCCGTGCCGTCACCGACCAACTGCGGGACTATCTCCGGGACCGCCGCCGGGACAGCGCCTACATCGGCACCGAATACGCCGAGCTGACCGCCGCGCTGGAGGAGTTCGTCCTGCGCGGAGGCAAACGGGTCCGCCCGGCGTTCGCCTACTGGGGCTGGCGCGCGGTGGCGGGCCGCGATGCCGACCCCGGGATCCTCCGGCTGTTCGCCGCGCTGGAACTGCTGCACGCCTGCGCGCTGGTGCACGACGACGTCATCGACGCCTCGGCGACCCGCCGCGGCCTCCCGACCGTGCACCGGCTCTTCGCCGAGCGGCACCGCGGGCAGAACTGGCACGGCTCCGACGAGCAGTTCGGCCTGTCCGCGGCGATCCTGCTCGGCGACCTCGCGCTGGTGTGGGCCGACGACATCGTCGCCACCGTCGACCTGCCGCACGACGCGCACCGGCGGGTGCAACGCGTCTGGGCCGACATCCGCACCGAGGTGCTCGGCGGGCAGTACCTCGACATCGTCGCCGAGGCCGGCGGCGCGGACTCGGTGGCATCGGCGATGACCGTCAACACCTACAAGACGGCGTCCTACACCGTGTCGCGGCCGTTGCAGATGGGCGCCGCCGCGGCAGCCGACCGTCCCGACGTGCAGACGATCTTCCACGAGGTGGGCACCGACCTCGGGGTGGCCTTCCAGCTGCGCGACGACGTGCTCGGGGTGTTCGGCGATCCCGCGGTCACCGGCAAGCCCTCCGGGGACGATTTGCGCTCGGGCAAGCGCACGGTGCTGGTGGCCGAGGCCGTCGAGCTCGCCGAGCGCACCGACCCGGTGGCGGCCAAGCTGCTGAGGACGTCGATCGGCACGAACTTGTCCGATGCCCAGGTGCGCGAGCTGTGTCAGGTCATCGAGTCCGTCGGCGCGCTGGCGGCGGTAGAGGAGCGCATCGAGCTGCTCACCCGTCGCTCGCTGGAGCGCCTGGCCGCCGCACCGATCGACGCGCAGGCGAAGACCGGATTGGCCGAGCTCGCGAGATCGGCCGCCAACCGGTCCGCCTGACAGCATGACGACCGATACGGGAATTCCGAGAAGTCCTGCGGGACAGCACTTCTCTCGGCTGGTCGCATTCGCCTCATCGGGCGCGGCGCGGCCGGCGCTGCTCGGTTGCCTCGGCGCCGCACTGATCACCATCGGCGCGCTGGGGGCGGGCAGCACCAGGCTGCACGACCCGCTGCTGGAGTCGCTGCACCTGTCGTGGCTGCGCTTCGGACATGGCCTCGTGCTGTCGTCGCTGCTGCTGTGGGGCGGGGTGGCGGTGATGCTGATCGCCTGGCTGTGGCTGGGGCGGCGGGTGATCGACGGGGATGTCTCCGAGTACACGATGGTCGCCACCACGGGCTTCTGGATCGCCCCGCTGCTGCTGAGCGTGCCGGTGTTCAGCCGCGACACCTACTCCTACCTGGCTCAGGGCGCCCTGCTGCGCGACGGCTTCGACCCGTACCTGGTGGGCCCGATCGAGAACCCCAACCCGCTGCTGGACAACGTGAGTCCGATCTGGACGACCACCACCGCACCGTACGGTCCGGCGTTCATCCTGATCGCCAAGTTCGTCACCCTGCTCGTCGGGGACGACGTCATCGCGGGCACCATGCTGCTGCGGCTGTGCATGCTGCCGGGGCTGGCACTGCTGATCTGGGCGGCGCCGCGGGTCGCCCGCCACGTCGGCGCCGACGGCCCAGCGGCGCTGTGGATCTGTGTGCTCAACCCGCTCGTGGTCATCCACCTGATGGGTGGCGTGCACAACGAGATGCTGATGGTCGGGCTGATGGTCGCAGGCATCGCGCTGACGTTCGGTGGCCGGCCGGTCTGGGGCGTCGCCCTGATCGCGCTCGCGGTGGCGGTCAAGGCGACCGGCGGACTGGCACTTCCATTCATGGTGTGGGTGTGGATGCGTCAGCTGCAGGACCGTCGCGGGTACCGGCCGCTGCGCGCCTTCTCCGCCGCCACCGCCGCGTCGTGCGCCATCTTCGTCGCGGTGTTCGCGGTGGTGTCCGCACTGGCCGGCGTCGGCCTGGGGTGGCTGACCGCGCTCGCCGGATCGGTGAAGATCATCAACTGGCTCACCCTGCCGACCGCGGCGGCCCAACTGGTCAACGTGATCGGCGGGCTGTTCCTGCCGGTGAACTTCTACGCCGTGCTGGACGTCACCCGCATCATCGGGATCGCGATCATCGCGGTCTCACTTCCGCTGCTGTGGTGGCGGTTCCGCCACACCGACCGCGAGGCACTCGTCGGCATCGCCGCGGTGATGGCGGTGGTGGTGCTGTTCGTGCCCGCCGCGCTGCCCTGGTACTACACCTGGCCGCTCGCCGTGGTGGCAGCGCTGGCGCAGAGCCGGCCCGCCATCGCGCTCATCGCCGGCTTCTCCACGTGGATCATGGTGATCTTCAAACCCGACGGCGCCCACGGCATGTACTCATGGGCGCACGTGCTGCTCGCCACGGCATGCGCTGTGGTGGCGTGGTATTCGCTCTATCACCCCGACCGGCGGCCGGGTCAGTACGCCATCGCCTGGGCGCGGCGCACCACCTCGCGGGCCTGATGTGAGCGCAACGCGTCCACCGGCCGCGCGTTGGTCTGCCGCTCGGTGCTGCCGTCGCGACTGATGGTCAGCGACGGGTCGGGGGTGAACAACCACCGCACGATCTCGGTGTCGCGGTACCCCCCGTCGTGCATCACCACCAGCAGCCCGGGCAGCGGCTTGATCACCTGCCCGGAGTCGTCGAAGAACACCTTGGGCACCACCACGGTGCCGCCGCGGCGGACGGCGATGAGGTGGCCCTCGCGCAGGTGCTGATGGACTTTGGTCACCGGAATGCCGAGCATTGATGCGACGGCAGGCAGGTCGTAGACGGCCTCGTCGGGCTCCAACACATCGTCAGCGGCCGGAATGCTGCTCACGGCATCGAGTCTAGGGCCAAACCGGACTCGTAACATGTGTTCGGTGGAGCCCTACCCCCAGCATTCGGATCCGCTCGTCGGCACCGTGCTGGACGGGCGCTACCGCGTCGACGCCCCGATCGCAGCCGGCGGGATGTCGACGGTGTACCGCGGCCTCGACGAGCGGCTGGACCGGCCGGTGGCGCTGAAGGTGATGGAGTCCCGGTATGCGGGCGATCAGCACTTCCTGACCCGGTTCCAGCGGGAGGCCCGTGCCGTCGCACGGCTCAAGGGCGACGGCCTGGTCGCCGTCTACGACCAGGGCATCGACCGCGGCCACCCGTTCCTGGTGATGGAGCTCGTCGAGGGCGGCACCCTTCGCGAGCTGCTGCGCGAGCGCGGCCCGATGCCGCCGCACGCCGCGGCCGCGGTGCTGGCGCCGGTGCTGTCCGGGCTGGCCGTCGCCCACCGGGCCGGTCTGGTGCACCGTGACGTCAAACCGGAGAACGTGCTGATCTCCGACGACGGCGAGGTGAAGATCGCCGACTTCGGCCTGGTCCGCGCGCTCGCCGAGGCGAAGATCACGTCGACGAGCGTCATCCTCGGCACCGCGGCCTACCTCTCGCCCGAGCAGGTCGCCTCCGGTGACTCCGGGCCGCGCAGCGACGTCTACGCCGTCGGCGTGCTCGCCTACGAGTTGTTGACCGGAGACACCCCGTTCACCGGCGACACCGCGCTGGCGGTGGCCTACCAGCGGATGGACCACGACGTCGCGCCGCCGAGTTCGGTGATCGCAGGCGTGCCATCGCAGTTCGACGATCTGGTGCTGCGGGCGACCGCGCGTGACCCCGTGCAGCGCTACGCCGACGCCCAGGACATGGGCGACGACCTCGCCGACATCGCCGACGAGTTGCGGTTGCCCGCCTTCCGGGTGCCGGTGGCCAGGAATTCGGCGGCGCACGCGTCGGCCACCCCTGCGCACACCCGCGCGCCGGTCACCGCCGCCCCGCCCGCGCCGCCGCGTCAGCCCACTCGCGAACTCACCCGCGGCCCCGACGACTGGCCTGCGGAACCGAGCCGCGACGACGAATACGCCTCGGTCGCAGACCATTTCGCCGGTATCCCGATCGACGAGTTCTACTGGGCCAGGCAACGGGCCAGGCGGACCCTGCTGTTCTGGGTGATCGCGGTGCTCACCCTCACCGGCCTGCTCGGCGCCGCCGCCTGGACGCTGGGCAGCAACCTGCCCGGGCTGCTCTAGTCGCGCAGCATCTCCGCCACGAGGAACGCCAGCTCCAGGCTCTGCTGGGTGTTCAGTCGCGGGTCGCACGCGGTCTCGTAGCGGCCGGCGAGGTCGGTGTCGGAGATGTCCTGCGCGCCGCCGAGACATTCGGTGACGTCCTCACCGGTGATCTCGACGTGGATGCCGCCGGGATGGGTGCCCAGCGCCCGGTGCACCTCGAAGAAGCCCTGCACCTCGTCGACGATGCGGTCGAAGTGGCGGGTCTTGTAGCCGGTGGAGGACTCGTGGGTGTTGCCGTGCATCGGGTCGCACTGCCAGATCACCCGGTGACCGGTGGCCTGCACCTTCTCGATGATCGGCGGGAGCAGGTCGCGCACCTTGTGGTTGCCCATCCTGGTGACCAGCGTCAGCCGGCCCGGCACGTTGTGCGGGTCCAGCCGCTCGACGTACTCGACGGCCATCTCGGGCGTGGTGGTCGGGCCGAGCTTGACACCGATCGGGTTGGCGATCGTCTCGACCAGCCCGATGTGGGCGCCGTCGAGCTGACGGGTGCGCTCGCCGATCCACACGTAGTGCGCGGACAGGTCGTAGAGCCGCGGTTCGGGATCGCCGGCCGGGAAGTCGGTGGACAGCCGCAGCATCGCTCGCTCGTAGTCCAGCACCAGCGCCTCGTGGCTGGCGTAGATCTCGGCGGTCTGCAGGTTCGGGTCCTTGACGCCGCAGGCGTTCATGAAGCGCAGGCCGCGGTCGATCTCGCCGGCCAGCGCCTCGTAGCGGGCTCCGGCGCGCGAGGTGCGGACGAACTCGCGGTTCCAGTCGTGCACCAGGTCAAGCGACGCCAGGCCGCCGGAGGTCAGCGCCCGCACCAGGTTCATCGCGGCGCTGGCGTTGGCGTAGGCACGCACCAGCCGCGACGGGTCGTGCTCACGCAGCGCCGCGTCGGGGGCGAAGCCGTTGACCATGTCACCGCGGTAGGACCGCAGGCCGAGCGCGTCGATGTCGGCCGACCGCGGCTTGGCGTACTGGCCGGCGATGCGGGCCACCTTGATCACCGGCATGCTGGCGCCGTAGGTCAGCACCACCGCCATCTGCAGCAGCGTGCGGATGTTGGCGCGGATGTGGGGTTCGGTGTTGTCGGCGAAGGTCTCCGCGCAGTCACCGCCCTGCAGCAGGAATGCCTCACCGCGCGCGACGTCGGCGAGCAGGCTCTTGAGCCGCTCGATCTCCGACGGCACGGTGATCGGCGGAACGCTCTCCAGCACCGTTCGCATCGCCTTGGCCGTGTCGGGATCCCAGCTGGGTTGCTGGACGGCCGGCCGGGCCAGCGCGGCGTCGAGCCGTCGCCGCAGGTCCTCGGGCAGCGGCGGCAGGTCTGGGAGCTGGTCGATGGGTACGTCGACGGTCCAGTTCACCCATTCATGGTAACCGGGCGGCGCACCGGAATTTACGCGGTCGACTGCAGGTCAGCCCTGCGGACGACGGTCGAGGCCGGTCATGGTCTGGAAGCGCAGCAGGTTGTGCCGCGCGTCGACCAGCGCATCGTGGGCGTCACGTGGCCGGGGTGGCATCCGCGGCGACCCGCGTTCCTCCCAGAACTGGCGCAGTTCGCGGGTGAACCGCGGCATCGCCGGCGGCAGGCTGGTCATCGGCCCCCACAGCTGGCACAGCACCACGTGGTCGTAGGCGCCGACCCACGCCCACAGCTCGATCGTGTCGTCGCCGTCGATGCCGAAGAAGTCCTCGAGCTCGGCGCGGATCTGCCGCCGTGACCGCCACAGCGGCGAAGCCGGCGACGGCAGCTTGGGCAGTACGTGCTTACGCACCCAGCTGCCGGCCCGGTCAGGATCGAATTCCGTTGAGATGGCGTAGTATTCGCGGCCGTCCTCAGCCGCGACGCCGATCGAGATCAGCTCGATCGTGTGGCCGTTGTCGATGAACTCGGTGTCGTAGAAGTACCGCATCAGGCGACCCGCCCGTGGTCGCGCGCGGGCCTGATCGCCGGACCGGGTCCCGGCGCCGGGGCGGCGTGGATCTCGCGGTCGAGTTCGGCGTCGACCTTGGCGTCCTCGGGGAACTGCGGTTCGCCCGCGACGACGTGCTGCAACCACAGCTTGGCCTGCACCACGGGCCGCCGCAGCCGGCGCTCGCGCTCGAGGGCGCGATGCATCTTGCGCGGCCGGTTGGTGTAGCGCCACCTTGCCCACGGGGCGTGCGGCCGGGACAGCCGGATCGCGCCGACGAACAGCAGCGGGGTGATGAACATACCCACCAACCCGGTCCACACCTTGCCCTTGAACAGCACGATCATGGCGAGCGCCAGGGTCAGCACCGCCATGGCGATCACCGACGCCCGCGCCGCCACGGAGTGGTCGTCGCGCCAGATGCCGATGTCGAAGAACGACAGCGGGTTGAACCCCACCACCAGCAGGCCGGCCACCGCCACCGCGGCGAAGACGGCATCAACCGACGTGCGGCCGTCCTCGGACCAGTACACGTCGGACAGATGCAGGATCAGCGCGAACTCGTCGAGCACCAACGCCGCGCCGACACCGAACCCGATGGCCGCGACGGTGAATTCGGGTACTCCCCCGTTCACCGCCAGCGTCACCATGGCGATACCGGAGATCATCACCAGGATCACGCCGATCACCACGTGGTGGATGTGCAACCCGCTCCCACCCGTGGAGATGTTGCGGGGCTGCCACCACTTGCGGGGTGCATCGTTGTCCGCGTTGCGGCGGATGTAGCGGACGATCGTGCGGGTCACGAAGAACGTGAGGATGAATGCGACCAGACAACACACCAGCGGCAGCCGGTCCCGGGTGACTCCCGCGGTGACGAAGTCCAGATCGAAGGTCACGTGCACGCAGAAAACTTACGCCGACCTGCGCGCCGAATTCGGTGTCGGGTCCGGCATGGCTTCCCGGTGCGCCGTAGCCCACCGATAGTCTGTTCGGCGACATGAGTACTCGGCAGTCGCCCGGTGGGGCTGGTTGGGGTCCCACCATCGCGTGGCGGCTGTTCCAGTTGTTGACCCTTGCCGCCCTGGGCTGGGCCGGGTGGCGGCTGCTGGGCCACGTCCCCTACCGCATCGACGTCGACGTCTACCGGATGGGCGGCCGGGCCTGGCTCGACGGCCGGCCGCTGTACGCCGACGGGGCGATTTTCCACACCGAGGGCGGTCTCGACCTGCCGTTCACCTACCCGCCGCTGTCCGCCATCGCGTTCGCCCCGTTCGCGTGGCTGTCACTGTCCGCGGCGAGCACGGCGATCACGGCCACCACGCTGGTGCTGCTGATCGTGTCGACCACCATCGTGCTCACCCGGCTCGACGTCTGGCCGGACACCACGGTCACGGCGGAGCCCGCGTGGCTGCGCAGGGCCTGGCTGGCGGCCGCCATGGTGGCGCCCGCGGTCGTCTACCTCGAACCGATCCGGGCCAACTTCGACTTCGGGCAGATCAACGTCGTGCTGATGACGCTGGTGATCGCGGACTGCGTGCCGCGGCGCACCCCGTGGCCGCGTGGCATGCTGCTCGGCCTGGCGATCGCACTCAAGCTGACGCCCGCGGTGTTCCTGCTGTACTTCCTGTTGCGCCGCGACACCCGCGCACTGCTCACGGCCGCGGCGTCGGTCGCGGTGGCCACCCTGGTCGGATTCGCGCTGGCCTGGCGGGATTCGATCGAGTACTGGACCGAGACGGTGAGCAACACCGACCGGATCGGCGCCGCCACGCTGAACACCAACCAGAACATCGCAGGCACGCTGGCCCGCCTCGGCCTTGGCGACGACGTCCGGTTCGCGGTGTGGGCGGCGTGCTGCTTCGCGGTGCTCGGGCTGACGGTGTGGGCGGGGCGGCGGCTGCTGAACGCCGGGGAACAGGTGCTCGCCCTGATCTGCGTGGCGATGTTCGGGCTGGTGGTGTCACCCGTCTCCTGGTCACACCACTGGGTGTGGGTGTTGCCTGCCGTGCTTGCCACCGGCGTGACCGCCGTCCGGCGCAGGTCGGCGGCGCTGGCCGCGGTCTCGGCGGCCGGGGTGGCGCTGGTGGTGTGGACGCCGATCACCCTGATGCCCGCGCACCGCGAGGCGGCGGCCTCGCTGTGGCGCCAGCTGGCCGGTGGGTCCTACGTGTGGTGGGCGCTCGCGGTCATCGTGGTGACGGGGATGGTGCGGGCCGCCGCGGCGGACCCGGCCGGGTCGACGCCCGACGCGGCGCCGGTCCCGGCCGCGAATTGACTCAGCCCGCGGCGGCCTCAGGGATGCGGGCGGCCGGCGGTGTCTCGGTGTCTGCCGTGCCCTCCTTGACGTCGGCCGCATAGAGGTCCACGTACTCCTGGCCGCCCAGCTGCATCAGCTCGTACATCACCTCGTCGATGACCGCACGCTCGATGAACCGGTTGCCTGCCAGCCCTTCGAAGCGGCTGAAGTCCATCGGCTTGCCGAATTTCACCTGCACGCGTCCGAAGTGCCAGAATTTGCTGCCGGGCGGGTTGACCACGTCGGTGCCGATCAACGCGACGGGGATGACGGGGATCCCGGTCTCCAGCGCCACCCGGGCCAGCCCGGTCTTGCCCTTGTAGAGCCGGCCGTCCGGCGAGCGGGTGCCCTCCGGGTACATGCCGAGCACTTTGCCGTCGTTGAGTATCCGCACCGCGGCACTCAGAGCGTCCTTCGCGGCGTCGGCGTCGGTGCGGTCGATCGGCACCTGGCCGGCGGCGGTGTAGAACCAGCGCTGGAACCAGCCCTTCAGCCCCGTGCCCGTGAAGTACTCGGCCTTGGCCAGGTAGGTGATGCGACGCTTGACCACGAGGCACTTGTAGAAGCTGTCCGCCACCGCCAGGTGGTTACTGGCCAGGATGCACGCACCTGAGGTCGGAACATGCTCGAGCCCATCGACTTTCGGGCGGCCGAGCAACGACAGCAGTGGGCCCATGAAGACGTACTTAAAGAGCCAATACCACATGGATCCTCCCCATCGGACGCACCTGACGGTGCTCGGCGACAACTTTACCCAGGCACTGTGGAACGGACCACAGCACGGGACGTCACTCCTCGACGGTGACCGGGATGTGCTGATAGCGACCGGGCGCGGGCTGGTCCTGCGGCGGCCCCTGCGGCGCCGAACCCGGCGGCGGCGGAGGCCGGTCGGGGTCCGGCGGGGGGCCCATGTCCTCGACCACGGCACGCACCACCGTCAGCAACGCCGTGCTGTGCTCGGCGACCACGCTCAGCAGCGGGTGTTCCTCGCCGCTGACCAGCGCCGCGAGTGCGCACACCGGGCACCACACCTGCTGGCACGCGCCCGGCGTTCCGCTCGACGTCGCCCGTGCCGCCAGCAACCGCACCGCGGGATCGAGGCGGTCGAGCACGGCCTGGGCGAGTGCCCGCAGTTCGGGCGCCAGGTTCTGGTGTCGCCGCCCCGCGGCGCCGGTGTCGGACTCGCTCACGCAGGCCACACCTCCGGGTTCGGTCGGAATCGCACCGTCAGCTCATGGCCCCGCAGCTGCGCATCGGTCACGATGCACCGCCGCAGAACCGATGCCAGCCGTACGCGGCGCCGCATACCGCCGGCGCCGATGATCAGGTCGTCGTCGACCCGGCCCAACGACAGTCCGCCGGTGTCGATCGCAGGCAACTCTAGTCGCAGTCGGTACACCGCTTCGAGGCCGCTGCCGGATTCCCGGTCTACCACCGGCCGCAGCGGCCCCGGCGGTGCTGACCCGTCGCGGCGCCGGGCGCCCTCGAGCAGTTCGCCGAGGGCCTTCGGTCCGATCGGCTCGCCGGGCAGATGCGGCACCAGCACGAGCGCGACGTCGCCGACCGCCGCGTCGAGCTCGTCGAGCACCGCCCGCTGCTCGCCGATCCGCGCCGCATACCACTCGAACGCCGGATGCTCGGGCAGGTTGCGGTACTCGAACGAGTCGTCGCGCACCAGGTACTGGTTGACCACCAGCTCGGCGACCCGCACACCCATCAGCGCCAGCGAACCGAGAGTGCGGACCGCCTCGGCGGCCACCACCCGTTCGGCGGTCAGCACCAGGTGTGCGCTGACCCGCGAGCCGTCGGACAGCAGCGAACTCAACTCGCGGGTGGCGGCATCGATGCGTTCGACGAGTGCGATGACGGCGGTGGTCGCCGCGTCGTCGGCGGCGGTGGACAACCTCCGGTGGCGGGGCCAGGCCCGTTCCAGATAGAGGCCGAAGGTGGCGGGCAGGGTGAGCATCCGCAGCGCGTCGGCCGTCGAGGCGCAGTCCACCACGACGTGGTCCCAGGTGCCCTCGGCGGCCAGCTCGCCGACCTCGTGCAGGCCGAGCACCTCCTGCACCCCCGGCAGCGCCGAGAGTTCCTCGGGGGCAAGCTCTCCGAGATCCGAGTCGGGGAACCGCGTGGCGACGGTGGAGGCCACGTCACGCCAGCGCTCACTCAGCAGGGCGAGGGTGTCGAGCGCCAGCGCGTCGAGGAATCCGCCTGCGTCGCCGGTGTCCAGTTCGGCGAGCACCCGGGTGGGCTCGCGGCGTCCGGTGGGCACCACCACGGCGCCGAGCACGTCGCCGGTGGAGTGGGCCTGGTCGGTCGAGACGACGAGCACCCGCAGGCCTGCACGCGCGTCGCGCACCGCGGTCGCCGTGGCCAGCGTCGACTTGCCCACTCCCCCCTTGCCGACGAAGAGACTGATGCGGGCGGGGGTGGCCGGTGGCCGGTCACTCAGGTCAGTCAGCCTCGACTCGTTTCTTGAGGTCCTTCAACGCGGTGTCGGTCAGCCGGCGCTCCGCCTTGCGCTTGAGCAGACCGATCATCGGGATCACCAGGTCGACCGACAGTTCGTAGGTGACGTCCGTGCCGGTTCCCTTGGGCGTCAACCGGTACGCGCCCTGCAGCGCCTTGAGCAGTGAACTCGACACCAGCGTCCAGGTCACCGACGTGCGGTCGGACTGCCACTCGTAGGCCAGCACCATGGTGTCCTTGAGCACGGCCGCGTCGAGCACCAGCCGTGCGGTCTTCGGGTTGCCCTTCGCGTCGGCTTCGAGAACCTCGGCTTCCTTGTACTCGGCAACCCAGTCCGGATACGAGCCGATGTCGGCGATCACGTCCATCACCGTCGTCGGATCGGCATCGATGTAGATCGTCTGTGCCGTTCTGTCCGCCACCTGCACCCTCCTCGGCACGAAATCTACCCCGGCCACCTCGTCCCAACCGCGCGGCCGGGAAGAGGACTATGAAGTCTGCCGGGGCAGCCCCACCGGCCGCGACGCCTCGAGCGTCTGTTTGACCTCGAACGCCATCTTCTTACCGGCGACGCGGCGTTGATGATTGAGCTTGGCCAGATTCATCCGGGCCAATTGCCACGCCGCGGCTCCCGACGGTTCGGCGTGCACGAAGTAGTGCAGGATCACCCCGTCCAGCGCCGGCTCCAGCCATACCTCCATGGTCCCGGTCAGCGCGCCGGTCACGGTCCAGCGGTGCCCCTGCGCGCCGCGGTCCTCGACGACGGTGAGCCGCAGATCCGGCCACCACCGCCGCCAGGCCGCCGGATCGGCGACCGCGCGGCCGACGTCGGCCGGGTCTGCCGCCACGAAGGTCTCGTCGGCGATCTGGATGCTGTTCATCGCCTTCAAGCTTCACATATGCTCCTCCGCCGGGCCGGGTCGGCCGACTAGGCTGAGGCCGCACATCAGCAAGCCGAGAGCCGGGAGGCCAGCACCGTGCGCGAGTTCAGCGTTCCTGCCGAGTTCACCGTCGACGAGCACGACAGCGTCGTCGGTGTCGCGTTCGCCCACGAGCGCGACGATCCCGACCACGTCATCTTCAGCCGCCTCGTCGACGGCGCCTGGGTCGACGTGACCTGCGCTGCGGCCGCCGACCAGATCCGGTCCACCGCCCTGGGTCTGATCGCCCGGGGCGTCAAGCCCGGCGACCGGGTGGCGCTGCTCTCGGCGACCCGGTACGAGTGGACGATCATCGATCTGGCCATCCTGGCCGCCGGCGCGGTGACGGTGCCGATCTACGAGACCTCCTCGGCCGAGCAGGTGCGTCACGTGCTCGCCGACTCCGGCGCGGTGGCGGTCTTCGCCGAGACCGATGCCCACGCCGACAAGATCGACCAGTTCGCCGGCGAGCTGTCCCAGCTGCACACGGTGCTGCGCATCGAGGGCGCCGAACCCGCGCTGCCCGCGCTGGCGCAGGACGCCGCGACGGTGGACGCCAAGGAACTCTCCGACCGGCTCGCGGCGATCTCCTCAGCCGATCCCGCCACGCTGATCTACACGTCGGGGACCACCGGCCGGCCCAAGGGCTGCCAGCTGACCCACGCCAACCTGCTCTACGAGATCCGGGGCGCAAAGGCGTGCTTCCCCGATCAGCTCGCCAAAGGCGAACGCATGCTCGTGTTCCTGCCGCTGGCCCACGTGCTGGCCCGGGCCATCACGATCGCCGCGTTCACGAGCAAGGTGACACTCGGCTTCACCAGCGACATCAAGAACCTCGTGCCGTTGTTCGGCGTCTTCAAGCCGACGCTGGTGGTGTCGGTGCCCCGGGTGTTCGAGAAGGTCTACAACACCGCCGAGCAGAACGCCCGCAGCGACGGCAAGGGCCGCATCTTCGAGATCGCGGCCAACACGGCGATCGAGTGGAGCAAGGCACACGATGGCGGCGGGCCGGGGCTGGCGTTGCGGGCCAAACACTCGGTGTTCGACCGGCTCGTCTACGGCAAGCTGCGCGCTGCGCTCGGCGGGGACTGCCGCGCCGCGATCTCCGGCGGCGCCCCGCTCGGCGCCCGGCTCGGCCACTTCTACCGCGGCGTCGGGCTGACGATCTACGAGGGTTACGGCCTCACCGAGACCAGTGCGGCGATCACGGTCAACCGGGTCGGCGACATCAAGATCGGCTCGGTCGGAAAGTTGTTGCCCGGCAACAGCATGCGCCTCGGCGAGGACGACGAGCTGCTGGTCAAGGGCGGCGTCGTGTTCAGCGGCTACTGGAACAACCAGGAGGAGACCGACAAGGTCTTCTCCGACGGCTGGTTCCACACCGGTGACCTCGGCGCGTTCGACGAGGACGGCTTCCTGACGATCGTCGGACGCAAGAAGGAGATCATCGTCACCGCGGGTGGCAAGAACGTCGCGCCCGCGGTACTCGAGGACCAGCTGCGTGCACATCCGCTGATCAGTCAGGCGATGGCCGTCGGCGACGCCAAGCCGTTCGTGGGTGCGCTGATCACCATCGACCCGGAGGCCTTCGACGGGTGGAAGGGGCGCAACGGCAAGGACAGCGGCGCCTCCGTCGGCGACCTCACCGACGACCCGGACCTGGTCGCCGAGATCGATTCGGCGGTCAAGGAGGCCAATCAGGCGGTCTCGAAGGCCGAGGCGATCCGCAAGTTCCGCATCCTGTCCGTCGACTTCACCGAGGACACCGGCGAACTGACCCCGACCCTGAAGGTCAAGCGCAAGGTGGTGGCGGAGAAGTTCGCCACCGACATCGAGGCGCTCTACGGGTCCGGTTAGAGCAGTCCGGCCAGCCGGCGGCCCTGGGTGCGCCACTGCCACTGGTCGACGACCCAGCTCCGGCCCGCGGCCCCCATCGCGGCGGCCCGGACGGGGTCGGCCAGCAGGTCGCTGACCGCCGAGGCGATCTCGTCGATGTCGCGGCCGTCGACGACCGTCCCGGTCTGGCCGTCGCGCACCGTCTCCGGGGCGCCGCCGGACCGCCCGGCCACCACCGGGACGCCGGTCGCCGAGGCCTCCAGGTAGACGATCCCCAGCCCCTCCACGTCGAGGCCCGCACCGCGGGTGCGGCACGGCATCGCGAAGACGTCGGCCATCGCGTGGTGGGCCGGCAGTTCGGCGGCGGGCACACCGCCGGTGAACACCACGTGGTCGGTGACACCGTGCCGGACGGCCAGCTGCTCGAGGGCGTCCCGGTGCGGGCCGCCGCCGACGATGACGAGCGCCGCCCCCGGGACGCGCCGCCGCACCTCGGGCAGTGCCCGGATCAGCATGTCCTGGCCCTTGCGCGGCACCAGCCTCGACAGGCAGACCACCACGGGCCGGTCGGCCAGGCCGTAGCGGGCGCGCAGTTCCGCGCGCGCGGCCGAGTCCGGTGTGAACCGGTCGGTGTCGACGCCCGGCGGGAGGTGCTCCAGTGCGGCGGCGGGACCGAACGCCGATGCGAACCGCCCCCTGGTGTACTGGCTGACGTAGGTCACCACGTCGGTGCCGTCGCCGATGCGACGCAACGCCGTTCGGGCCACCGGCAGCATCGACCAGCCCACCTCGTGACCGTGGGTGCTGGCGAGCACACGGCCTGCGCCGGCCCGCCGGGCCAGCGGCGCCAGCAGTGCCAGCGGCGCCGCGGCGCCGAACCACACGGTCTCGATGTCGTGGCGCCGGATCAGCGCCCGCATCCTGGCCGCCACCGACGGCTCGGGCAGCATCAGCGTGGTGGGATGCCGGACCACCTCGTATCCGGCCGCGCGGTCGTAGTCCTCGGATCCCGACCACGTCGGCGCGTACACGGTCAGCGTGTGCGAACCGGCCGCCACCAGTTGTGCCACCAGTTCCTCGAGGTAGGCCTGGATGCCGCCGCGGCGGGGCGGGAAGTCGTTGGTGACGAGCAGGACCCGGGTCACCGCGCCTGCCACACCCGCCAGCCGGCCTCCACCTCGGGCAGGCTCTGGCCGAGGGTGTCGCGGACCGCCGTCGCGACGTCCGGGTGCCCCGGGCCGCAGGCGCGCAGGTACAGCGCGCGCAACGCCGCGATTCCGTGCCGGTCGGCGACGTAGCGGCTGAACAGCCACGCCCGGTCGTACGCGAGCGAGCGCACCGGCCCGGCCGTGTCCAGATCGGTGTCGGTGGGCAGCCGGGCGGGCACGTCGGCCGCGGGCGGCGCGGCGGGAGCGGGGCGCGCGACGTAGTCGGCCACCCCCTCCGTCAGCCAGCGCGGCGCGTCGGCCGCGGTGTCGGCCCGTGCGGCGTAGTGGAACAGCTCGTGGCGCAGCACGATTCGCAGCGCCCGCGCGGTCATCGCGGCGGCACCGGGCGCGAACAGGATCCGGTCGGCGGTGGTGACGGCGGCGATGTCGGTGGTCGGCGCACCCGGAGTCGGCGCGGCCAGTGCGGCGAACTGCGCGTCGGAGCCCGCCACCGCCACCACGATGTCGCGTCGCCAGTCCGGGCCCCAGAATGCGGTCACCGCGTCGGCGGCGGGCCCCAACTCATCGGCGATGCGGCGGGTGAGGGCGGCGCTGTCCGGTCCTCCGACGGCGATCAGCGTTG
Organism: Mycobacterium hippophais; assembly: GCF_027529605.1. Classification (NCBI taxonomy): domain Bacteria; kingdom Bacillati; phylum Actinomycetota; class Actinomycetes; order Mycobacteriales; family Mycobacteriaceae; genus Mycobacterium; species Mycobacterium hippophais. The sequence continues at coordinate 10,292 of NZ_JAPZPY010000021.1, read as the reverse complement.
CGGTACGCCCGCCGGGCAGCGCACGTGTCGTCGGGGCAAGTGTGGAGGTCTGCGCGTCAGGGGCGGCGGTGTCCGGGACGGTCGGCGCTCCGGACCGGTCGACGAGCAGCAGCGCGCACATCAGTTCGGCCAGCAGCACCGCGAGCAGCAGGCGTTTGGCAGACAAGGACGGCCCGACCGCGCCGGGGATGACGCCCGGCCTCAGTACCGGCGGACGTTGTAGATCGGTGCGTTGTCCACCGGGGCGACGCGCACCGGTGTGCCGTAGGTGGAGGCGTGCACCATCTGTCCGCCGCCGATGTAGATGCCGACGTGCGAGGCGTCCGAGTAGTACGTCACCAGGTCGCCGGGCTGCATCTGGTCCATCGACACCGCCTGACCGCCGCGGGCCAGCGCCTGGCTGGAGTGCGGCAGCGAGAGGCCGGCCTGCTGGAATGACCACATGACCAGGCCTGAGCAGTCGAACGCGCTCGGGCCGGAACCGCCCCACGAGTAGGGCGAGCCGATCCGGCTCAGTGCCGCCTGCACCGCGACGGCGCCCTGGCCGCCTGCGGCAGGCGGGGCGAGGTCACCGGGCGGGATCGCGCCGGGAGGAGCGGCCACCACGGCGGGGTCGTTCGGCGGCAGCGCGGCGGGCGGCGGCGGGACGGGCGCGGGCGGGGCGGCCGCGAGCGCTTCCCGCTGACCCGGCGTCAGCGCCTCGTACTGCGATTTGACGATCGCGATCTGGACCTGCAGCTGACTTTGCTTGTTCTGCAGGTCAGCGCGTACCGCGGCGGCCTGTTCGGCGGCGGTCTTGGCGGCCGCCGCCGATTCCGCCGACGCCAGCTGGGCGGTGGCGGCCTGCTCGCTGATGGTCTTGAAGTTCCTCATTTGCGCCGACATCTCGGTGGCAACCACCCGCTGCACCGAAAGCTGGTCGATGAACTGCTGCGGGGAGTTCGCCGTGAGGATGGCGCTCAGACCGTCGGTGCGGCCGCCCATGTACTGCGCCGCAGCAACGTGGTTGACGGCACCCTGAAAGGTAGCCAGCTGATTCTCGGCGGCGTCTGCGGCGGCGACGTCGGCGGTGTGCCTCGCCTCGGCGGTCTGCTGCGCTGCCAGCTTGTCGTTGAGATCCAGCTGCGCGGCGTGCATCGCCTCGGTGGTCTGCTCGGCCTGCCGGGACAGCTCGGTGAGCTTTGCCAGCGCATCGGCGGCCGGGTCGGCCTGCACACTCGAGGTCAGCGCGGCGGCGAACATCGTCACACCGATCGTTGCACCGGCAAGAAGTCGGGTGACAGCACGATTTCTCCAGTGCGCGCGAGCGAGCCTCAAGATTTTGCGTCCTTAAACTGGCGTAACGAGCCGCCTCGAACTGCTCTCAGGTCTCAGATAGGTTACGAAACGGCATCGGGCTTGTCCAACAGGAGACGCAAATTTAACAGCTGTCAGGGGAATTTTTTCCAGGCCGGTGGTGATGCGTGTCGTCAGGCAACGCCCGAATCTCTTTGCCGGTGAATCGGAACCAGGCGCAGCCGCGGCGCCAGTCCCGCGTCGGCCAGCACTTCCAGGGCGCGGCGCTCGTCCATCAGCAACGTCTCCGGCACCCCGAGCAGCACACTCACGACACAGTCTTGGCAGCCAGGGCCGCGCACCGCACAGTCGTCGCAGTCGATCACCACGGTGCCGTCCGCGTCGGTTCGGGCGGAATCGAGCCGGTTGGACGGGGTGCCGTCGGGAACCAGGGGTTGTCCCATCGTGGGCCCTCCTCTTTCGGGGTGTTGTCGGCACCGTATCGGCGCCCCCCGACAAGTTCGCCGGGCTGCGCGTGGCAACCGCCCGCTGTCGGTGCGATTGCCTACCTTGACGCCCATGGGGCAGCTCAGCTTCGCCGACGTCGATCCGCAGGCTGACCTGTCGCTGCGGGAGACCACGTTCGTGGTGGTCGACCTGGAGACCACCGGCGGCCGCGCCGCCGGCGACAACTGCGACATGATCACCGAGATCGGCGCGGTCAAGGTGCGCGGCGGAGTGGTGCTCGGTGAACTCGCCACCCTGGTCGACCCCGGCCGTGCGATCCCGCCCCAGATCGTCGCGCTGACCGGCATCACCTCCGCGATGGTCTACGCCGCGCCGCGCATCGACTCCGTGCTGCCCGCCTTCCTCGAATTCGCCCGCGGGGCCGTGCTCGTCGCCCACAACGCCGGCTTCGACATCGGTTTCCTGCGGGCGGCCGCCGAACGCTGCGGCCTCGCCTGGCCGCGGCCGCCGGTGCTGTGCACCGTGAAACTGGCGCGCCGGGTGCTCACCCGCGACGAGGCCCCGAGCGTCAAGCTGTCGGCGCTGGCCCGGCTGTTCGGCGCCGCCACCACCCCCACCCACCGCGCGCTCGACGACGCACGCGCCACCGTCGACGTCCTGCACGCACTGATGGAACGCGTCGGCAACCAGGGCATCCACACCTACGCGGAGCTGAAGGCGTACCTGCCCGACGTCACGCCGGCACAGCGGCGCAACCGGGCGCTGGCCGATCCGCTGCCGCACCGGCCGGGGGTCTATCTGTTCCGCGGGCCGGGCGGCGAGGTGCTCTACGTGGGCACCGCGGTCGACCTGCGCCGCCGTGTGGGTCAGTACTTCAACGGAGCCGATCCGCGCACCCGGATGAAGGAGATGGCGTCGCTGGCCACCGCCGTCGACCACGTCGAGTGCGCCCACGACCTGGAAGCCGGGGTGCGAGAACTGCGGTTGCTCGCCGCGCACGCACCGCCCTACAACCGCCGGTCGAAGTTCCCGCACCGGTGGTGGTGGCTGGTGCTCACCGACGAGGCCTTCCCGCGGTTCTCCGTGGTGCGCTCGCCCCGGACCGATTGCGCCGTCGGGCCTTTCCGGTCCCGCGCCGACGCCGTCGAGACCGCGGATCTGCTGTCGCGGTTCACCGGCGTACGCACCTGCACCGCCCGGTTGGCGCGCTCCGCGCTGCACGGTCCGTCGTGCCCGGAGCGCGAACTCTCCCCCTGCCCGGCGCCGCGCGAGCTGTCCGCGGCCGACTACGCCGCCACCCCCCGTCGCGCCGCCGACCTGATCGCCGGTCGCGACAACACCCCGCTGGCCGCGATGCTTGCCCACCTCACCGGGCTGGCCGCCGCGGGCCGCTACGAGATCGCCGCCCGGCTGCGCGACCACGCCGCGGCGGCCATCGAGGTGCTGTGGCGCGGTCAGCGGCTGCACGCGCTGGCCGCCCAGTCCGAACTCGTCGCCGCCCGCGCCGACGGCAGTGGCGGCTGGCATCTCGCGGTGGTCCGGCACGGCAGGCTCGCGGCAGCGGGCTGTGCGGGGCCCGGAGTGCCGCCCATGCCCGTCGTGGAGGCCCTGGGCACCGCGGCTCAGGTGGTGCTGCCCGCCGCGGCCCCGTTGGGCGGTGCACTGGTCGAGGAGACCGCCCTGATCGCCCGCTGGCTGACCCAGCCCGGCGTGCGCATCGTGCGCTGCGATCCGGGGTGGGCGTCGACGGCCGGGTCCGCCGGCCGGTGGGCGGAGTGGGCCGCGTCGGCGCGTTCGGCCCGGATCGCGGCCGAACAGGCCCTCGACGGCTCAGAGCTGCTGAGTGAACCGCACCCAACGCGCGAGCAGCTGTTCGGCCGCCCCGGAGTCGATGGCCTCGCAGGCGCGCGCCAGCCCCGTCTCCCAGGCGGGCACCCACTTGGCGTCGCTGGCTAGGCCGGCGTGCGCCACCATCGCGCCCGCGGCGTTGAGCACCACCGCGTCGCGCACCGGGCCGGTGGCGCCGGCCAGCACCGACCGCACCGAGGCGGCGTTCGCCTCGGCGTCCCCGCCGACGAGCTCGGAGAGCTCCGCGCGTTTGAACCCGAAGGCCATCGGGTCGAAGGTGAGCCGCTCCACCATGCCGGCCTGCACGCGCCAGATGGTGCTCGTGGTCGTCGTGGTCAGCTCGTCGAGGCCGTCGTCGCCGTGCACCACCAGCACGCTGGAGCGCCGCGTGGCGAACACCCCGGCCATCACCTCCGCGAGATCGGCCCATGCGCAGCCGATCAGGCCGGCCCGCGGACCAGCCGGATTCGTCAGTGGGCCAAGCAGATTGAAGACCGTCGGCACGCCGATCTCGCGGCGCACCACCGAGGCGTGCCGGTAGGACGGGTGGAACTGCGGCGCGAAGGCAAACCCGATGCCGACCTCGGCGACGCTGCGGGCGACCTCGTCGGGCCCGAGGTCGATGCGCACCCCGAGCGCCTCGAGCGTGTCCGCCCCACCGGACAGCGACGACGCGGCCCGGTTGCCGTGCTTGATCACCGGGACGCCGCTGGCCGCCACGACGATCGCGGCCATGGTGGACAGGTTCACCGTGTTGGACCCGTCTCCCCCGGTGCCCACCACATCGACGCTGTCGGTGCCGATCTCGTCGGTGGGCACCCGCCGCGCGTGCTTGAGCATCGTGTCCGCCAACTCGGTCACCTCGGCCGACGTGGGACGCTTCATCTTCATCGACACGCCGAAGCCGGCGATCTGCGCCGGGGTCGCGGCGCCCGTCATGATCTGGTCCATCGCCCAGGCGGCGTGGCCCGACGGAAGGGCCTGACCGGTGGTCAAGCGGCCCAGGACCTGCGGCCACGTTGGCGCACCGGCGGATGCGAGGGACGACGGACGCGAAGACGGCTCGGGATTGACCACCCCGAGATTATGACGAATTGCTCGACCCGGGTGGAGTTCAACAACTACAAAGCGTCATACTTCATGTGTGACGAGCGCTGTGGGCACCTCGGGAACCGCCATCACCTCCCGCGTGCATTCGCTGAATCGGCCGAACATGGTCAGTGTCGGCACCATCGTCTGGCTGTCCAGCGAACTGATGTTCTTTGCTGGCCTGTTCGCGATGTACTTCACTGCGCGCGCGCAGGCGGGTGGCGACTGGCCGCCGGAGCCCACCGAGCTGAACCTGATGCTCGCGGTGCCCGTGACGCTGGTCCTGATCGCCTCGTCGTTCACCTGCCAGATGGGCGTCTTCGCCGCCGAGCGCGGCGACGTGTTCGGGCTGCGGCGGTGGTACCTGCTGACCTTCGCGATGGGCCTGTTCTTCGTCCTCGGACAGGCTTACGAGTACATGCACCTGGTCCACGAGGGCACCACCATCCCGGGCAGCGCCTACGGCACGGTGTTCTATCTGGCCACCGGCTTCCACGGGCTGCACGTCATCGGCGGCCTGGTCGCCTTCGTCTTCCTGCTCGCCCGCACCACGATGAGCAAGTTCACCCCGGCGCAGGCCACCGCGGCGATCGTCGTGTCGTACTACTGGCACTTCGTCGACATCGTGTGGATCGCCCTGTTCGCCGTCATCTACTTCGTCCGATGAGCGAGAGCTCGCGTCCTGCGCCGATGAGAAGGGGTTCGATGACCACCAAGTCCCGCCGCCGGTTGCGACGGCGTCTGTCGGCAGCACTGCTGCTGCTGACCGGACTCGGCGTCGCCGGTGGCGTCGCCGCGACGCTGACTCCGACGCCGCAGGTGGCGGTCGCCGACGAGTCGCAGTCGGCACTGCTGCGCACCGGCAAGCAGCTCTTCGACACCTCGTGCGTGAGCTGCCACGGCGCCAACCTGCAGGGCGTGGCCGACCGCGGGCCGAGCCTGATCGGCACCGGCGAGGCGGCGGTCTACTTCCAGGTCTCGACGGGCCGCATGCCGGCGATGCGCGGCGAGGCGCAGGCCCCGGACAAGCCGCCGAACTTCGACGAGCAGCAGATCGACGCGCTGGGCGCCTACGTGCAGGCCACCGGCGGTGGCCCCGTGGTGCCCCGCGACGAGAACGGCCAGATCGCCTCCCAGTCCCTGATCGGCGACGACGTCGCCCGCGGCGGTGACCTGTTCCGGCTGAACTGCGCGTCCTGCCACAACTTCACCGGCAAGGGCGGCGCCCTGTCGTCGGGCAAGTACGCCCCCGACCTCGGTGACGCCACCGAATCGCAGATCTACACGGCGATGATGACCGGCCCGCAGAACATGCCCAAGTTCTCCGACCGCCAGCTCTCGCCGGAAGAGAAGCGCGACATCGTCGCCTACGTCCGGGAGTCGGCCGAGACGCCGAGCCCGGGCGGCTACGGCCTCGGCGGCTTCGGCCCCGCGCCGGAGGGCATGGCGGCCTGGATCATCGGCATGGTGGCCGTCATCGCTGCGGCCCTCTGGATCGGAGCACGGGCATGACCGAGCGCGGAGCCGACGGCGATCCCCGCCGCGACGGCGATCCCGACGACACCCCGAAGGGCACCGACGCCCCGGGCCACGCCGGTGTGCCCGGCCAGCCCACCGACGCCGAACTCGCCGAGATGACCCGCGAGGAACTCGTCGAGCTCGGTGGTCGCCTGGACGGCGTCGAGACCATCTACAAGGAGCCGCGCTGGCCGGTGCCGGGCACCCGGGCCGAGAAGCGTGCCGAGCGCACCGTCGCGAACTGGCTTCTGCTGGGCGGTGTCTCGGGCCTGGCGCTGCTGGTGGTCTTCCTCTTCTGGCCGTGGGAGTACCAGCCCTACGGGTCGGCGGGTGAGTTCGTCTACTCGCTGGCCACCCCGCTCTACGGCCTGACGTTCGGACTTTCGGTGCTGGCCATCGGCGTGGGCGCGGTGCTCTTCCAGAAGAAGTTCATCCCGGAGGAGATCTCGATCCAGCAGCGCCACGACGGGCGCTCCGCCGAGATCCAGCGCAAGACCGCCGCGGCCAACCTCACCGACGCGCTCGAGGCCTCGACGATCAAGCGCCGCAAGCTGATCGTGATGTCGCTTGGCGTCGGCATGGGCGCCTTCGGCCTCGGTACCCTGGTGGCATTCCTCGGCGGCCTGATCAAGAACCCGTGGAAGCCGGTGGTGCCCACCGCAGAGGGCATGAAAGCCGTGCTGTGGACCTCCGGATGGACCCCGCGTTTCCAGGGCGAGACCATCTTCCTGGCGCGGGCGACCGGCGAGGTCGGCTCCTCCCCCTTCGTCAAGATGCGGCCCGAGGACCTCGACGCCGGCGGCATGGAGACCGTCTACCCGTGGCGCGAATCCGACGGCGACGGCACCACCGTCGAGTCCGAACACCACCTCGTCGAGATCTCGATGGGCGTGCGCAACCCCGTCATGCTGATCCGGCTGCGGCCCGGCGACATGGCCAAGGTGGTCAAGCGCAAGAACCAGGAGAGCTTCAACTTCGGCGAGTTCTTCGCCTACACCAAGGTGTGCTCGCACCTGGGATGCCCCGCCTCGCTCTACGAGCAGCAGACGAACCGCATCCTGTGCCCGTGCCACCAGTCGCAGTTCGACGCCCTGCACTTCGCGAAGCCGATCTTCGGCCCCGCGGCGCGTGCACTGGCGCAGCTGCCCATCACCATCGACCAGGACGGCTATCTCGTCGCCAACGGCGACTTCATCGAGCCAGTCGGGCCGGCCTTCTGGGAACGGAGGACAAAGGCATGAGTTCAAAACTCGCGGCGCAGGGTGATGCGATCGACTCGCGTTACCACCCGTCCGCGGCGGTGCGGCGACAGCTGAACAAGGTCTTCCCCACCCACTGGTCGTTCCTGCTCGGCGAGATCGCGCTGTACAGCTTCCTCGTCCTGCTGCTGACCGGTGTCTGGCTGACGCTGTTCTTCGATCCGTCGATGGCACACGTCACCTACGACGGCGTCTACCAGCCGCTGCGCGGTGTGGGCATGTCGCGTGCCTACGAGACCGCCCTCGACATCACCTTCGAGATCCGCGGCGGGCTGTTCGTCCGTCAGGTCCACCACTGGGCGGCGCTGCTGTTCGCCGCGTCGATCATGGTCCACCTGGCCCGCATCTTCTTCACCGGCGCGTTCCGCAGGCCCCGCGAGGCGAACTGGGTGATCGGCAGCCTGCTGCTGATCCTGGCGATGTTCGAGGGCTTCTTCGGCTACTCGCTGCCCGACGACCTGCTGTCGGGCACCGGCATCCGCGCCGCGCTGTCGGGCATCACGATGGGCATCCCGGTGGTCGGCACCTGGATGCACTGGGCGCTGTTCGGCGGCGACTTCCCCGGCGACATCCTGATCCCCCGGCTGTACGCGCTGCACATCCTGCTGATCCCCGGCATCATCCTGGCGCTGATCGGCGTGCACCTGGCCCTGGTCTGGTTCCAGAAGCACACCCAGTTCCCCGGCCCCGGCCGCACCGAGACCAACGTGGTCGGCGTGCGGGTCATGCCGGTCTTCGCGGTGAAGTCCGGCGCATTCTTCGCCGTGACCGTCGGCATCCTCGGCCTGATGGGTGGTCTGCTGCAGATCAACCCGATCTGGCAACTGGGGCCGTACAAACCGTCCCAGGTGTCGGCGGGCAGCCAGCCCGACTTCTACATGATGTGGACCGACGGCCTGATCCGTATCTGGCCGGCGTGGGAGTTCTACATCGGCAACTACACCATCCCCCAGGGTGTCTGGGTCGCCGTCCTGATGGGTGCGGTGTTCGGCCTGCTGTCGGTCTACCCGTTCCTGGAGCGGAAGTTCTCCGGCGACAACGCCCACCACAACCTGCTGCAGCGACCGCGGGACGCCCCGGTCCGCACCGCGCTGGGCGCGATGGCCATCTCGATCTACATCCTGCTGACCTTCGCCTGCATGAACGACATCATCGCGCTGAAGTTCCACATCTCGCTCAACGCGACGACGTGGATCGCCCGTATCGGCCTGGTGATCCTGCCGGTGATCGTCTACTACATCACCTACAGGTGGGCGATCGCGCTGCAGCGCAGCGACCGTGAGGTGCTCGAGCACGGCATCGAGACGGGCATCATCAAACGCCTGCCGCACGGCGCCTACATCGAGCTGCACCAGCCGCTGGGGCCGGTCGACGACCACGGCCATCCCCTGCCGCTGGAGTACCAGGGCGCCGCGCTGCCCAAGCGGATGAACAAGCTGGGCCTGGCCGGTTCCCCCGGCAGCGGCAGCTTCCTGCGTGCCGACCCCACGGTCGAGAACGAGGCGCTCACCGAAGCGGCGCACGCCTCGGAGCGCAAGTCGCTCACGGCACTCAAGGAGCACCAGGACCGCAACGGCTCGACCAACGGCCACACCAATGGTCACAGCAATGGTCACGCCAACGGTTCGTCCAACGGGCACACCAACGGCCACCACTGAGGTGTCCTGACCAGCACGACAAGCACTGAGCCCGGTCGCCGGATGTCGAGGCGGCCGGGCTCAGTGCTGTCGGGGGTCGGTGCTGACGGCGGCCCGGGTCGAACCCGACCCGGAGACCCGTCGATCAGCGGGTGTTGAGCAGGCCGCGCAGTTCGCGCAGGTAGTACACCGGGATCACCGGCGAGGCGAGCGTCACGAGGCCCGTGATGCCGTAGCTCACCCAGGCCAGGGTGTCGCTGTCGGAGGCCATCAGATAGGTGGCGGCGCCGATCGCGGCGCTCGCCACACCGAGGGCACACGCGACCGTCAGGGCGAAGCGCAGATACACCTGGTCGACGGCGGCGGCGGGGAAGCCGGGCTCCTGCCGGTGCGGCGCCACCGCGGACACGTAGCCGGGTGTACGGACGGCGGGGTCCGGAGGCGGCCCGAACATCCGCAGCTTCCCGGTGGGGGTCTCGATACCGCGGGGCGGGACGGCGGGAGCGGCGCGGCTGTCCTCGACCCGGCGGGGCCGTGCCGGAGCCGGCGCCGGGCCGTCCAGCGCGGTGCGGCGGGCCCGCAGCAGCAGCGGGATCGCGGCGATGATCACGAGCGCGGAGATCACGATCACCGTGTAGAGCAGCCACGGGGTCCCCGACCCGTCGCCCGAAGGCTGTTGTGTGCGACCGAGATCGACCAGGGCGACGGTGGCGGCCACCGCGGTGCCGAGCGCGATCAGCCAGATCACGGCGCACGCCGCGAACAGGATCCGGTCCAGGTTGTCGGTGGACCCGGTGTCGCGGCGCGGGTCGATGTCGGCGTATGTCATCAGCAGCTCGTCTGGGGTGAATTACCGGAGTTGGAGGACAGCACCTGCCCGTCGCTGGTGGTGATCGAGCAGTTGAGTCTGCTGAGCAGCAGCAGGCTCGACGCCTGCACCGAGCCCACCTCCGACTGCGAGATCGGTGTCACCGTGAACGACCAGGGGATGTAGACGTTGCGCAGCGTGCGGCTCCGCCCCGCGGCGTCGATGTAGGTGATCGAGATGATGTCGCCGGGGGCCTTGGTGCCGGTGACCGAGTAGGTGACCTGTCGCGGGCCCGCGGGCGTCGTGGTGGTGGGCGGAGGCGGCGGCGCCTCGCTGGGGGCCGGTGGCGGCGGCGGAGGCGGCGGCGCCTCGCTGGCGGGCGGCGGGGGC
>NZ_JAPZPY010000020.1:0-41869 GCF_027529605.1 Mycobacterium hippophais | reverse complement strand
TCCCCCTCGCCACCATCATCAACGCACCCACCATCAACACCCTCACCCAACACCTCTAAACACACGCACGGAACTGACCGTGCGGGAGGGGATTTCAGGGGGCGGCGGTCACCACACGCCGGGAACGAGCCGGTACCGAACCTTCTGCGTGTACTCGCTGTATCCCTGCAGTTCGTTGCGCAACAGCCCTTCCTCGTCGCGGATGCGCACCGTGATCACCCCGACGAACAAGATGACGAAGATGAGCCCCCAGTAGGACCCGAGCGCCAACGGAATGCCCACCATCACGAGCAGATTGCCGGTGTACATCGGGTGGCGCATCAGCCCGTACAGGCCGGTGGACACCACGGTCTGGCCTTCCTCCACCCGGACGACCGCGGCCGCGTAGCTGTTCTGGATGATCACGAGCGAGACGACGAACAAGCCCAAAGCGGCCACGATGAGACCCACCACGCAGACCGCCGTGGGTACCCGGGACCACCCGAAGCGATGGTCGAGCGCGCTGACGACGAACTGCGCTCCGACGGCCAGCCAGAGGCCGGCCATGACGCCCTTCTGGACGCTGCGGCCCTCTTCGGTCGGCCCGCCGCGCAGTCTGCGCTCGAGCGCGGCGGGATTCCTGCCCATCAGGTATAACGCCGGGAAGCAGGTCGACACCACGTACATGATGACGAGGAGCGCCCACGCCTGCCAGTAGTCGAACGTCCACGCCGGGATGAAGGACAACGCGCCGTAGATGGCGAGTCCGACAAGACCATTCAACAACATCTTGGGACCGGGACTCACGGGCTCTCCTCTGACTTCAGTGCGGATGTCGCTGACCGACGGGACATGTCGACGATAGTGGCGCAGTGCTGCAGCGGTGCCGGGACAGCGTTCACGCGATCCCCGTCACCGTCAGGCCGACCCCGACCATGGCAAGGACCGCGGTCACCACCTGCCGGCGATACCTCAGGGCCCAGTCGCGAACGCGACCGAGGACGCATTCGGTTCTCGCAGGGATGATCGCGTAACTGACGATCACTGCCTCGACCACCACGAGCATGGAGACGATGTAGGTGATGCCGGCACTCAACTGAATCCCGATCGAGGCACCCGAGGTCAGGACCACGGCCAGCACCAGGAGAACCGCGTCGGGAGCCGGTGCGCTCATGAAGCCGATCACCAGGGCCATCCACAGAGATCCGCGCTTCCACGCTTCCTGCGTGCGACCGATCATCCGCCGAATCGGAGGTCCGTCGTCCGTCGCAGCCGACGACTCCGCCGGAGCCCGGTGCCGACCCGTCGCAGGCGTGTGTGAGTCGTCGTGGGAGGCCGTATTCTGCGCCGTCGCGGTGACCGAAACCGATTCACTCACCGTGGCACCGGGACGCCGCAGGAGGCTGATGAGCATCAGCACCGCCATCGTCAGTAACACCAGTCCTGCGCCCAACTTGATGTAACGGGTCACCGGGCTCGAGCCGATTTCCCGCACCAGCGATTCGACCTGCTGCACGTCGTGCAACACGAACATCGGGACCAGGACCAGCGAGACGGCAACGGTGACCGCCCCGACCCAGAAGGCCAGCAGGCTCCGAACGGGACGAGGGCGGGAGATCATGAGCAGAATCGCGCTCAGCCGCAGAGGATTCAGCGCACCCATCAGGGCAACACCGAACACCGCCGCCCACATCAGCGACGCGCCGGGCCGCGTGACATTCGGCGGTCAGGCAGCATCTACGGGTACGAGCTCGTCGTGCAGCATCCCCGCCAGATCACGCACCGTGGTCGTCATGTCCTTCGGACTCACCCGCACCCCCGTTTCGCTCTCGATACGGGTACGCAGCTCGAGTGCGCCCAGGGAATCCATGCCGTACTCGGCGAGCGGACGGTCGGGGTCGACGCTGCGGCGCAGGATCAAGCTCACCTGATCGGAGATCAGTCGTCGCAACCGGACCGGCCATTCCTCGACGGGAAGCTCGTCGAGCTCGGCACGGAATCTGCTCGTGCCCGAGGCGTTCTGTGCGGTGGACCGGAACGCCTCCGCGAAGGGGCTGTGCGCCGCGAACGCATCCAGCCACGGGGCCCCCATGATCGGCGCATACCCGGTGTACGCCCGGTCATGGCGCAGCAGTGCGTCGAACGCGTACGCGCCCTCCTCGGGCGCGATCGCGACCCCGGAACCCTCGGCAAGTGCCGTGCCCGCGCCGATCTCGCCCCAGGCACCCCACGCGATCGCCGTCGCCGGAAGGCCCTGGGCCCGCCGCCACAGCGTGAAGGCGTCGAGCCAGCTGTTGGCCGCGGCATAGGCACCCTGCCCCGGCGAGCCCACCAGGGCGGCCGCCGAGGAGAAGGAGCAGAACCAATCCAGAGGCTGACCCGCGGTCGCCGAGTGGAGGTTGAACGCCCCATCGACCTTGGCCGTCCAGTCATGCTCGAGGAGTTCGTCGGTGATGTTCGCCAACGTGGCGTCCTCGATCACCGCCGCGGCGTGCAGCACGCCCCGCACCGGCAGTCCGCCTGCCGTGGCGGTCGCGACCAGCCGCTCCGCGGTGCCGGGGTCGGAGATGTCCGCCGACTCGACGACGACATCGGCGCCGCCGGCTCGCATCCGCTCGATCGCCGCCAGCGCCTCGGACGAGGGCTGCGACCGCGACGACAGCACGATGCGACCGCAGCCGGCCGCGGCCATCTTCTCGGCGAGGAACAACCCGAGCCCGCCGAGGCCGCCGGAGATGACGTACGCACCGTCACCGCGGAACACCGGAGCCTGCGCCGGCGGGACCACGACGCGGCTGCGCCCGGTGTGCGGCACCTCGAGCACGAGCTTGCCCGTGTGATTGGCACCGCTCATCACCCGGATGGCGGTCGCCGCGTCGCCGAGCGGGTAGCGCGTGCATTCCGGCAGCGGCAATGAGCCGTCCGCGGTGAGCTGGTACACCGTTCTCAGCAGTTCGCGGATCCGGCCGGGATGGCTCACCGACATCAACGCCAGGTCCACGGCGTAGAAGGAGAGATTCCGCCGGAACGGGAACAGCCCCAACCGGGTGTCGCCGTAGATGTCACGCTTGCCGATCTCGACGAAGCGGCCACCGAACGCCAACAGCTCGAGGCCGGCCTTCTGGGCGGCGCCGGTGACGGAGTTGAGGACGATGTCGACTCCGTAACCGTCCGTGTCCCGTCGGATCTCGTCGGCGAAATCGGTGCTGCGGGAGTCGTAGACGTGCTCGATGCCCCTGTCGCGCAGAAGCTGTCGCCGCTGCTCGCTGCCCGCGGTCGCATAGATCTCCGCACCGGCGGCACGGGCGATGGCGATGGCGGCCTGTCCCACACCGCCGGTGCCGGAGTGGATCAGCACCTTGTCGCCGGAGGAGATGCGCGCCATGTCGTTGAGGCCGTACCAGGCGGTGGCGGTGGCGATCGTCAACGCGGCGGCGTCCACGTCGCTCAGTCCGGCCGGCAGGGCCACCGCCAGGTCGGCGTCGCACGTGATGAAGGTGCCCCAGCAGCCGTTGGCGGACAGGCCACCGACATGGTCGCCGACCTGCAGGTCGGTGACTCCCGGCCCGACGGCCGTGACCTCACCCGCGAAGTCGATGCCCAGCTGCGGCAGCCGCCCCTCGAACGACGGGTAGCGGCCGAACGCCACCAGGACATCGGCGAAGTTGATGCTGGACGCGTTGACCGCGACCTCGATCTGGCCTGGTCCCGGCGCCACTCGCCCGGTGGTCACCAGTTCGGCCGACTCCAGGTCACCCGGCGTGCGGATCTGCAGCCGCACGCCGACGTTCTCGAAATCGGCGACGGCGGAGCGCCGTTCCTCGGGGAGGAGTGGGGTAGGCGTCAACCGCGCGACGTACCACTTGCCGTCTCGCCACGCGGTCTCGTCCTCTTCGGACCCGCTGAGAAGCTGCTGTGCCAGTCGCTCGGCGTCGGGCGTCTCGTCGACGTCGATCTGCGTGGCGCGTAGGTGCGGATGCTCGGTGCCGATCACCCGCATCAGGCCGCGGATGCCGGCCTGCTCCAGGTTCAACCGGTCGTCGGCCGCCACCGCCTGGGCGGAGCGCGTCACGACGAACAGGCGGGGCGGCTCGCCGGCGGTCTCCGGCAGTTCGCGGGTGATCCGCACGAGATGGCGCACATAGCCGCGGCCCAGTTGCGGAGTCTGGTCGTCGGAGTGGCCGTTACGCGGTCCGGTGAGAACCACCACCCCGGTCAGACCGCTGCGGAGGTGGTCCCTCAAATCGTCGGTGTTCGAGCCGAAGTCGCCGTGCTGCGGCCACACCATGGTGGTGCACGCCGCGCCAGAGCTCTTCAGTGCGTCGGTAAGTGCCGTGGAGATGACGTCGGCGGTGGGGCTCGTGCTGATCAGCAGCCACGATCCGCCGTCGGTGTACTCCACCTCGGGCAATTCCCGGTGGCGCCACTCGATGGTCAGCAGCCGGTCGGCGAACGTCCGGTCCTGCTGCGCGGCGTCGGAGACGCCGGTGCCCAGCAGCAGCCCCTGAACGGCGAGTAGCACCTTCCCGTGCTCGTCCATCAGGTCGATGTCGGCCTCGACCCCGGAGGCATCGGCCTTCGTGACCCGGGTGTGGCAGTAGTGGATGTTGCGGGCGGCGCCATAGGAGCGCAGCCGACGGACACCGAGGGGCAGCCCGAGCGCGCCCTCACCCAGGGCGCGCACTTTCGGATGGGCCTCGACGGACTGGAAGCAGGCGTCGAGCAGCGCCGGGTGGACTCCGTACGCATCCTGTTGTGAGCGAATCTGGCGTGGCAGCGCGACTTCGGCCACCACGGTGTCAGAGCGCTCGGCGCCGGTGTGCACGTCGCCAAGACCCGAGAAGGCCTGGCCGTATTGGACGCCCCGGGCATCCATGCGTCGGCGAACCGCGTCACCGTCCTCGACATCCGGGTGCGCGGCGAGCAGTGCGGCGACGTCGTGGAACGGTGGCTGCTCCTCGTCGGCGGCGTGCAGGATCGCCGACGCCTGGCGCGTCTGTTCGCCCGATTGCGTGGTCTCGACCGTGAAGTCGACGACACCGGGCGCCGACGTCGAGGCGGACGCACCGACCGTGGTCTGCTCATCGAGAAGCAGAGCCTGCTCGAATTTCACGTCCCGCACCTCGGCGGGTCCGCCGAGCACGGCATGAGCTGCTGCGAGTGCCATCTCGCAGTATGCGGCCCCGGGCAGCACGGCCACGTTGCGGACCTCGTGATCAGCGAGCCAGGGCTGGGCAACGGTACCGACCTCGCCCTGCCACACGTGACGTTCCGGTTCTTCCTGAAGGCGGACGTGTTCGCCCAGCAACGGGTGCACGGAGACGGTGCACGCGCCGTGCGTCAGGATCTCCTGACCGCCGCCTTCCAGCCAGTGCATCTGATGGGTCCAGCTGGGCAGCGGGGCGTCGACCAGCCGGCCGTTCGGGTACAGCACGGAGAAGTCGACGGCGGCACCGGCAGCGTGCGTGTCGGCGACGAAATCGCTGAGTCCGTGCGGCAGTTGCTGTTCGCGACGCATACCGGCCAATGCGATCAGCGGTGCGTCGACACTCTGGGCGGTCTGCTCGAGCGCGCGAACCAGCAGGGGGTGTGGCGACAGCTCGGCGAAGACGCGGTGGCCGTCTTCCATCGCGGCCTGCACCGCCGTGGCGAATCGCACCATGCGGCGGCAGTTGTCGGCCCAGTACCGGGCGTTGAACGCGGGCTGTTCCCGGGGATCGAACGAGGTCGCGGAGTAGAACGGGATCTCCGGCGACATCGGCGCGAGATCCTTGAGCGCGTCTTTGAGTTCACCGAGGATGGGGTCGACCTGCGGTGAGTGGAAGGCGACGTCGGTGGGGACCTCGCGGGCCATCACATCGCGTTCCTCCCAACCCGCGACGAGATCGTGCACCGTCTGGGCGGCGCCGGCGATCACCGTGGACTGCGGTGAGGACACCACGGCTACCACCACGTCCTTGACGCCCCGCGCTGTGAGCTCGGAGAGCACCTGTTTGGCAGGCAATTCCACCGCGGCAGTGGCTCCGGCGCCCGCCACCTTGGTCATGAGCCGGGAACGCCGACACACGACGCGCGCGCCGTCCTCCGGCGAGAGCGCGCCGGCGACGACGGCGGCCGCGGCCTCCCCGAGCGAATGCCCCACCACAGCGGCCGGCCGGACGCCGTAGGACTTCAGAGTTGCTGCGAGAGCGACCTGCATGGTGTAGAGGGTCGGTTGCACCCGGTCCTGTCCGGTGACCGTCTGCGTCGCCGACATCGCCTCTGTGACAGAGAATCCGGACTCTCCGGCGATGACCGGCTCGATCTGGGCGACGGTCGCCGCGAACACCGGTTCGTTCGCCAGCAGTTGCGCACCCATCGCCGCCCACTGCGAGCCCTGACCGGAGAACACCCAGACCGGGCCGCGGTCGTCGCGTCCGACCGCCGGCTGATACGGGGTGTCACCGTCGGCGACCTCGCGCAGGGCCGCGACGAGCTCGTCGGCGTTGCTCGCGACGACGGCAGTGCGCACCGGTCGATGCGCGCGCCTGCGTGCCAGGGTGTAGGCGAGATCCGCCGGCGAGACGTCTTCGTTCGCCTCGACCCAGTCGGCGAGCCGGGTTGCGGTGCGCCTCAATTCGTCGGCCGAGGTAGAGGACAGTGCGAAGAGCCGCGGAGCGGTGCCCGCCGGCTCCGCGGACTTCTCCTGACTCTCGGGAGCCTGCTCCAAGATCGCGTGGACGTTGGTCCCCGAGACGCCGTATGCGGACACCGCCGCACGCCGGGGCGTGTGGCCGTTGGTCGGCCACGGCGAATTCGTCTGCGGCACGAAGAGGTTCGTCGGGATGTCCGCCATGGCGTCGGGCAGACGTTCGAAGTGGAGGTTCTGGGGCACGACGCCACCCTGCAGTGACAGCACCGTCTTCACCAGCCCGATGGCGCCGGACGCCGACTGGGTGTGCCCGAAGTTGGTCTTCGACGACACCAGCGCACATGGACCGTCGATACCGTATACCTCGGCGAGACTTGCGTATTCGATCGGATCGCCCGTCGGGGTCCCGGTGCCGTGTGCCTCCACCATGCCCACGCTGGTGGGGTCGACGCCTGCCGCGGCCAGCGCGTCGCGGTAGGCCGCCACCTGCGCGGTCCGCGACGGAGTGGCGATGTTCACGGTGCGACCGTCCTGGTTCGCCGCCGTGCCGCGGATGACGGCCAGGATCCGGTCTCCGTCACGCTGTGCATCCGACAACCGTTTGAGCAGCACGACAGCGCAGCCCTCACCGGCGACGAAGCCGTCGGCCGCCACGTCGAAGGCGTGGCAGCGTCCCGTCGGGGACAGCATTCCCTCAGCCGATCCCGCTGCCCACTTGCGCGGGTCCAGCGCCAGCGTCACACCGCCTGCGAAGGAGAGGTCGCTCTCGCCCTCGTGCAGGCTGCGGCAGGCCAGGTGTACGGCGGTCAGACCCGAGGAGCACGCGGTGTCCACCGTCAGCGCGGGACCGCGGAGCCCGAGGGCGTACGCGATGCGGCCGGAGGCCAAGCTGGGGTTGTTCGCGATGAAGCCGTACGGCTTCTCCACGGCGCCGGCGTCGGCGGCCAACAACTGATAGTCGGTGTGGGTCAGTCCGACGTAGACACCGGTCACCGACTGGGCCAGTACCTCCCGGTTGAGGCCCGCATGTTCCATGGCTTCCCACGAGGTCTCGAGGAGGAGCCGGTGCTGCGGATCGCTGACCGTCGCTTCACGGTCACCCATGCCGAAGAACTCCGAATCGAAGCCGGCGACGTCGTCGAGGAAGGCGCCCCATTTCGACACCGACCGGCCCGGCACACCCGGCTCCGGGTCGTAGTAATCGTCGGCATCCCACCGGTCGGCGGGAATCTCCGTGACGAGGTCCTCGCCTCGGAGCAGTGCGTCCCAGAGCCGTTCAGGGGAGTCGATTCCGCCCGGAAGTCGGCAGGCCATTCCGATGACGGCAATCGGGGTGACGGCCTGAGGCCCCCCAGACCGCGCGAAAACGGTGGAATCCGATTCCGACAGCGAATTCTGGCCGGTGTCTACCGAAGCCATCTGCCCCCCTTGTCAACGCCGGCAACGGCATTGCCGCGGCCGGAGTGAAGCTCTTGCGCTTGCAACTTCTACCAGGAACCGAAGTGGATGTCGCGACGGCATTCCTCCACGTTTCCCATATCTCAGCAAGCTACTGCCAGCAAAGACGGTAATTGCGAGCAGGGGAGTTGTCTCGGAATCCGCGCAATCCACCAACCGTCGCACAACGGCGCGCGAAAAGTTGCTAGAGCCTCCCGATTCCGCGAAACCGCTACCCACAGCCGGTCAACGGCCGACCGCCTCCAGGTTGCTCACGTCGCCCCATCTCAGCGGCTGGCCACCGCCAGTTCCCATCGGCCGCGGAGATTGAAGGCACTTCGACGCACTTCGACACGAATCGCGGGGTCGGCGTAGCGGGCCAGGGTCCGCAATGCCGAGGGGCTGTAGGCGCGCAACGCGCTGATGTATCCGTCATGCACCACCGGGAACATCAGCGCGAGCGGGAGCAGCAGAGGGGACTGCACGATGTGCCGCCACGGAGGTAACCGCGGCAGGTCGATGATCAGCAGCTTGTCGGCGACGCGGGTCCCCTCGGCGAACACCCGCGCCGCCGGTCGCGGCGGCAGGTGGTGAAAGGACTGCGCGAAGACGACGAGGTCGTAACTCCGGTCGGGGCTGTCGATCTCGGTCGCGTCCATCTCGCGAACCGTGGCACGCGGGTGGCTGCCCAGATCGCCCGCGGCGATGTCGGCCACAGAGGTGGCATCGATGTCGGTGACCGTCACCCGGGCGGACTGGTGCAGGGCGAGTATCGCCCGCGACAGTCCACCGTGGCCTGCGCCCAACTCCAGGATCCGGGGATCGGGTACGCCGCGGAGCTCGTCGAGCACGATGCCGGCCAT
The DNA here is from genome assembly GCF_027529605.1 of Mycobacterium hippophais. Lineage (NCBI taxonomy): Bacteria > Bacillati > Actinomycetota > Actinomycetes > Mycobacteriales > Mycobacteriaceae > Mycobacterium > Mycobacterium hippophais. The sequence continues at coordinate 32,959 of NZ_JAPZPY010000020.1, read as the reverse complement.
CAGGTCGTGCTGGCCCAGCCGCTTCTCACCCCGGTCCAGGGCCCGGATCACGCGTCGCTTCCGGTCATCGGAGTCGTCGCGGTCCAGATACTCCAGGCGGTCGGTCTGCAATCGGCGGTCCAGCCATGAGGCGTCAGGGCCGCCGCGGGGCATGTTGTCGATGTCGAGTGCCTCGCTCACCATGGGACCATCATGGCCGACCGGGGGTGACATCCGGACGAAAACCAGTTTGCCAGTGCTGATCCTGGTTTCGTGTGGAATGAAGCGCGCGCCTCGGCGCGGTCGGGCCCGGTCCGGAGCAACGGCGAGCAAACTGTATCCGAGCCCTCGAAACGTCGATCGGATGACGCCTCGGTACTATTCCTGGGCTGTCCGCATTGGGATATCGAGTTGTCGAAGGATTGACATGACCGCACACGTCGAGCAGCTGGAATTTCAGGCAGAAGCGCGCCAACTGCTGGATCTGATGATCCACTCGGTCTACTCCAACAAGGACTCCTTCCTCCGCGAGCTGATCTCGAACTCCTCCGACGCGCTGGACAAGCTGCGGCTGGAATCGCTGCGGAACAAGGACCTGGACGTTGACACCTCCGATCTCCACATCGAGCTCGAGGTGGACAAGGAGCAACGCCTGCTGACCGTTCGGGACAACGGCATCGGTATGACGCGTGCCGAGGTCGTCGATCTGATCGGCACCCTCGCGAAGTCGGGCACCGCGGAGGTTCGCCGGAAGCTGCGGGAGGCCAAGAACGCCGCCGCCTCCGAGGAGCTCATCGGCCAGTTCGGCATCGGTTTCTACTCGACGTTCATGGTGGCCGACGAGGTCGTGCTGCTCACCCGCAAGGCCGGCGAGGGCGCCGCAACGCGCTGGGTGTCCAGCGGTGACGGCACCTACACCGTCGAATCCGTCGACGACGCCCCGCAGGGCACGTCGGTGACGCTGCACCTGAAGCCCGAAGACGCCGAGGACGAGCTGCACGACTACACCTCGGAGTGGAAGATCCGGGAGCTGGTGAAGAAGTACTCCGACTTCATCGCCTGGCCCATCCGGATGCAGGTCGAGCGGCGTTCCCCCGCCCCGGAAGAGGGCGGAGAGGAACAGACCACGGTCGAGACACAGACCCTCAACTCGATGAAGGCGCTGTGGACGAAGTCGAAAGACGAGGTCCCCGAAGAGGAATACAAAGAGTTCTACAAGCACGTCGCGCACGCCTGGGATGACCCGCTCGAGGTCATCGCGATGAAGGCAGAGGGCACCTTCGAGTACCGGGCTCTGCTGTTCATCCCCTCGCACGCACCGTTCGACCTGTTCACCCGGGACGCCAGGACCGGGGTGCAGCTGTACGTCAAGCGCGTCTTCGTCATGGCCGACTGCGACCAGCTGATTCCCGGCTACCTGCGCTTCGTCAAGGGTGTGGTCGATGCGGAGGACATGTCGCTCAACGTCTCTCGCGAAATCCTGCAGCAGGACCGGCAACTCACCGCGATCCGTCGACGGCTGACCAAGAAGGTCCTCTCGACGATCAAGACGGTGCAGGCGGAGCGACCGCAGGACTACGCCACCCTCTGGGCGCAGTTCGGCGCAGTCCTCAAAGAGGGCCTGATGTCGGACGTCGACAACCAGGACACGCTGTTGCGCATCTCGTCGTTCGCCTCCACACACAGCGACGACGAACTCACGACGCTGGCCGCGTACGTCGAGCGCATGAAGGACGGTCAGAAGCAGATCTTCTACGCCACCGGGCAAACACGGGAGCAACTGCTGAAGTCCCCGCACCTCGAGGCGTTCAAGGCCAAGGGCTACGAGGTGCTGCTGCTCACCGACCCGGTCGACGAGGTGTGGGTCGGGTCGGTGGCCGAGTTCGACGGCAAACCACTGCAATCGGTCGCCAAAGGTGAGGTCGACCTCGACTCCGACGACGAGAAGGCCGCGCACGAAGAGGAGCGCGAGGAACAGCAACGGGACTTCGCCGACCTGCTGACCTGGCTCAAGGAGACGCTGGCCGAACACGTCAGGGAGGTGCGGTTGTCGACGCGCCTCACCGAGTCGCCCGCCTGCCTGATCACCGACACGTTCGGCATCACGCCGGCGCTCGCGCGCATGTACAAGGCTTCGGGCCAGGCGATACCCGTCGGGAAGCGCATCCTCGAACTCAATCCGAAGCACGCACTCGTCACCGGCCTGCAGCAGGCGCACCAGAGCCGCGGCGCCGACGACCCCTCCCTCGGCGAGACCGCCGAATTGCTCTACGGCACTGCGCTTCTCGCGGAAGGCGACGTGCCCGACGATCCGGCGAGATTCGCCGGACTGCTCGCGAACCGGCTGTCCCGCACCGTATAGAGCCCGTCACACCCACGAAGGTGGTGCCAAGTGAGCCAGCAAACGTCATTCCGGCGTGTCCGGAGAGTCGCCGCGGTAGGTTGTGCACGTGACTGAGACCTCTATTCCGAGTGTGCTGCTCGAGCGTGCGAGCCTGCAGCCCAACGAGACGGCATTCACGTTCGTCGACTACGACAAGGACTGGAACGGCGTCGCGGAAAGCCTGTCGTGGTCACAGCTCTACCGGCGCACAGTGAATGTCGCCAACCGTCTCGAGGAATGCGGATCTGAGGGCGACCGCGCCGTCATCCTCGCGCCACAGGGGATGGATTACGTCGTCGCCTTCCTCGGCGCTCTGCAGGCCGGCCAGATCGCGGTCCCGCTCTCGGTGCCCATGGGCGGCGCCACCGACGAGCGGGTGAGCTCGGTGATGATCGACGCGTCGCCGGCCGTGGTGCTCACCACCTCGGCGGTCGCGGGCGCCGTCGGAGACTACGTAACGCCGCGGGCGGACGGGCCCGCGGCGGCCGTCGTCGAGATCGACTCGCTGGATCTCGACGGACCGATGGGCTCAGGCGCAGGCCGGGAAGACTTCCCGGACACCGCATTCCTGCAGTACACGTCCGGTTCGACCCGTACGCCGGCGGGCGTCGTGATGTCACACAGCAACATCCTGGCCAATTTTCGACAGTGGGCGGCGGGATACTTCTCGGCCCATGGGAACGCGGCGCCACCCGGAACAACCGTGGTGTCGTGGCTGCCGTTCTACCACGACATGGGGCTGTACCTCGGCGTCTGCGCACCAGTGCTGTTGGGCATCCCCGCCGTGCTGGCCAGTCCGGTGGCGTTCCTGCAGCGGCCCGCCCGGTGGATGCAGTTGGCGGCCGGCAACACCAAGGCATATACGGCTGGCCCGAACTTCGCGTTCGAGGTGGCGGCGCGCAAGACGTCGGATGACGACATGGCCGGACTCGACCTCTCCGATGTCCAGGTCATCGCCACCGGCGCCGAGCGGGTGCACCCCGCGACCGTCGAGCGGTTCACGCAGCGGTTCACGCCGCTGGGGTTGGACGCATCAGTGATCAGGCCGTCCTACGGGCTGGCCGAGGCGACCGTGTACGTGGCGACCGACACCACCACCGCTCCGCCGTCGATCGTGCGCTTCGAATCGGAGAAGCTCACGGCGGGCAAGGCCGAGCGCAGCGCGGACAAAGGCGGCACCCCGCTGGTCAGCTATGGGACACCGACGTCGCCGATGGTGCGCATCGTCGATCCCGACACCGGCACCGAGTGCCCGGCCGGCACCGTCGGTGAGATCTGGGTGCACGGCGACAACGTCGCGAAGGGTTACTGGCAGAAACCCGAGGAGACCGCGAAGACCTTCGGCGCATCGATCGTGTCGCCGTCGGCAGGTACACCCGAGGGCCCGTGGCTGCGCACCGGCGACTCGGGCTTCCTGTCCGACGGCGAGATGTTCATCATCGGCCGCATCAAAGATCTCCTGATCGTCTACGGCCGCAACCATTCTCCGGACGACATCGAGGCCACGGTGCAGGAGATCTCGCGCGGCCGCTGCGCAGCGATCGCTGTCCCGGACAGCCAGACCGAGAAACTCGTGGTGATCGTCGAAGTCAGGAAGCGTGGTGCGACCGACGACGAGGCGGCCGAGCACCTCGACCAGCTCAAGGGCGAGGTGGCGTCGGCGATCTCGAACAACCACGGACTCAGCGTCGCCGACCTGGTCCTGGTGGGTCCCGGTGCCATCCCGATCACCACGAGCGGCAAGGTCCGGCGGGCGTCGTGTGTCGAGCAGTACCGACTCGGTCAGTTCGCCCGCGCGGACGCTTAGCCGCCCGTAGCCGTCAGGATTTCTCGATCGAGTCGATCTCCACCTCGGCGGTCGCCTGGATCAGCGCCAGCAGTTCCTTGTCGAGGCCCGGCGCGAACTCCTCGCGGCGTTCCGGTGCGATGGTCATCGGGAAGCCCTCGGGCATCATGGCGGTGCTCAATTCGGTGCCGTCGTTCGAGGGCGAAGCGCCCCGGTAGAGCTTCGCCGCCTGGCTCGCGTCGTCGGCGTCGAAGGTGAACTGGACACTCTGCAGGCCCTGGTCGAGCAGCTTCTTCACCTCGGGGAACTGCTCGGCATTGGTCTTCGGGATGGGCAGCACGGCACCCCAGTTGACGCCGAGACTCTCCAGCGCCTTGGCGAAGGCGTTCTCGTGCGCCTGGTCGCGCACGATGAGGTACGAGATCGTCGAGCGCGCCGTCTTGTTGGCCGTCATCTCGTAGATGCGGCACTTCTGCAGCCGCCCGGTCGACTCGAGCATCAGGTTGTAGAGGAGGTCGAGCACCAGGTTCCCGCTGTTGTACACATAGGACCCCAGCCAGGGGTTGCCTGCCGCGTCGACGGGCATCGCGCCCTGGGCGCCGACCAGATAGTGATGGATGTTGCTGTGATCCAGTGCGATCTTCAGCGGCGTCGCGCCCTTGGCGCCCGGCTTGTCCACCGGATCGGTCGGCTTGCCCTTGTACTCCGGTGAGCCGTCGAGCAACCGCGAAATGGTGGTGCCGATCAGCTCCACATGGCTGATCTCCTCGGTGCCCACCCCCTGCAGCAGGTCCTTGTAGGGCTTGGCCGTCACGTCGCCGCGGAAGTTCATGCTCTGGAACAGGTACTGCATCATCGTGCGCATCTCGCCGAACTGGCCACCGAGGCCCTCCTGCAACGCGTTCGCCGCGGCGGGATCGGGCTCGTCAACGGCGATCTCGTTGATCAGTTGCTGTGTGTGTAGGTACATCGTGTCTCTCCCTGTGGTCGCGACCGCCCGTGAAGTTGGGCAGCGCGTAGAGGGACTACCCAATCTCTGGAGTCGAACCCGAATGCGCCCCACCGATCTTGCAGAGATTGCCCGCGGACTCCACCGGGTACTGCTGCACGGACCGACCACCGACAAGGAGCGCAGCGAATGACGTCTCAGGAACCCACCACACCCGCGACCGAGGCCGCCGAGGACGAGGTGCTCGCACCTGCAACGCCCGGCGCCGAGGCGCTTCCGGCGGACGATTCCGGCGACACCGCGCAGAAGTAATCGCCGTAGGACGCAGAACGGGTCGCTGTGTAACAGCGACCCGTTCTCTGTGTTGCGCGACGTCAGGCCTGCTTGGAGTACCGGATGAGGAATGCGGCGGACACCACCGCCGCACCGACGCCCACCGCGACCCAGATCACCGCGGAGAAGATCAGCGACGCCGCCGAGAATCCGACACCAGAGAGCACCGACGCCGAGTACAGCAGCCAGAACACGCGGTAGAGCGACCACAGCGCGGTCATGCCGGCGAAGATGCCGAGCACCAGGCTCGGGGTGCGCTCCACGCGGTCGACCTGCTCCTGGACGCGGGTGGGGATGATGTTCATCGTTTGCTTCCTTTCGTCGTGCGCGCCGCTGCGGCGTCGCCATGACGGCAAGTGAAGTCGTGTCGAGCAGCTACCGATCCCAAACTGCGGCCTGCTCGGAGGGGATACCGTATGACGATGGAGCGCCCGGGATTTGCCGAGGATGGTGCCGAGTGGTCCGCGCCGCACGAGGAGCTCCGCGCCGGGGCTCGCCCGGTGCTGCCCGGTGACGACCCGTTCTACCAACCGCCGCCTGGATTCGAGCGGACCGCGCCCGGCACGGTGCTGCGGTCCCGCGACGTGCAGTTGGCGTTCCTCGGTGTGATCCCGCAGCGCTTCACCGCCACCCAACTGCTGTACCGGACCACCGACCTTGACGACGGCGCGTCGACCACCGTCACCACCGTGCTGACACCGTCGGAGCGGACACCCGGCACAGCCTGCCCGATCCTGTCCTACCAGTGCGCCATCGACGCCGTGACGGGCCGCTGCTTCCCGTCCTACGCACTGCGGCGGCGGGCCAAGGCGGCCGGCGCGCTGGCGCAGTTCGAGCTGCTGCTGATCGTCGCCGCGCTCGCCGAGGGCTGGGCGGTGTCGATACCGGACCACGGCGGACCCCACGGCGTGTTCGGCGCTCCCTTCGAGCCCGGATACTGCGTGCTCGACGGTCTCCGTGCGGCACTGAGCTTCGAACCGCTCGGCCTCTCCGCGTCGGCACCGATCGGCCTGTGGGGATACTCCGGTGGCGGGCTGGCCGCCGCGTGGGCCGCCGAGATGTACGACGGCTACGCACCGGAACTCAACGTCGTCGGCGCCGTACTCGGATCACCGGTCGGCGACCTCGGCAGCACCTATCACCGCCTCAACGGCAAGTTCTTCTCCGGGCTGCCGACCATGGTGGTCGTCGCGCTGATGCACAGCTATCCCGACTTCAAGCGTGTCATCGAGCAGCACGCCAGCGCCGAAGGCAGGGCGCTGATGGAGAAACTCGCGAAGATGACGACCGCGCAGGCGGTGGTGCGGCTGAGGAAGCAGGATATGGCCGGCCTGCTGGACCATCCGCTCGAGGAGATCCTGCAGATGCCGGAGGTCCAGCACGTCTTCGACAACATCAGGCTCGGAATCGCCGCCCCCACCATGCCTGTGCTGATCGTGCAGGCGGTGCACGACCGCATCATCTCGGTCGACGACATCGACCGGCTGGCAGCCACGTACGCCGCCGGAGGCACGAACGTCACCTATCACCGCGACAAGTTCTGCGAGCACATCCTGCTGCACCCGTTGTCCGCCCCGATGGCGCTCCGGTGGCTGCGCGACCGCTTCGACGGCAGGCCGGTCGACGAGAACCGCCTGCGTACGACGTGGCCGACGGTGTTCAACCCGTCGACGTACCGCGGATTGGGCAGGCTCGCCGTGGTGAGCGCGAAGGTGATCACCGGACGGGGCGTCGAGCGTCGCCCGCTGTCGGCGACCGACCGCTGAGCCCGATCTCTTGACAGAGGATTACTCGGTAACACTAGAGTGATCCTCGTGCCGACGCGCAGTGGTGGTGGAGCCCGGAACCGGTTGCTGACCACCGCCCGTCGCCGCTTCGCCGCCGACGGGGCGTTGTCGCCGACCCTCGACGAGGTGCGGCGCGAGGCCGAGGTCAGCGTCGGCGCTCTCTACCACCACTTCCCGGACAAGCGGGCGCTGGCGGCGGCGGTGTTCGCGCAGCTGATCCGCGAGTACCAGGACGGGTTCCTCGAGGCGCTCGTCAAGCAACCGACCGCCGAAGGCGGCATCCGGGCGGGCGTCATCCACCACCTTCGCTGGGTCGTCGCGCATCGTGCCGAAGCCGCACTGCTGCTTGGGGATCGGCTCGACAGCGCCGAACTGCAGGACGCCAACCGCCGGTTCTTCTCCGCCGTCGGTGACTGGTGGCGGCCCCACCACGCCTACGGAGCGCTCGGCCCGATGCAACCAGGGATCACCTCAGCGCTGTGGCTCGGGCCCGCGCAGGAGTACAGCAGGTACTGGCTGGCAGGCACCGCCGCGAAGATCTCCAGCCGAACCGCCGAGACGTTCGCCGCCGCCGCATGGGCGGCGCTGCGACAGCACGCAGAGGAGTGAACTCCATGTCCGAAGACTCGCTGTACCGGAAGATCCTCGCCGAGGGCGACGATCCCTCGGCCCCGGCGCGGGTGCACGTCGACCGGCGCGGTGACCGCGCGGTGATCACCCTCGACGAGCCGGACCGCCTCAACGTGCTGTCGGCACCGCTGGTCCGCCAGTTGCGGCGCGCACTGGTGGCGCTGGCCGACGACGTCGACGTCCGCACCGTCGTGCTGACCGGCGCCGACCCCGGCTTCAGTGCCGGTGGCGATCTGCAGATGATGCGCACCGCGATCGACCACCTCGACGCCGACGAGGGAACCACCGACATCTGGCGGTGGATCCGGCGCGAGTTCGGCGGTGTCGCAAGGACCATCGCGGGATCGGACACCATCTTCGTCGCGGCGCTCAACGGGCCTGCCGCGGGCGTCGGACTGGCCTGGGCCCTGACGTGCGACGTCGTCATCGCCAGCGAGCGGGCGGTGCTGGTGCCTGCCTTCGGGCGGCTGGGACTGATCCCGGAGGTCGGCACGAGCTGGGCGCTCACCCGCCGGCTCGGCTACCAGGGCGCGCTGGCGTTCTTCCTGCGCGGCGAACACATCGACGCGCAGACCGCACGCGAGCTCGGGTTGGTGCAGGAAGTGGTCGAGCACGACCAGCTGCTGCAGGCGGCCGACGAATGGTGCACACGCGTCGCACAACTGCCCGCCCATGCGGTGGCCATGAGCAAGTCACTGCTGCGCGGAGCTGCCGACGCCGGCTGGCACCAGTCCTTGTCCTTCGAGGAGTTCGCGGAGCCGAACTGCTTCTCCACCGCGGCATTCGCCGGCAGCGTCGGCGCCATGCTCGGGCGCTGACCCGTCACCGGAGCACATCGGCCTCGGTGCCTCTGCGCGCGATGAGCGGCAACGCCACCCAGAGCGCAACCCAGGCCGTCGCCGTGAACAGCCCCGCCGCCATACCCGCCTGCCTGCCGGCGATCACCTCGAAGATCATGGTGGCGACGCCCGACACCGCGGCGCCGAGCAGGAACAGGCCGATCATCGTCAGGCGATGGGACACGGTGACCAGCTGGTTCAGCATGTGCCTGCGGAACAGGAGTCGGTGCAGCGCGACGGGCGCGGTGAGCAGCACCGTCGCGGCGATCGAACACCCCACCGTGGCGAGATATAACAGGTGCAGATTCTCGTCGAGCGTCGCGAATCGCTGCTGGAACGGCAGAGTGAGCAGAAAGCCGGTGAGCAACTGGACACCGGTCAACACCACGCGCAGCTCCTGGAGCAGGCAGGCCCAGTTGCGGTCGAGACGCTGGGTCTGCGTCTCGTCCCGCTCCTCGCGATTCCACCCGTCCACCGGGACAGGCATTGCGGTGCTCACCGGATTCGGTCAGCCACGCGACGATGGCCCAAACGGCCGGGACGTTGTCCGTTTGAAGTTCCGCTCAGCGGGCAGCCTCGTGCGGTGTCCGGGGCGCGAGGTGACGGTCTGGCCGTTCGGATGGCCGAGCTGGCGCGGTCGGTCGCGCCGCCTCGCGGGATCGAGGAGATTCTGCTCGAGACGACCACCGCCGCGGTCGAGCTGATCCCCGGCGCCGACACCGCCGGGATCCTGCTGGTGGCCAAGGGCGGCAAGTTCGAGTCGCACGCCGGCACCACGGGCCTGCCCCACGAGCTGGACGAACTTCAGCACACCCTGCAGGAGGGACCCTGCATCGGTGCCGCGGTCGACGAGACGATCGTGCGCACAGACGACTTCCGCGAAGAGTCGCGGTGGCCGGCCTACTCGGCTGCCGTGGTGAAGATCGGCGTGCTCAGCGGACTGTCGCTGCGGCTGTACACGACCGAGCGCACGGCCGGTGCGCTGAACCTGTTCGGATACGAGCCGACGGTGTGGGACACCGAGGCGGTCACGGTCGGCACCGTGCTCGCCGCCCACGCCGCATCCGCCATCATGGCGGGCAGGCAGGACGCTGAACTGAAGTCGGCGCTGGCGACGCGGGACCGTATCGGCCAGGCCAAGGGCATCGTGATGGAGCGCTTCGGTGTGGATGACGTCGCCGCGTTCGACATGCTCCGCCGGCTGTCACAGGAGAGCAACACCCCACTCGTGACGGTGGCTCAGCGGGTCATCGAGACCCGAGGGTGATCCGTTCACCACTTTCCGCCGGATTCATCGGGTGCACCGCCGAGTTCGGTGAACTCCTCGCTGTACGGCGCGCGCGGCGGCGCTAGCTCGTCGAGCCGTTCGTTGATGGCGAGCGCCAGGACGTCGTGTTCCACCGGCGGCATGGCGATCGCGCCGTTGACGTAGGCGTCCACCTCGAAGCGACCCGCCAGGCCGCCGAGGCTGAAGTACCGCAGCCACAGTTCATCGAGGGTCAGTTCGGCCGCCTCGGCCCGTGGAACCGCCTGTGCAGCTCGCCGATGCCGGCCATTTCAGCGCGGCCGCCATGCGGTGGTGGGTGACGCGACCACCTCGGCGGCCACGTCGCGCAGCAGTCTGCGGCTTCGCTGGGACTGCTCGGCCAATTGCCGGAAGGCGCCCTCGGAATCTTCGCCGTCACGCACCATCACGATGCCGCGCGCCGTCGCCACCAGGTCGCGCGTGCGCAACGTCTGCTTCAGCCGCTCGCTGAGCTGTTCGGTCGCCCGGACCGTCACGACGTTGGCCACGAAGATCGCCGCCTGACTGGCGAAGCGGCGCAGCACGTCGGCGTCCCGTGCCCCGAAGGCGTCATCGGTGGTCGAGTAGACCTTCATGGCTCCGATGGCGTCGTCGCGACTGATCAGAGGCGCGCTGAGATAGGACCGCAGCCCCATCTCCCTCGCCCGCCGCGTCCATTCCGGCCACCGTCCCCGTACGCCGTCGGTGCCCGAGCGCAGCACCGCCCGTTCGCGCCAGGCGCTCAGGCACGGGCCCTCGTCGAGTTCGTACTGCAGCCCGTCGAGGCGCCGCACCAGATCGTCGGTGGCCGCGGAGGTGATCCGCCGTCCTGCGGCATCCACGAGCGTGATGCCGGAACCGGTACTCCCCGTGATGGTGTCGGCGGCCAGCGAGGTCACGGTCTCCAGCGCGCTGTCCACGGTGGCCTCGTCCAGCAACACCCCAGACATCCGCGCGAAGACCCCTGTCAGCTCGTCGCTGACACCGGAATCTGACATGGCGACTGGGATACCACCTGTGCCGCGGCACAAACGCTGCACGGAGGCGAGTGTCGTCATCGGTGCGACGAAACACCCACCACGGCGCTGAGCGGACGCTTAGCATGGCGAGGGCCCCGTCGCTCCGACCGGCTCTCTCGCACGGGAGGTTCGTGTTGCCGAATCAGCTCCACCACGTCGTCATGCGCAGCCATGCCGCCGGCACCTTCATCCGCTTCCTGACCGACGTCGTCGGGATGGACATCCAGGGTGCGTTCCACGTTCCCGGTGAGGTGCTGCAGGCCACGTTGGGCTGGCCACCCTCCGACGGCGCCGAGGTGACGATGCTCGGCGGCGGCGACGCCGGGCTGATCGAGGTCCTCGACGTCCCCGCACATCTGCGCGAGGTGGCGCCCGAGGGGCTGGCCGCACTGTCCTTCCTCACGGACGACTACCGCAGCGTGCAGGACAGGGCCCGCACCATGACCGACGACGTCACGGTGCTCTTCGGTGACGTGCCCGGCGTCGACCTGTTCTTCTGCACCATGGGCGGCGTGCCGATGGAGTTCATGGGCAGCTACGACGCCGATGTCGAGAACGGTCCGACGGCTCCGTCCCAGGGGTGAGCGACCGACTAGGGTCGCCACGTCGAAGGGAGAGACTCATGGCCAAGTACCTGTTCCTCAAGCATTACCGGGGTGCGCCCGCGTCGGTGAACGACGTGCCGATGGACCAGTGGACACCCGCCGAGATCGACGCGCACATGCAGTACATGCAGGACTTCGCCGACCGGCTCAAGGACAGCGGCGAGTACGTCGACAGCCAGGCGCTGGCGGCCGACGGCGCCTGGGTCCGTTCCGACGGCGAGGGAAAGCCGCCGGTGACCGACGGGCCGTTCGCCGAGACGAAGGACCTGATCGCGGGCTTCATGATCATCGACGTCGACTCCTACGAGCGTGCGGTCGAACTGGCCGGCGAGCTCTCCGCGGCGCCCGGGGCGGGAGGCCGGCCGATCCACGAGTGGCTCGAGTTGCGGCCGTTCATGTCCGCCGCCCCCGGCTCCGCCGACTAGCCGTGCGCACGGTGGACGAGGCGCGGCTGCGGGATCTGATCCCCCAGGTCCTGGCCGTCCTCGTGCACCGCGGCGCGGACTTCGCGACCGCCGAGGACGCCGTCCAGGAAGCCCTGATCAAGGGCATCGAGACGTGGGCGGACCGCCCACCCGAAGACCCCAAGGGCTGGCTGATCACCACCGCGTGGCGCCGCTTCCTCGACCTCGCCCGATCCGACGTCGCCCGGCGCGACCGGGAGACCCGGGTGTCCGAGGAGCCGCCACCGGGGCCTGCCGAAACCGCCGACGACACGCTGGCGCTCTACTTCCTGTGCGCGCACCCGGGCCTCACCGCCGCGTCCGCCGTCGCGCTCACGCTGCGCGCCGTCGGCGGCCTGACCACCCGCCAGATTGCCCAGGCCTACCTCGTGCCGGAAGCGACGATGGCCCAGCGCATCAGCCGCGCGAAACGCACCGTCGCCGACGTCCGGCTCGACCGCCCCGGCGACCTGCGCACCGTGCTGCGGGTGCTCTACCTGGTGTTCAACGAGGGCTACAGCGGTGACGTGGATCTCGCGGCGGAAGCGATCCGGCTGGCCCGGCAGCTGGCCGGCTCCACCGAGGACCCGGAGGTCGCCGGACTGCTCGCGCTCTTCCTGCTCCACCACGCCCGGCGCGCCGCCAGGACCCGGGCCGACGGCAGCCTGGTACCGCTGGCCGATCAGGATCGCGGCCTGTGGCGGCGCGGCCTCATCGCCGAGGGGGTGGCCGTGCTGCAGGCCGCCCTGGCGCGAGACCGACTGGGGGAGTATCAGGCCCAGGCCGCGATCGCGGCCCTGCACGCCGACGCGCCCACCGCCGGCGAGACCGACTGGCCGCAGATCGTCGAGTGGTACGACGAGCTCGTCGCGCTCACCGACAGCCCCGTGGTGCGGCTCAACCGCGCTGTCGCCGTGGGAGAGGCGGACGGACCGCATGCGGGGCTCGCCGCGCTCGCCGACCTGGACCCGGGCCTGCCGCGACACACCGCGGCGAGCGCCTACCTGCACGAGAAGGCGGGTGACCTGTCCACGGCGGCCGACCTCTACGTGGTGGCGGCAGACCGGGCGCAGAACATCGCCGAGCGCAACCACCTCACACTCCGCGCCGCCGCGCTCCGGCAACGCATCGCTGCCGTGGATCGCCAAGGGCGGTGAGGACCCGGCCCGCAACCCGGTCGGCACTGCGAAGGACACCGGCCCGCCGCGCCGCGACGACGTGGCGGGTGGCGACGCCGAGCGCCTGACGGCCGCGGCCCCCGCGCGCCACCATCGCGGTGGCTGTCGCGCCGCACAGGAATCCAAGCACGAAGAACCCGCGAGCACGCCGCCTGTTCCGTCTGGCTGCCATCACGCCGACGAGCGTGCGCGTGGTGGCGAGCACCGCGAGCGCGACCAGCAGCCACACCAGCGCCGGTCCCACCGCCTGCATGGCGCCACCTTCCGCCGCCCGTGCGCGGGCCGCCCGGCCGATTGAACACGGGTTCTGCCGGCGGCGGCAGAGCCGGCGCCGCATCGTGACCCAAACGACTGCCAAGCGTTAACCGATGAGTATCACCGGCCGGCGAGGTCTACCGTGCATCCGTCCGGCAATCCGAGGAGAACGCGTGACCCAGCTGCTCAAAGTCCAGAACTTCACCGTCTCCAGCGACGGCTTCGGGGCGGGTGAGAACCAGAGTTTGGAGCGCCCGTTCGGCGACGCCGACCCCGGCGCCATGATGTTCTGGGCAGGCGCGACGGCGAGCTGGCCCAACCGCACGGACCCCGGCGGCAGTCGCGGCCTCGACGACTACCTCACCCGGGACTTCGCCCACAACATCGGCGCCGAGATCATGGGCCGCAACAAGTTCGGGCCGCAGCGCGGGCCGTGGCACGACCACGAGTGGCAGGGCTGGTGGGGCGACGAGCCGCCGTTCCACACCCCGGTCTTCGTCATGACCCACCACGTGCGGCCGTCCTTCGCACTGTCCGACACCACGTTCCACTTCGTCGACGACGAGCCGGCCGTGGTGCTCGAGAAGGCCAGGGAAGCGGCGCAGGGCAGAGACGTCCGGCTCGGCGGCGGGGCGACCACCATCCGGCAGTTCCTCGACGCCGGGCTCGTCGACACCCTGCACGTGGCGGTCGCCCAGGTGCAGATCGGCGCCGGAACCCGGCTGTGGAACTCACCCGACGAGCTCGACGACCGGTTCCACCATGACATCGTGCCCAGCCCGAGCGGCGTCACGCACCACCTGTTCTGGCGGCGGTGACACGTCGCACCGGCTCAGGCCCCTCCCGACGGCTCGTCCTGCCAGTCTCGCCATGAGACGCGATGTCCCACAACATCATCGGCTACCTCGGTGATACGCCGGTCGCGGGCGAACGCGAACGCCCGCATCCGCACCAGGGCCTCACCCACCGACACCCTCAGGCGTTCGGCGACCACACCCGCCGCGATGTGCACCTGTGACCTGGTGAAGGGGTCGGACTCCGTCAGCGCGGTCAACGTCGCCCCGTTGAGGTCCTCGTCGTCGGCCACCCGGTGCGTCCATCGGGCGTACGTCGAGCCGATCACCGCACCGATGGCCGCCGCGCATCCGAGCGCCGCGTCGTATTCGTCGACGGTCATCGGGCCTGCGTCGCGCCGGTAGAGCTCCAGCACGCCCACCGGCTGATCGCCCAGCCGCACCGGGAAGTTGAAGGCGGCACCGACACCGAGCGCGACCGCCTCGCGGCAGAACAACGTCCAGCGCTCGTCGTGCGCCAGGTCGGTGACACACCTCGGCAGGCCGGTCCCGTAGCACTCCAGACACGGCCCCTCACCCAGCGCGAACTGCAGTTCGTCGATGCGCTGGGCGAGCGCGTCGGTCGCGAACACCAGCTTCCGGCTGTTCGGCGCCGGGGAGAGCAGCGCGAGGCTGGCACCGTCGACCCTCGACCACCCCACCGCGCTGTCGCAGAACGGCGCCGTGGAGGCGAACAGCGACGCGGGTTCCTCGCGCCAGGCGCCCTCCGCGTCGTCGCCACCGGACCAGGGCTCAGCCATCACCACCTCGCGCGTCGTCAGCGGCCATGCCCCGTACTTACCCTCCGGCGCGGCCGGTAATCCTGCCGGCCGCTCTCCGTCCCGCCGAGTCCGAGGCTTGCCCGCGGGACAGGCCGGGTACATGGCTGCGAACGACCGAACAGGCGGGGGGTGATGTCGTCGATGGAACCGGACTGTCCCAAGCGGATGGAATTCGGGCCCTGCGGCGGTGTGCGTCCCGACGGTCAGTGCGAGATGCGGCCGGGTCCGTGCGCGTTCGACGATGTGGTGCCCTGGTCCGGACCGCGGCCCATTGCGCGACCGGCCCGCGCCCCACTGGTGCTCACCGACTTCAGCGCCGTCCCGTTCGACGAGGCCGACATCGCCGCGACGGCGAGGATTCTCGCGCCGTCATCCGACGCCGTTCTGGTCGGCGAGCATCAGAACAAGCCCGATTTCCCGCCGACGCTGATGGGTCGCCTGCTGCTCGACGCCGGGGTGACACCGTGGATCACCCTGTCGTGCCGGGACCGCAACCGCGTGGTGCTCGAGCAGGAGTTGCGCGGACTGTGCGCCATCGGCGTGCCCACCGTGATGTGTGTGACCGGCGACGGCCGCGGATACGACGTGCGGCCCGAGGTCACCCAGACCTTCGATCTCGACGGCCCCCGGCTTGTGGCGCTGGCGGCAGCGGCGGGCGCCGTCGCGGCGGTACCGGAGACACCGACCGCACCGCCGATCGCCGCGCGGCCGCTGCGGCTGGTGCAGAAGCAGCGGGCCGGCGCCAGCATCGCGGTGCTCAACCACGTGCCCTTTCCGGCCGACGTATCCGCCTTCATGGCGTCGGCCCGATCGGCGGGACTGTCCATTCCGGTGGTCGCCGCGGTCGCGGTGTTCACCGACAGCATGTCCGCGTCCGTGTTGCAGAGCCTGCCCGGACTCGACCTCGATCAGGACGTCGTCGCAGAGGTGCTCAGCGCGGCGGATCCGGTCGCGGCCGGGATCGACGCGGCCGTCGCGGAGACCAGGGCGCTGCTGGCCATCGACGGCGTCGAGGGCGTGAACATCTCGGGCCTTGCGTCCGCCGCAGGCGGCCACACCGGCGCCGAGATCAAGGCCGAGGTCGGCCGCCGAATCCGGGAGGAGTTGACGTGAGCGAGGCGATGGAGGCCGAATTCGACACCGTCGCCGAGTGGACGGCGCAGGTGGCGGTGAAGCTGGGAGCGGAGTACCACGTTCCCGCGGGCTGCCGGGGCAGCGGGAGCCCCGCGGCGCTGGACTGGCTCTGCGAACACATGCGCCTGGCGCCGGGGGACCTGCTGGTGGACTGCGGAGCGGGCGTCGGTGGCCCCGCCGCCTATGCGGCGCAGTCACACTCGGTCAGACCCGTGCTGATCGAACCCGAAGCGGGGGCGTGCCGTGCGGCGCGCAGGCTGTTCGACCATCCGGTGCTGCGCGCGCTCGGATCGGCGATGCCGGTGGCCGACGGGAGCGCCGAGGCCGCCTGGTCGCTCGGCGTGCTCTGCACGACTCCGGATCAGCTCGCACTGCTGCGCGAACTGCGGCGGGTGGTGCGGCCAGGGGGACGGATCGGACTGCTCGCCTTCGTCGCCCACGGCGCCATCGCGAGCGACCAGCTCCCCGACAACCATTTCCCCACGCCTGACGCACTGCGCGATCTGGTGGCCGATGCCGCACTCGAGGTCGAGCACCGGCTCAGCACCGCCGACCTGCCCGCCATCCCCAGCGACTGGGACGAGCGCGTCGACGCGGTGACCGATGCGCTCACCGAGCGACACGGGCACGAGCGGGCCTGGCAGCTGGCCGAACGGCAGAGCGCGACGATCGGGCGGCTACTCGGCGACGGCACGCTGACCGGCGAGCTGCTGGTGCTGCGTCACGCGTGACCGAGTGGTCAGACCAGGGCGAGCCGGTCGGCCCACGGCATCGCCCGCTCGAGTTGGGCGGCCAGTTGAAGCAGCACGGATTCACCGGAGAGCGGCGCGACGAATTGCACGCCGAGCGGCAGGCCGTCGGCGGTCCAGTGCAGCGGCAGCGTGATCGCGGGCCTGCCGGTGAGATTCGCCAGCTGCGTGTACGGCACCCAGCCGAGGTTCTTGTCCACCATGTCGTCGACGATCCCGGTGAGACCCAGCAGCCGCGCGGTGCGCGTCCTGATCAGGACGTCGGCCCCCTTCTGCACCGCCAGCGGGAGCTCGAACTCGCCGATCTTCGGCGGCGGGGTCGCCAGGGACGGTGTCAGCAGCAGGTCATAGGACTCGAAGTACGTCGTCAGCCTGCGGGTGTGGTCGTGGCGCCGCTGCACGGCCGCGACGTAGTCGACACTGCTCGTCGCCCGGCCTAGCGCGGCCAGGATCAGCGTGTCCCGCTCGAACTTGTCGTCACCAGCACCCGTTCGCCGCTTGGCGTCGTCGAGCTCCCACGCGGTGTAGACGAACCACGTGAGCAGGAAGTCACGCGCGAGCTCGGCGTCGTCGAACGGCGCCTGCGGCAACTCCTCGACGTGGTGGCCGAGCTCGGTCAGGCTCTTCACCGTCGCCTCGACAGCGGCGAAGGCCTCCGGGTGCGGCGCCGGGTTGATCGCCGACGGCACCCGCACCCCGATGCGCAGGGCGCCGGGCTCCGCGTCCACGCACGACGCGAACGTCGTGGCGGGCATGCCGGGAACGAACGGCCCGCCCGGCTCGCCGCCGGCGATGACGTCGAGCATCGCCGCCGTGTCGCGCACGGTGCGGGACACGACGCCCTGTACGGCGGCGCCGTGCATGGACTCGCCTGTCGCCGGCCCCGACGGCGTCAGCCCGCGGCCCGGTTTCAGTCCCACCAGTCCGCAGCACGCCGCAGGGATGCGGATCGAGCCACCGCCGTCGTTCGCGCCCGCGCAGGGCACGATTCCTGCGGCGACCGCAGCGGCCGACCCGCCCGACGAACCGCCGGGCGTGCGCTGCAGATCCCACGGATTGCGGGCCGGACCCCAGGCGACGGGTTCGGTGATTCCTTTCGCCCCGAACTCCGGGGTGTTGGTCTTGCCGAAGATGACCAGGCCGGCGTCGATCCAGCGCTGCACGATCGTCGCGTGCTCGGTGGCGTTCGTCGACATCCACGCCCGGGAACCGGCCGAGGTGGGCAGGCCCGCATAGTCCTGCGCCAGGTCCTTGATGAGGAACGGAACGCCGGCGAACGGCCCGCTCAGCTCTTCGGCCGTCCTGGCGTCGGCGGGAACGTCGCGCACGATCGCGTTGATCCGCGGATTCACCGCGGCCGCCCGCTCCTGCGCGAGGCTCAGCAGCTCCGCCGGGGTCACGTCGCCGTCGGCGACGAGCTTCGCGAGTGAGGTGGCGTCATGGGTGCGGTATTCGTCGAAGTCCACCGACTGACCGTATGTCGCGAAGCCGGTGCCCGGGGCGAGTACGTCCCGCCGGAGCGGGTACTCCCCGCTCACGGTTCTCGAGGAGGCGTCTCATGGCGAAGGATCACGGATCGAGTGTCAAGAACGACAAGCAGTACGAGGGTCTGCGCAAGAAGGGCATGAGCAAGTCACGCGCGGCCGCCATCGCGAACACACCCGGAGCGTCCAAGAAGGGCGGCAAGAAGGGCGGGAAGAAGTCGGGCGGGAAGAAATAGTCGCAGTCACGATGCCGCAGGGACGGCAACGCCGGAGTCGTAAAGCCTACTCTGCGAACGGAATCCGCGACGCCGCCGTCGACCCGCAGGCCGGACCGCACCCGCCCAGGCGTCGATCGGCGACACGGCGCACGGAACCGCCTGATGCGCAGACGGTTCCATCTTGTCGTAGTCGGTCCGCGCAGGCCTGTCCGGGAGTGCGAGCACGTGAATGGTGCGCAGCGTCTCGAGGTATTGGTGCAGCAACGACCCGGTGGTGTACGGCAGGCCGAAGCGCTCGCACAGTGCCCGCACGCGCGTGGCGATCGCGGCGTAGCGGTTGCTGGGCAGATCCGGGAAGAGGTGGTGCTCGATCTGGTAGCAGAGGTTGCCGCTGGCGAACGCCAGCAGGGGACCGGCGTCGAAGTTCGCCGAACCCAGCATCTGGCGGAGGTACCACTCCGGTTTGGTCTCGTCCTCCAGCACCGCGGCGGTGAACTTCTCCGCGCCGTCGGGAAAGTGCCCGCAGAAGATCACGACGTAGGCCCACAGGTTGCGGACGATGTTCGCGACGACGTTCGCCCCGAGAGTGCGGCGCCACCGGGACCAACTCAAGGCCGGGAACACCACGTAGTCCTTGACCATCTGCCGGGTGACCTTCCGCCGCGCGGCGCGCGAGAGGGCGGTCTTCTCGGACTGTGTCGTGGCGCGGTCCTGCGCGGCGTGCAGGTCGTGCTGGGCGACGCCCCACTCGAACCCCAGGGCCAGAATGAGATTCCGCAGCGGCTGCAGCAGATGGCGGCGTTCCCACGGCTGGTCGCGAGTCATCCGTATCACGCCGTAGCCCAGGTCCTCGTCCATGTCGAGGACGTTGGTGAAGACGTGGTGGATGTAGTTGTGGGAATAGCGCCATTGCGACGACGGGCCCGCCATGTCCCATTCCCACGTGTTGGAGTGGATTTCGGGGTCGTTCATCCAGTCCCACTGGCCGTGGCCGATGTTGTGGCTGATCTCCATGTTCTCGACGCTCTTCGCGAAAGCCAGCGCTGCGACCCCGGCGGCCCAGCCCTTCTTGGAGCGGGTCGCCGCGATGAGCAGTCGTCCACCGATCTCCAGGGTGCGCTGGAAGGCGATGGTGCGGTGGATGTAGGCGGCGTCGCGGGCGCCGAGAGACTCTTCGACCTCGAGGCGGATCGCGTCGAGCTCGGCTCCGAGCTCCGCCATGTCGGATTCGGTCAGGTGCGCATACTGCGCGACGTCGGTGATGGCCATGAGGCGTCCTTGGTGTGAGGCAGCGGACCGTGAGACGGCCAACCGCGAAAGAAGAGGATCAAACGGTTCCCGCTGCCTGAGAACCCGCGGCAGTGGGCGCGACTGACTTGTGAGCGTCGCGGCGCACACGCCTGTTGCCGCAGGGATACCCCGGCAGTGGAGTAGAAAAACGTTTCGACCGTCACGCCCTGCGCAGCGTCAACAGCGTGATCTCGCTCGGTGCGAACACCCGGAACGGCGGACCCCAGAAGCCGGTGCCGCGGCTCGTGTAGAGCTGCGTGCGCTCGCCGTGCCTGCTCAGTCCCTGCACCACCGGCTGGTCCAGCCGGACCAGGAAATTGAACGGCCAGATCTGGCCGCCGTGGGTGTGGCCCGAGATCTGCAGATCCACGCCGGCACGCACCGCGTGCGGCACCTGCTTCGGCTGGTGAGCCAGCAGCAGGACCGGCAGTGCGCGGTCCGCGCCTTCGAGCGCGGCCTGCAGGTTCGCGCCGTGCCCGTGTACACCGGAGCCCGCCGCGGTGGCGTCGTCCACCCCGGCGACGACGAGCCGGTCACCGCCGCGATCGACCACGATGTGCCGGTTGTGCAGGGCCGCCCAGCCGATGGACTCCATGTAGTCGAGCCAGCCCTGCGCCTCGCTGAAGTACTCGTGGTTGCCCGTGACGTAGACCCGCGCCGAGGCCGCCCGCACCGACGCGAGCGGGCTCGCCTGCGCCTCGCGCACCGCCACGGTTCCGTCGGCTATGTCGCCGACGTGACACACCACGTCGGCGTCCAGGTCGTTGACCCGGTCCACCACCGCCGCCGACCACCGCGCCCGGTCGATCGGCCCGTAGTGGGTGTCGGTGATCATCGCGACCCGCAGACCGTCCAGTCCGGCGCCCAGGCCGGCGATCCCGACGTCGACGGCGCGCACGCGGGGCACCCGCATCGCCTCGAAGTGACCCCACGCCAGCAGCACCACCACCGCGGCCACCACCGCAGCGGCGACCACCCGCGAGCGCACCGGATCCTCGACACCGGCGATCACCAGCGCCAGCTCCATCAGGTGGCCGAGCACCGACCAGACGAACAGCACCCACGCGGCGCCGAGCAGAGCGTCACCGGCGGCGGCCGCGCGGTCGAGGTGCCTGCGGCCGTGCCCGAGCATCATCAGCAACGGCAGCCCGGCGAAGGCCGCCGCGAACGTCAGCGTGCCGGCCACCACCACGGCCGTCGGCCACGCCGCTCCGGCCGCCAGCAGTGTCCACCAGGGCACACCGAACAGCAGCAGCATGACGGTGACCACGATGGCGTGGCGGCGCCATCTGCGCCGGGACCTGCGCGGGGGATCGTCGTTCTCGACCACGTCGGCCGGAGTGTCAGTCACCCCGTCGACGGTACCCACGCCGCAGCGCTGCTCACGTCCTCAGCAGCACCTTGACGACGTCACCAGACCGGGCGGCCACAGCCCGGTAGCCGTCGGAGGCCGAGTCCAGCGGCAGCTCGGTGGTGAAGATCCCGTCCACCCGAAGCCGGCCGGCCTGAAGCAGCGGGATCAACTGCGGCCAGGTCTGCTGCACCGGCGCGGTGGTCATCCGCAGCGTGACGCTGCGCAGCAGGGCCATGGTTGCCGGGAAGGGGAACGGCGCAAGGTCGTGCACGCCGACCACCGACACGGTGCCGCCGGCGCGGACCGCGGTCAGCGCGTCGGCCATCGTGGTGTCGTTGCCGACCGCGTCGATGACGGCGTCCACGCCGCGGCCGCCGGAGTGCTCCATCGCCGCAGCCGTCGCCGACGGCGCCACCGGCGTCGCCCCCATGGCCGCGGCGCGGTCGCGGCGCTGCGGCACCGGATCGACCGCAAGGACCGTCGCCGCGCCCTGGAAGAGCGCGCTGCGCACGGCACACAGTCCGACGGCGCCGAGGCCGATGACGGCGACCGTGCCGCCGGCCGGGAAGTCGGCGCGCTGGGCCGCGGCCCAGCCGGTGGCCAGGTTGTCGGTGAGCAGCAGCGCCTGCTCGTCGTCGATGCCCTCGGGGACGGCGAGCAGCTGGAAGTCGGCGGCCGGGACGGCCAGCAGTTCGGACTGCGCGCCGCCGAGCACCCCGGCGCCGAAGATCTGCGGGCCGGAGTGACACCGGATCGGGTCGAGCGTCGCGCAACCCGCGCAGTGCCCGCAGCCTGCCACCGACGACACCAGCACCCGGTCCCCCACCCGGACCGTCCGGACGTCGGGGCCGATGTCGACGACGGTGCCGACGGCCTCGTGGCCGAGCGCCACCGGCTCGAACATCGGGTAGTCGCCCTCGTAGAAGTGCAGGTCGGATCCGCAGATGCCGGACGCACTCACCGCGACCACCGCGCCGTCGGGCCCGGGCAGCACCGGGTCGGGCCGATCGTCCACCCGGATCGTCGCCGGCCCGTCGATGATCACGCTACGCATGACGCGCCGCCTCCGAACCCGCGGTCACCGGGGCCGACCGCAGCACGAAATCGTCCCAGACCGGCTCCCGGACCGCGGCGTGGTACTCGTGGAGCTTCCACGGGCTGACCGTGTGGATCTCGCCGAACGAGTTCTTGAAATACGAGTGGGCGATCGAGGGATGTGCCCACACCGTCTGCCGGATCGCCTCCTGTGAGCGGCGCCGCCACTCGTCGGTGGCCTCCGGTGTCGGCTCCATCGAATGCACGCCGTCGGCCAGCCTGGCCACGCACTGCCCGATGTAGCGCATCTGCAATTCCGAGTTGAGGATGAGGCTGCCGCCGTGCGCCAGGTGGGTGCCGGGGCCGTAGGTGAGGAAGAAGTTGGGGAAGCCCGGCACGGTGATCCCGCGGTACGCATACGGCCGCTCACCCCACACCTCGCGCAGCTCCGCGCCGTCACGACCGGTGACCGTCATCGGCCACAGCACCTCGGTGGCGCGGAAGCCGGTGGCGTACACGATGACGTCGACCGGGTGCTCCTGCCCGTCCGCGGTGACGACACCGGTGGCGGTGATCCGTTCGATCGGTGTGCGGACCAGGTCGACGTGGTCGCGGCGCAGCGTCCGGATCCAGCTGCCGTTGTCCTGCAGGGTGCGCTTCCCGGTCGCCGGGTAATCCGGCAGCAGCTTCTCCAGCAGCGCGGCGTCACCGTCGACCTGGGTGGTGATCCAGTCGGTGAACATCAACCGGGCCATCGCATTCATCTCGCTGACCGCGTGATCCTGCGGCGAGTAGCCGGGATCAACGCGCGCCGCGTCGAGGCCCTTGTCGGCGCCGGGCCACAGCACCAGGAAGCGGTACCAGCGGCTGTAATAGGGCAGGTGCTCCATCGCCCACCGGGTGCCGTCGCCGACGCGGTCGTGGTACATCGGATTCGGGAACATCCACTGCGCCGTGCGCTGGAAGACCGTCAGGTGTGCGACGTCGTCGGCGATCGCGGGCGCGATCTGGAAGCCGCTGGCGCCCGCGCCGATCAGCGCGACCCGGCGGCCGGTCAGGTCGGCGCCGTGATCCCACGCGGCGGAGTGGAAGGCCGGGCCGGTGAACTCCGCCGCGCCGGGGATGTCGGGGATGTGCGGCCGGTTGAGCTGGCCGACGGCGCTGATGACGGCGCGCGCCGCCACCGTCGACGTGGCGCCGTCTGCGTCGCGCAGTGTCACCCGCCAGACGCCGCCGTCGTCGTCCCACTCGGCGGAGACCACCTCGGTGCGCCACCGCACCTGCTCGGCGATGCCGTGCCGGGCCGCCACGTCGGCGAAGTACCGTCGCAGTTCGGGCTGCTCGGCGAAGTAGTGGCTCCACGCGTTGCTCGGTTCGAAGCTGTAGCAGTAGAAGTGGTTCGCCACGTCCACCCGCGCACCCGGGTAGGTGTTCTCCCACCACGTGCCGCCGGGGCCTGCGTTCTTCTCGATCACCGTGAAGGGCAGGCCTGCCTGCTTGAGCCGGATCGCCGCCAGCAGGCCCGACTCGCCGCAGCCGATCACCAGCACCGGGACCTTCGATGCGGCGTCGGGGTCCAGCGCCTGCGGGCGGCGCGGATCGGTGCCGTCGAGGTCCAGTTCCTCGGACATCAGCGGGAGGTACTCCTCGCCGACCGGCTCGCAGGCGGCCCAGTCCATCATCCGCTTGACGACGCCGGCATCCAGCGGCGCCGGTTCGGGGCAGCCGCGGTCGCGGTAGTCGACGATCACCTCGAGTGCCGCCGCTCTGGCCCTGGCCCGGTCCTCCTCGGACATGAAGCCCTGGATCTCGTTGAGGAACACGCCGGCCTGCGCGAAGTCGTCCAGGTAGCGGGTGTCACCGGTGATGTGCACCAGGCTGAGCAGCAGGGTCGGCACGCTGACGTCGACCAGTGCCGCGGCGATGTCCTCGGTGGAGGTGGTGAACGGGGTGCCGGCATACCGACTCCGCATGCAATGTCCTTCCCGGGCCTCGGCCAAATACGCTACGCGCCGTATCGTAACGGGGCGTGGCTCGGCCGGGGACCGGTTGAGACGCAACGCCTAGATCGGGTGCGTCAACCCGGGCAGGCAGTTGATGAACGGGATGCACGGCGGCCGCGGCGGCGCCGGCGGGCCGGGCGGCTGGCCGGCGATCATGACAGGCTCCGTCAACGGGGCGTTGGGGTCGAAGTAGAAGCTGTGACACACGTTCATGTCCCAGTCCGGGATCGGCTCCATCCCCGAACCGGGGCACCACAGCTGGCTGCACATGCCCTGGGCGTTGCACTGCATCGGCGGGCCCTCGGGCGGTGCGCAGGGCGGCGTGTTGGCGTTCGACGGCGAGCAGAAGGGCGCCGCGAGAGCCGTGCCCGCCGACGGCCCCACCATGGCGAAGGTGAGACCGCCGGTGACGGCTGCGGCGGCGGCGAATCCTGCGACGAGCTTTCGATTCATGACAGGTCCTTTCGGCGTGCCACCGGGTGGCAGGCGAGTGAGCCCATTACACGCCGACGACGTGCCTACCGATCCCAACTTTGCCCGATCCGGCGGCCTGTCCAGCGCGGATGCCGACGCCGCGGCGTTGCCGTAGCGTGTTGGCCTGGCGCCGGGGTGTAACGGCGCCTTCCGGTGCAACGATGCACAGTGGTGTAGCGCAAAGACGCAGTGCACCAAAGTAATTCGTCGTCCAGCTGTGCGGGGGCCAGCTCATGTGACGACGGCCACACCAACCCATTAGGACCAGTGACAGGCCCCCGAGAGCACCTCAACGCAGAACTGCGCGCGCCCCGGGTACACCGGCGGACGGCGCTCAAGCTGCCTCCACTGCTGGCAGTGGGCGCGATGCTCACCCAGCCCCCGCGGGCGGGCGCCCAGGCCGGTAGGTGGCCCGCCGAGCGCGCGCACCGCTGGTACCGGGCGCAGGGCTGGCTCGTCGGCGCGAACTACGTCACCTCGAACGCGATCAACCAGCTGGAGATGTTCGGTGCGGCCACCTTCGACCCGCGTCGCATCGACGCCGAGCTGCGCGCCGCCCGGCTGATCGGCTTCAACACCGCTCGGGTGTTCCTGCACGATCAGCTGTGGGCGCAGGACAAGACGGGTTTCCAGCGCCGGCTGTCACACTTCGTGACGATCGCGGCGCGCCACCGCATCAAGCCGCTCTTCGTCCTCTTCGACTCCTGCTGGGACCCGTTCCCCGCGGCCGGCCGCCAGCGCGGGCCGCGGCCCGGCGTGCACAACTCCGGCTGGGTGCAGAGCCCCGGCGCCGAGCGTCTCGGCGACCCCGGCTACCGGCGGGTGATGCGCGACTACGTCGTGGCGGTGCTGAGCCGGTACCGCAACGACGCCCGTGTCCTGGGCTGGGACCTGTGGAACGAGCCGGACAATCTGGCACCGCAGTACCACCTGGTCGAACGCAGGGACAAGCTCGATCTCGTCGCCGGGCTGCTACCGCAGGTGTTCGGGTGGGCGCGGTCGGTGGACCCGGACCAGCCCCTGACGAGTGGCGTCTGGCAGGGCGAGTGGCGGGACCCGCTGCGCCGCAGCCCGATCTCGGCCATCCAGCTCGACAACTCCGACG
Source organism: Mycobacterium hippophais (assembly GCF_027529605.1). Classification (NCBI taxonomy): domain Bacteria; kingdom Bacillati; phylum Actinomycetota; class Actinomycetes; order Mycobacteriales; family Mycobacteriaceae; genus Mycobacterium; species Mycobacterium hippophais. The sequence goes on along the minus strand of NZ_JAPZPY010000020.1, from coordinate 7,027 downwards.
TGATCAGCTTCCACAGCTATGACCACCCGGCCGGCTTCGAGGGCCGGATCGGCGAACTCGCGCCGCTCGGTCGACCGATCGTGTGCACCGAGTACCTGGCCCGTTCGATGGGCAGCACCGTCGAAGGCATCCTGCCGATCGCCAAGCGGCACAACGTCGGGGCGTTCAACTGGGGTCTGGTGGCCGGGCGGAGCCAAACGATCTTCCCGTGGGATTCCTGGGAGCGTCCGTATCCGGCCGACCCGCCGGTGTGGTTCCACGACCTGCTGAACCCCGCGGGCCGGCCCTATCGGCACGACGAGATCAGGACGATCCGTGCGCTGACCGGCCGTCCGCGGCCGACCTGACGTCACTGCACCGTGGCGGGGTCGCCCTGCGGGGCGGGCAGGTTCAGCGCATTCACCGCGAAGTCGGCGGCCTGTTCGGTCATCCCGTTGGACTTGTAGGAGCTGTGCGCGGTCCGGTCCAGCCCGCCCGGAGCGCAGACCGGATCACCGGCGGCGCACAGCTGGAGGGTCTTCGGCGCATAGGCGTTGCCGATCGTGATCGGCGGCGCGCTGTGGTCGACGAGGCCCAGGAACCAGCTGTCGGGCAGACCGAACAGCACCACCGCCGCGACGTGGGGAGCGACCGAGGCCGGCAGCGGTCCAGTGAGGCCGGACGGCAGGACGACTCCCGCGGGCACGCTGTCCGCGGTCGTGTAGGCGGCCACCGCCGCGCCCTGGGAGTAGCCGCCGAGCACGATCCTGGTGTCCGGACAGGTCGCCGCGATCGCCTCGACCTTGGCTGCGGTGTCGGCGACGCCGCCCACGGCCGCCTGGAAATCGAGTGACGCGGGGTAGTCGACGCCGTAGGCCTCGACGCTGCGCCCGGGCAGACGGGCATCGAGCGCGTCGACGAACGCCTGACCCGTCGCCCCGACACCGGGCGCCTCGAACGTCCCGCGCGCGAACACCGCCTCGACGTCGGGGCAGGACGGATCTGCGGTGGCCACCCCGGCCGCCTGCGGTCCGAGCACGGCGGCGAGCACCGCCACCCCGACGGCGAGTCTGCGGAACAACGGCGGTACGGCGGTGGCTCTCGATGCGGCGCTGGTGGTCATGGCCGTCCTTCCGACGGGGGGCTCTCGTGGTCGGCACAAGAGTCCCCCGCGCGGGGTGTCAGCACATCGGCGCTGGCATCCGTGACGGCTACCTGCTAGCAGTAAATTGCTAGCCCTGTGCCACCGTTTCCACGGGTTCGGATTCGCCGCCGGGCAACTTGCCCACCGCGTAGTCAGCCGCCTCGTTCACCATGCCGTTCACGACGTAGGCACCGTGAGCGCCGTTGTTCCCGCCGCCCGGTGAGCACACGGGATCATCGAAGACGCACAGGTCGAGGGTCTTCGACACGTACCGCGAGCCGACGTTGATCGGCGGCGCGCCCGTGTAGATCATCTGCAGGAAACCGCTCGAGGGCTTCCCGAACAGCGTCACCGCGGCGACGCGATCGGCCACCTCGGGCCCCATCGGTCCGGTCATCCCGGGCGGCGGTGTGTAGCCCTCGGGGACGGCGTCCTCGGTGATGTAGGCGGCCACCGCGGCGCCCTGCGAGTAGCCGCCGAGCACGATCTCGGTGTCCGGACAGTTCGCCGCCGTGGCGCGCACCCGGTTGCTGGCGTCGATGACGCCGTCCGCTGCCGTGGCGAAGTCCAGCGACGCCGGATAGTTCACCGGGTAGACCTCGACCGACTTACCGGGCGTCTTCGCGCGCAGCGCATCAACGAACGCCTGCCCGACGCCGCCCACGCCGGCCGGTTCGAACGTGCCCCGCGCGAAGATCACCTCCACGTCGGGACACGGCGCCGCGCTCGCCGGAGCGGCGACCACGACCGAACCCGCGACCGCCGTCACAGCGGGCACCAGGGCAGCGAACCAACGACCAACTCTTCTCATCCCGACCGCCTGATCTCGAAGTTGCCTAACTGCCGGTGCGCTCACGGTGTTTGCACCCCGGCCAACAGCAGGGCCGGCGCTGGCCCTCCTCCAGTTCCTCCCGGGTGCGCCGGATGCGGCGTTCCCGTGTCGTCTTCTGCTTGGCGTCCTCCACCCAGCAGATGAACTCGTTGCGTGCCAGCGGCGTGATGTCCTTCCACGCGGCGAGCGCGGTGGCGTCGTCGACCAATGCCGCGCGCAGGTCCGCGGGCAGCTCGTGCACCACCCCGCCGGGCACCCGCTGACTGCTCACCGACTCAGCGTAACCCCGTCCGCGCTCCAGGTCATGGCGTGGGAGTGCCACCGCGACAGCACGTTACGGGCCGACGATTTTATTCCCGATTCGGCCGGCGAATAGTCAGCGATTGTAGGGCTGCTCCTGGATCCAATTGAAGCCCCGTTCGACGAGTGGGAACGTCGCCGGATCCATCCGGGTGAACCACGCGTGGATGCGGTGACCCGCGAAATCCTCGCCGTCGATCACGATCCTGTCGGTGCTGCCCGCATCGGGCCACCAGTAGCTCAGCCTGATCGTCGCCGGTGTCTCCTCGTAGGACCCGAGTTCGATCCGGTTGGTCAGATCGATGAAGTGGGTGCGCGCGTCGATGGTCCCGCCGAACACCTCGAACGAGTCGTCCATGTGCTGCACGGTCACCATCACCGGATCCGACATCAGGAACGGCCGGTCGAAGATGACCCGCCGCCAGCGCAATTCGTCGGTCAGCAACGGGTCGCGGCGGTAACCCTCGGCGGAGAACCCGTCGACCTGCCAGATGCCGTAGAGGTTCGGCGTCGGCCGGGTGAACTGCCGCCAGCCCTGCCCGCCGAACGCGGCCAGCAGCATCACCCCGACCAGCACCTGCGCCACCAGGGCCGTGCGGTTCGCCCGGCGGCCGTCGAACAGGGGTGTCGCGTCGGCGGCCGCGACGGCCCGGTCGGTGAACAGCGCCGCGAACAGCCGGCGGGCGTGCGGGGCGAGCAGGAACAGGCTCAGCAGCAGCAACTGCGACGACACCGACTTCAGCCGGATGTCGTAGGTCATGTTCAGGATGAACACCTGGGTGAGGTCGAACGCACACACCAGCGCACCGGCAACGGCCGTCCGCGGGAGCAGCAGGAGCAGCCCGCCGAGAACCTCGGCCGCGCCGAGCATCATCTGGTAGGGCTGGGAGATGCCGACCTGCGCCCACAGTGCACCCGTCGGACTGAAGTTCCCGTACGGCTCGACCAGCCGGTTCAGCACGAACGGCATCTGCGTCGGGATCAGCTTCGCCATCCCGAAATAGAACATTCCCGCGGCGAGCATGAGCCGAAGGACCGTCCACACCCAGGTGTGCAGCCGGTCGTAGCGCCTGCGGCGCCCGTCGAGCACCGACCACACCGCCGTCGCCACCGCGGCGAGTGCGGCGATCAGAACGATCGCCGACCACTGGAATGCGCTGTCACTGCCGACCTGGGTGCCCTGCACGTGCAGGCCCAGGAGATGGGTGCCGGTCCACTCGATCGGCGGTCGCATCACCGTGACCGCTGCGCGCATCGCCGACCAGGGACCCTCGATGCCGACGCCCGCGAGCACCACCGGCACCAGACCGATGCCGAGCGCCAGGCCGAACGCCCCGAAGTAGCAGCTGCCGAAGCGGAAGGCGAGCAGGGTCGGCAGGCTCCACGGCGGCCCCGGCTCGATCATGAATCTATAGTCAGGGCTGCGCTCGGGCTCCGCGAGCGCTTTCTTGCCGACGGAGGTCGACAGTGACGTCAGCCGCGTACACCAGAGGGCGGTCGCTGGCGATCGTCACGGCCGCCTACGTGGTGGCCGTCGCCGTCGCGGTGGCCTACCTGCTCTGGGGTCCCGGCACCGGCCGGCTCTGGCTGGACGCCCTCATCGCCGACGTGCTGGCCACCCTGGTGATCTTCGGCTTCAGCCGGATCTACCGGAACTCCAGCTTCTACGACGCCTTCTGGAGCGTGATCCCGCCTCTGCTGCTGGCGTACTGGTGGATCGCGGCGCCCGCCCCCGACACGCTGCGGTGCGCCCTGGTGGCGATCGTCGTGGCAGTCTGGGCGATACGGCTGACCGGTAACTGGGTCTACGCGTTTCCCGGTCTGCACCACGAGGACTGGCGCTATCCGATGTTCAAGGAGCGCGCCGGCCGGTGGGAATGGGCCGCCGACCTGTTCGCCATCCACCTCATCCCGACGATCCAGGTGTTCCTCGGCATGGTGCCGGTCTACGTCGCGGTGACCCGCCCGGGGGCGGGACTGACCTGGCTGGCGTGGGCGGCGTTCGTCGTGGGTCTCGCGGCGGTCGCGCTCGAGTTCGCCGCCGATGCGCAGATGCACCGGTTCGTCGCGGCGCGGCGGCCCGGCGAGGTGATGGACCGCGGACTGTGGAGCTGGTCGCGGCACCCGAACTACTTCGGCGAGTTCGCCTTCTGGGTGTCGCTCGCGCTGTTCGGCATCGCCGCCGCCCCCGGCGATTGGTGGTGGCAGATCATCGGCGCCGCGGCGATCCTCGCGATGTTCCTCGGCGCCAGCATCCCGATGATGGAGGAGCGCAGCCTGGCGCGGCGGCCCGACTACGCCGCCGTCGTCGAGCGGGTCTCCCGGTTCGTCCCGCGGCCGCCGCGCGAGCGATCCGCGACCTGACCCTCGGCGCCGCGCGGCATGTGGCGTAGGTCACAATTCCCTCTGTCCTGTCACGAACGGGCGTCCGCCGGGATCTCGAGGACATCCCCCGGAACAGGAGACCCAGATGAGCGAGAACCGCATCCACGCCGTCGTCATCGGCGGTGGCTACGCAGGAACCCTTGCCGCCAACCGTCTGCAGCAGAATCCCGACCTCGAGATCAGCCTCGTCAACGCCCGACCCGAATTCGTCCAGCGGCTGCGGCTGCACCAGTTCGCGACCCGCACCGGTGACGCGACCGCCGACTACGACACGCTGCTCGGCGACAGGGTGAGGCTGGTGGTCGACAGCGTCATCCGCATCGACACCGCGGACCGCGTGGTGCGACTGGCATCGGGCGGTGCGCTGCACTACGACTACGTCATCTACGCCGTCGGCAGCACAGCGGCGCTGCCGCCGTCGGTGCCCGGAGCGGCCGAACATGCCTACGCCGTCGCAGAATTCGAGCATGCCACGCGACTGCGGGCCGCCCTCGACACCGTCGGGCCGAACGCTCCGGTGACAGTCGTCGGCGCGGGGTTGACCGGCATCGAGACCGCCGCCGAGCTCGCCGAGAGCGGTCACGCCGTCACACTCGTCGGCGGTGGACGGCTGGCTCCGTCGTTCTCCGCACCGGCAAGGCGGTCGGTGGCGGCGTGGTTCGCCGCCAACGGTGTGCGAGTGATCGAGTCAGCCGTCGTCACCGAGGTCCGGCGCGACGCCGTGGTCTTCGCCGACGGCACCGTGCACCCGAGCGCGATCACCGTGTGGACGGCCGGCTTCGGGGTGCCCGACCTGGCCGCCCGCAGCGGGCTGCGCACCGACCCGCTCGGCCGTCTGCTCACCGACGAGACACTGACCAGCGTGGACGACGACCGTGTGCTGGCGGCAGGGGACGCGGCCGCACCGTCGGGACGGCCACTGCGGATGAGTTGCTATGCCGCTGGGCCCACGGCGGCCACCGCCGCCGACACCGTGCTGCGCCGGATCGCCGGCGATCGGCCGGCGCCCCTGAGCCTGATGTGGACGGTGACGAACGTCGGGCTGGGCCGGCGGGCCGCGGTGTTCCAGCCCACCCGCAGGGACGACACGCCGGTGAACTTCCACCTCGGCGGCGGGATCGGCAGCCGTGCCGCAGGGGCGGTCAAGGAGGCGGTCACCAAGGGCACGCTGTGGGGCCTGCGCCGCGAAGCGCGCAAGCCCGGGTCGACGGTGTGGCCGAAGGCCCGGACGCGACCCGAACTGGTGGATCCGCCGGTGCAGGCGGTGCCGTCGTGACCGACCACGCCGAACGGTTCAGCCTGCTGCGGCCGCTGCTGTTCACCATCGCCTACCAGCTGCTCGGCTCGGCGACCGAAGCCGACGACGTGCTGCAGGACAGCTACCTGCGCTGGGCCGACGTCGACCTCGCGACGGTTCGCGACACGAAAGCCTATCTGGCGCAACTGGTCACACGTCAGGCACTCAAGGCGCTGCGGTCCGGTGCCCGTCGCCGCGAGGACTACGTCGGACCGTGGCTGCCCGAGCCGCTGCTGCTCGACGACCGCGACGCGTCGACCGACGTGGTGCTCGCCGAATCGGTGTCGATGGCGATGCTCGTGCTGCTCGAGACGCTCACCCCCGACGAGCGGGCGGTGTTCGTGCTGCGCGAGGTGTTCGACTTCGAGTACCGCGAGATCGCCGAAGCCGTAGGCAAATCCGAGGTGGCGGTGCGCCAGGTGGCGCACCGGGCGCGCGAACACGTGCGGGCGCGCCGCAAGCGGTTCGACCGCGTCGACCCCGAGCAGACCACCAGGATCACCGAGCAGTTCCTCGCCGCGGCAACCACCGGCGACGTGGACGAACTGATGAGGCTGCTTGCGCCCGATGTCACCTGGACCGCCGATGGCGGCGGCCGGGTGGGCGCCGCCCGCAAGCCGATCACCGGCGTCGACCGGTTGGTGCCGCTCATCGTCGGCCCGTTCCGCCGTGGCCTGGCGACGCTGCGGACCGGGGTCGTCACGGCCAACGGTGCGCCCGCCGTCGCCGTCTACAGCGACGACCGGCTGGAGGCCGTGCTCGCCCTCGAGATCGCCGACGGCCGGATCACGAACCTCTACGCGATCGCCAACCCGGACAAGCTCACGACGGTCACGACGGCGCGCACCATCAGCCGGTAGCGCGAAGCTGTCGGCGATGAAAACGTGTCGTACCCCTCTGCGATGATGGGGTCATGTCCTCGAGCGCAACGTCTTTCGCTTCTTCGGTGAGGCCGAAGGATCGGCTGGCGGTGTTGTTCGATGAGATCGCGGAGCTGTGCGGTCAGCGCAATGCGATCGACGGGCGGCTGGTGGAGATCGTCGCCGAGATCGACCGCGACGGGTTGTGGGGCATGACGGGCGCGCGGTCG
>NZ_JAPZPY010000002.1:0-607689 GCF_027529605.1 Mycobacterium hippophais | reverse complement strand
ACCAGCGCCGATGATACTACCCCTCCGGGTGGAAAAGTAGGACACCGCCGAACACACATTAAGTCCCCGGCCCTCCGATTTCGATCGGGGGGCCGGGGCATTTGTGTTTCTGGATACCGAAACAGCTGTTCGGCAATTGCCGCTATAATCGCAGAGTTATTCGAACAATGCCGGCACGGCGCGACGCTTTTCCAGATCGAGCAGGGCCCTTTTCTTGGCGAGTCCGCCGCCATATCCGGTGAGGCTGCCATTCGAACCGATGACACGGTGACAGGGCACGATGATGCCGACCGGATTGTGTCCATTGGCCAGGCCGACCGCCCGGAATGCGCCCGGTGAGCCGATCTCGCGCGCGATTTCTCCGTAGGTTCTGGTTTCCCCATACGGAATGGTCAGCAGCGCTTCCCAGACATGCCGCTGAAACGCCGTCCCGACCAGATCGAGATCGAGGTCGAAGTCGATGCGATCCCCGGCGAAGTAGGCCTCGAGCTGGCCGACCGCATCGGGAAAGGCTTCGTCGTCGATCTCCCAGCCGTTTCTGTCGGGTTCGTAGGTCTGGTCGACCATGCGTAGATGCCGGAGTCGTCCATCGACGCCGGCGAGGGTCAGCAGGCCGACGGGACTGTCCACGGTGCGGAAACGCACGGTCATGATGCCTTCTCCTTCGGGGGCCACTGGTTGACGGCGTGGTCGAGTGACGTCCACAGGTGCTGGGTGGCGTATGCGCGCCATGGCCGCCAGCGGCTGCTGTATTCAATGAGGGGCTTCGGATCGCCGGGCAGACCCAGCTTCTCCGCCGCCAGACGGACGCCGAGGTCGCTGGCCGGGAAGGCGTCGGGATCGCCGAGGCCGCGCATCGCGATCACCTCGGCGGTCCACGGCCCGATCCCCGGGAGGGCGAGCAGTGCCTCGCGGGCAAGGACCCAGTCGCAACCCGCGTCGAGCGTGACGGCGCCCTCGGCGAGGGCGTTGACCATGCCGAGCAGCGACCGTCGTCGCGCCGTCGGGAACGCCATGTGCGCCGGGTCGAGATCGGCCAGGTCATCGACGCCGGGGAACACGTGGGTCAGGCCGCCGCCCGGGTCTTCCACCGTCCTGCCGTGCCGGGCGACGATACGGGCGGCGTGCGTACCGGCGGCCTTCACCGAGACCTGCTGACCGAGCACCACCCGGATGGCCAACTCCGCCTCGTCTACCGTGCGAGGGATGCGTTGTCCCGGTGCCTTCGCCACGAGCGCACGGAGCCGCTCGTCGGCGCTCAACGCATCGATCACCGCTTCAGGATCGGCATCGAGGTCGAGCAGTCGCCTGCAGCGGGCGATCGCCGTGGACAGGTCGCGCAGGTCATCGAGTACGAGATCGCACCGGACGTGGTCGGGATGCGGTGTGAGCGATACGATCCCGCAGCCCGACGGCAATCGCAGGGTGCGGCGGTAGGCGCCGTTGCGCACCTCCTCGACCCCCGGGATCGCGCTCGCCGCCAGATGCCCGAACAGTCCCTCGAAGGCGAACGGGGTGCGCACCGGTAGCCGCAGGGACATCGCACCGGGCGCTGCGGGCGTCCGGCCGAATCGTGCGCTCGCCCGCAGCCGCAGCGCCGTGGGCGTGAGGTCGCAGACGGCGCGGACGGTGTCGTTGAACTGTCGGATGCTGGCGAACCCAGCAGCGAAGGCGACATCGCTGAACGGCAGGTCCGTGGTCTCGATCAGGACGCGGGCGGTCTGGGTGCGCTGCGCCCTGGCAAGGGCCAGCGGATTGGCGCCGACCTCTGCCTGCAGGATGCGTTGCAGCTGACGGGTGGTGTAGCCGAGTCGTGCGGCGAGGCCGGTGACCCCGTCGCGGTCGACGGTGCCGTCGGCTATCAGCCGCATCGCCCGAGCCACCACGTCCCCGCGGACGTTCCACTCCGGTGACCCCGGTGAGGCGTCAGGACGACAACGCTTGCACGCGCGGAAGCCGGCGGCCTGCGCCGCGGCCGCGGTGGGGTAGAAGCGCATGTTGCGGGCGAACGGCGGACGCACCGGACAACTCGGCCGGCAGTAGATCCCGGTGGTCAGCACGGCGGTGACGAACCAGCCGTCGAAGCGGGCGTCCTTCGACTGCACCGCCCTCAGGCACCGCTCGAAATCCTCGTGCACATCTCGACTCTTACACGTCGCCACCGACATCACTGGCGGAAAACCGACATGGTCGTGGCGATGCGCGCAGGGTCCCAACGAGCATCAGGGGATCAGACCGAGCCGGCGTGCCATCACGACTGCACCATGCCGACTGCTCGCCCCCAACTTCGCTGATGCATTGCGGAGATACCCTTTCACTGTTTGCGTCCGCAACGACAGGTGTTCGGCTGCCTGCTGATTGGTGCAGCCGAGGCTGACCAGTGTCAGAACATCGATCTCGCGGGGGCTCAACGCGATCCGGGGGGCGTCGTGGTGGGCTTCGTCGAGGTGGTCATCGCTGACGGCTCGAAGAAGACTTTCGGCGACTTGCTTCAAACGGTGCTTGGACACCGGTGCGGTCGCAGCCGCCAGTTGTCTTAACTCGGCATAGACTGCCCGGATCTGTTCCGGGTCGGCGGTCGATGTCGCAGAGTTGGCCGCTACGGCAGCCTGCATCGCCAAGCGCGCATCCACCTCGTCGCGGACGCGGAGTTCGGTGGCAAGCCGGCCGGCAGCATCGACCATCATCTCGGCGGCTCGGCCGGCGATCGGTCCTCCGCCGCGGCTCGCGCCGTAGAGTACGGCCCGAGCAGTGCGGTTGACCATCACTGGAACTGCAAGCACGGAGCGAATGCCCTCAACCACGACCGGTGCATCGTAGTCATGCGTGATGCTCGAGGACCTGCGGTAGTCGGCGACCGACAACGGTCGGCCCGCGACCATGCTGGCCCCACCCAGGCCCGCCTTCGGTCGAATCAGCAGCCCCCGCAGCGCTGCAGTGCGAACTCCGACATGCTCGGTGAGCACCATCTCGCCGTCTCGTACTTCACCGGCGAAGAGGACAGGAACGCATCGCTCCGCAGCGAGGTATCGCATTTCGGCACGCAGCACGTCGCTGTCGCGCGCTCGAAACGGTGAAGCCCACGAGGACATGCCACCCTCCTTCGGGGGTAGTGCGGTTCAGCATCTGACCGACACCGTGTTGCGTATGAAGATGACCGCTGCTCGTCGCAGGGATGATGCGCTGCCCTCGGGTTTCGTCAGCAAATGCACCTGTGCCGGTGAATGCATGTGTGCGCGGGGTGCACGACGCAGCAGCAACGTAGAGGAGGCGCACGCTTGAAAGCGTACGAGGCGGGGCCGTCGACCGTGCCGATTCTCACCGAGACCGTGGGCGGCAATCTCGAGCGCACCGCAGCAGCGTCCTCCTGTGCGAATGCGCTCATCGTGGCCATGCAGGCCCACACGCGCTCGCAGCATGGCGATCTGCAATCCGGGACAGCAGCATGATGAAACGCAGGCGACGGGCGGTATTCGCCGTCGTCACCGCGGTCGGTCTGTTGTTCGCCTCCGTGGGCATTGCGCTCGCCGATGATCGCTTCGGCGACGGGTTCTATCTGCCGCCCGACCCGCTGACCGTGAGTCAGCCGGGCGACGTGATGCGCACGGAGCCATCGAGAATTCCCTATGCAGCCGACTTTCCTGCAGCGTTACCGGCGAAGACGACGCGGGTGATGTACCGCAGTACCGGTGCTCGGGGGAACCCGATCGCGGTGACCGGCACTCTTCTCGAACCCAAGGGGGATTGGCCAGGGCCGGGACCACGACCGCTTGTCGCCTTCGCGGTGGGCACTCACGGCCAGGGCGACCAGTGCGCGCCGTCACGCCTACTCAACTACTACCTGTACTGGAAGCGCGTGCTCGACGTGTTCCTCGAGTACGAGCTGCTGTTCGTTCAACGAATGATCAAACGCGGCTGGGCGGTGATGGTGACCGACTACGAAGGTTTCGGCACTCCGGCCGTTCACACCTACCTCAATCGGTTGTCCTCCGGCCAGACGCTGCTCGACGGTGCGCGCGCGGCCCTGAAGTTGCCCGCCACCTCCCTCGAGCCAAACGGTCCCGTCGCGCTGTGGGGATACTCGCAGGGCGGGCTGGCAGCCGGATCAGCCGCCGAACTGGCAGCCGCCTATGCTCCCGAACTCAATGTCGTGGGCACCTATTCAGGGGCGCCTCGTGCGGATCTGCCCACTCTGACGCCCTACCTCGACGGAGGGATGATCGTCGGCGTGATGGGCTACATGCTCAACGCCGTGATGGCCGCCTACCCCGAGTACAGCGACGCAGTTCATCAGTTGCTGACGCCCGACGGCGAGGACCTCGTCGCGAAGACTCAGAACCAATGTCTGGCCGAAACGATGGCGAACTTCGGCTTCCGGCATCTACACAGATACTTCAATGTCGATCTGCAGACACTCGCGATGACCGACCCCTTGAAGAGCTATTTCGCCCAGCAACGCCTCGGTTCGCAGAGACCCGACGCCCCTGTCCTCATCATCATCAACCGATTCGATCCGCTGGTGCCCTCTGTCGGCGCGAACCAACTCGGACGGGAGTGGTGTGCACAGGGCGCCGATGTCGAGTTCTTCTACAACGAACAACCACCCGTGTTCAACAAGCTGATCGTCAATCACGCGATGCCTATGGTCGTCGATGGACCTCGCGCGCTCGACTGGGTTGCCGACCGCTTCGCAGGGCACGCCAGCATGCCGAACTGTGGGCGGTTCTAGCGCAGACCCCGCGGACACGCCCCTCAGCCGTCGTAGTCGACTGCGACCGTCGGGGTGGTGGGACGGGACTGACATGTCAGGACGAAGCCGGCCTCGATCTCGGCGGTGTTGAGTGCGAAGTTCTGCTCCATCGACACCGCTCCTTTTGTCACCCTGGCTTTGCACGTGCCACACGCACCGCCAAGACACGCATACGGCGCGTCGATGTCGTTCTTCAGCGCGGACTCGAGGACGGTCTCACCCGCGGCGAGTTCGACGGTGTGATCCGCGCCGGACAGTGTGATGGTCACTTCAGAGTCGGCATGGTCATCGAGTTGTGGACGCCGGTCTGCGCCACGGAACAACTCCAGGTGTATCCGCTCCGTCGGCACCCCCTCCGACGCGAGGTCATCGCGCATCGTCGTGACGAGATCGCCAGGGCCGCACAGGAACCACCGGTCGATCGACGTGACGTCGCCGGCGAGCAGTCGTCGAACCATCGCCAGGTCGATGCGGCCGCGAAGTGAGGCGGGGTGGTGCGCATCGGCCGAGCGGACGTGGAAGATGCGCAACCGGTCGGCGTATCGGTCCTCCAGCTCATCGAGTTCAGCGGCGAACATGGTCGATTCGGCGGTTCGGTTGCCGTAGAAGAGGGTGAAGCGACTCTCGGTCTCGATTTCCATCGTGGTGCGCACGATCGACAGGATCGGTGTGATGCCGCTGCCGGCCGCGACCGCGACATTCTCCCGTCGAGCGAGCGGATCGAGGGGTGCGCCGAAGCTACCCGTTGGCGTCATCAGCTCCAAGACGTCGCCGGCGCGCAGTGATTCGACCGCGAACGTCGAGAACATCCCGCCGCCGATCTTCCGCACACCGATCGCCAGTTGGCCCGAGGTGGCCGAGGTGCAGATCGAGTAGTTCCGTCGCACCTCTTCTCCGGCGACGCGATGTTTGACGGTCAGGTGTTGGCCCGCCTGGAACCGGAACTGGTCGCGCAGGTGCTCGGGGACGTCGAAGGTGACCGCGACGCTGTCTGGCGTCAGCGGCTCGACGCTTCTGACAGCGATCGGGTGCGTGCCCGCATGGCGTGCCGCAGAGTTGCGCGGCATCCGGATCGGCAGCAGCGCAGCCAATTTACCGTTGAGGCGTTTCCACTCGTGGTACTGCGCGGAGTCGAGCTGCTGCCCGAACACGGTGCTGATCGCCGAATCTCGCTCGAGGTACGCGGCCTCGTTGCGGCGCCAGGCCGCCACGTAGCGATAGAACGGGATGGAGGGGTGCAGATGGTGGACCAGGTGATAGTTCTGCGACAGGAGCAGGGGAGTCAGGATCCACTCCGAGCCGACGCGGTTGCGCGTCGCGCGGTAGCGGTTCTCGCGTTGGGTGTCTTCCAGGTCGTGGTGGGGTAGCCAGTCGAACCACCACGCCAGCACGAACATCGCCACCCGTTCGGGAATCAGGTAGATCACCGCGAGCGCCCACAGCTGCCCGGCGTAGGCGGCCGCCACGATCACCGTCACCGAGAAGGTCATCAGGGCAACGGTTTCGACGATCTCAGCGCGCGGCCGCCTGCGCAGGTTGCGTACCAGGAAGCCGATGTAGGGCAGGTCCATCGCCGGGAAGCGGATGGGGAGCTGCCACCAGGGCGCGGCGCTGACGAAGTGGTCGGGATCGGACGCGCCGTCGTTGGTGTTGCGGTGATGCTCGATGTGGATGAACGCGAACGCCTTGAAGGAGATCAGCGGCGAGACGAAGAACATCGCCACCCGGCCGAACACGACGTTGACCCAGCGGTGCGAGCTGATCGAGTAATGCGAGGCGTCGTGCAGCACGGTGAACAGCACGAAGATCGCCACGGCGCTTGCTGCGATGGTCGCGACCGCGGGCAGGGCGTCGGTGAGGGCAGCCCAGGTCGACGCGCCGAAGAGTGCAATCGCGAAGGTGAAGATGCCGACGATCGGCCAGGACAGCGTCGGAACCTGCTCGCCCGGATTCGGCAAGGCGTGCTGCGAGGCCGCCGGGGTTCGGGGGTTTTGAGCCGTGGGCAACATCGGAGTCCTCCGCGCTTCGGGATGAGATGCCTCGAAAGCTACAAACCGCGGGCATCAGGCAACAAGGCCCTCACAGCCCTCTCCGGTGTGCTGCGAGCACATCCTCGCTGCGCTCGGGCGCGATCAGTGCGGCGACGATTCGCGCAGCACAGAGGCCCCCAGCACGTCACACACGAGCAGAGCGGCGTGCAACTCGGCGATCTCGGCCGTCGCCGGCCGGCCCCTGCGCTCCTCGGCGCGACGCACCCGTTGCAGGACCGTGTTCCGGTGAATTCCGAGCCTGCCCGCCGCGGTCACGAGACTTCCCTGCGCGTCGAGAACCGCCAGGAGCGCGGCGCGCTCGCCGCGCTCCTTGGCGCCGTCTCGTGCGAGATCGCCGAGCTGAGCGGCGACGAAGGCCCTGGCCGCGTCCAGGTCGCGCGAGATGGCGTCCACCAGTGCGACTTCGCCGAACTCCGTGATCGACGGTGCCGCCCGCCCCGACAGCTCGACGACTCTGCGAGTGCGCAGGGCCTCGAGATGGGAAGTGCGAAAGCCGGCAGTCCCTGGATGGGGCGAGCCCACCGCGATGTGAACTCTCGCACTTCCGCCGGGTGAATCCTCCGCCACGCCTGCCGCCGACGTCCCCGCGCTGCCGGTGACCGACACCCATCCCCACACTCCGAGCGGGCCGTCCGCCACGACGAGCGTGTGCGCCGATCCGAGTGACCGGCCGACCTGCCTGGCGAGCCCCTCGAGGTCGACGCCGCGGTCCTCGACCCAGCACACGAAACCGATCTGCCGACCGGTGAGCCGGTGGCCGAGAACGCGTTCGGCCCGAGCACTGTCGACACGTTCTCCGGCGAGCAGTGCCCGCACGACATCCGCGCGCTCGGCTCTCACCTGATTCTGGCGCCGGTCGAGCTCGGCGACGTACTCGGCGGCCACCAGACTGGAGATGCGGTCGATGTATCCGAACGCGAACAGCTCGAGATCGGCGAACGTCCTCAGCGCAGCAGCAGGGTCGTCGATCGTGCCGGGAAGCGAGTCGGCGAGCTTTTCGGTGAAGTACTCATGGCCCAACCGGTAGAACCGCAACATCACATCCACGCTGTGCCCTCGTGATGCCATGGCTCGCGCATGTTCCAGCGCCGTCACCGGCGCCTCCGCGGCCGCCACGTCGATGCCGTGACGGAACATCGACAGCGCCGCTTCGAGATTCGACGAGCACGAGCCCAGGGTCAGGCCGCGCAGCTCGGCATCCTCGCCGACCTCCGGTATCCGCTCGACCAGGTACATGAGCATGTCGTCGGCCAGGCTGGACACATCCGCCAGCAGGAACGCAGCGATACCGCGTCCCACGACCGCGCCGCGGGCCGGCTCCAGCGCGTCCATGTCTGCACACTAACGCCGACCGAACTGCGACAGCCGGCCGTTCACGAACGCCGCAGCGGGTCTCAGCGGCGGCGCACGCCCGACACCGCCGACCGTGGTAACCGACCCGCCCGCGAATGTCCCGTGAACCCGTCGCCGTCGACGAGCACGTCGAAGGCGAGGTTGAGTCGCATCGGTCTGGTCACCGTCTGCCGCCAGCTGACCTGCCGGCCGTCGTCGGCGACGACGATGTCGGTCACCTGCACGGTCTCGTGCCTGCCTGCGGCGCTGCCGGTGATCACGCCGTCCCGGTCGGCGAAGCTGTACACGATCTGCAGCGATCCCACCGGCGTCTTGATGGTGACGTCCCAGTCGCCCACGATGTCCACGCTCAGACGGCCTTCGGTTCGCGTCCGGTGTCGGTCCACACTGTGCCGCGGCGCTCGTAGGCGAACATCTGCTCGACGGCCAGCGGGATGCGGGGACCGTAACTGCGGTCGAGCAGGTGCAGCGCCAGGTCGAGGCCGGAGGTCACCCCGCCGGCGGTGACGAGGTCACCGTCGTCGACCACCCGGGCATGCACCGGTACCGCACCGGTGGCCTCGAGCACATCGACACCGAGGTGGTGGGTGTTGGCATGGCGACCGTCGATCAGGCCGGCCATGGCAAGTGCGAGCGACCCGCCGCAGACGGTCGCCACGGTGATGTCGGGATTCTCCATCGCCCGGCGCATCAACGGCACCGCTTCGGTCTCGCCGAACCGGGCGAGCAGGACCGGGATCGTCTCGGCGCCCTCGTCGGGATCGCCTTCCAGCGGGCCGGACGCGCCGGGCACGATCACGAAGCCGGGCTTGGCCGGATCGAGCTGGGCGGTGGCCTGCAACGTCAGGCCGCGCGAACCGCTGACCACCGGCCGCGACCCGTCGGCGGACACCAGCACGACGTCGAGATCACCGCCGGCATAGTCACTTCCGGCCACCAGCACCTCATAGGGCGCGATGACGTCGAGGGGGTCGAATCCGTCGAACAACACGATCTGTGCATGCATGGCTGCCATCTTCGAGGTCCGCTGAACGCCGGGAAAGGCACCGCGAGGCCAGGACACGCCGGGAAATTGCCAGCCGACGGGCCGAACCGCGCTGAGGGTCGCCGCGGCTAGCTCTCGGCGGGCCCGCCGTTCGCCCGTCGCCAGCCGGCCACCTTGCGGCCGAACGAATCAGCGGCGTTGGTGGCGACCCGTCCGACCCCGTCGACGACGCCGGACACTCCATCCCGGAGGCCACGGACCAGCGGGTCCTCGGACTGGTCGAACCCGTCCCGATAGGTGCGCGCGGCCGCACCGACATCGTCACTCCACGAGGCGGACTCGTCCTCGGCGCGCCGCGGGTAGTCGCCGCCGAGCACTGCGCCGTAGCCGCCGGAGTCCACCCACTGGGTCAACGCGGCCGCCCGCAGCACCGAGAAAGGATGGGTCCGCAACTCCAGGTTGAGCAGCTTGAGCAGGCCGTCGCGCATGTCACCGGTGCGGTCGTACTCGCGGGCCTGGGCGAGGAACGCCTGCGAGTCCATCTTGTCGAGCCGGCCGCCGCCGGCCAACTTCAGCTGGACCCGGATCGCGGCATCGAAGTCCTGGCTGCACAGCAGGCCGGCCCGGTCGCCCGACATCTCCGATTTGCGTTGCCATTCCATGAGTGCCGCCACGATCGCCCGCAGTGCCCAGCCGCCGATCGGGATGAACCCGAACGACGATGCCAGCCGCATCAGGTGCATGAGCATGGTGCGGTACACGGCGTGCCCGCTGAGCGCGTGGCCGAGTTCGTGTCCGATGATGAAGCGCATCTCCTCGGCGCTCATCAGGTCGTACATCCCCGAGGTGATCACGATGAAGGGCTGGTCCATGCCGATCGTGTAGGCGTTCACCGTCGGTGACTGCAGCACGAAGAGTTCCGGTTCGACGGGCGCGTCGAGCACGGCGACGCAGTCCTCGAGCAGCGCGTCGAGGTCGGCGAACTGGCGCGGACCGACCCTGGCGGCGCTGGCCAGGTACAGCAGCCGGTGCTGGCGCTCACGAAGCATGCCGGACAACACCTTCAGGATCTGGTCGAAACCCTTGAGCCGGCGCAGTGCGGTGAGTGCGATGCGGTCGGCGGGGTGTTCCCAGGCGCGTGAGCTGATGCCCGGGAACGGGCGTCGTGTCAGCACAGGTGTCTCGGTCATCGGCCGCCCTTCTCGTCTGTCAGTTCACGCTAGGACATCCGGTGCAGGGTCCGGCGCACCAATTCGGCGCACGGTAAGGCCACTCGTGCTCAGGCGGTGGGCCTGGTCGTGAAGCCACCCGACAGGTACTCGCTGCGGCAGGCGCGGCGGGCCAGCTTTCCGCTCGTGGTGCGGGGAATGACCCCGGCCTGCACGAAGCGCACGTCGGCGACGGTCACTTGGTGGCGGCGCGCGACCGCGTCGCCGATCGCGGTGATCTCCGGCGCCGGGTCGGCACGCCGCGTGCCCGAAGCGCGTTCGGCGACGATCACCAGCCTCTCACCGGGCGTGCGGAACGCCGCGGCGTAACCCCGTCGCACCATGGGAGACGCCTCTGCGGCGGTGTGTTCGATGTCCTGCGGGTAGTGCTGCCTGCCGTCGATGACGATCAGGTCGGCCAGCCGGCCCGTGACGTACAACTCCCCGTCGAGGTGCACCCCGAGGTCCCCGGTGCGCAGCCATCCCGCCGCGGCCGGGACGCCGTCGGCATGGCTGCCGGATTCGAGCCGTGACGCGAGCGCGGCGTCGAAGGCGTGGCTCGATTCCTCTGGGCGCCGCCAGTAGCGCCGAGCGATGTTGTTGCCGCGCAGCCAGATCTCGCCGATGTGCCCGTCGGCCAGTTCGGCACCCGTGGCTGGATCGGCGATCACCGCCCACTGGCTGCGCGCCACCTGGCCGCAGGACACCTGCGGAACGGTTCCGTCGGGGTCGGCCCCTGCGTTCGCTGTCGTCCGCACCGCCCTGCCCTCGGCGAGCAGCTTGCGGTCGAAGTGCACCAGCTCCGCACGCGCCGACGGAGCGATGGTCGACACGAACAGCGTCGCCTCGGCGATGCCGTACGACGGCTTGATCGCCTGCGGCGGTAGCCCGTAGGGCGCGAAGGCCGCCTCGAAGGCGCGGATCGCCTCGATGCTCACCGGCTCGGAGCCGATGATCATCACGACGTTGCTCAGGTCGACGTCCTCGCCGGCGTCGGGCAGGCCGCGCTGCGCGGTGTACTCATAGGCGATGTTGTGGGCGGCGGTGACGACCCGTCCGCGCCGCGAACCGTCCGAGAGTGCCCTGATCCACCGCTGCGGCCTGCGGATGAAGGCGGTGGGGGACAACAGCGTCGAATGGCCGCCGTACACGGCCGGGAAGCCGATCATCGACAGTCCCATGTCGTGATAGAGCGGTAACCAGCTGACCCCGTGGGTGTTGCGGTCCAGCAGGTCGATGGACAGGATCATCTGCAGCAGGTTGGTGCCGACGTTGCGGTGGGTGATCTCGATGCCGACGGGTGACCGCGTCGATCCGGAGCTGTACTGCAGGTGCGACACGTCGTCGATGTCGAGCGTGACCGGGCTGAAGGCGTCGCCCGCGCAATCGGGCACCTCGTCGACGACCACGATCTCCACCACCCGCCCGAAGTCGCGCTGCGCCAGATAGTCGCGGACCCCTTCTGCGGCGGAGGCGGTGGTGAGCACCGCCGACGGTCGCGCGTCGCGCATGGCGACGTCGAGGCGCTCGGCGTGACCCTGCAGCTCCGGGGCGAACAACGGCACGGCGATCATCCCCGCCTTGACGGCGGCGAAGAAGCCGGCGATGTAGTCGAGACCCTGCGGGGCCAGCACCGCCACCCGGTCACCGCGCGCGGCGATGCGCTGCAGGGTCGCGCCGATCGCCCGCAGCCGGCGGCCGAGCTGCGACCACGTCAGCTCGACGGCGTGCCCGTCGGCCGCGCCGGTGTGGTCGAGGTAGCGGTATGCGACCTCGTCGCCGACGCCTGTGATGTTGCGTTCGATCAGCGAGATCAGGTTCACCCCGGGCGGCAGCACGATGCCGCCGCCGGCGTCCAGGCAGTCCTCGATCTGCAGCAGGCCCTCGGTCGTCATGCCACCGAGTGTAGTAAGCGTTACGCGCAGTACCACTAACCTGCGGGACGGTGTGACGGATCAGACGGGCAGGGCAAGCCGGGTGGGCTCGTCGTGGCCGCGCAGCGTCACCGTGTCACCCATTGACCAGTGCTCCCGTTCGTCGTCGGTGGCGTTGGACACCGCATCGGACGACGCCACCAGCCGGGCGTCGGTGTCCTTCGCGAGCTCACACAACCGCGCGGCCTCGTTGACCGGTTCGCCGATCACGGTGTACTCGAAGCGTTCCCTGGCGCCGACGTTGCCCGCCACCACCTCGCCCGCCGCCACGCCGATGCCGGCCTGGCATTCCGGCACCTCGTCACACAGCCGCCGGGCGATGGCGCGCGCGGCCGCCAGGGCCTCGTCCTCGGCGTTCTCGAGGGCGACGGGGACCCCGAACACCGCGAGCGCGGCGTCGCCCTCGAATTTGTTGACGAAGCCGTGATGGCGGTCCACCTCTTCGACGATCACCGCGAAGAACCGGTTGAGCAGTTCCACCACCTCGACGGCCGGCCGAGCGGTGACCAGTTGCGTCGAGCCGATGATGTCGACGAAAACGACTGCGGCATGGCGTTCTTCACCGCCGAGCTTGATCTTCTGCTGCTCGGCGGCCAGCGCCACCTCGCGGCCGACGTGCCTGCCGAACAGGTCGCGCACGCGTTCGCGTTCGCGCAGTCCGTGCACCATCGAGTTGAAGCCGCGCTGCAGCTCACCGAGTTCGGTGCCGTCGAAGACGACCAGTTCACAGTCGAGGTCACCCTCCTCGACATGCTTGAGCGCGGATCGCACGACGCGCACGGGCGTCGCGATGAGCCAGGCCAACAACCACATCAGGATCATCCCGAACAACAGGGCGACCACCGCAATGATCATCACGGCCACGGCGAACTGAGTCGCGGTGAGATTCTGCAGCGAGACCGAGAACACCGCGAGCAGCAGGATGCCCAGGACGGGCACTCCCGAGCCGAGCAACCAGACGGTCATCGTCCGGCCCATCACCCCGTGCGTCAGCCGCCGCGGTGGTCGGCCCGCCTCGAGCGCCTCGGCGGCGACCGGCCGCAGGGCGAACTCGGTGATCATGTAGCAGGCGGTGGCCACCACGATGCCGGGGAAGCCCACCGCGAACAGGAAGCGGGGGATGAAGGCGGAGTTCTGCAGGCCGTAGAGCAGCGTGAACAGGGCGGTGCCGACGCCCCAGAGCAGAAGGAGCTTCTTGGCCACCCGCCATGGAGCGGCGAAGACGTTCTGTTGGTCGGTCTTGGTGGGTGGACGCTCCTCGATCGACCACCGCAGCGAGCCGACGGTGCGTGAGGTGATCCACGCGGTGCCGAGGAGCAGCGCAACGAGCATGTATGCCGGGACGACACCCCAGGTCAGCCAGGCCGGTGCGTCGGTGAAGACGCTGGGAACCGGGATGGCGACGGCATTGAGCAGCAGTGACACCCCGATGCCGAGGATGTTGGTGAACAGCAGGAAGAACGTCAGGATGACCTGGATGCGGATGCGCCTGCGGTGCTGGCTCTCCGAGGGCTTGCCGAGCAGCCAGGAGCCGTAGTCCGGCGTGCCGGCGAGCCGGCCGCTCTGACGGGTGACCGCCTCCAACACCTTGCCCAGCCGCTGTGGCACGCTCGTCTTGGTGGTCATCGTGATGTCAGAGTAATTCGCAGCCGCCCGAGACCCTAAGGTTGTCGACGTGCGACTCGTGATCGCCCAGTGCACCGTCGACTACGTCGGCCGCCTCACCGCCCATCTGCCGTCGGCCCGCCGGCTGCTGCTGGTCAAGGCCGACGGGTCGGTGAGCGTGCATGCCGACGACCGGGCCTACAAGCCCTTGAACTGGATGAGCCCGCCGTGCCGGCTCGTCGAGGACACCGACGGGCCGCTGCCGGTGTGGGTGGTGGAGAACAAGGCGGGCGAGCAACTGCGCATCACCGTCGAGGCGGTGGAGCACGACTCCAGCCACGACCTCGGCATCGACCCGGGGCTGGTCAAGGACGGGGTCGAGGCGCACCTGCAGAAGCTGCTGGCCGAACACGTCGAACTGCTCGGCGTGGGGTACACCCTGGTGCGCCGCGAGTACATGACCGCCATCGGCCCGGTCGACCTGCTGTGCCGCGATGAGACCGGCCGCTCGGTCGCCGTCGAGATCAAACGGCGCGGCGAGATCGACGGTGTCGAGCAGCTCACCCGCTACCTGGACCTGCTCAACCGGGACTCGCTGCTGGCCCCGGTCAGCGGGGTGTTCGCCGCCCAGCAGATCAAGCCGCAAGCCCGTACTCTCGCCGTTGATCGCGGAATTCGCTGCGTCACACTGGATTACGATCAGATGCGCGGGATGGACAGCGACGAGTACCGGCTGTTCTGAGCCCGTAGACTCGGCGGCATGCCCAGGCGCCGGACTCCGCCGAGGCAGCCGCGTCCGCTGCCATCGTCCCTCGCCGCGCGGCGGGTCGAGACGGGACCGGACGGCTTCGACTACGAGGTGCGGCCGATCGCCGGGTCACGCGCCACCAAGGTCTATCGGTGCCCCGGCTGTGATCACGAGATCAGGGTCGGGACAGCGCATCTGGTGGTGTGGCCGGCGGACACAGGGGAGTCTGCGGTCGATGACCGCAGGCACTGGCACACGCCGTGCTGGGCGAACCGGGCCCACCGGGGCCCGACGCGACGCTGGTCGTGACCGACGTCAGTGTTCGGCGTCCGCCGCGGGCTCGACGAGTTCGATCAGCACCCCGCCACCGTCCTTGGGGTGGATGAAGTTGATCCGCGAGTTCGACGTTCCGCGTCGCGGCACGTCGTAGAGCAACCGCACGCCCTGCTCGGTCAGCCGCTCGGTCAGCGCGTCGATGTCGCTGACCCGGTAGGCGAACTGCTGCAGCCCCGGGCCGCGCTTGTCCAGGAACTTGGCGATGGTCGACGACTCGTCGAGGGGGGCCATCAGCTGGATCTGGGTGCTGCCGACCGGAGCGCCGCGCACAGACAGCATCGCCTCGCGGATGCCCTGCTCCTCGTTGACCTCTTCGTGCAGCACGATCATGCCGAGATGGTCGTGATACCACTTGATCGCGGCGTCGAGATCCGGCACTGCGATGCCCACGTGGTCGATAGCCGTGACCAGGGCCGTGGCGAGGACTGGACGGGCGTCAACTTGATCGGCGGTCATAACGTAAAGGTAACCTAAGGGCCTCGGTTTCGATACTGACGGTCTAGTGGATAGCCTCGTCGGAGCCGCTTTAAACCGTGATGGAGGTTGGTATGACGACGTCGGTGATCGTTGCTGGAGCCCGCACACCGGTAGGCAGGCTGATGGGTTCGCTGAAGGACTTCTCGGGCAGCGATCTGGGGGCCGTCGCCATCAAGTCCGCGCTCGAGAAGTCGGGCGTCGCCCCGTCGGCCGTCGAGTACGTGATCATGGGCCAGGTGCTGACCGCGGGCGCCGGGCAGATGCCGGCCCGTCAGGCCGCAGTGGCCGCAGGCATCCCGTGGGACGTGCCGGCGTTGACCATCAACAAGATGTGCCTCTCGGGCATCGACGCGATCGCCCTGGCCGACCAGCTGATCCGCGCGGGGGAGTTCGACGTGGTGGTGGCCGGCGGCCAGGAGTCGATGAGCCAGGCGCCGCACCTCCTGGTGAACAGCCGGGCCGGATACAAGTACGGCGACGTCACCGCGGTCGACCACATGGCCTACGACGGCCTGCACGACGTGTTCACCGACCAGCCGATGGGCGCGCTCACCGAGCAGCGCAACGACGTCGACCAGTTCACCCGCGCCGAGCAGGACGAGTACGCGGCGCAGTCCCATCAGCGGGCGGCCGCGGCGTGGAAGGACGGGGTGTACGCCGACGAGGTGGTGCCGGTGTCGATCCCGCAGCGCAAGGGCGATCCGATCGAGTTCACCGAGGACGAGGGCATCCGGGCCAACACCACCGCAGAGTCGCTGGCCGGGCTCAAGCCGGCGTTCCGCAAGGACGGCACCATCACCGCGGGATCGGCGTCGCAGATCTCCGACGGCGCCTGCGCCGTTGTCGTGATGAACAAGGCCAAGGCCGAGGAGCTGGGATTGAGCTGGCTCGCCGAGATCGGCGCCCACGGCGTGGTCGCCGGACCCGATTCCACGCTGCAGAGCCAGCCGGCCAACGCCGTCAAGAAGGCGATCGCCAAGGAGGGCATCACCGCCGACCAGCTCGACGTGATCGAACTGAACGAGGCCTTCGCGGCGGTCGCTCTGGCCTCCACCAAGGAACTCGGCGTCGATCAGGAGAAGGTCAACACCAACGGTGGGGCCATCGCGATCGGCCATCCGATCGGGATGTCCGGCGCCCGCATCACCCTGCACGCGGCGCTGGAACTCCAGCGCACCGGCGGGAAGTACGCGGTGGCCGCGCTGTGCGGCGCGGGCGGACAGGGCGACGCCCTGATCCTGCGCCGCTGAGGTTGCGCGACCGCCGGGCGGCACCGCGCTACGACGAGGCGTAGTAGCTGGCTCGCCGATCGGGCACAATGGCGGCCATGACACGTGCTTTCGATCTGCGTTCGGTGGCCGGGTGGCTGCGCCTCGTCGGTCTGCTGGAGGCGGTGAGCTGGGTCGGTCTGCTGGTCGGGATGTACTTCAAGTACGTCGGAAGCCCCAGCACCGAGATCGGCGTGAAGATCTTCGGGCCCATCCACGGCGGCGTCTTCATCGGGTTCGTCGTGGCAGCGGTGGCCGCCGGTGTGGCGTTCCGGTGGGGCGTCACCACATGGTTGCTGGCGTTGCTGGCGAGCGTCGTGCCACTGGCCACTGTGATCTTCCTCATATGGGCCGACCGGACCGGTCGGATGGGGCCCGCCGCCGCGTCCGTGCCTGCGTCGGCGACGATCTCGCAACCGGGCCGGACGGCACCGGAAACGACGTGACAGACTTGGTCGCGTGACTCGTCCACGACCTTCAGTCGGGCCCGCACTGGCCGGTGCGGTTGACCTTTCGGCGCTCAAGCAGCGCGCCGCCGCACCCAGCGAAGCGACCGCGCCCGGTGGTCAGGGTGGCGCACACGTCACCGAGGTCACCGAGGCCAACCTCGAAGCCGAGGTGCTGGTCCGGTCCGGCCAGGCGCCCGTCGTGGTACTGCTCTGGACGCCGCGCAGCGACGCCAGCGTGGCGCTCGGCGAGGCCCTCGCGGCGCTCGCGGCCGACGACGGCGGCAAGTGGTCGCTGGCGCTGGTGAACGTCGACACCACCCCGCGGGTGGCGCAGATGTTCGGTGTGCAGGCGGTGCCCACCGTCGTCGCGCTCGCCGGCGGACAGCCGATCTCGAGCTTCCAGGGCGCCCAGCCCGCGGAGCAGTTACGCGGCTGGATCGACTCGCTGCTCGAGGCGACCGCCGGGAAGCTCTCCGGCACAGGCGATCCCGAACAGCCCGAGCAGGTCGACCCCGCGGTCGCGCAGGCTCGCGAGCACCTCGACGCCGGTGACTTCGACGCCGCACTCTCGGCCTACCAGGCGATCCTGGCCGCCACTCCGAACCACCCGGAGGCCAAGGGCGCGGTGCGCCAGATCGTGTTCCTGCAGCGCGCCACCGCTCACGATCCCGACGCGGTGACGGCGGCCGACGCCGCTCCCGACGACATCGACGCCGCGTTCGCCGCGGCCGACGTCCAGATCATGCAGCAGCAGGTCGAACCCGCATTCGACCGGCTGATCGCACTGGTCAAGCGCACCGCCGGCGACGACCGCACGAAGGTCCGCACGCGGCTGATCGAACTGTTCGACCTGTTCGACGCCGCCGACCCCGAGGTGATCGCCGGCCGCCGCAAGCTGGCCAACGCGCTCTACTGAGCGTCTCCGCGCTCGAGACCGGGTTGCTCGTACTCGAACCACAGCGCGGCCAGCGGCGGCAGCACCATCATCGCGGACGCGGGCCGGCCGTGCCAGGGATCGTCGGTGGCCTCGACCGCGCCGAAGTTGCCGATGCCCGAACCGTGGTAGACGTCGGCGTCGGTGTTGAGCACCTCGCGCCAGGTCCCGGTGTGCGGCAGCCCGAGGCGGTAGCGCGAGTGCTCGGATCCGGAGAAGTTGAACACGCACGCCATCACCGAGCCGTCGTCGCCGTAGCGCAGGAAGCTCAGGACGTTGTTCGCCGAGTCGTTGGCGTCGATCCAGGAGTAGCCCTCCGGCGTGGTGTCGCGCGACCACAGCGCCCGGCGGCTGCCGTAGATGCCATTCATGTCGCGCATCATCCGCAGGATCCCGTCGGAGAAGCCCTGCTCGTCGAGCTGCCACCAGTCCACGCCGCGTTCCTCGGACCATTCGGCACGCTGACCGAACTCCTGGCCCATGAACAGCAACTGCTTACCCGGATGCGCCCACTGGTAGGCCAGCAGGCCGCGGATTCCCGCCGCCTTGGCGTGGTCGTCGCCGGGCATCCGGCCCCACAGCGTGCCCTTGCCGTGCACGACCTCGTCGTGGCTGATCGGCAGGACGAAATTCTCGCTGAACGCGTAGATCATCGAGAAGGTGATCTCGTGGTGGTGATAACTGCGGTGGATCGGGTCGCGGCTGATGAACGCCAACGTGTCGTTCATCCAGCCCATGTTCCACTTCATCGAGAAGCCGAGGCCGCCGAGGTTCGTCGGCCGGGTGACGCCGGGCCATGACGTGGACTCCTCGGCGATCGTGACGATGCCGGGGGCGACCTTGTGCACCGTGGCGTTCATCTCCTGCAGGAACTGCACCGCCTCGAGGTTCTCCCGGCCGCCGTAGATGTTGGGCGTCCAGCCCCCTTCGGGGCGCGAGTAATCCAGGTAGAGCATCGACGCCACGGCGTCCACCCGCAGCCCGTCGACGTGGTACTCCTGCAGCCAGTACAGCGCGTTGGCCACCAGGAAGTTGCGCACCTCGGACCGGCCGAAGTCGAAAACGTAGGTGCCCCAGTCCAACTGCTCACCACGATGCGGATCGGCGTGCTCGTAGAGCGCGGTGCCGTCGAACCGGCCGAGCGCCCAGGCGTCCTTCGGGAAGTGCGCGGGCACCCAGTCCACGATCACGCCGATGCCGGCCTGGTGCAGCGAGTCGACGAGGTGCCGGAATTCGTCGGGACTGCCGAAGCGCGAGGACGGCGCGTAGTACGACGTCACCTGGTAACCCCAGGAGCCGCCGAACGGATGCTCGGCGACGGGCAGCATCTCGACGTGGGTGAAGCCCTGTTCGACGACGTACTGCGTGAGCTGCTCGGCGAGTTCGGTGTAGCTCAGGCCCGGCCGCCACGAGCCGAGGTGCACCTCGTAGGTGCTCATCGGCTCGAACACCGGATTGCGCAGCGCGCGCCGGGTCATCCAGTCCTCGTCGCCCCACGTGTAGCGACTCTCCGTGACACGTGACGCCCGCTGCGGGGGCACCTCGGTGGCGAAGGCCATCGGGTCGGCCCGCTCGGTCACCACCCCGTCGGCCCCGTGCACCCGGAACTTGTACAGCCCGTCGGCGGGGAAGTCCGGCCAGAACAGTTCCCACACGCCCGTCGAACCCAGCACCCGCATCTGCGCCTCGGTGCCGCTCCAGTGGTTGAATTCGCCGATTACACTGACGCCCTTGGCATTCGGCGCCCACACCGCGAACGAGACACCCTCGACCACGCCGTCGGCGGTGGTGAAGCTGCGCGGATGCGCCCCGAGCACCTCCCACAGTCGCTCGTGGCGGCCCTCGGAGAACAGGTGCAGGTCCACCTCGCCGAGTGTCGGCAGGAACCGGTAGGCGTCGGCGGTGCGGTGCACGTGCGGCGTCTCGCCGCCGTGGTCGTAGCTGACCTCGAGCCGGTAGTCGACGAGCCCGGTGAAGGGCAGCGCCACCGCGAACAGGCCGCTCTCGATGTGGGAGAACACGTGCCGCTCGCCGCCGACGACCGCGGCCACCTCGAGGGCGTGCGGCCGGTAGGCACGCAGCACCGTGTGGTCGTCGTACTCGTGCGCGCCGAGCACCGAGTGCGGGTCGTGGTGTTCGCCGGACAGCAGGCGGTTCAGGTCGGCGGTGTGTGGCCGCAGATGCGGACTGGTGACCTCGTTGGTCAGGTCGGTGGCCTTAGCCATGGTGTCGATCACTCCCTACGAAGCAGGTTGAGTCGTTGTTCGGCCGGTATCTGGGGCATGTTGAACACGTGTGCCACCGCCTTGGCGGGATCGAGGCGCACGTAGTTCGACTGGCCCCACTGGTATTCCTCGCCGCTGATCTCGTCGCGCACCCAGAAGCGGTCGTAAGGTTGCATTCCCAATGCGGCCATGTCCAACCACACGGTGGCCTCCTCGGGCCCGAACGGGTTGAGCGTGATCACCACCAGCACCTGGTCACCGGTGACCGGGTCGAACTTGCTGTAGGCCATGACCGCGTCGTTGTCCGGGTAGTGGAACGCGATGGTGCGCAGCTCGTGCAGCGCCGGATGCACCCGGCGGATCTCGTTGAGCCTGGTGATGAACGGCTCCAGCGACTCGCCGTCGGCCAGGGCCGCTTCGAAGTCGCGGGGCCGCAGCTCGTATTTCTCGGAGTTCAGGTACTCCTCGCTGCCCTCGCGGACCGCGCGGTGTTCGAACAGCTCGAACCCCGAGTAGACGCCCCAGGTGGAGCTCATCGTCGCCGCCAGCACCGCGCGGATGGCGAACATGCCGGGGCCGCCGTGCTGCAGGCTCTCGTGCAGGATGTCGGGCGTGTTCACCCACAGGCTCTGCCTGCAGTAGTCAGCGTGTTCGGCGATCTGCTGGCCGAACTCGGTGAGCTCCCACTTCGCGGTGCGCCAGGTGAAGTAGGTGTAGGACTGCGTGTACCCCAGCTTGGCCAGGCCGAGCAGCCGCGCGGGCCGGGTGAACGCCTCGGCCAGGAACAGCACGTCGGGATCCTCGCGCTTGACCTCGCCGATCAGCCACGCCCAGAAGTTCGGTGGCTTGGTGTGCGGGTTGTCGACGCGGAACACCTTGACGCCGTGTGACACCCAATACCGCACCACCCGCAGCACTTCCCGGTACAAACCGGCCGGGTCGTTGTCGAAGTTCAGCGGATAGATGTCCTGGTACTTCTTCGGCGGGTTCTCCGCGTAGGCGATGGTCCCGTCGGGCAGCACGGTGAACCACTCGGGGTGGTCGCGTGCCCACGGGTGGTCGGGGGCGCACTGCAGCGCGAGGTCGAGTGCCACCTCGAGGCCTTCGTCGCGCGCCGCGGCGACGAAGTGGTCGAAGTCCTCGATGGTGCCGAGGTCGGGATGCACGGCGTCGTGGCCGCCCTCGTCGCTGCCGATCGCCCACGGCGACCCCACGTCGTCCGGCGCCGCCGTCACGCTGTTGTTGCGGCCCTTGCGGTGCACCTTGCCGATCGGGTGGATCGGTGGCAGGTAGACGATGTCGAAACCCATCCGGGCCACCCTTGGGAGTGCCTTGGTGGCGGTGGCGAACGTCCCGTGCACCGGGTGGCCCTGGTTGTCCCAGCCGCCGGTGGAGCGCGGGAAGAGCTCGTACCAGGAGCTGAAGCGCGCCAGCGGCCGGTCCACCCACACGCCGTATTGCTCACCGCGGGTGACCAATTCGCGCAGCGGATACTCCGCCAGCATCTCCGTCAGTTCGGGCGCCAGCGCCGCGCCGGCGCGGGTGAACGGGTCGCCCGGCTCACGCAGCCGGGCCGCGGCCTCGGCCAGCGGATACCGGTGCTGGCGCGGCACCCCCGTGGCGGCGCGGTCCAGCAGCTTGGCGCCGACCAACAGGTCGTTGTTCAATTCCGACTCACTTTGGCCCGCGTCGAGCTTGGCGGTGACCGCCTTACGCCACGTCGCGATCGGGTCGCCCCAGCCGTCCACTCGGTACGTCCACAGCCCGACCCGGTCGGGCACGAACTGCCCGTGGAACACGTCGGGCGTGCGTCCGGTCGACATCGGCAGCGCCTGTGGCCGCACCTTGGCCTGCGGGTTGACGACCTCCTGGATCGGGACGGGTTCGCTCGGGCTCACAGCCACCGCCGGCGCCTCGGCGAGGTCGGGGTAGTTGGTGCCGTGATAGCGCACCACCAGGGTCGCCGCCACCGCGTCATGGCCTTCGCGCCACACCGTGGCCCGGACCGGAACCACCTCACCGACGACCGCCTTGGCCGGATACCTGCCGTTTGACACGACGGGCGCGACGTCATCGATACCGATACGACCGGCCACCCACCTGCTCCTCACACTGGCGCGGCCACCGGGACCGCGGATGTTCGAGATCGAGGTACGAGAAAGCTCGTACGAACGCCGCGGTGGTCTGATGCCGACACCGCGAAGTCCCTGAGCGCCCTATACCCACCGTAGTGTCCGGCCCAATCAAACGAGAGGGATCGGATGTGGGCAGCGCACTGCGCCGCCCGGATTTGTCAGTAAGGTTGAGCCACGTGAAAGCCCTGCGAAGGTTCACTGTCCGCGCCCATCTACCGGATCGGTTGTCGGCGCTGGAACGGCTGTCCATCAACCTGCGCTGGTCCTGGGACAGGCCCACACAGGACCTGTTCGCGGCCATCGACCCGGACCTGTGGCGCCGGCTCGGGTGTGATCCGGTCGCGCTGCTCGGCGGGGTCAGCCCGAAACGTCTGGACGCCCTCGCCGTCGACGAGTCCTTCCTGCGCCGGCTCGACGGGCTGGCCGCCGATCTGGACGACTACCTGACCCGTCCGCTGTGGTACCAGCAGGCTCAGGCGGACGGCGCCAGTGAGTCCCCCTTGCCCAACGGGATCGCGTACTTCTCGATGGAGTTCGGGGTGGCCGAGGTGCTGCCGAATTACTCCGGAGGTCTCGGCATCCTCGCGGGCGACCACCTCAAGTCGGCGTCCGACCTCGGCCTGCCGCTGATCGCGGTCGGCTTGTACTACCGGTCGGGCTACTTCCGGCAGTCGCTGACCGCCGACGGGTGGCAGCGCGAGAACTATCCGTCGCTGGATCCGCAGGGCCTGCCATTGCGGCTGCTGACCGACGCGGCGGGCGCCCCGGTGCTCGTCGAGCTGGCGCTGCCCGACGACAACCCGCTGCGGGCCAGGGTGTGGATCGCACAGGTGGGCCGGATCCCGTTGCTGCTACTGGATTCCGACATCCCGGAGAACGACCACGACCTGCGCGGTGTGACCGACCGGCTCTACGGCGGCGACCAGGAGCACCGCATCAAACAGGAGATCCTCGCCGGCATCGGCGGAGTGCGGGCGATCCGGGCGTACACCGAGGTGGAAGGCCTGCCCTCGCCGGAGGTGTTCCACATGAACGAGGGCCACGCCGGCTTCCTCGGAGTCGAACGCATCCGGGAGTTGATCGACGCCGGGCTGGACTTCGACACCGCGCTCACCGTGGTGCGGTCCTCGACCGTGTTCACCACCCACACGCCGGTGCCCGCGGGTATCGACCGGTTCCCGGTCGAGATGGTCAAGCGCTACTTCGGTAGCGCGCCGGGCACCCCGTCGGGCGCGGACTCCCGGCTGCTGCCCGGGGTGCCGCTGGACCGGGTGATCGCGTTCGGGGAAGAGGACGACCCGGCGAAGTTCAACATGGCCCACATGGGACTGCGGCTGGCCCAGCGTGCCAACGGGGTGTCGCTGCTGCACGGACGGGTCAGCCGCGAGATGTTCAACGAACTGTGGCCGGGCTTCGACCCGAACGAGGTGCCGATCGGGTCGATCACCAACGGCGTGCACGCGCCGACGTGGGCGGCGCCCGAGTGGATCGAACTGGGCCGGGAGATGCTCGGCGCGGACAACCTGGACTCGCTGCGCGAGCCCGACACCTGGCAGCGGTTGCAGGAGGTCGACTCCAGCCACCTGTGGTCGATCCGGTCGAAGCTGCGCCGCGCCCTGGTCGAGGACGTCCGGGCGCGGGTGCGCCGCTCGTGGCTGGAACGCGGCGCCTCCGATGCCGAACTCGGATGGATCGCAACGGCTTTCGATCCTAATGCGCTCACCATCGGGTTCGCCCGCCGGGTGCCGACGTACAAGCGGCTGACGTTGATGCTGCGTGACTCCGACCGGCTCGAGCGGCTGCTGCTCGACACCGAGCGGCCGATCCAGCTGATCGTGGCAGGCAAGTCGCATCCCGCGGACGACGGCGGCAAGGCGCTGATCCAGCAGATCGTGAAGTTCGCCGACCGGCCCGAGGTGCGCCACCGCATCGCGTTCCTGCCCGATTACGACATGTCGATGGCACGCCAGCTGTACTGGGGCTGCGACGTCTGGCTGAACAACCCGCTGCGGCCGCTCGAGGCGTGCGGCACGTCGGGCATGAAGAGCGCGCTCAACGGCGGACTCAACCTGTCGATCCGCGACGGGTGGTGGGACGAGTGGTACGACGGCGAGAACGGCTGGGAGATCCCGACCGCCGACGGGCTGGCCGACGAGACCCGCCGTGACGACCTCGAGGCCGCCGCCCTCTACGACCTGCTCGAGAAGTCGGTGACGCCGAAGTTCTACGACCGCGACGAGCACGGTGTGCCGACCCGGTGGGTGGAGATGGTCCGGCACACCCTGCAGGCGCTGGGACCGAAGGTGCTCGCGTCGCGGATGGTGCGCGACTACACCGAGAAGTACTACGCACCCGCGGCCCGGTCGCTGCGCAAAACCGTGGAGCCCGTGAACGGAACGGCCTTCGGCGCGGCCGGGGAACTGGCCGACTACCGGCGGCGGGCCGCAGAGGCGTGGCCGAAGGTCCAGATCACCGACGTGGACAGCTATGGCCTGCCCGACACGCCGCTCCTGGGCTCCGAGCTGACGCTGACCGCCAATGTCCAGCTGGGCGGGTTGCGGCCCGACGAGGTCACGGTGGAGGCGGTGCTCGGCCGCGTCGACGAGAGCGACGCGCTGAAGGACCCGGCGACGGTGGCGATGGCGCACACCGGCACCGCCGACGGCGGCACCGAGGTGTTCTCCACCACCACGCCGCTGCCCGTCGCGGGCCCGGTGGGCTACACGGTTCGGGTGCTGCCGCACCATCCGCTGCTGGCCGCCGACAACGAGCTCGGCCTCGTCACGCTGGCGTGAGCGCCCTCAAGGTCGCGCTCGACGGCGGGCCGTACGCGCTGGCGGCGGGTCCGGACCGAACGATCTGGGTGACGCTCGTGCACGGCGGCGCCGTCGCCCGGATCGGCGGGGACGGCAGGCCGGACGACGACGTGACGGTGTACCCGGTGGCGCCCGGCTCGCGGCCGTCGCTGATCACCGCGGGCCCGGACGGCGCAATGTGGTTCACCCGCACCGGCGACGATCGCATCGGCCGCATCACCACCGAGGGGGAGCAGACCTCCTTCCCGGTGGCCGAAGGCAGTGGGCCGTACGGCATCACCGCGGGCCCTGACGGTGCGCTGTGGTTCACCGGGACCACGTCGGGGGAGGTCGGCCGCATCACCACCGACGGCCGGGTCACCCGCGAGGCCGGGCTCGGCGGCTTCCCCGCGATGATCACCGCCGGCCCGGACGGGGCGCTGTGGTTCACCCTCAACCAGGGCAATGCCGTCGGCCGGCTCGAACCGGCGGGTGACCTGACGGTGCGCGAGCTGCCGACCAGCGGCGCAGGTCCGGTCGGCATCGCCGCCACCCACGACGACGCGGTGTGGTTCACCGAGATCCTCGCCGAGAAGCTCGGCCGCATCCCGATGAACGGGCCGATCGAGGAACTCGACCTGCCCGGCAAGCCGCACGCGGTGATCGCCGACCCCGCCGACGGGGTGTGGGTGAGCCTGTGGGGGTCCAGCCAGATCGCCCGGGTGAGCGGAGACGGCGAGGTGATCACCATCGATCTGCCGCCCGGAAGTGAGCCGCACGGGCTGGCGATCGGACCGGACGGGGCGCCGTGGATCGCGCTGGAGACCGGGTTCGTGCTGCGGCTGCCGATCTGACGCCGCGGACGTTCTGGCGGCTATCCGTAAACCCGTGACATGGCTCGCGGTAGGTTCGGCGCTGTGACGGATCGGGGACGGTGGTGGCGGGCACTCACAGCGGTGGCCGCGGCGGGATGGATGTGCGCGACGCTGGGCGGGCTGTCGCCGACCGCGGCCGCGGAACCCGAACCTCAGCCGGTCGCCGCCGAGGCGCCGCCGCCGGAGGGCGCGCCGCCGCCCGAGGGTGCGCCGCCTCCCGACCCGGGCCGGGTGGAGTCGACGCCGCCTGCCACCGTCACCACCCCCGACGACTGGGTGCTGACGCTGTCGGCGCGCGACGAGACGCAGGCGATCATCCCGCCGCTCACCACGGCGCTGTCCTCGCGCGAGTACGTCGTGGGCGGCACTTACGACGGCGAGTTGTCCGGACCCGACGACGGCGAGCCGCCGCACGGCACCCTCGAGGTCGGCTACGAGATCGGTTGCGGCATCGACATGAGCACCTCCAACGGCGTCTCGCTGACCGCGACGGCGGGCATCAACCCGTCGATCGGCGTGATAGGCACCGACCTCATCTCGCCGATCCCGGACGGCATCGTCCCGGGACTGGGCGGCAACCTCGGCGGCGGTGTCACCGTCGGTCTCAAGCCCGGCATCATCAACATCGTCCCGGTCACCAAGAAGGAGTTCACCGGGGCCGATCCGTGGGTGATGATCAGCAACTTCCGGGTGAAGATCGACGGCTGCGTCGGCGAGTCGTTCATCCGTTCCTACGCTTTCCTGACCCGGTCGACCGATCAGTCCGACGCGGTGCTCGCCTGGTACGGCACCACCAAGAAGGTCTGACGGCGTTTGCCTGAACGGCAACTCTTCTTGCCGGGTGGGCGGTTCGGTGCCGACACTGGCGGGATGAGCGACAACACGAGCGTGTTCCACCAGTTGCAGTTCGCCGACGACTACGCCGACAACCCGCCGAAATTCGTGCCGGGGTACCGCGAGATCCACCGCCTTGCGGCGATCCTCATCTCCGAACGGGCCCCCGAGCAGGCGAGGGTGCTCGTGCTCGGGGCCGGCGGCGGCCTGGAGATCAAGGCGCTGGCCGAGGCGCGGCCCGGCTGGACGTTCGACGGCGTCGACCCGGCGCGGCCCATGCTCGACCTCGCCGCGAAGACCCTGGGCCCGTTGACGTCTCGTACCCGGCTGCACGAGGGGTACATCGACGACGCACCCGCCGGGCCCTTCGACGCCGCGACGAGCTTCCTGACACTGCACTTCCTGGCGCTCGACGAGCGGCGCCGCACCGCGGCGGAGGTACGTCGCCGGTTGGCCCCCGGGGCGCCCTTCGTGGTGGCCCACATGAGCCTGCCCCAACGCGACGCCGCCGAACGCGCTATGTGGTTGTCCCGCTATGCCGAATACGCGCACGACTCGGGGATCAGCAGGGAGATCACCGAACGCGCCAGTGCCACGGTCGATTCGGACGTTCCGATACTGACGCCCGAGCAGGACGAAGCCGTCCTGCGGGACGCCGGGTTCACCGACGTCGTGCAGTTCTACTCGGCGTTCACCTTCCGCGGCTGGGTCGGCTACGCCTGATCCCGCAACCGTTCCAGCGCACCGCGCACCCGTGCGCTGTCGGTGGTCGCCCAGAACGGCGGCAGCGACGCCCGCAGATAGTTGCTGTAGCGCGCCGTCGCCATCCGCGAGTCCAGCACCGCCACCACACCGCGGTCCTGGGTGCCGCGCAACAACCGGCCCGCGCCCTGGGCCAGCAGCAGCGCGGCGTGACTGGCCGACACCGCCATGAAGCCGTTGCCGCCGTGTGCGGTGACGGCCCGCTGGCGCGCGGTGAGCAAGGGGTCGTCGGGCCGCGGGAACGGGATGCGGTCGATGAGCACCAGTGACAGCGACGGCCCGGGCACGTCGACGCCCTGCCACAGTGACAGCGTGCCGAACAGTGACGTGGCCGGGTCGGCGGCGAAACGCTCGACGAGCGCCGACGTGGTGTCCTCGCCCTGGCACAGCACGGGTGTGTCGAGCCGGTCGCGCATGATCCCGGCCGCGGCGCGGGCCGCACGCATCGACGAGAACAGTCCGAGGGTGCGCCCGCCGGCCGCGGTGATCAGTCCAGCGATCTCGTCGAGCTGCTCGGCGGAGCCGGTGCCGTCGCGGCCCGGCGCGGGCAGATGCGCTGCCACGTAGAGGATTCCGGCTTTCGCGTGCTGGAACGGAGATCCGACGTCGATACCGCGCCAGGCGGCGCCCTTGTCCGTGCCCGCCAGGCCCCAGGCGCCTGCCATCGCCTCGAAGTTGCCGCCGACGGTGAGCGTGGCCGACGTCAGCACGGCGGTCGAATGCTCGAACAGCCTGGCGCGCAGCAGCCCGGCGACCGACAGCGGCGCCACCCGCAGCACCGCCCGCACGGTGCCGCGGTTGTCCTCGTGATCGAGCCACACCACGTCGGTGCGGTCGGGGATCGCCGGGCCGAACGAGTCGAGGACGCGTGAGGCGGTGTCGCCGAGATCGGTCAGCGCGGTGACGGCCTCCGACCGCGCCGCGGCCGCCTTCGGGTCGGCGGGGGAGGTGTCGATCGCCGAGCGGGCGCGGTGGGCGGCGTCGCGCAGCGCGGTGAGGTGGGTGGCCAGCTCGTCGTCGAGCCGGTCCATCCGGCCGGGCGAGGTGTCGTGGATGAGCGAGGCGAACGTCGCGGTCGCGGCTTCGAGGCGTTGCGCGAGTTCGGCGTCGATCAGCCGCGCGGCCCGCCGGTGGGCGATGCCGAGCGACGTCGCCGACAGCTCCGCGGTCGCCACCGACGTCACCCGGTCCACCAGATCGTGCGCCTCGTCGACGATCAGGAACCGGTGCTCGGGCAGCACCGCCGCATCGGAGATGGCGTCGATCGCCAGCAGTGCGTGGTTGGTGACCACCACGTCGGAGTGTCCGGCTTTGTCGCGGGCCCGCTCGGCGAAGCAGTCGGTGCCGAAGGGGCACCGCGCCACCCCGATGCATTCGCGCGCCGAGACGCTGGCCTGACCCCAGGAGCGATCCGGCACACCGGGTTTCAGCTCGTCGCGGTCACCGGTCTCGGTGTCCGACGACCATGCGGTGAGCCGCTGGACGTCGCGGCCCAGCGCGGTGGCGGCGACGGCGTCGAACAGCTCGTCCTGCGGCCGGTCCTCGGATTCGGTCGACCCGGTCGAGCCGTTGTGGATCTTGTTGAGGCACAAATAATTCCCGCGCCCCTTGAGAAGTGCGAAGGTCGGCCGGCGAGGCAGCGCGCCCGCCAGTGCGTCCGCCAGCCGGGGCAGGTCGCGGTCCACCAGCTGGCGCTGCAGTGCGATCGTCGCCGTCGACACGACCACCGGCTCCTCGGCCGCCACCGCGCGGGCGATCGCCGGAACCAGGTAGGCCAGCGACTTGCCGGTGCCGGTGCCGGCCTGCACGGCGAGGTGCTCCCCGGTGTCGAAGGCCCGCGCCACCGCCTGCGCCATCTCGACCTGCCCGTCGCGGCGCGACCCGCCCACGGCGGCCACCGCGGCGTCCAGCAGAGCCGTGACGTCGTCCACGGCTCGTGTGCCGCTGGCGTGTGCGTTGGCGCCCGTGACTCCTCCTAGGCCATGCGGGTCGGGATCGCGGGCTCGCCTCTGGAGAGCTTCAGCCCGTCCCACGGCAGGCTGCCCAGGCCGGCGGCGACCAGACGGCGAGCCGCGTCCAGCCCGGGGTCGCCGACCGGTTCACCGGCGCGCACCAGGCAGACGGTCAGCGGGCTCGACTCGAGGCCGTCGGAGTCGGCGGGTGGCCGGCCCGCCGGGTGCACCACCTCCTCGACGATGGTGCCCGACGGCTTCGCGAGCCGCAGCCCCTGCTTGTGTCCGCCGTGGGACTCCTTGTGGCTGCTGCGTTTCGCCACCGGCAGACCGTCGACCTCGACGAGCTTGTAGACCATTCCGGCCGTCGGCGCGCCCGATCCGGTCACCACCGACGTGCCGACGCCGTAGCTGTCGACCGGCTCGGCGCGCAGCGCGGCGATGGCGAACTCGTCGAGGTCGCTGGAGACCACGATCTGCGTGCCGGTCGCGCCGAGGCCGTCGAGTTGCCCGCGGACCTGGCGGACCAGGACACCGAGCTCGCCGGAGTCGATGCGCACCGCGCCCAGCCCCGGGCCGGCCACCTCGACGGCGGTGGCCACCCCGGAGGTGATGTCGTAGGTGTCGACCAGCAGCGTGGTGTCGACCCCCAGCGCCTCGACCTGGGCTCGGAAGGCGGCGGCCTCGTCGGGCCCGTCCGCGGTGGTGTGCAGCAGGGTGAACGCGTGTGCGCTGGTGCCGAGGGCGGGCACGCCGTAGCGGCGCTGCGCCTCGAGGTTCGACGTGCCACTGAAGCCGGCGAGGTATGCGGCGCGGGCCGCGGCGACGGCCGCCTGCTCATGGGTGCGCCGCGAGCCCATCTCGATGAGCGGGCGGCCTTCGGCGGCGCTGACCATCCGGGCGGCGGCCGAGGCGATGGCGCTGTCGTGGTTGAACACCGACAGCGCCAGCGTCTCGAGGATCACGCACTCGGCGAAGGTGCCCTGCACCGACAGGACGGGGGAGCCGGGGAAGTACAGCTCGCCCTCGACGTAGCCCTCGACGTCGCCGCCGAAGCGGTACGACGACAGATAGGACAGGGTATCGTCGTCCAGGAAACCCGACACCGACTCCAGCGCTGCGGCGTCGAAAGTGAACTGCGACAGCAGTTCCACGAAGCGCGCGGTGCCGGCGACCACCCCGTAGCGACGGCCCTCCGGCAGCCGCCGCGCAAACACCTCGAACGTGGTGCGCCGGTGTGCGGTGCCGTCACGCAGCGCGGCGGCCAGCATGGTCAGCTCGTACTTGTCGGTCAGCAGCGCGGCCGTCACAGCTGCCACGGTAGTGGTCGGCGGAGCGGATCCACCACATCGGTATCCTTGCGGGCATGGTGACGCCGGCGAAGGCCCGACCGGGAACCCGCGAGGAACGCGATGTCGCGACCGCATCGGCCACCGACACCCCGTGGGTGACCATCGTGTGGGACGACCCGGTCAACCTGATGACCTACGTGACCTACGTCCTGCAGAAGCTGTTCGGCTACAGCGAGCCGCACGCCACCAAGTTGATGCTGCAGGTGCACAACGAGGGCAAGGCGGTGGTGTCGGCAGGCAGCCGCGAGTCGATGGAGGTCGACGTGTCCAAACTCCACGCCGCGGGCCTGTGGGCCACGATGCAGCAGGACCGCTGATCCGCGGTGCGCAAATGGAAACGGATCGACGGTGCGGGCGGCCCGCGGTTCCGGTCGGCGCTCGCCGAACACGAGGCGGCGCTGCTGCAGAATCTGGTGACGTCCCTGTTGGGCATGCTCGAGGAACGTGAATCCTCCTCGCCGGCAGACGAACTCGAGGCGATCACCGGTATGCGCACCGGCAACTCCCAGCCGCCGCAGGACGAGACGATGAAGCGGCTGCTGCCCGACTTCTTCAAGCCGCACAACGACCACCCGGCCGGGTCCGGCACGGCCGAGAGTCTCAACAGTGCGCTGCGCAGCCTGCACGAGCCGACCATTCTCGATGCGAAAAGGCAAGCGGGACAACGTCTGCTGGACACGCTACCGGGCAGTGGCGGCAAGTTCGAGCTGTCCGAGGACGACGCCGAGTCCTGGGTTGCCGCCGTCAACGACGTGCGGCTTGCGCTGGGCACCATGCTCGACATCGGCGACGGCGGGCCCGACGAGCTGCCGCCGGACCATCCGATGGCTGGACACCTCGACGTGTACCAGTGGCTCACGGTGCTGCAGGAGTACCTGGTGCTGGCGCTGATGGGCAAGGCCAGATGAGTGGTTCCATCACCGACGTCGGCGGGATCCTGGTCGGGCAGCATCACCGCCTCGACGACGACGCCACGCTGGGCTCCGGCTGGGCCACCGGCACCACCGTCGTGCTCACCCCGCCCGGCACCGTCGGCGCGGTCGACGGCAGAGGCGGCGCACCCGGCACCCGCGAGACCGACCTCCTGGACCCGATGAACTCGGTCCGCCACGTCGACGCGGTGGTGCTCACCGGCGGCAGCGCCTTCGGCCTCGCCGCCGCCGACGGCGTGATGACCTGGCTGGAGCAGCAGGGCCGCGGGGTGGCACTCGACGGCGGCGTGGTGCCGATCGTGCCGGGCGCGGTCATCTTCGACCTGCCGGTCGGCGGCTGGGGCTGCAGGCCGACCGCCGACTTCGGCTACACCGCCGCGGCCGCAGCCGGCACCGAGGTGGCCCTCGGCACCGTCGGCGCCGGCGTCGGCGCCCGCGTGGGCGTGCTCAAGGGTGGCGTCGGCACCGCGTCGACGATGCTGGACTCCGGGGTCACCGTCGGCGCGCTCGTCGTGGTCAACGCAGCGGGCGACGCCGTCGACACCGCCACCGGGCTGCCGTGGACGGCGTACCTGACCGAAGAGTTCGGGCTGCGCAGACCGCCGGCCGAGGAGATCGCCGCGTATCTCGACCGGCACGCCGAGCACAGCCCGCTCAACACCACCATCGCGGTCGTGGCCACCGACGCCGCGCTCAGCCCCGCCGGCTGCCGCCGCGTCGCCCTCGCCGCCCACGACGGGCTGGCCCGCACCCTGCGCCCGTCCCACACCCCGCACGACGGCGATACCGTGTTCGCATTGGCCACCGGCGCGATCGAGGTCGCCCCGCCGCCGGACACCCCGGCGTCGATGACGCCCGAGATGGCGTTGATCACCAGCGTCGGGGCCGCCGCGGCCGACTGCCTGGCCCGGGCGGTGCTGGTCGGCGTGCTGGCCGCCGAACCGGTGGCCGGAATACCGACATACCGGAGCCTGTTGCCCGGAGCGTTCGGATGAGCAGGCGTGCGACGAGGAGGTACCCGTGCTGACGATTCGCGCCGACCTGGTCGACGCCATGGTCGCGCACGCGCGTGCCGACCATCCCGACGAGGCGTGCGGCATCATCGCGGGCCCCGAGGGCTCGGACCGTCCGGAACGGTTTGTGGCGATGCTCAACGCCGAACGGTCGCCGACCTTCTACCGGTTCGACTCCCAGGAGCAGCTGCGGGTGTGGCGGGCGATGGACGATGCCGACGAGGTGCCCGTCGTCATCTACCACTCGCACACCGCCACCGAGGCCTACCCGAGCCGCACCGACATCTCGTATGCGTCCGAACCTGATGCCCACTACGTCCTGGTGTCCACCCGCGACCCCGACGACCACGAGTTGCGCAGCTACCGCATCGTGGACGGCGTCGTCACCGAGGAACCCGTCACCGTCGTCTCGGCTTACTGACACCGCCTACTGACACCAGCCCCGCCCACCAGCTCCGAAAGAGGACCACCATGAGCGTCACCGTCTCGATTCCCACCATCCTGCGCACGCACACCGGCGGCGAGAAGCGCGTCACCGCGTCCGGCGCCACACTGGCCGCGGTGATCAGCGACCTCGAGGCGAATTACTCGGGCATCTCCGACCGGCTCATCGACCCCGACAAGCCGGGCAAGCTGCACCGCTTCGTCAACGTCTACGTCAACGATGAGGACGTGCGGTTCTCCGGCGGGCTCGACACCGCCGTCTCCGACGGCGACTCGGTCACCATCCTCCCCGCGGTGGCCGGCGGGTGAGATACGACTCGCCGCTGGAGGCGCTCGGCAACACGCCCCTGGTCGGTCTGCAGCGGCTCTCCCCGCGGTGGCACGACGAGGGCGAGGCCCCGCACGTGCGGCTGTGGGCCAAGCTCGAGGACCGCAACCCCACCGGCTCGATCAAGGACCGCCCCGCCCTGCGGATGATCGAGCAGGCCGAACGCGACGGCCTGCTCGCCCCTGGCGCCACCATCCTGGAACCCACCAGCGGCAACACCGGCATCTCGCTGGCGATGGCTGCGCTGCTCAAGGGCTACCGGATGATCTGCGTGATGCCGGAGAACACCTCGATCGAGCGCAGGCAGCTGCTCGAGCTGTACGGCGCCCGGATCATCGACTCCCCGGCCGAGGGCGGCTCGAACACCGCAGTCGCGCACGCCAAGGAGCTGGCCGCGCAGAACCCGGAATGGGTGATGCTCTACCAGTACGGCAACCCGGCGAACTCGGCCGCGCACTACGAGGGCACCGGCCCCGAGATCCTCGCCGACCTGCCCGAGATCACCCACTTCGTCGCGGGGTTGGGGACCACCGGCACCCTGATGGGCGCCGGTCGCTATCTGCGCGAGCAGGTGCCCGATGTCGCCATCGTGGCCGCCGAACCCCGCTACGGCGAGGGCGTGTACGCCTTGCGCAACATCGACGAGGGCTTCATCCCCGAGCTCTACGACCCCGACGTGCTCACCAGCCGGTACTCCGTGGGCTCGTTCGACGCGCTCCGGCGCACCCGCGAGCTCGTGCAGGTCGAGGGCATCTTCGCCGGCATCTCCACCGGGGCGATCCTGCACGCGGCACTCGGCATGGCCGCCAAGGCGGTCAAGGCCGGCAAGCGCGCCGACATCGTGTTCACGGTGTGCGACGCCGGGTGGAAGTACCTGTCGACCGGCGCATACGCCGGTAGCCTTGATGACGCCGAGGACGCGCTGGAAGGGCAGCTATGGGCATGAGCGGGTACGGCGGTGGCAGTGGATACGCCGCCGGGCAACCGCCGAAGCCGAAGAAGCGGCCGGCATGGCTCGTCGGCGGCCTCACCGTGCTCAGCTTCGTGGCGCTGCTCTACGTCATCGAGATCTGGGACAACATCACCGGGCACCGCCTGGACGACAACGGGATCCGGCCACTGGAGTCCGACGGGCTCTGGGGCATCGTGTTCGCCCCGATGCTGCACTCCAACTGGGACCACCTGATCGCCAACACCGTGCCTGCCCTCGTGCTCGGTTTCCTGATGACGCTCGCCGGGCTCTCGCGGTTCATCTACGCCACTGCGATCGTGTGGATCCTCGGCGGTCTCGGCACCTGGCTGATCGGCAACATCGGCGCACACTGCCCGTACGTCGGCGTGCGCTGCGAGACCAATCACATCGGCGCGTCGGGCCTGATCTTCGGCTGGCTGGCGTTCCTGATCGTGTTCGGTTTCTTCACCCGCAAGGTGTGGGAGATCGTGGTCGGCGTCATCGTGCTGTTCGTCTACGGCGGCGTGCTGCTGGGTGTGCTGCCCGGCACCCCGGGAGTCTCTTGGCAGGGCCATCTGTGCGGCGCCGTGGCAGGCGTCGTCGCGGCCTATCTGCTGTCCAAGCCGGAACGCGCCGCGCGTGAGCGCCGCAAGACCCCGGCGAACCCGTACCTGACGTCGTGACGGATGTCAGCGCTCCCGTCGGCATCTTCGACTCCGGCGTCGGCGGCCTCACCGTCGCGCGGGCGATCATCGACCAGTTGCCCGACGAGAACATCGTGTACGTCGGCGACACCGGCAACGGTCCCTACGGCCCGCTGACCGTCCCCGAGATCCGGGCCCATGCGCTCGCCATCGGCGACGACCTCGTCGCCCGCGGCGTCAAGGCCCTGGTGATCGCCTGCAACACCGCCTCGTCGGCATGCCTGGCCGACGCCCGCGAACGCTACGCACCGGTGCCCGTCGTCGAGGTGATCCGGCCCGCGGTGCGGCGCGCGGCGGCCACCACCCGCAACGGCCGCATCGGGGTGATCGGCACCGCGGCGACCGTCGCATCGGGCGCCTACCAGGACGCGTTCGCCGCCGCCCGCGACACCGTCGTCACCGCCGTCGCGTGCCCCCGGTTCGTCGACTTCGTCGAGCGGGGAGTGACCAGCGGGCGACAGGTGCTCGGACTGGCCGAGGGCTACCTCGAACCGCTGCAGCGCGCCGGGGTGGACACCCTGGTGCTGGGCTGCACGCACTATCCGATGCTGTCGGGGCTCATCCAGCTGGCGATGGGCGACGAGGTGACCCTGGTGTCCAGCGCCGAGGAGACCGCCAAGGATCTGCTGCGCGTGCTCACCGAGCGCGATCTGCTGCGCCCGCACCCCGAGGACCCCGTCGCCGAACCGCCGGTGCGCAGCTTCGAGGCGACCGGAGATCCCGACGCGTTCACCACGCTTGCGGCCCGTTTCCTGGGTCCCGGTCTGGACGGTGTGCGGCCGGTTCGCCGTCACGCCGACGCGAGGATGTGACGTATGCCTTTCGGCCGGATCGAAAGCGGTGATGTTTTCGTCCTCGGCGTACCGGGCATGGCAAGCTAGTGGGCGTGCGAATCACCGTGCTCGGTTGCTCCGGTAGCGTTACCGGGCCTGATTCGCCGGCGTCCGGATATCTGCTCACCGCGCCCGACACCCCGCCACTGGTGATCGACTTCGGCGGCGGCGTG
The DNA here is from genome assembly GCF_027529605.1 of Mycobacterium hippophais. Lineage (NCBI taxonomy): Bacteria > Bacillati > Actinomycetota > Actinomycetes > Mycobacteriales > Mycobacteriaceae > Mycobacterium > Mycobacterium hippophais. The sequence goes on along the minus strand of NZ_JAPZPY010000002.1, from coordinate 571,282 downwards.
CTCGGCGCGCTGCAGCGCTACGCCGATCCCAACGACGTCCAGGTGTTGCTGTCGCACCTGCACGCCGACCACTGTCTCGACCTGCCGGGGCTGTTCGTGTGGCGCCGCTACGGACCTACACCCGCGCCCGCCCGCGGCGTGATGTACGGCCCGGCCAACACGTGGGCCCGGCTCGGCGCCGCGTCGTCTCCCGAGGGCGGCGAGATCGACGACTTCTCCGACATCTTCGACGTCCGGCCGTGGGTCGACGGCGAGGCCGTGAACATCGGGTCGCTGAACGTGCTGCCCCGGCTGGTGTGCCACCCGACGGAGTCCTACGGCATGCGGTTCACCGATCCGTCCGGCGCCTCGTTCGTCTACAGCGGGGACACCGGCGTCTGCGATGCGCTGGTGGAGCTGGCCCGCGGCGCCGACGTGTTCCTGTGCGAGGCGTCCTGGACGCATTCGCCGGATCGGCCGCCGAAACTGCACCTGTCCGGAACCGAGGCCGGCCAGATGGCGGCCGCGGCCGGGGTATCGGAACTGCTGCTCACCCACATCCCGCCGTGGACCTCCCGCGAGGACGTGATCAGCGAAGCCAAGGCCGAGTTCGACGGCCCGGTGCACGCCGTGGTCTGCGGCGAGACGTTCGACGTCCCGCGCCGCTGAATCACCCGGCCCACCGGTTAGGGTTGGCGCGTGTCCAGACGAGAAGACGGCCGCCTCGACGACGAACTGCGGCCCGTCGTGATCACCCGCGGTTTCACCACCCATCCGGCCGGCTCGGTGCTGGTGGAGTTCGGCCAGACCCGGGTCATGTGCACCGCCAGCGTCACCGAGGGCGTTCCGCGGTGGCGCAAGGGCTCCGGCCAGGGCTGGCTGACCGCCGAGTATGCGATGCTGCCCGCCGCCACGCATGACCGCTCGGACCGCGAGTCGGTCAAGGGCCGGGTGGGCGGACGCACGCAGGAGATCAGCAGGCTCATCGGCCGCTCGCTGCGGGCCTGCATCGACCTCAATGCCCTCGGCGAGAACACCATTGCCATCGACTGCGATGTGCTGCAGGCCGACGGCGGCACCCGCACGGCGGCGATCACCGGCGCCTACGTCGCCCTCGCCGACGCGGTGACCTACCTCGCGGCCGCCGACAAGCTCTCCGACCCGCGCCCGCTGTCCTGCGCGATCGCCGCGGTCAGTGTCGGCGTCGTCGACGGCCGGGTGCGCGTCGATTTGCCCTACACCGAGGACTCGCGCGCCGAGGTGGACATGAACGTGGTCGCCACCGACACCGGCACGCTGGTCGAGGTGCAGGGCACGGGGGAGGGCGCGACCTTCCCGCGCTCGACACTGGACAAGCTGCTCGACGTCGCGCTCGCCGCCTGCGACCAGTTGTTCGTCGTGCAGCGCGAGGCGCTCGAGCTGCCCTACCCGGGCGTGCTGCCGGAGCCGTCGTCGCCGCCGAAGAAGGCGTTCGGCAGCTGACGGTCGTGGTCGACGTCCTGGTCGCAACGCGCAACCGCAAGAAGCTGGCCGAACTGCGCCGCGTCCTCGACACTGCCGGGGTGTCGGGTCTGGAGCTGCGCTCGCTCGACGACGTGGCGCCCTTCGAGGAGGCGCCCGAGACCGGCGCCACGTTCGAGGAGAACGCCGTCGCCAAGGCGCGCGACGCATGGCGGGCCAGCGGACTGCCCGCGGTCGCCGACGATTCCGGCCTGGCGGTGGACGCGCTGAACGGCATGCCGGGGGTGTTGTCGGCGCGCTGGTGCGGCACCCATGGCGAGGACGCCCAGAACACCGCGCTGCTGCTGGCCCAGATGCGCGACGTGCCCGACGAGCGGCGCGGTGCGGCGTTCGTGTCGGCGTGCGCGCTGGTCACCGGACCCGGCCCGGAGCACACCACCGTCGCACGCGGTGAGTGGCGGGGGAGCATCGTCGGGGCGCCGCGCGGTGATGGCGGATTTGGCTACGATCCGGTGTTCCTGCCGGACGGAAACGACCGCACCGCAGCCGAACTCAGCCCCGCCGAGAAGGACGCGGCGTCACACCGCGGCCGCGCTCTGGCGCAGCTGATCCCGGCGCTGCGGGCGCTCACCGGGGCCTGACCGCCGGGCAATCGCGCCGACTCACCGCAATCAGCCACGAACGCAGGCGTTGCGGCATAACGTCTCTCTCGATGGAGAGGTCAACGCCGCAAGAGCCCGGCCCCTCGACGTCGGTTGCCACGGCGCCGTCGACCCCACCGCCGTCGGCGGCTCTCACCGACATCCCGCAGACCGACGACCAGGAGCGCCCGGGTCGTCAGCTCAGCGGGTGGGTGGACCGCGCCGTCGCGGTGATCGCGTTCGCGGTGGCGATCCTGACGATCTGGCAGGTGTTCCGGCCGCTGCCGCAGGGCAGCCAGTACTACCTGATCATCTTCCTGGCAGGCACCCTGCCGCTGGTGTATCTGGTCTACCGGTCCGGACTGCCCCGCATCGACCCCGAGGACCGGCCCGGTGTCCTCGACTGGGTGCTGGCATTCGTCACCCTGCTCGTGTGCCTGTACCCGGTGCTGCCGATGGCGCTGGGCTCGGGCGGCGGCGGGTACAACGCGTTCCTGGACCGGCAGGGTCTGCTGGAACCCACCGATGTGGTGATGGGCGCGCTGCTCCTGGTGCTCATCCTCGAGGCCTGCCGCCGCACCACGGGGTGGGCATTGCCGATCGTGTGTGCGGTGTTCCTCGCCTACGGGTACTACGGCGGACTGCTGCCGCAGGGCTGGGACATCGCGCACGCCGGACTGGATTTCGACCAGATCATCGACGCGCTGTACAACTCGGGCAGCGGATTCTTCGGCACCCCGCTGGACGTGGCGGCCACCTACATCGTGCTGTTCACCATCTACGGTGCGGTGCTCGAGCGGTCCGGTGCGGCCCGGTTCTTCGTCGACCTGTCGGTGGCCGCCTTCCGTCGCTCGCGCAGCGCGGCGGGCCGCACCACTGTGGCGTCGGGCTTCCTGCTCGGCACGGTCTCCGGATCGGGCACCGCGACCGCCGTCAGCACCGGCGCCGTCACCTGGCCGATCATGAAGCAGGCCGGTTACACCCCGGAGCGGGCCGGCGGCGTGCTCGCGGCGGCCGGCGTCGGAGCGCTGCTGTCGCCGCCGACGCTCGGTGCGGCGGCGTTCATCGTCGCCGAGTACCTCGAGGTCTCCTACCTCACGGTGCTGGGCTGGGCCACCATCCCGACGCTGCTGTACTACCTCGGCATCCTGCTGGCCGTGGAGATGGACGCCCGCCGGTTCGGCGTGCGGCCCGCCGAGTTCGAAGCGCAGTCGGCGTGGAAATTGCTGCTGCGCTTCGGCTATCACTTCTCGTCGCTGATCGCGATCGTCGTGCTGCTGGCGTTCGGGGTGAGCGCCACCCGGGCCGTGGTGTACGCCACGGTGCTGGCGTTCGCGCTGTCGTTCCTCGACCGCAGGCACCGTCTGACGCCGCACCGGACGTTCGACGCGCTGGCGTCCGGCGTGCGCGGTGTGCTGCCCGTCGTCGCGGTCTGCGCGGCGGCCGGGGTCATCACCGCGATGACGACCAAGACCGGCCTCGGTGCCCAGTTCTCGTCGGTGCTGGTGCGCGGTGTCGACGCGATCACCGACAACCGCACCCTGATGCTCGCGTTGACGGCGGTCTTCGCCGCGGTCGCGCTGGCCGTGCTCGGCCTGGCGATCCCGGTGACGGCGTCGTTCGTGATCGGCTGGGTGATCATCGGGCCCGCTCTGCTCGAGCTCGACGTGCCCGCGCCCGCGGCGGCGATGTTCGTCTTCTACTACTCGGTGCTCTCGGAGATCACCCCGCCGACAGCCCTTGCGGCGGTGGGTGCGTCGGCGGTGACGGGTGGGCGGGCCATCCCGACGATGTGGCACACGCTGCGCTACGGCCTGCCTGCGTTCCTGGTGCCGATCGCCTTCGTGGTGACCGAACCGGGCGAGCATCTGCTGGGCCGCGGTTCGGTCATCGGTGTGCTGTGGGTGACCGCGGCGGCGTGCGTGGGAATCGCGGCGCTGTCGATCGCCGTCGGCGGGTGGGTGTTCGGCGTGGGGGAGGCCAACCGCGTGTCCCGGGTGTTCGCTGTTTTGTCGGCCCTGCTGTTGTTGTTCCTCGATCCCGTCACCATCGTGGCGGGACTGGCGTGCCTGCTCGTGGCGGTCGCGCTGGCCATCATCGACAAGAGGAGACGAGAATGAGACGTGCGATCGCGGTGGGCGCGGGACTGCTCATGGTCGGTGCGGCGATCACCGGATGCGGTGGCCGCCAGGACAAACCGGCCGCCGACACCGGCGGCGAGGTGACCTGCGAGGTGTCCGGTGACACCCGGATCGCGATCGCGACCGGCAATGCCACCGGCGTGTACTTCTCGCTGGGAAACGCCTACGCAGAACAGATCTCATCGGCGACCGACGGGAAGGTCAAGGCCACCGCCGCCGAGACCGGCGCCTCGGTGCAGAACATCCAGCAGCTCGTCGGCGGGGCGTACCAGGTGGCGTTCTCACTGGCCGACACCGCATCGGACGCCGTCGAGGGCAAGGGCGGCTTCGACGGCGAGAAGCAACCCATCCAGGCGATCTCGCGTCTCTACCCGAACTACACCCAGGTGGTCGTCCGGTCCGACGCGGGCATCAGGTCGATCGCCGACATGCGCGGCAAGCGCGTCTCGACGGGCTCGCCCGGTTCGGGCACCGAGGTGATCGCCAACCGGCTGATCGAGTCGGCCGGACTCAACCCGCAGAGTGACGTCGCCGCGCAGCGCCTCGACCTGACGAAGACCGTCGACGGCATGAAGGACGGTTCGATCGACGCGATGTTCTGGTCGGGCGGTCTGCCGACGCCGGGTATCACCGACCTGTTCACCACGCGGCGCGATGCCGTGACGTTCCTCGACATCACCCCGCAGCTGGCCAAGATGCAGGAGATCAGCCCGGTGTACGAGGAGGGCGTCATTCCCGCGGCGACCTACGGCGCCGCTGCCGACGCGAAGACCATCGTGGTGCCGAACCTGCTGCTGGTGCGCGACGACATCGACGCCAACCTCGCGTGCGTGCTGACCAAGACGCTGTTCGACCGCAAGTCGCAGCTGGAGCAGGCGGTGGGCGCCGCGAAGGGCATCAAGGTCGAGACGGCGCGTGACACCGGTCCGGTGCCGCTGAACCGCGGGGCCGAGAAGGCGCTCGGGGAGCTCGCGCCGTCGCAGTGAGACGGACACCGTCAGGGTTTGCATAGACGACCTAAGGGGTAGCATCCCCGGCGTGCGTCGTCATCCCGGGATCATCGTCGCGGTGCTGGCGGCCGCGGGCATCAGCGTGTCGCTGATGCAGACGCTCGTCATCCCGCTGATCCCCGAGTTGCCGACGCTGCTGAACACCAGCGCGTCGAACGCGTCGTGGGCGATCACCGCCACCCTGCTGACGGCCGCGGTCGCGACACCGGTGTTCGGCCGGCTCGGTGACATGCACGGGCCCAAGCCGATTCTCATCATCTGCACGGTGCTGCTGACCATCGGCTCGCTGATCGCCGCCCTGAGCAGTTCGCTGCTGCTGATGGTGGTGGGCCGCGCCCTGCAGGGCTTCGGCATGCCCATCATCCCGCTGGGCATCAGCGTGCTGCGGGCGTCGGTGCCCGCGCACCGCGTCGGCACCGCCATGGGACTGATGAGCGCCTCGCTGGGCGTCGGTGGCGCACTGGGGCTGCCGCTATCGGCCGTCATCGCCGACAGCTTCGACTGGCACGCGCTGTTCTGGTTCGCCGCCGCGCTGGGCATCGTGTCCGGACTGCTGTTCGCGGCGCTGGTGCCGCGCATCCCGTCGGCGTCGGCCGACCGGTTCGACGGACCGGGCGCCGTGGGATTGGCGGCCGGCCTGGTGCTGCTGCTGCTCGCCATCTCCAAGGGCGGCGGCTGGGGCTGGACGAGCGTGACGACGCTGGGCATGTTCGCCGGGTCGGCGGTGGTGCTCACGGTGTTCGGCTGGTGGCAGTTGCGCACCCCGATGCCGCTGGTGGATCTGCGGACCACGGTGCGCAGGCCGGTGCTGACCACCAACCTGGCGTCGATCGCGGTGGGGTTCGCGCTGTTCGCCATGTCACTGATCGGGCCGCAGGTGCTCGAGTTGCCCGCGTCGACCGGATACGGCCTCGGCCAGAGCATGCTGCACACCGGGTTGTGGCTGGCGCCCGGCGGCCTTGCGATGATGGTGTCGGCGCCCGTCGCCGCACGGATCGCGGCGGTACGCGGCCCCAGGTTCACCCTGGTGATCGGCGGAGCGGTGGTGTCGGCGTCGTACCTGTCCGGGCTCGCGCTGATCCAGAGTCCCTGGCAGGTCATGGTGTTCAACGTGCTGGTCAGCGTCGGGGTCGGGTTGGCGTTCGCGAGCCTGCCCGCGCTGATCAACGCCGCGGTGCCGATGTCGGAGACCGCGGCGGCCAACGGCATCAACGCGTTGGCCCGCGCACTCGGCACGTCGATCTCGAGCGCCGTGATCGGCGCGATCCTCGCCGGGCTGACGGTGACGGTCGGCGGTGCGGTCTTCCCGACGCTGAACGCGCTGCGGATCGCGCTGGTGGTGGCCGCGGGCGCGGCGGCGCTGGCGACAGTGATGGCGCTGCTGATCCCGGCCCGCAAGGCAGACCCCGCCGACGACGGCGAGACGGTGCCCGCCGGGGCTACAGCCCGAACCGCGCCTTGATGTCGCGGGTCTGGAAGTGCTCGACGACGATGCCGAGCAGGGGGATGGTGCCCGCCAGCAGCACGCCGATGGTCTTGCCGATCGGCCAGCGCACCTTGACCGCGAGGTTGGCGGCGAACAGCAGGTACACGAAGTAGACCCAGCCGTGCACGACGGCGATCCAGCCCAGCGAGTCGTTGTCGAAGGCGTACTTCATCACCATCTCGTAGCAGAGCGCGATCAGCCAGATACCGGTGGTCCAGGCCAGCACGCGGTAGCCGAGCAGCGCCTTGCGGATCGTCTCGGTGCTCACGCCGACGGGCGTGGGGGCCTGCGGTGTCTCGGGCGCGGTCATGGCTTGGTCCTGCCTTCGTTGTCGTTCTGGGCGAGTTCGGCCAGATAGGCGTTGTACTCGCGCAGGGTCGGATCGTCGTCGTCGGGTGCGTTGGCCGCCGCAGGCCGTTCGGGAAGCAGGCCGGCGGGGATCTCCGTGACGTCGTCGCCGCGAGTCGGTTCGGGTGGGGCGTCTTCGTAGCGGACGAACTTGTAGTACGCGTAGAAGCAGAAGCCGGCGAACATCGGCCACTGCAGCGCGTAGCCGAGGTTCTGGAACGAACCGGACGCCGACTCGTAGCGGGTCCACTGCCACCACGCCAGGGCGAGGCAGCCGGCGGCGCCGAGGGTCACCAGCGCGATGAGCGCCGGTCTCCTACGCCGTGTAGTGGACATGGTCCAACGGTACCGCGCGGCCGTCGCCGAGCCGACCCGCCGTCCGACTACGATTGACGCGTCGCGGGCGTGATGAAACTGGCAAACATGCCGGCTTTAGGTGCCGGTGCTCGAAAGAGTTTGTGGGTTCGAGTCCCACCGCCCGCACTCGTTACTCGGCAGTCGGCGCACCCCCCACCCTGCGCGTCAACAAATGTTGACGGGAGCAGGTGCGTACACGCCCGTGAGCGCGCAACCCGCCCGCACTCAGTACACGTCGCGCACGTAGCGGTGGCTGCGGATCAGGTCGTTGACGTAGGCGTGGGCCTCGTCGGCCGACTTGCCGCCCGCTTTCCCGACGACGTCGTGCAGTGTGCGGTCGACGTCGCGGGCCATGTGGTCGGCGTCGCCGCAGACGTAGAAGTACGCGCCCTCCTCGAGCCACGCGTACAGGTCTGCGGCGCCGGCCAGCATGTGGTGCTGCACATAATCTTTGCGGGCGCCATCCCGGGAGAACGCCAGGTCCATTCGGCTCAGCACGCCCGCATCGAGGAAGCCCTGCAGTTCGTCGCCGTAGAGATAATCGGTCGCGCGCCTGCGGTCGCCGAAGAACAGCCACGACTTCCCGCTCGCCCCGGTGGCCCGCCGCTCTTGCAGGAAGGCGCGGAACGGCGCGATGCCGGTGCCCGGCCCGACCATGATGATCGGCACGTCGGGAGCGGGCAGCCGGAAGTGGTGGTTCGGCCGCGGGTGCACCCGGACGGTCTGGCACCGATCGGCCAGGTACGTCGACGCGACGCCGCCGCGGCGGCGGTCGCGTACCGCGTGCCGCACCGTCGCCACCGTGAGGTGCACGCGATTCGGGTGCTCCAGCGGACTGGAGGCGATCGAGTAGTCGCGGAACTGCAACGGCCGCAACGTGTCCAGTACCTCGTGCACGTCCAGGTCCGCCATGTCGATCAGGTCGAGCACGTCGACGTCGGCCGGGGTGCCCCCGATGCGCGACGCGACGAGTTCCCGCAGGGCCCGCGACGGCGTCCGGATCTCGAAGTGCTCGAGGAGCAGTTCGTCGAGTGTCAGGTCGTGGCCGTCGACCTCGTGATCCACCCCGACTCCCAGCCGGCTGAGCATCGCCTGGACCAGCGCCGGATCGTTGACGGGGTGTACGGCGATCGAATCGCCTGCCGCGTACGTGATCCCCGAGTCACCGAGGTCGATCTCGAAGTGGCACACCTCCTTGTCGGAGGCGGCGGCGTTGAGCCTGCGGTTGACCACCAGGCGGGCGGCGTACGGGTTGTGGTGGGTCCACGGGCACGGTGCGGGTGCATCGGCCTCCTGCGCCGCGACGGCCACCACGCTCGGTGCGGCGCCTCCGGTCGCCGCGCGGGCCACCTCCAGCAGCTTGACCATGTCCGGGATCCACGCCTCGGACTCCGACTCGTAGTAGCCGTCGCAGTCGACCCGGTCGGCGACGCGCGTCGCTCCCAGTTCGGCCAGCCGCTCGTCGATGATCTTGCCCGCGTTGCAGAACAGCTCGTAGCCGCTGTCGCCGAGGGCGAAGACCGCGAAATCGAGATGGTCCAGCCGGTCGGCGTCCTGCGCGCTCAGCATCTCCCAGAACAGGGTGCCGTTGTCCGGCAGCTCGCCGTCACCCCATGTCGATGCGACGACGATGAAGTGGGTGGCGCCGCGCAGGTCGTCGTAGCCGATGTCGTTGAGCTCGGTCTCGGTGGCGTCGATGCCGATCTCCTTGAGCGCCGTGGCGAGCTGGTAGGCGACGTACTCGGCCGACCCCATGTCACTGGCATAACCGATCACCAGTGAGAACTCCGAAGCGTCGGACACCGGTTGCCTCCCCTCGCTTGCCCGCGGCGCATGCGGGCGATCCAAATTAGGGTCACCTTACTTGGCTCGGGCGATCCGTTGGGACGGCCCCGTGCCTCAGCGGGCGGGATCCTTGCGCGCCCGCACCGGGCCCGGGTTCAGCGGCGGGTGCAGCAGGTCCCCGCGCGCGCTGCCCAGCGCGGTGCGCACCGCCACCAGCAGCCAGGTGCACAGCAGCCCCGCATAGGCGATCACCGCCGCGACCCGCAGCGCGGGCAGGCCCGTGTGCAGGGCCAGTTGTGAGGTGCCGGTGACGAAGGTGCCGACGGGAAAGGTCAGGCTCCACCACGTCAAGGCGAACGGCATCCCGCGCCGCAGCGTCCGCACGGTCAGCGATGTCGCCAGCGCCACCCACAGCACGCCGAAACCCCACATCGGGATGCCGTACAGGATCGCCAGCAGGTTGAACGCCTCCGCGATCGGCGCGTCCACCGCGAGGTGGGCCTGGCCGCCGAGTGTGCCTGCGGCGGTGATGGACTGGCCGACCGGGCCGAGCACGATCCACAGCGTCGGCACCCGTGCGGTCCCCGATGTGCCGTAGTGCGTCAGCCTGCTCCAGATCATCGTGACGATGATCAGCGCGGCCACCAGCGACATGCCGAACATCGCGTAACAGGCGTAGAGCATGGTGGCCCGTCCGGCGCCGGGTGCCATGTGGGGGATGAGCAGCGCACCGGTCGCCGCCGACACCATCGGCGGGACGACCGGCATCAGCCACCCGCCGAACGCGGCGTCCGGTTCCACCTCGTGCTGGGTGAACATCAGAAACGGGATGGTCATCGCGGTGAACAGCCCTCCCGCGGTGCCGACGGACCAGAGCAGCCAGTTGATGTCGACGGCAAGGTCTGTGCCGATCAGATCGGCGCCGAGGAGCAACGTGCCCGCCCCCACGGTGAGGAACGCCATCGGCGCGGCGCCGTAGAAGTGGACCATCTGCGGGTTGCGGGCATGACCGCGCGCGATGGTCGGGTGCCGTGCCCAGTTCAGCGTCACCGCGATCACGAGCAGCAGGAGCAGCGCGGCGGCGAACACCCAGACGCCCTGGGCGAAGGCGCGCAGTCCGGGCAGGTGCACGGGCAGTGTCGCCGCGGCCGTCGCGACGATGCCGGTGCCCATCACCGACGCGAACCAGTTCGGGCCGAGGCTGCCGACCACCTCGCCGGCGACCCCGGTGGGCGCCGGTGTGTCGGTCACGCCGTGGCCACCGGAGCCGTCGCGCTGCTGGCGGGGTCGATGAGGATCTTCGCGTGCGCCTCCGGATCGCCGAGCGCGTCGAACGCGGCGGCCACGCCGTCGAGGCCCACGGTGCCGGTCACCAGTGCCGACGCGTCGACCTTGCCGTCGGCGAGCAGATGCAGGGTGTCGCGGAACTCCAGCGGGGTGTAACCGAACACGAAGCGCAGGTCGATCTCCTTGGCGATGCCCATCGACGGCCGCAGCGTGTCCTCGCCCATGCAGACGCCGACGACGATCACCCGCGACTGCAGCGGCGCGCCGGCGAGGGCGCCGTCGATCATGCCGGGGACGCCGACACATTCGAAGATCACCGGCCGCTTCGGGCCCGCGGCGCCCAGCGCGTCGGCCGCCCGGTACACGTGCGCCCAGCCGGGGAGCCGTCGCAGCTTCTCCATCGACGACATCCCGAGTTCGTACAGGGCGGGCGCCTCGGTGATCGCGCCCTTCTGGGAGGCGGCGGAGTACGGCGAGTCGACCGCGGGGTCCACCACCACGTCCGCGCCGCAGCGGGTGGCCAGCGCCCGGCGACCGGGGGAGAAGTCGCTCGCCACGATCTTGGAGACGCCGAGCGACTTGAGATGGCAGATGACGGCGAGACCGACCGGCCCGCACCCCAGCACGACGGCGGTGTCGCGCTTGGCGATCTCGCTGCGTCGCACGGCGTGCAGCGCCACCGCCATCGGCTCGGTCAACGCGGCGATGTCGGGGGCGAGCCCGTTCGGCACGACGAAGCTCATCGCCGCCTCGACCACCACCTGTTCGGCATAGCCGCCCGGCGCCTTCGGTGACAGGCCGGTGAGGTGGACGCCGCCGTGGGTGCGCAGCAACGGGAACGACACCACGGTGGTGCCCGCCTTGAACTCCTTCGCGGCGCGGCGGCCGCGTTCGGCGACGGTGCCGCAGAACTCGTGCCCCATCACCACGGGGGTGTCGCTGCGCATGAAGTCCCGGTAGCCGACTTCGTCCATCACCCCTACCAGCTCGTCGGCGTGGTGGCGGGCATGCAGATCGGAGCCGCAGATCCCGCAACGCGTCACGTCGAGCACCAACTGACCGTCGGCCGGCTTCGGGTCGGCCAACTCGACGACCTCCAGCGCACCGGCCCGACAGCTCACGGCTTTCATCGCACACCTGACATGTGAGCAGTATGCAACCCGGCGGGCCCGGTGTGACGCGATCGTGTGGCCTGCATCCGGATCGGTTGCCGCAGTGCGCAACGTCACCGCTGTCGTGACCGACCTCACCGCGTTCCGCGACGTCCGGCGGCGGCGCTGCGGCGTTGGAGTGAACGAAGAGGCGACGAAAGGAAGGCCGATGAAGCGGCAATTGATGCGGCTGCGCGAGTACGCGGAGATGGTGTCCGACGTCAAGGCGATCAGCGAGGCCTTGGACAGGCGCCGGATCACGGCGTCCGAGGCGTCCGAGGCGATCAGCCGGCTCTGACCGGCGAGGCCCGTCCGGCTCGGGCTCTGAACCACTACTTATGCGGGTAAGTGCGGTGTAGGCTCCCGTCTCGCCATGGACAGCCAGCCCGCCCCCGTCCGCGAGGCCGACGCCGCCGCGGTGCGCAAGGCCGTCACCGGCGCGTCGATCGGCAATGCCGTCGAGTGGTTCGACTTCGCGATCTACGGCTTCCTGGCGACGTTCATCGCGGCGAACTTCTTCCCCTCCGGTGACGACACCGCCGCACTGCTCAAGACGTTCGCGATCTTCGCGGCGGCGTTCTTCATGCGTCCGCTCGGTGGATTCGTGTTCGGGCCACTGGGCGACCGCATCGGCAGGCAGCGCGTGCTGGCCCTGGTGATCCTGCTGATGTCGGCCGCCACACTCGGGATCGGCCTGCTGCCCACCTATTCGGCGATCGGCGTCGCGGCCCCGCTGCTGCTGCTGGTCCTGCGCTGCCTGCAGGGCTTCTCCGCCGGTGGCGAATACGGCGGTGGCGCAGTGTATCTCGCCGAGTACGCCCGCGATCGCCGCCGCGGGCTGACCGTCACGTTCATCGCCTGGTCCGGTGTGCTGGGCTTCCTGCTCGGCTCGATCACCGTCACCGTCCTGCAAGCGACGCTGTCCAACGCGGCGATGGAGAGCTACGGCTGGCGCATCCCGTTCCTGATCGCCGCACCGCTCGGCCTGGTCGGCCTCTACATCCGGCTCAAGCTGGACGACACCCCGCAGTTCGAGGCGCTCAGCGCGTCCGACGACGTCGCCGCCTCACCGCTGCGCGAGGCCGCCACCACGGCGCTGCGGCCCATCCTGCAGGTGATCGGCCTGTTCGTCGTCTTCAACGTCGGCTACTACGTGGTGTTCACGGTGCTGCCGACCTACATGATCAGCACGCTGCAGCTCAGCAGGACGACGTCGTTCGTCTCGGTCACGCTGGCCAGCCTGGTCGCGCTGGTGCTGATCCTGCCGCTCGCGGCGCTGTCGGACCGGATCGGTCGCAGGCCGCTGCTCATCGGCGGGGCGGTGGCATTCGCGTTGGGGTCGTATCCGTTGTTCCTGCTGCTGAACTCGGGCTCGGTGGTCGCCGCCGTCGTCGCGCACTGCGTGCTGGCGGCCATCGAGTCGGTCTACGTGGCCGCGGCGGTGACCGCGGGGGTGGAACTGTTCGCCACCCGGGTCCGCTACAGCGGCTTCTCGATCGGCTACAACATCTCGGTCGCGGTGTTCGGCGGCACCACGCCCTACGTGGTCACCTGGCTGATCAGCGAGACCGGGAACAACCTCGCGCCGGCGGTCTACCTGATCGTCGCGGCGGTGGTGTCGGCGGCGACCCTGCTGACGCTGCGGGAGTCCGCGGGCCGCCCGCTGGCAGCCGGCGGTGCCGAGGCCCGTCGGTCTGCGGCCTGACATGCGACGATGACCCCGTGGCAGTGAGGGGAGCGGCGAGGCCGACCAAGGCCGACGTGGCACGGCTCGCGAACGTCTCGACGGCCACGGTCAGCTACGTGCTCAACAACGTCGAGGGTCAGCGGATCTCGCCGCAGACCCGGGCCGCGGTGCGCGACGCCGCCGACCGCCTCGGCTACCGGCCGAATCTCGCGGCCCGCAACCTCGCCGTCGGCGGCAGCGGTGTGGTGCTCTACATCGTCCCGCGGATCGCGCTTGGCGAACTGCCCATGGAGGTCGGCAGCCGGTTGACCACCGCGTTGGCGCGTCACGGCGTCGTGCTCTCGCTGCAGTTCGAGACCGACGACGACCGCAACGTGATCGACGCCGTCACCGACCTCGATCCGGCGGCCGTCACCAGCGTGTTCCCCCTCACCGGTGCCGCGCTGGCGGCGGTGAGCGCCCGCGGCATCCCGCAGATCCACCTCGGCAGCGCCCAGCTGCGCGCGATGGGCGCGCTGCACCTGTCCATCGGCGAGCTGCGGATCGGCCACCTCGCCGAGCGCGGGCACCGCCGGATCGCCTTCGCCCACTCCGACATCGACCGCCTGCGCCCGCTGGGGGACTACTGGTTGGAGGGGCTGCGTGTCGCAGCAGGCGCGCGAGGCCTGCCCGACCTCGAGGTCGCCACCTTCGCCACCGACGGCTCCGGCGCGGCCGATCAGGTGCGCACGCTGGTCGACGACGGAGTGACCGCGGTCTGCGCCCAGAGCGACGAGACGGCCTTCGTGGTGCTGCACGGGCTGCGTCAGGCGGGCCTGCGCTGCCCCGAGGACCTGGCCGTGATGGGCGTCGACGCCCGCCCGCTCGGCGCGGTGAGCGGACCGCCGCTGACCTCGGTGGGATTCGACGCTCGGGTGATCGTCGAGGTGTCCGTCGCCGCGATGATGGCCGAGCTCGGTTACCCCACCGAGCACGACCCGGGCATCGAGCACGTGGCCACGCTGATCCAGCGCGAATCGACCTGATCGCTAAGCCGACCGCTTAACAGATCGGGGGTTACTTGTAATACTTACGCGTGTAAGCTGCCACTCGCGTAAAGAGAGGGATTTCCGTGACCGTGAGTGCCAGCCCCGGCGTCTACTTCGACCCCTACGACGTCGAACTCAATGCCGACCCCTATCCCATGTTCAAGCGCCTGCGCGAAGAGGCGCCGCTCTACTACAACGCCCAGCACGACTTCTATGCGGTGAGCCGGTTCGAGGACGTCTGCAAGGCGCTCGTCGACCACGGCACGTTCAGCTCCGCGCGCGGCGCGATCGTCGAGCTCATCAAGGCCAACATCGACATCCCGCCGGGCACCGTGATCTTCGAGGACCCGCCGATCCACGACATCCACCGCAAGCTGCTCGCCCGGATGTTCACCCCGCGCAAGGTCAACGCGCTGGAGCCCAAGATCCGCGAATTCTGCGCCCAGAGCCTCGATCCGGCGATGGAGTCGGGACGGTTCGACTTCATCACCGACTTCGGCGCCATCATGCCGATGCGGGTGATCAGCGCACTGCTCGGCATACCCGAGGAGGATCAGGAAAAGATCCGCGACCACGGCAACGCGCAGCTGCGCACCGAGGCGGGCAAGCCGATGGCGGCCGCGCAGGACGGCCTGGTCGACGGCTCCATCTTCGAGGCCTACATCGACTGGCGCACGGAGAACCCCTCCGACGACATCATGACCGAACTGCTCAACGTCGAATTCACCGACGAGCACGGGGTCAAGCGCCACCTCAGCCGCGAGGAACTGCTGATCTACATCAACGTCGTCGCCGGCGCGGGCAACGAGACCACCACCCGCCTGATCGGCTGGGCGGCCAAGGTGCTCGCCGAACATCCCGACCAGCGCCGCGAACTCGTCGAGAACCCGGCGCTCATCCCGCAGGCGATCGAGGAGCTGCTGCGCTTCGAGCCGCCCGCGCCGCACGTCGCGCGCTACGTCACGCGGGACGTCGAGATCCACGGCCAGACCGTGCCGGAAGGCAGCGTGATGATGATGCTGATCGGCGCGGCGGTGCGCGATCACCGGCAGTACCCGCCTGACGGCGACGTGTTCGACATCCACCGCGAACCGCGCCAGCACCTCGCGTTCAGTGTCGGCACCCACTACTGCCTCGGCTCGGCGCTGGCCCGGCTGGAGGGCCGCATCGCGCTCGAGGAGATCCTCAAACGCTTCCCGGAATGGGACGTCGACATGGCCAACGCCGCCCTTTCTCCCACTTCGACTGTGCGCGGCTGGGATTCGATGCCCGCCATCGTCCGATGACCAGCGTCGAGTTGACGGTCCCGAACGACTGGGACGACATCACCCCGGTCTGGATGACCGCGGCGCTCGGTGATCACCACCCGGACGCGGTGGTGGGCTCGGTCAGTGTCGACCTGCGCGACGACGGCACCAACCGGCGGGCCCGGCTGCGGCTGGGCTACACCTCGGGTTCGGGGCCGGAGACGGTGTTCGTCAAGGCGGTCGACCCCGGCCATCGCGATCTGGTGCGGCTGACCAGTGGGCTGTTCCACGAGCCCCGGTTGTTCAACTCGGGCGTCGAGCTGCCGCTGGAGCACCCGACCGTGTACGCCGCCGTGATCGACGAGGCCCGCGAAGATTTCATCCTGGTCATGGAGGACCTGACGGCCCGTGACGCCGACCCGCGCGATGCCACCCGCCCGCTGACCGTCGAACAGGCGGCGACCGGGGTGCGCGGCCTGGCCCGGATGCACGGAAAGTACTGGGGCGCACGGTCGCAGACACCCGAACTGGAATGGCTGGAACCGTTCGTGCCCTGGGAGGGCATGGGCGCGGCGCCCCTGCAGGCCGCGCTCGACCGACTGGGTGACGACGCGCCGGACGAGGTGATGGCACTCACCATCGGCGGACTCATCGGCGACATCTGGGCGCCCTACATCCGCAGCCTGACGAGGTCGCCGCAGACACTGCTGCACGGCGATCCGCACATCGGCAACACCTACCTGCTGCCCACCGGCGAGATCGGATTCCTGGACTGGCAGGTCGCCCGGCGCGGCAACTGGTCGCTGGACCTGGGGTACTTCCTGCAGGGCGCGCTGACCACCGAGGACCGTCGCAGCAGCGAACGCGACCTGCTCGAGGAGTACCGCGGTTCGCTCGGCCTGCCCGCCGACGAGGCGCCGACGTCCGACGAGGTCTGGCTGCGCTACCGGGCGTCGGTGGCACACGGTCTGACGCTGTGGCTGTGCACCGCCAGCGCGGGCGAACTGTGGCAGCGCCCCGACATCGCTCTGGCCCTGGCGCAACGCTATTCGTTCGCCTATGCCGACCTGAGCACCGCCGAGGCGATCACAGCGATCGACACCTGACGCGCGGTCATACGGCTGGGTTGCCCCGCCACGGGCCGGGCATCAGACTCACCGCGATCGCCGAGATCACCGACACCCCGATCAGGTACGCCGCGATCGAGTCGCTGGTCCCGGTGGCGGCGTAGAGGGCGGTGGCGATGGTCGGTGCGAACGCCGAACCGACCACCTGCGACAGGGTGTAGCCCACCGACACCCCGCTGTAGCGCACGTCGGGGTCGAACACCAGGCTGAACAACGACCCCGTCACACCTGCTGCAGGCGCCATCGCGATGCCGAACACCAGGACGAGCGCGAGCAGGAACAACCCGGGGTCACCGGTGTCGATGAGCGCGAAGACGGGCACCACGGACACGCCCATCGCGACCACGCCGGTCAGGAACACCGGCTTGCGCCCCACCCGGTCCGACAGCGCGCCGAACAGCGGGTAGAGCACCACCGCCACCAGTGCGGCGACGAACACGCCGAAAAGCGCCTGCGCCCGGCTGATCCCGGCGACCGTCGTGCCGTAGGACACCAGGTACGCCACGCAGATGTAGGCGAACACACCCTGGGACAGGTAGGCGCCGGCCACCAGCAGGATCTCGCGCCAGTGCCTGCGGAACGCCGCCACGATCGGCATCCGCACCACGGCGGCGCGCTCACGGACGGCGGCGAAATCCGGGCTCTCGGCGATGGACAACCGGATCACCAGTCCGATGACGATGAGCAGTGCACTGGCCAGGAAGGGGATTCGCCAGCCCCAGGACAGGAACCGGTCGTCGGGCAGCAGCGACACCGCGTAAAAGGCGAGTGTGGCCGTCGCGGTGCCCGCGGGCGCACCCATCTGCGGAAAGGCGCCGTAGAGACCCTTTCTGGCCGAAGGAGCGTGCTCGACGGCCATCAGTGTCGCGCCGCCCCACTCGCCGCCGACCGCGAACCCCTGCACCAATCGCAGCAGGGTCAACAGGATCGGCGCGGCCCACCCGATCTGTGCGTAGGTCGGCAACAGCCCCATCAGCACCGTCGACAGGCCCATCAGCAGCAGCGAGTAGACCAGCATCCGTTTGCGGCCGATGCGATCGCCGAAGTGGCCGAACACCATTCCGCCCAGCGGCCGGGCGAAGAACCCGACCCCGAAGGTGGCGAACGACAGCAGCAGTCCCATCGCCGGCGAGACGTCGGGGAAGAAGAGCTTCGGGAAGACCAGGGCGGCCGCGGTGCCGTAGATCAGGAAGTCGTAGTACTCGACGGTGGTGCCGATGAAGCTGGCCAGCGCGACCCGCAGGCCCGAGGTGCGCGGCGGCACGCCCGCGGGGGTGGTCATGGGTCACGGTATCGCGTGATCGCCCGCCCGGCAGGCCTATTCGACGATGTCGCGCAGCGGCCGGCCCGCGGTCTCCCGCATCGTCATGATGGTGGCGAGGGTGATGACGGCGGCGACGACGAGATAGATCGCAGGGGCGAGTTCGTTGCCCGTGCGGTCGGTCAGCCAGGTGGCGATGTAGGGCGTGGTGCCGCCGAACAGGGCGACCGACGTGTTGTAGCCGATCGAGTAGCCACTGGAGCGCACCTTGGTGGCGAAGAGTTCCGCGCCCGCGGCCAGCGACGCCGAGACGAACACCGCCTCCAGAGCGGCCAGGCCGGCATGGGCGGCGACGGCCGCCGCCAGCGATCCGGAGTTCAGCAGCCAGAACAGCGGATAGCTGAACACCGCGAACCCGATCGCGCCCGCGATCAGCAGCGGCTTTCGGCCCACCCGGTCCGACAGTGCGCCCAACGGGAGGATCAGCACGAGCGCCACGATGCTGGCCACCGTGATGGAGACGAACGCGTCGGTCTTCGTGAAGCCCAGTGTCTCGGTGAAGTAGCTCGGCAGGAAGGTGAAGACCACGTAGAAACCCACGTTGTGGATGATCACCAGGCCGATGATCTGCAGGATGGGCCGCCACGAGGTGGTGACCGCCTCGCGCAGCGGTGACTCGGAGACCTCGCCGGACTCCTTGAGCCGCTCGAACTCCGGTGTGTCGCCGAGGCGGAGCCGGATATAGAGGCCGACGCCGCCGAGCACTCCGGCGATCAGGAACGGGATGCGCCACCCGTAGCTCTCCATCGCCTGCTCGCTCAGCGCGGCCTCGAGCAGGGTGACGGTGATGGACCCGAGCAGGAAGCCGATCACCACCGACCAGACGAGGAACGCCACCACGAAGCCGCGGTGGCGGTTCGGCGCGTACTCCGCGAGAAAGCATGCCCCGCTGCCGTACTCGCCGCCGGCCGAGAAGCCCTGCAGACACCGCAGCACCAGAAGCAGCGCCGGGGCGAACACGCCGATGGAGTCGTAGCTGGGCACCAGGCCGATGGCGAAGGTCGACGCCGACATCAGCAGGATGACCAGCGCGAGCACCCGCTGGCGCCCGATCCGGTCGGCGAGCGGCCCGAAGAACAGTCCGCCCAGCGGCCGCATGAAGAACGCGGCGGCGAAGATGGCGAAGGTGCTCAGCAGTGCGGCGGTCTCGTCGCCGGACGGGAAGAATTTCGCGGCGATGTAGGTGGCGAGGAATCCGTAGACGGCGAAGTCGAACCACTCGACGGTGTTGCCGATCGCCGCACCGCGCACGGCCTGGCGTACCGCCGCCGGTTCGGCGGCCCTGACATCGGAGGTCATGTCCGGGGGTTCCCGGTGGCGTTCGGGATGTAACCTGCCGATCTCGACCGGATCAGCGGGCGGCGGTCGGCGCCCACATGTCGGTGGGGTCGGCCCGGCCGCGCAGCACCTCCCGGCTGTGCTCGGCCCACCGTCGCCGTTCGGTGTCGCCGGCTGCGCGCAGCGCGACGCCTGAGCACAGCACCCGGGCATCGACGCCCTTGGCGCGGTCGGCGAGCCGCGCGGCCTCGTTGACCGCGTCCCCGACGACGGTGTACTCGTAGCGGTTCTCGGCGCCGATGTTGCCGGCGAACACCGGACCGGCCGACACTCCGATGCCGAAGTCGACTGACAGACATCCCAATTCGATGCTCAGGGTTCTTGCGGTGGTCAGCGCCGCGGTGGCCGGCCGGTCGATGGGCAGCGGTGCGCCGAACACCGCGAGCGCGGCGTCGCCCTGGAACTTGTTGACCAGGCCATGGTTGTCGTCGACGGCGGCGACCACGATGCGGAAGAAATCGTTGAGGATGTCGGCCACCTGCTGGGGGTCCCGGTGGGTGGCCAGTTCGGTGGACCCGACGAGGTCGATGAACAGCACCGCGGCCTCACGCACGTCACCGGCGACGGCTTCGGTGCCCTCGATCGCGCGGCGGACCACCTCGGGACCGACGTGGCGGCCGAACAGGTCGCGCAACCGGTCCCGTTCGCGCAGCCCGATCACCATCCGGTTGAAGCCACTCTGCAGGCGCCCGATCTCGGACCGTTCGTAGACGTCGACGAGGCGGCCGATGTCGCCGCGCTCGACCTCGGCCATCGCCGCCACCACGTCGCGCACCGGATCGGAGATCGACCGCGAGACGACGATCATCGCCCGCAGGCCCAGCATGACCGCGACGACGGCGAGCACCAGCACCGGGACCTCTACCGACGCGTCCTGGGAGATCAGCCAGCCGTTGCGGCGCAACATGGTCAGGGCGACGATGCCGGCGCCGGGCAGGGCGGTGCACACGGTCCACATCAGGATCAGCCGCGCGCGGACGCCCGGGACGGCCTCGGCTTGCGCGAGGTCCCCGGCTGTCACGGTCATCACCGGCCGCAGTGTGCTCTGGGTGAACAGGAAGCCAGTGGCCACCGTCGCGGTCGTCCCGAACATCACTGCGAAGGCGATCACCGCCATGACGCCGCCGCCCTCATCAGCGTTGAGGGAAAACATCACCGCGGCGGCAACGGCCCACGGCGTCAAGAGGATCGCTGACTGCCAGTGGGTCAGGTTGCGGACCGTCCGAAGGTTGCCCAGATCCCGATCGCCGCCTTTCAGCAGGCGGAGGGCGGGCTCGATCAGCAGGACGCCGCCGACCGAGACGGCTACGGTGCCGACGGCGACCAGCACCGCGGTGGCGATCAGATTCTGTCGGCTGAGCAGCGCCTGGGCGTCCGTGACGCTCTGCGCGCTCAGCGAGACGGCGATCGCGACCACCTCGGCGGCGGTCAGCAGGTAGGCCAGCGCGAGTCCGGCGCCGTATCTGGCGCGCAGTCGGCCGGGCGGCGGCACGACCCTTCGCTCCGAACCTCGTCAGTCGCTGGCGGGCAGCGGCTTGGCCTCCTTGAGGCTGAGTGGGGTGTCCCCGACGGCCAGCGTGCCCTTTCCGGCCTTGGTCACCAACACCTCGGCGCCGTTGTCGTCGACGTAGCGCTTGCCCATCACGTTCCCGTCGGACAGCGCCGGGTCGAGGGTCGCGTCGGCCGCTTTCTCGCCGTCCAGCGGCACCATCGGTGCGCCGCCGGCCCGCAGGTCGTCGAGGCTCTCGGCGCTGCGCACCACGATCACCTGGGTGTCGCAGACCTGGCTCTGCAGGCGGGTGCCGTTCTTGATCATGCTGGCTCCTTCGTGGCCGTCTGGAATTCGTGGATCAGCTCGCGGCGCAGGACCTTGCCGGTGGCGTTGGTGGGCAGTTCGTCGCGGAACACCACGCGGTCGGGGGTGCGCGAGCCGCGCAGGTGGCTGCGGACGTGCTCGCGCAGCAGGTCCGGGTCGGGGTCGGCTCCGGCGGCGGGGACGACGACGGCGACGATGATCTGGCCCCACTGCGGGTCCTCGGGCCCGATCACCGCGACGTCGTGGACGTCGGGGTGTTCGACGAGCACGTCCTCGATCTCGGCGGGCGCGATGTTCTCGCCGCCGCGGATGATGGTGTCGTCGGACCGGCCGCCGATGAACAGGTAGCCCTGGTCGTCGAGCATCGCGACGTCCCTCGTGGGGAACCAGCCCTCGGCGTCGAGCACCGAACCGATCTCGGCGTAGCGGCCGGACACCTGATCGCCGCGCACATAGAGCTCACCGGTCTCACCGGGGCCGAGCACGGTGCCGTCGTCGGCGCGGATCTGCACCTCGATGCCGGGCACCACCTGGCCGACCGAGCCGAGACGGCGTGCCGCGACCGGATCGTCGGCGCCGAACGCCGCGCGGTGGTCGTCAGGTCCGAGCACGGCGATCGTCGAGCTGGTCTCGGTGAGGCCGTAGGCGTTGACGAAGCCGACGTCGGGGAGGAGCTCGAGCGCGGTGCGCACCAGCGGCAGCGCCACCTTGGATCCGCCGTAGGCGAGGTTGCGCAGCGTCGGCAACTCGACCGGTTCGCTCTGCAGCGCCGTCACGATGCGATCGAGCATGGTGGGCACCACGGTTGCCGTCGTCACGTGCTCGTCGCGGATCAGCCGGATCCATTCGCGGGCGTCGAAGATGGGCAGATACACCATCTTCCGGCCGGCGTAGAGGTTGGACATCGCCGCGCCGACCCCGGCGATGTGGTAGGGCGGCACGCAGATCAGCGAAGCGTCTTCTTCTGCGGCGGAGCCGAACTCGACGGTGCCGGTCACGTAACTCGTCAGGTTGTTGTGGGTGAGCTCGACGGCCTTCGGCCGCGACGTGGTGCCCGAGGTGAAGAGCACCACCGCGACGGCATCGGGGTCGGCGAACTCGGCGACCGGTTCTGCCGTGCGGGCGGCCGCGAGGAAGTCGTCGGAGGTCATCGTCTGGCGGCCGGCCTCGCCGACGACGTCGCGGTAGTCGGCGTCGACGATCACCAGCGCGTCGGGGAGCCGCTCGATCAGTTCGCGCAGGCCGTCGCGGCTGAGCCGGTAGTTCAGCGGGGTGAACGGCACGGCGGCACGCGCGGAGGCGAACAGCAGCAGCGGCAACATCGCCCCGCCGGTGCCCACATAGGCGACGTGCGCGGCGCCGGAGGCGGTGATCACGCCCGCCCCGCCGTCGGCGAGGGCGCTGAGCTCGCCTGCACTCAGCCGCAGGTCGTTGGAGACCACAGCGGTGCGGTCGGGATCGCTGGACGAGGCCATCTCCAGCAGCAGCGAGATGCTCATGGCCGGTCCGCCTCGTCGACGAAGATGTCCAGGGTGGGGTTGTCTCCGCCACCGTAGCGGGTCAGGTCGGTGATTCCCGCCGAAGCCAGCACCTCGGAGTCGATGTAGCAGTTTCCGGTGGCCTCACGCGCAGGCCGGGACAGCACCTCGACGGCGGCGTCGGCCATGATCTCCGGGCTGCGGGCCGATTCGAGCGCCTTCTCGCCGATGTGCGCGACCGCGGCGGTGGCGATGTAGGTCTGCGGCCACAGGCAGTTGAACGCGATGCCGGCTTCTGCGTACTCGGCGGCCCAGCCCTGCGACAGCAGGGTCATCCCGTACTTCGACAGCGTGTAGGACGGGTGGGCGCCCAGCCAGCGCGGGCTGAGGTTCAGCGGCGGCGCGAGGGTGAGGACGTGGGCGTTGGCCGAGTTGCGCAGGTGCGGCAGCGCGGCCTTGGTCAGCAGGAACGTGCCGCGCAGGTTGATGTCCATCATCAGGTCGAACTTCTTGGCGGCCAGCGCCTCGGTCGGCTCGGTGGCGATCGCGCTGGCGTTGTTCACCACGATGTCGATTCCGCCGAAGTGCTCGACGGCGGCCTCGATTGCGCGCGCGACGTCCTCTTCCTTGCGCACGTCGCCCACGACGGGGACGGCCTTTCCGCCCGCGGCCTCGATGTCGGCGACCGCGGTGTGCACGGTGCCGGGCAGCTTGGGGTGTGGTTCGGCGGTCTTGGCCAGCAGCACGACGTTGGCCCCGTGCCGGGCGGCGCCGATCGCGATCGCGAGGCCGATGCCCCGGCTGCCGCCGGAGACCACCATGGTGCGGTCGGTGAACGCTTGCTCGCTGGACATGGGCCTCCTTGGACTTGCCCTCGATGGTATTGGCATTCTCTTTTGACGCAAGTGCCGTAATCATCGATTGTCTCTCACGAGCCGCCGAGGTCGGCGCGGGGGTGTCCGGTGCGGGCGGGGGGTCGTCAGGCACAGGTGAGGCGCGGACGTGGGCACTCATTTCCCACAGGTGGTATTGGCATTCTCATTTTTTGCAAGTACGTTATCCATCGATGACAGACTCCGTGCAGACCTCCTCGGGCATCCCGCTCGAGCCCGTCTACGGGCCCGCCGACCGGGAAGCCGACCCGCCGCCGCCTGGCGGCTATCCGTTCACCCGCGGCAACTTCGCGTCCGGGTACCGCGGGAAGCTGTGGACGTTCCGGCAGTATTCCGGATTCGGCACCGCCGAGGAGTCGAACCGCCGCTACCGGTACCTGCTCGACCAGGGCGGCACCGGGCTGTCCGTCGCGCTGGACCTGCCCACCCAGTGCGGCTACGACTCCGACGATCCCGAGTACGGCGAAGAGGTGGGCCGCGTCGGCGTCGCGGTCGACACGCTCGCCGACGCGGAGATCCTGTTCGACTCGATCCCGCTGGACAAGATCAGTACGAGCTTCACCATCAACGGCACAGCGGCGATCCTGCTCGCCTTCTACGTCGCGGCGGCGGAGAAGGCCGGGGTGCCCCGCGAGAAGCTCACCGGCACGATCCAGAACGACATCCTCAAGGAATACGCGTCGCGCGGGACCTGGATCTGGCCGCCCGAGCCGTCACTGCGGCTGATCGCCGACACCATCGAGTTCTGCGCCGCCGAGGTGCCGCGGTTCAACGCGATCTCGGTGGCCGGTGCGCACTTCCGCGACGCCGGCGCCAACGCCGTGCAGGAGATGGCGTTCACCCTGGCCGACGGCGTGACCTACTGCGACACCGTCGTCGAACGCGGCCGGATGAGCATCGACAAGTTCGCGCCGCAGATTTCGTTCTTCTTCTACACCCACGGCGACTTCTTCGAGGAGATCGCCAAGTACCGCGCGGGCCGGCGGCGCTGGGCGACCATCGTGCGCGAGCGCTACGGCTCGACGAGTGACAAGGCGTCGATGTTCCGGTTCGGCTGCGTGTCCGGCGGCGCGTCGCTGTACGCACCGCAGGCGCAGAACAACGTGGTGCGCATCGCCTACGAGGCGATGGCGTCGGTGCTCGGCGGCGTGCAGTCGATGTTCACCGCCGCATGGGATGAGCCGTTCGCGCTGCCCAGCGAGGAGTCGGCGACGCTCGCGCTGCGCACCCAGCAGATCCTGGCCTACGAGACCGGGGTGACCCGGGTGGCCGACCCGCTGGGCGGGTCCTACTTCGTCGAGGCGCTCACCGACGCCACCGAGGAGAAGATCGTCGAGATCATGGGTGACCTCGAGGCGCACGGCGGGATGGTGCGCTGCATCGAGGACGGCTACCTGCAGGGCCTGATCGCCGACGAGGCCTACAAGATCCACAAGGAGGTCGAGTCGGGGGAGCGGCCGGTGGTGGGCGTCAACAAGTTCGTCACCGCCGAACCGCCGCCGGACATCGACACTTACGAACTCGACGCGCAAGGGCGCGACCTGCAGCTCAAACGGCTGGCGAAGGTCAAGGCCGAGCGGGACAACGTCGCGGTGAAGGAAGCACTTGCCGCCCTCGCGCGGTCGGCCGAGGGAGACGACAACCTGATGCACAAGCTGGTCGACTGCGCGAACGCGTACTGCACGGTCGGCGAGATGGTGTCCACGCTGAAGTCGGTGTGGGGCGAGTTCCAGCAGCCGGTGGTGTTCTAGATGACCGGATCAGCTCCGGCGCGCGTGCTCGTCGCCAAACCGGGCCTCGACGGACACGACCGCGGCGCCAAGATCGTCGCACGCACCCTGCGCGACGCCGGATTCGAGGTCATCTACACCGGCATCCGCCAGCGCATCGAGGACATCGTCTCGATCGCGCTGCAGGAAGACGTCTCGCTGGTCGGCCTGTCGATCCTGTCCGGGGCGCACGTGGCGCTCACCGCACGCACCGTCGATGCGCTGCGGGCCGCCGATGCGGGGGACATCGCCGTCGTGGTCGGCGGCACGATCCCGCAGAGCGACGTGCCCAAGCTGCTGGAAGCGGGTGCGGCCGCGGTCTTCCCGACGGGCACCTCGCTGGAGGACCTGGTGCGTGACGTGCGTGCGCTGACCGACAAGGCCACCCAGTGACGAGTGTGAAACGTCGGCGGTTTTCGGCCCTGAATCCCGCCGGGGATTCACACTCGGCGAAGGAAGTGCGGTGACATGAGACTCGGTGTGATGATCGGGGCCGAGCGCGGCGACATGGCCCGCAAGGTCAAGAAGCTGGTGTCCGACATCGAGTGGGCGGAGTCCGCGGGCCTCGACACCGCGTGGATGCCGCAGGTCCCCGACGACTTCGACTGCCTGACGATGGTCGCGCTGATGGCCGCCCACACCTCGCGCATCGAACTCGGCACCGCGGTGGTGCCGCTGCAGGCGCAGCATCCCATTGCCCTTGCACGTCAGGCGCTTTCGGTGCACGCCATGGCCGGGGGACGGCTGGCGCTGGGCGTCGGCCCGTCGCACCACTGGATCATCCGCGACATGCTGGGGCTGCCTTACGAGAAGCCGGCCGGCTACACCCGCGACTACCTGGAGGTGCTGAGCGCCGCGGTGTCCGGTCCCGGCCCGGTGGACGTGGAGAACAGCAACTTCACCGTGCACAACCCGACGGCGCTGGGCGCAGAGAAACCGCTGCCGGTGCTGGTCGCCGCGCTCGGGCCGGTGATGCTGCAGCTCGCGGGTGAGCACGCGGACGGCACCGTGTTGTGGATGGCCGACGAGAAGGCCATCGGCGACCACATCGCGCCGAAGATCACCAAGGCTGCCGCGGATGCGGGCAGGCCGGCGCCGCGCATCGTCGCGGGCATCCCGGTGTGCCTGTGCGCGAACTCCGAGATCGACGCCGCCAAGGAGCGGGCGAATCGCATTCTCTCCGAGGCCGAGACGTCGCCGAACTACCAGAAGCTGCTCGACCGCGGCGACGCCCGCAACGTCGGCGACCTCTGCGCGGCGGGTGATATGGAACAGATTCAGCGTCGATTCCAAATGTTCGCCGACGCCGGGGTGACCGACCTGTCGGTGCGGCTGCTGCCGATCGGCGACAACCGCGACGAGCTGATCGCCTCGAAGCACCGCACGCGTGAGGTGATCGCCGAGCTCGCCAAAGCCGTGCGATGAGCGGTCCCGGGCCGCTCGCAGGCATCCGCGTCCTGGAGGTCGGCGTCATGCTGGCCGGCCCGTACGCCACGATGATGCTGGCCGATCTGGGCGCCGAGGTCGTCAAGATCGAGCCGCCCGGCGGTGAGATCTCCCGGCAGGTCAGCGACAGCTACTTCGCCAGCCTGAACCGCAACAAGTCGAACATCTGCCTGGACCTGCAGTCGCCCGACGGGCAGCGCCGGCTCGGCGAGCTGGTCGCGGAATCCCATGCGCTGCTGGTCAACATGAAGCCCTCGGTGATCCGCAAGCTCGGCCTGACCTATGAGAACCTGCGGCGCTTCAACGAGAAGATCGTGTGCGTCGCGATGACGGGTTTCGGCCTCGACGGCGGCGACGACCCGGCGTTCGACTACGTGATCCAGGCCGCCACCGGCGTCGCGGCGATGACCGGCGATCCGGACGGGCCGCCGACGCTGCCCGGATATTCCTCGGCGGACAACTCGACCGGGCTGACCGCCGCTCTTGGCCTGCTGGCGATGATCGTGTCGGGTCGCGGTGGTCAGGTGGACGTCTCGCTGCGCGACGTGATGCTCTCCCAGCTCAACTACCGCGCGGCGGCCTACCTCAACGACGGTGTCGAGCCACGCCGCTTCCCGAACGGCGCGCACTCGTATTACGTTCCCGCGCAGCTGTTTCCCACCGCAGCGGGGTATCTTGCGCTGTTCATCACCCATGACGGGTTCTGGCGGCTGTTCGCCACGGAGGCCGGTATCGACGGCTTCCCGACGATGGCCGAGCGTGCGGCCCGCCGCGAGGAGGTGCTGGCGGTCGTCACGGCGGCGCTGCGCACCGACACCGCGGCCGGGTGGGAGGCGCGGTTGCGCCCGCTGGGCATCCCCGCCGCGGCGGTGCGCAGCCTGCCGCAGGCGCTCGACGCGACGCCGGAGGCGCTGGTGGATGCCGGGCCGTACCGGCTGGTCGGCAGCCCGGTGCGGGTGTCGGGGTTCAGCCCTGAGTACCGGCCGCCGCCGCCCCTGCCGGCGCAGGCTCAGACGTCGTCGTAATCGACGATGACGACCGCGGTGTCCGGCACCGCCTGACAGGTGAGCACGTAGCCGTCCTCGACCTCGTCGTCGTCGAGGGCGTCGTTGACCCGCATGGTGGCGGTGCCCTCGGTCAGCTTGGCCATGCAGGTGCCGCAGTTGCCCGCCTCGCAGGAGAACGGTGGCGTCATCCCGCCGCGGCGGGCGCTCTCCAGCAGCGTCTCGCCGGGGCGGCCGGCCACCGACACTTTCGCCCGATCGAAGATGAACGTGATCTCACCCGGTCCGGCGGAAGCGTCGGTCATCGGTTCGGCCGTCATCAGACTCCTCTGGGCATCGTCATTCTGGTTATAAGAGAACTCTATTCTCTTCTAATGATAGGCTCTTCTCAAGACGAGTTCGGCACCGGCTCGGTGCGGCACGAGGAGGGCGTAAGCGGCGGTGTGCGAGGAGGCCGACACGTGACTGACCCGGTCGCTCTCGCCTTCGAGGACCGCGAGTTCACCCTGGCACAACTCGACGCGATGGCCAACGGGATGGCCACCACCCTGGAGCACCGCGGTGTGCGCGCCGGTGACCGGGTGGCACTGATGTCGTCCAACCGCCCCGAGTTCGTCGTCGCCCTGCGGGCGATCTGGCGGCTGGGCGCGGCCGTCGTCCTGATCAGCCCGGCATGGAAGCGCCTCGAGGTGCAGAACGCCCTCACACTGACCGGAGCGTCGCACGCCGTCGGCGACCAGGCACTGCTGGCCGAACTGGTGCCGATGCTGCATCTCGACGAGCCGATCGCGCCCGGCATGCGGACGTTCCCCGCGCCGCCGCCCGGTTCCGACGCGCTGCTGGTGTTCAGTTCGGGCACCACCGGCATGCCCAAGGCGGTCCGGCACACCCACCGCGCGTTCGCCGCCGCCGTGCGGCAGTGGCGGGACGCGCTGGAACTGTCGGCGACGGACCGGATGCAGATCATGACGCCTCCGTCGCACATCCTCGGCCTGCTCAACATCGCGATGGCACTGGACACCAGGGCGTGGATCCGGCTGCATCGCCGCTTCGACGTCGACGCGATGCTGCGTCACATCGCGGCCGACCGGATCACCATCGAGATGTCGGTGGCCCCGATCGCGCTGGCCATCGCCGGGCATCCGCAGCTCGAGAGTCACGATCTGTCCTCGCTGCGCTACATCATGTGGTGCGCCACCCCGGTCACCCAGAGCGCCGCCGACAGCGTCACCCGGCGCGTGGGTGTGCGGTGGGTCGCCGCCTACGGCACGAGCGAGGTCCCGGTGATCGCGGCCAACCCCGTCGACGGCGCACGACTGGACACCGTCGGCCGGCCCGTACCCGGGGTGAGTGTGCGCATCGTCGACCCCGAGACGGCGGCGGTGCTGCCGCCCGGGCAGACCGGCGAGATCCAGGTCAGATCCGATGCCGTGATGGCCGGCTACCTGCCCGCCGAGGCGACGGCCGAGGCCTTCAGCGACGGCTGGTACCGCACAGGCGATGTCGGCGCGCTCGACGCCGACGGCTGGCTGCGGATCACCGACCGGCTCAAGGAGATGATCAAGGTGCGCGGCTTCCAGGTCGCGCCCGCCGAGGTGGAGGCGGTGCTGCACGGACACCCGGCGGTCGAGGACTGCGCCGTGTTCGGGGTGCCCGACGCGGCCGACGGCGAGGCCGTCATCGCGGCCGTGACCACCAGCGCGCCGGTGTCGTCCGAGGAACTCGTCGGACTGGTGGGCGACCGGCTCGCCCGCTACAAGCAGCCCCGCCGCGTGGTGTTCGTGCCCGAGATTCCCCGCCTACCGTCCGGAAAGGTGTTGCGCCGCGTGCTCAAGGAGGCTCATGGACGTCCGACTGACCAGTGAACAACAGCAGCTCCGGGACGCTGCGGCCAAGCTCGCCGACGACCTCGGTCCGGGGTCGGTGGCCGACCTCGACGACGACGGCCGCGCCGCCCGGCTGGAGAAGACCGTCGCGTCGACCGGGTGGCGGTCGCTGCGCTCGGACGAGGCGTCCGGGGTGGAGGTGGCGATCGTCGCCGAGGAGTTCGGCCGCGGCCTGGTCGACGTTCCGTTCCTCGGTCCGGTGCTCGCCGACGACCTGCAGCGCAGGATCGGCCGCGAACTCGCGTCGCCCGACACCGTGCCCGCGTCCGTTGACCTCACCGGAAGCCTTGCGGGTGTGAACGAGTCGCCCGCGGAGCTGACCGAGCTGTCGGACGAGGACCGGATGCGCTGGTATGCGCTCGCGCTCGCGGCGACGACCGCCGACATCGTCGGCGCGGCCCGCGGCGCGCATGCGCTGGCATGCGAGTACGCCAAGGTCCGCGAACAGTACGGATCGACGATCGGGTCGTATCAGGCGGTCGCGCACCTGCTGGCCGAGAGCCTGGCGCTCATCGAGGGGTCGATCAGCGTGTCGCGGCACGCGGCCTGGGCCGTCGACGAACTGCCGGTCACCGAGGCGGTCGAGGCCGGCCGGGTGGCCAAGATCTACTGTGCGCGTTCGGCACTGACCGTGTGCGAGACGTCGATCCAGGTGCACGGCGGCATCGGCAACACCTGGGAGTGCCTGGCCCACATCTACCTGCGTCGGGTGCTGGCCGCCACGGAGGCCTGGCCCGTCAAGTTGGAGGAGCTGACCATTGGACTTTCGTGACGGACCCGACGAGGCCGCGTTCCGGGATCGGCTGCGCGCGTGGCTGACCGAGCAGAAGGGCAAGTTCCCGACCTCGGGCGACGAGTACTGGGCCAAGGCCGGCGAATGGCATCAGGCGCTGTTCGGTGCCGGATTCTTCGGCACGTCGTGGCCGAAGGATTACGGCGGCCAGGACCTGCCACCGGTCTACGACGTCATCGTCGACGAGGAGATCGCGAAGGCGGGCGCGCCGGCACGGCCGAGTCTGGGGTACCTCGTCGTCGGCCTGAGTCACCACGGCAGCGAGGAACTGCGGCAACGTTTCCTGCCCGGCATGATCAACGGCACGGAGCGGTGGTGCCAGGGATTCTCGGAACCGGGCGCCGGGTCGGACCTCGCATCGTTGACCACGACGGCGGTCCGCGACGGTGACGAGTACGTCATCCACGGCCACAAGATCTGGACGAGCTACTCCGACGTCGCCGACTGGTGCCTGGTGCTCGCGCGCACCGAAAAGGACGTTCCGAAGCACAAGGGCATCTCGGCGTTCATCGTGTCGATGCACCAGGACGGCATCGAGCAGCGCCCGCTCAAGATGATCAGCGGCGTCACCAGGGAGTTCGGCCAGGTCGAATTCGACGGGGCGCGGGTGCCCGCCGACAACATGGTGGGCGCACCGGGCGAAGGCTGGAAGCTTGCGATGACGGTGGTCAGCCACGAGCGCGAACCGTCGACGCTGGGCTTCTCGGCGCGATACGGGAAGACGGTGCGCCAGTTGGCTTCCCGGGTCGACGGGCCGGCGCCCGACGAGCTGTCCTGGGCATGGGTGCAGACCGAGATGCTGCGGCTGCACGTGCGCAGGCGACTCTCCGAACAGCTCGACGGCATCAAGCACGGGCCGGACGGGTCACTGGACAAGTTGCTCATGACGTGGGTCGAGCAGTCGGTCGGGCATGCCGCGCTCGCCACGGTGGGTACCGGCGACGAGGATCTCTTCGGCGCCTACATGTACAGCCGCGCGCAGAGCGTCATGGGCGGCACGTCGCAGATCCAGAAGAACATCATCGCCCAACGCATCCTGGGATTGTGAGCGAGAGGAACTGACATGTACGACATGCCCGACGAGATCGACGTCCGTGCCGACGGCGGTCTGCGGATCATCACGCTCAACCGCCCCGACGAGCTCAACGCGGTCAACGACCCGCTGCACGTGGGGCTGGCCCGGATCTGGGAGGCGCTGAACGAGGACGCCGATGCGAGGGCGGCGGTGATCACCGGTGCGGGACGCGCGTTCTCGGCCGGCGGCGACTTCAACTACCTCGACGAACTACGCAGCAACGAAGCGCTGCGGCAGAAGACGATCAAGCACGGCCGCGACCTCGTCATCGGAATGGTGCGGTGCCGCATCCCGGTGGTCGCCGCGGTCAACGGTCCGGCCGTCGGCCTGGGCTGCAGCCTGGCCGCGCTGTCCGACATCGTCTACATGGCCGAGACGGCGTTCTTCGCCGATCCGCACGTGTCGATCGGACTGGTCGCTGCCGACGGCGGGCCACTGGTGTGGCCGTCGCAGATCAGCCTGTTGCAGGCCAAGGAGTTCGCCTTCACCGGTGTGCGGATCAAGGCCGCCCGCGCCCTCGAACTCGGGATGGCCAACCACGTGGTGGCCGATCCGCTCACCGAGGCGATCGCGTGCGCGAAGAAGATCATGGAGTTGCCGCAGCAGGCGCTGGAAGCCACCAAGCGGCTGATGAACATCCAACTCGAGAAGTCGGTGATGGCGTCGCTGGACTACGCCAACCTGTCCGAATACGTCTCGTTCGGAACCGATGACTTCAACCGCATCGTCGACGGTCTGATCGCCAAGAACACGTAGCTCCGAATGCGTTGACTCTGCGCCCAGGGCGGCGATGTGCGAGGAAGGCACGCCCTGAACGCGGAGTCAGCGGGAAGTGAGTTCTTCCGAGCGCTGGACCGTGCCGGTGATGCCGTCGGCCCGCTCGCCGGCCAGCAGCACCGCCGCGCGGGCCATCGCCTCGGGCGGCTCGACCATCTCCGGCGGGATCTCCATGCCGGCGCCGCCGGCCTGCCAGCCCTCGGTGAGCACCACGCGCGACGGGCTCAGGCAGTTGACGGCGATGCCGTCGGCCTCCAGATCGGCGGCCAGCCCGAGGTACAGCCGCTCGACGGCCGCCTTGGACACCCAGTAGGCGTTGGATCCGGCGTCGACCATCCCGACGCCGGTGGTTGTCACCGCGATCAGCGAGCCGCCGCCGCGCGCCCGCACATGCGGGATCACGGCCTTGGTCACGAGGAACACGCCGGTCAGATTGACGTCGAGGCACAGCTGCCAGCGCTTGAGCGGGGTCGACTCGACCGGTCCCAACCACAGCACGCCCGCGTTGGCGACCAGCACGTCGATCCCGCCGAACTCCGAAACGGTCGCCGCCACAGCGGCTTCCACCGACTCCTCGCTGGTGACGTCGCACGGCACGGGGAGCGCTCGTCCGCCCGCCGCGGTGATCGCGTCGGCCACGGAGCCGATGGT
This sequence comes from Mycobacterium hippophais, assembly GCF_027529605.1. Lineage (NCBI taxonomy): Bacteria > Bacillati > Actinomycetota > Actinomycetes > Mycobacteriales > Mycobacteriaceae > Mycobacterium > Mycobacterium hippophais. Next base: position 538,300 of record NZ_JAPZPY010000002.1, on the reverse strand, counting down.
GCCTGGCAGCTTGCCCTGCTCCTCGGAGCGGGCGGCCACCGCGACGGCCGCGCCCTCGGCGGCCAGCGCCCCGGCGACGGTCGCGCCGATGCCGCGGCTGGCGCCCGCGACGAACGCGACCTTTCCCGCCAGCGACGACGTCACCTGGGCGGGAAGCGCAGTGCCCCGTCGAGGCGGATGACCTCGCCGTTGAGGTAGTCGTTCTCGATGATGCTCTGCACGAGCTGGGCGTACTCGGTCGAGCGGCCCATCCGCTTGGGGAACGGCACCTGCGGCGACCAGTACTGCTCGAGCTGGTCGGCGGCCTTCCCGTAGGCAGGGGTGTTGATGGTGCCGGGTGCGATGCTGACCACGCGGATGCCGAGCGGCGAGAGATCGCGGGCGGCAACGAGAGTCATGCCGAGCACACCGCCCTTGGCTGCGGCGTAGGGCAGCTGGCCGACCTGGCCCTCGTATCCCGCGATCGAGGCGGTGTTGATGATGACGCCGCGGGCGCCCTCGTCGAGCGGCTCGCTCGTGGCGATCGCCGCGGCCGACAGCCGCATCACGTTGAACACCGCCGTCAGGTAGAACTCGATGGTCCGCTTGAAGCCGTCGAGGTCCAGCGGCGAGCCGTCCTTGCCGATCAGCCGGCCACCGCTGGCGGGGCCGCCGTGGGTGTCGACGGAGATGCGTAACGGGCCGAGCGACTGCGCCTCGGCGATCGCCGCCTTCACCGACTCCTCGGACGTCGCATCGGTGTGCACGTAGCGCACGCCCAGCTCGGACTCCAGCTCGCGACCCTTGTCGTCGGCGACATCGGCGACCACGACCTTGGCGCCCGCGCCGTGCAGACGGCGGACCGTCGCCTCACCGAGTCCGCCGGTACCACCGACGACGATCGCCGCGCTTCCCGCGATCTGCATGCGGTTCCCCTTCTTGCAACTGACACTCTCGGACTGTGAGAATAACATTCTCACCCGAGTCAAGAGGAGTCCGCGATGCCCGAGGCCGTGATCGTCAACGCACTGCGTATCCCCATCGGCACCGCGATGAAGGGCACGCTGCGCGACACCGACGCCTACACGATGGCCGACCACGTGGTGTCCGCCGCCGCGGCCGAGCTCGACCCGACGCGCGTCGACGACGTGATCCTCGGCGAGGGTCTCTACGGCGGGGGTGTGATCGCCCGGCACGCCGCCATCACCGCAGGTCTGCAGTCGGTGCCCGGGCTGTCGAACAACCGGCACTGCGCGGCGGGACAGGCCGCCGTGCAGAGCGCCGCCGCGAGCATCCGCGCCGGCATGGACGAGCTGATCATCTCCGGCGGGGTGAACTCGGCGTCGACGTCGCCGCGGTTCAAGCGGCGGGTGAGCAGTGAGAAAGACGCCGAACTGGTCGACTGGTTCCCGCCGACGCACCCGAACCGGCCCGACGCGCCGAACATGGACATGTCGATCACGGTCGGCTGGAACGCCGCGGTGCGGGCCGGGGTGAGCCGCGAGGAGATGGACGAGTGGGCCTACGGCTCGCATCGCAAGGCCATCGCGGCGATCGACGAGGGCCGCTTCAAAGAGGAGATCGTCGCGATCGACACGCCGCACGGCGTCTTCGACACCGACGAGCATCCGCGCCGCGACACCAGCCTCGAGAAGCTGGCCGGGCTCAAGCCACTGCACCCCGAGATCGAGGGCTTCTCGATCACCGCCGGCAACGCCTGCGGGGCCAACGACGGCGCGGCGGCGCTCACCATCGCCAGTGATCGGCTCGGCCTGCCCGCGCTGGCGACCGTTCGGTCATGGGCGTCGGTCGGTGTCGACCCGGCCTTCACCGGCCTCGCGCCCGTCGAGGCGATTCCCAAGGCGCTCAAGCGGGCCGGCCTTGCCGTGTCCGACGTCGACCTCTTCGAGATCAACGAGGCGTTCGCCGCGATGTGCGTGGCCACCATCAAGCTGCTCGGCATCGATCCGGATCGGGTCAACGTCAGCGGCAGCGGGTGTTCGCTCGGCCACCCCGTCGCCGCCACCGGGGCGCGGATGCTGGTGACGCTGGTCCACGAACTGCGCCGCCGTGGCGGGGGCATCGGTGTCGCCGCCATGTGCGCGGGCGGTGGAATGGGCTCGGCGACCGTGATCGAGGTCGCGGCACCCTAGGCTCCGCTGATGTCGCAATCCCGGATCCACCCCGGAATGGATGTCGACGAGCTCGTCGCCGCGGCCCGCGGCGGATCGGCCCGTGCGGCGGGCCGGCTGCTGAGCCTCGTCGAGGGCTCGCGCCGCGAGGAGGTGCTCGCGGCGGTCGGTGTGCACGAAGCGCGCGTCGTCGGGTTCACCGGGCCGCCGGGTGCGGGCAAGTCGACGACGGTCGCCGCGCTGGTCGCCGTCTACCGGGGCCGCGGTCTGCGGGTGGCAGTGCTGGCCGTGGACCCCTCGTCGCCCTACAGCGGTGGCGCGCTGCTCGGTGACCGGATCCGGATGGCGGCCCACATCAACGACCCCGATGTGCTGATCCGATCGGTGGCGACCCGCGGGCACCTGGGCGGACTCGCGGCCGCGGTGCCCGCCGCGATCCGGCTGCTGGCGGCGCTGTCCTACGACCTGGTGGTGCTCGAGACGGTCGGCGTCGGCCAGTCCGAGATCGAGATCGCCGCGATCGCCGACCCGACGGTGGTGGTGCTCAACCCGGGTGCGGGCGATGCCGTGCAGGCCGCCAAGGCCGGCCTGCTCGAGGTCGCCGACCTGGTGGTGGTCAACAAGGCCGACCGCGAGGGCGCCGACCAGACCGTGCGCGATCTGCGCGGCGAGGTGAGCGTGCCGATCCTCAAACTGGTCGCCGCGCAGGGCGAGGGCGTCACCGAACTGGCCGAGGCGATCGACGCCCATCACCGGTCGGACACGGCCGAGCGGCGTGCCGCGCGCGCCCGCACACAGATCCTGTCGCTGGCGCAGACGCTGCTCCGCACGCATCCGGCGCTGGGCGGGCTGGCCGAACGCGTCGCCGACGGCAGTGTCGACCCGTACACCGCTGCCGAGCAGTTGTTCGCCGCACCCGAGGAGTCAGCCGGGTAGGTCGACGATGCGGCGCATCGTCCGCAGCAGCTCGGCGCGCAGCGTCTCGTCGTCGATGTCCACCACCAGCGGGTGCATCACCGCGACGCTGATCACGCCGGACAGCATCGCCGCGTGCAGCCGGGCCCGGCTGCCGGTCTCGTCGCCGAGCATCGCCGCGTAGAGCCGGTCGATGAAGCGCTGGAACGGCCGGTGCTCGGCCAGCAACCGCACGATGACTGGATCGAACTGGAGCACGCTGACCGCGGTGCGACGCTCGATGGCGAGGTCGACGACCCGGCGCAGCAGCAGCTCGCGGGCCTGCACGCGGTCGGATTCGGCCTCCGCGGCCTCCAGCACGTCCTCCAGCCCGCCGAGTTCCCGCTCGGTCAGGGCGATGACGATCTCGTCCTTGGTGCGGAACTGGTGGTAGACGGCGGCTTTGGTCACGCCGATGCGGTCGGCGATCATCTGCAGCGACGTCGCGCTCACCCCGCGCTCGGAGATCAACGCCAGCGCGGCGTCCAGCACGCGCAGCTGCGCCGCCGAGCGCGGGATCGCGGCGAACCGGCCGTCGGTGGCGGAGTCTGCGAGCACCCCGTCAGGGTAGTCGGGCGGCTACGGCACGGTCAGTCCAGCGATTCGCCGGTGGCCGCGGCGTGCCCGGCGCGCAGCCCGAAGACCATGGCCGGACCCAGGGTGCCGCCCGCGCCGCCGTAGGCCTTTCCGGTCGCGCCCGCCATGGCGTTGCCCGCCGCGAAGAGGCCGGCGATCGGCGTGCCGCTGACGTGAAGTACCCGGCCGTCGCGGTCGGTGCGCGGGCCGCCCTTGGTGCCCATCGCGCCGATGGACACCGGGACCGCGTAGAACGGCGCCGTGTCGATGGGCCCGAGCGTCTGCAGCGCCGGTGAGCCGGCGCTCTGGTCGCCCCAGTAGCCGTCGTAGACACTCGACCCGCGGCCGAAGTCGGGGTCGACCTCGTCGGCGACGTTGCGGTTCCACGCCTCCAGGGTGCGCGCCAGGCCCTCGGCGGCGATGCCTGTCTTCTCCTGCAGTTCGGCGAGATCGGCGGACTTCGAGAACCACTCCGGCGCAGGCCCGTCGGGCTCGACCCCGAGGAAGCCGTACTTCTTGAGGTGCAGCGAGTCGAACACGATCCAGGCCGGGTCGTTGACGTACCCGCCCTTGGGATCGAGGTACTGGAACGGGCCGGCCATCGAGTTGTACTCGCCCGCCTCGTTGACGAACCGCTGCCCTGCGCGGTTGACGATGATGCTGCGCGGCCGCGTGCGTTCCAGGCGGACACTGCGGCTGCGCGGGTGGCCGTCGATCGTGTCGCCGGGGATCTGCACGATCGGCACCCACCACGCCTCGCCCATGTTGGCCAGGTCCGCGCCGTGCGCCATCGCCATCCGCAGGCCGTCACCGGTGTTGTTGGGCGGTGAGACGGGGCCGCGCATCGGGCCCCGCAGGAAAGCGTCGACCAGGGCGGGATCCCACTCGAACCCACCGCTGGCCAGGACGACGCCGCGCCGGGCCCGGACCTGGATCTGCGTGCCGCCGTGGTCGATCCGCACTCCGGCGATGCGACCGTCCTCGGCGATCAGCTCGACCGCCCGCGCCTGCGTGGTCGGCGTGACACCGGCGTCGAGCAGGCCCTTGAGCAGCCCGGCGATCAGCGCGGTACCCGCCACACACGGTTCGGTCAGCGATTCGTCGGCGGTCGCGTGGATGCGGGCCCGGGTCTCGGCGTCGATGCCGACGTTGCTGAAGTCGGCGGGGAACGACGTGATCCGGTCGTGCCAGTCGCCCAGCTTCGCCAGGTCGAACGGCGTGGCGTTCAGCGAGCGCCCGCCCGCAGGCCGGCCGCCGGGCAGTTCGGGCTTGTAGTCGGGGAAGCCCTCCGCGACGACGAACCGCAGGTCGCTGTGCGTCTCGACGAAGTCGAGCAGCGCCGGGCCGGTCCGCACGAACGTCTCGACGAGGTCGTCGTCCATGTAGCCCAGCGACTGGGCCCGCAGATAGCTCAGCGCGTCTTCGGCGGTCAGTTCGCCGTCGGGTGCGCGGTCGTGCGCGGGGATCCACACGATCCCGCCGGACACCGCGGTGGTGCCGCCGACGGTGGCGGCCTTCTCGTACACCTCGACCGCCGCGCCGTCGGCGGCCGCGGTCAGGGCTGCGGTCAGCCCGGCGCCGCCACTGCCCAGCACCACCACGTCGGTCGCGTGGTTCCACTCGGTCACCGCAGTCATCTCCTTCCGGGCGATCCTCTAGGACAGGATCGTGGACAGTTTCGCGGCGGCGTCGATGACTGCCGCCCGGCCTTCTCGCACAACGTCTTCGCGGTGCGAGATGAGGTTGATGCAGGTGGGCGGAGACGGAGGCCGCCGGCGTACCGGCACGGCCAGACCGTAGGTGTTGGGCTCGACCTCGCCGTGGGTGATCACCCAGCCGTGCTCTCGGGTCTGCGGCACCAGGTCGCGCTCGCCCGGTCGCGGCGGCATGCTCGACAGCAGGGCGATGCCGGCGGCGCCCCGGTCCAGCGGGTAGCGGCTGCCCTCGTGGAAGGACAGCTGGTAGTAGACGTGGGTCGGGGCGATCACCGCGATCGCGACCTGCTGATCACCCTCGGCGATGAGCAGTGAGACGGTGGCGCCGAGTTCGTCGGCCAGTCCGCGCAGCACCGGCACGCTGAGCTGGCGCACGTTGTTGTCGAAGGACGCCCCGAGCAGGGCGAGACCCGACGCCGGCCGGTAGCGCCCGTCCTCGCCCTTGGTGATGTAGCGGAACTGCGCCAGGGTGCCGAGCAGCCGGTAGGCGATGGTGCGGTGCACGCCGACGAAGTCGGCGACCTGCTGCACCGTCAGCCCGGTCGGCGAGGTGGCGACCGCCTGCAGCGCAGAGAGCCCGCGCGCGAGGGTCTGGGACCCGGCGGCGAGCTTGTCCGGCGGATTGGGGCCGTCTCCCTTGACAGACGTCATTGCGAGAGTGATGCTCTTAACATAGTGCACATAACGGTGCGATATTAGCACACAACGTTCGCACTGAGCGAGAATGTCATTTCCGCCAGCCAAGCAGCGGAGTCGCCGGGAAGGGGACCATGTCCGAGCACGAGAGCGTGTGGAGCGACCTCCAGGGCGTCCCGTTCTCGCAGGGGTACCTCGATGTCGGCGGCGCGCGGACCCGTTATCTGCACGCAGGCGACCCGTCCCTCCCGACGCTGGTCCTGCTGCACGGTTCCGGCGGGCATGCCGAGGCCTATGTGCGCAACCTCGAGTCGCATGCGGAGCACTTCTCGACCTGGTCGGTCGACATGCTGGGCCATGGCTACACCGACAGGCCGGGCCACCCGCTGGAGGTGCGCCACTACGTCGATCACCTCCTGGCGGTCCTCGACGCGATCGGCGCGCAGCGGGCCCACATCAGCGGCGAATCGCTGGGCGGCTGGGTGGCGTCGCGGTTCGCGGTCGATCACCCCGACCGGCTCGAGCGGCTGGTGCTCAACACCGCCGGCGGCTCGCAGGCCGATCCGGAGGTGATGAAGCGGATCATCACGCTGTCCATGGCCGCCGCCGAGAACCCCACGTGGGAGACCGTGCAGGCCCGCATCAAGTGGTTGATGGCCGACAAGTCGAAGGGCTACGACGACATCGTCGCCAGCCGGCAGCGGGTGTACCGGCAACCCGGCTTCGTCGACGCGATGCGCGACATCATGGCCCTGCAGGACCCCGAGATCCGGGCGCGCAATCTGATGAAACCCGATGACTACGGCGCGATCACCGCGCCCACGCTGGTGCTGTGGACCAGTGACGACCCGACGGCCGACGTCAGCGAGGGCCGGCGGATCGCGGAGATGATCCCGGGCGCCCGCTTCGAGGTGATGCCCGGCTGCGGACACTGGCCGCAGTACGAGGATCCGAAGACGTTCAACCGGCTGCACCTGGACTTCCTGCTGGGGCGGCAGTGACGGCGCCGGCTGCCGTGGACCCCGACATCGTCATCGTCGGGGCCGGACCCGTCGGGCTCACGCTGGCCAACATCCTCGGCCTGCAGGACGTGCGCACACTCGTCGTCGACGAGCGCGACAGCCTGATCGACTACCCGCGCGGCGTCGGCCTCGACGACGAGGCGCTGCGCACATTCCAGGCGATCGGTCTGGTCGACAAGGTGCTGCCGCACACCGTCCCGAACCAGATCCTGCGCTTCTTCGACCGCAACCGGCGGCTACTCGCCGAGATGGCTCCGCCCGACGCCCGCTTCGGCTGGCCCAAGCGCAACGGATTCGTCCAGCCGATGGTCGACGCCGAACTGCTCGCGGGCCTCGACCGCTTCGACCACGTGCAGGTGGCCTGGGGCAGCCGGATGGAGGCGTGCGCCGAGACCGACGGCGGCGTCACGGTGCGGCTGTCGGGTGACGAGAACCCGGTCACCGCGCGGTATCTCGTGGGGTGCGACGGCGGCCGCAGCGCCACCCGCAGGTTGATGGGGGTGGCATTCGAGGGCACCACCTCGGCCACCCGGTGGCTGGTCGTCGACGTGGCCAACGATCCGCTGGGCCACCCCAACAGCGAGGTCGGTGCGGACCCCGAGCGACCGTACGCCTCGATCTCGATCGCGCACGGAATCCGCCGGTTCGAGTTCATGATCCACGCCGACGAGTCCGACGAGCAGGTCGAGGAGCCGGCGTTCATCGAGCGGATGCTCGGCCGATTCGTCCCGGATCCGCAGCGCGTCGACGTGATCCGGCACCGGGTCTACACCCACCACTCCCGCATTGCCGGCGCATTCCGCGCCGGCAGGATGTTCCTGGCCGGCGACGCCGCACACCTGATGCCGGTGTGGCAGGGGCAGGGGTACAACAGTGGCATCCGCGACGCCGCCAACCTCGGCTGGAAGCTGGCGGCAGTGATCAAGGGCCAGGCCGGTGACGCGCTGCTGGACACCTACGACGTCGAACGCCGCAAGCACGCCCGGGCGATGATCGACCTGTCCACGATGGTGGGCCGCGTCATCTCCCCGACGAACCGTCGCGTCGCGGCGCTGCGCGACAGGGTGATCCGTGGCGCGTCCGTCGTCCCGACGCTGAAGCGCTACGTGCTCGAGATGCGGTTCAAGCCGATGCCGCGCTACGAGCAGGGTGCGGTCCACCACGACCACGCGCCGACGCCGACGTCGCCTACCGGCACGCTGTTCATCCAGCCCCGCGTCGACACCCGGGAGCAGGCGGGCGTGCTGCTCGACGACGTCCTCGGCACCGGATTCGCGGTGCTGTGCTGGAACAACAACCCGCGTGCCCTGCTCGGCGAGCAGATCTTCGACCGCTGGAAGGCGTTGGGCGCCACGTTCGTCGCCGCCCGGCCGGTGACCCAACTGCACTGGACCGGACACGACGACCCCGACGTCGTGGTCGTCGGCGACCGGACCGGCGCGGTGAAGGCGTGGTTCGACGCGCACACCGAGTCGGTGCTGTTCCTGCGGCCGGACCGCTGCATCGCCGGCGCCTGCATCGCCCAGCGCGCACCCGAGACCAGCGAAGCACTGTTCGCGGTGCTGCATGTGACCCAGAGAGGAGGCAACGATCCAGATGGGAACCTCAACAACGGAAGTGGCGCTGTGCTGCATGTCGCACAGTCCACTGTTGAATCTTCCGGGACCGTCGCAGGAACTCCTTGACGACATCGGGACGGCCATCGCGGACGCCCGAGACTTCGTCACCGCCTTCGACCCGGAGCTCGTGGTGATCTTCTCGCCCGATCACTACAACGGCTTCTTCTACCGGCTGATGCCACCGTTCTGCATCGGCACGTCCGCCCGCGGTGTCGGTGACTTCGGCACCCACGCCGGGCCGCTCGACGTGCCGGAGTCGACGGCCAACCACTGCGCGAGCGCGGTGTGGGAGGCCGGTGTCGACGTGGCGATCTCGGCCAGCATGGACGTCGACCACGGCACCGTTCAACCGCTCGAGAAGCTGTTCGGCGATCCGACGTCGCGCCCGGTGCTGCCGATCTTCATCAACTCCGTCGCCACCCCGCTTGGCCCGCTCAAACGGTCCCGGATGCTCGGCGCGGCGGTGGGCGGCTTCCTCGCCGGACTCGGCAAGCGGGTGCTGGTGATCGGCTCGGGCGGGCTGTCACACGACCCGCCGGTGCCGACGTTGGCGGCGGCGCCGCCCGCCGCGCTGGAGCGCATCGTGCACGGGGCGCCGATGAGCACCGAGGCGCGAATGGCGCGGCAGGCCGCGGTGATCGACGCCGCACAGCATTTCGCCCGTGGCGAGAGCCGGCTGCAACCCCTGAACCCGGTGTGGGACCAGACGCTGCTCGAGATCCTCGACGAGGGCTGGCTGACCGACCTGGACGGCTGGTCGAATTCGTTCATCGCCCGCGAGGGCGGCAACTCCGGACACGAGATCCGAACCTGGGTGGCGGCTTTCGCCGCTCTGCAGGCCGCCGCGGGTGGCTACCGTACCGAACAGCGGTTCTACCGGGCGGCGCCGGACCTGATCGCCGGCTTCGCGATCCGGACGGCGGTCGCCGTATGACGTCTGCAGCGGCGGGCGCCGCGGGCTTCGACATCGAGGTCGACGTGCTCGTGATCGGTTCCGGCGGAGGCGGGATGACCGCTGCGCTGACCGCCGACGCGGCGGGGCTCGACACGCTGGTGGTGGAGAAGGCGTCGCAGTACGGCGGCTCCACCGCGCTGTCGGGCGGCGGCATCTGGGTGCCGGGCGCCCCGTCGCAGCGCCGGGCGGGTTACGTGCCCGATCCCGAGGAGGTGTTCAGCTACCTACGGACCATCACCGGCGGACTGGTCAGCGACGCGCGGTTGCGCACCTACGTCGACCGCGCGCCCGAGATGATGGAGTTCCTCGAAAAGCGCAGCCAGTGGTTCGAATTCGTCTGGAAACCCGGCTACGCCGACTACTACCCGGAACTGCCCGGCGGCTCGGCGCTCGGCAGCACCATCAACGTGCCTGCCATCGACCTGCGGGAGCTGGGCGACGAGGAGCAGCAGCTGCTTGCGCCGCTCGCCCTCGCGCCGAAGGGAATCTGGTTCGCGCCCAAGGATCTGCGGCTGTTCTATCAGGTCAGGCAGAACTGGCGCGGCAAGGCGGTGCTGCTCAAACTCATCTGGCGGATGGTCCGGGCCCGGGTGTTCGGCGACCGGATGGCGGCGATCGGCCAGTCGCTGGCCGCGCGGATGCGGCTGGCGATGAAGCAGCAGGACATCCCGCTGTGGCTGGACGCACCGATGAGCGAGCTCGTCACCGACGACGAGGGAGCGGTGATCGGGGCAGTCGTCGACAAGGACGGCCGGTCGGTGCGCATCCACGCGCGGCGCGGGGTGATCATCGCCGCCGGTGGCTTCGACCACGACATGACCTGGCGCCGCGAGTACCTGCCCGAGCTGGAGAAGGACTGGAGCTTCGGCAATCCGGCCGCAACGGGTGACGGTATCCGGGCCGGACAGAAGGTCGGCGCGGCCACCGAGCTGCTCGACGAGGCCTGGTGGTTCCCGGCGATGTGCTGGCCGGATGGGCGGCTGCAGTTCATGCTGAACGAACGGATGATGCCCGCGCAGTTCGTCGTCAACGGGGCGGGGGAGCGTTTCATCAACGAGGCGGCGCCCTACATGGACTTCGCCCACGCGATGATCGAGGGCCAGCGCACTGGTGTGGAGCACATCCCGTGCTGGCTGGTCACCGACATCCGCTCGTTCCACCGCTACGTCGTCGGCGGTCACCTGCCGCTGCCGAAGATCCCGTTCGCACCGGTGCCCACCGGGTGGAAAGTCCCGAAGGCCTGGCTCGATTCCGGAATCGTCAAGGCGGGTGACTCGTTCGAGGAGCTCGCCGCTGAGATCGGCGCGCCGCCGGCGCAGCTGCGCTGGACGGCCGAGCGGTTCAACGAACTGGCGCGCAGCGGCCACGACGACGACTTCAACCGCGGTGACAGCGCTTACGACAACTACTACGGCGACCCGACGCTGCCCAATCCGAACCTGCACCCGCTGGGCAAGCCGCCCTACTACGCGTTCCAGATCATCCTCGGCGACCTCGGCACCTCGGGTGGTCTGAGCACCGACGAGTTCGCCAGGGTGCTGCGCGACGACGACACACCGATCGATGGCCTCTACGCGGTGGGCAACGCATCGGCCGCGGTGATGGGCCGCAGCTACGCCGGGGCAGGCGCGACCATCGGCCCCGCCATGACGTTCGGCTACGTGGCCGCCCGGCACATCGCCGGCGGCGACACCGCAGGCACTTCTTCAATCCCCCACTCCTCGAACCCCCACCACTCGACCCTCGACAGCCCACGGAGGTAACCATGAAGATCTCGCTGTTCTACGAATTCCCGCTGCCGCGGCCGTGGTCTGACGACGACGAGCACCAGCTGTTCCAGCACGGCCTCGACGAGGTGGAGGCCGCCGACAAGGCCGGCTTCTCCACCGTCTGGCTCACCGAGCACCACTTCCTCGAGGAGTACTGTCACTCGACCGCTCCGGAGATGTTCCTGGCCGCGGCGAGCCAGCGCACCAAAGACATCCGGCTGGGTTTCGGTGTCATGCACCTGCCGCCGCCGATCAACCACCCCGCCCGCATCGCCGAACGGGTCGCGACGCTGGACCACCTGTCCAACGGCCGTGTCGAGTTCGGCACCGGCGAGGGGTCGTCGGTGGCCGAGCTCGGTGGCTTCAACATCGACCCGGCCGACAAGCGCGCACAGTGGGAGGAGGCCCTCGAGGTCGCGATCCGGTGCATGACCGAGGCGCCGTTCTCCGGTTTCAAGGGTGAGCACGTGGAGATGCCCGCCCGCAACGTGATTCCCAAGCCGCTGCAGCAGCCCCATCCGCCGGTCTGGGTGGCCTGCACCAGGCCGTCGTCGGTGCAGATGGCCGCCCAGAAGGCAATCGGCGCACTCAGTTTCGCCTACACCGGACCCGAGGCGCTCAAGGAGCGGGTGGACGGCTACTACCGGGAGTTCGAGGAGAAGGGCACTCCGATCACCCCGGCGATCAACCCGAACCTGCTCGCCATCGGCGGCGACCTGTCGATGATGGTCGCCAAGAGTGACGACGAGGCGCTCAAGAAGCTCGGAATCGGTGGCGGCTTCTTCTCGTTCGGCATCATGCACTACTACATGACCGGGATGCACACCCCCGGCCGCACCGGCGTGTGGGAGCTCTACGAGCAGGCGGTCAAGGAGGACCCGACGCTGGCCTACGGGCCCGGCCGCGGCGCGATCGGCTCGCCGGACACGGTGCGGGAGTTCCTGCGCGGCTACGAGGCCAGCGGGGTCGACGAGATCATCCTGCTGCTCAACCCGCGCAGCCACGAGGGCACCATGGAGTCGATCGAGATCATGGGCAAAGAGATCCTGCCCGAGTTCATCGAGCGCGACCAGAAGGCCGTGACGGACAAGGCGAAACGCCTCGAGCCCGTCATCGAGAAGGTGGAGTCGCGCCGCGAGGCGTCCGACGCGCCGCTCTTCGACGAGACCTACTCCTTCGGCGGCCTGCCGACCGGCCGCGGCGGCAAGTTCACCGCCGGTGAGATCCCCGAGGCGATGGCCGAGATCAACGAAGGCCGCGTTAAGGCGGCGCAGGCGGAGAAGGCAGCGCGCGAGCAGGCGGGCTGACGGCGGTGAACGAGGTCGGCGATCGATGGCGTTACGACGGCAAGCGGGTGGTCGTCACCGGCGTCGCGTCCGGGATCGGCGCGCACGTGGCCCAGCAGGTCACGTCGCTCGGCGGTGAGGTCATCGGGCTCGACCTCCGGCCGCCCGCGGTGCAGATCGCGTCGTTCATCGACCTCGACCTGTCCAGCGAGCCGTCGATCGACCACGCCGCCGCCTCGATCGGCGGCAGGGTCGACGCCCTGTTCAACGTCGCGGGCGTGTCGTCGGGCATCGGTGATCCGCTGAGGGTGGTCACCATCAACTTCCTCGGCACCAGGCGGTTCACCGAGGCGATCGTCCCCGCCATGCCGCCCGGGTCGGCGATCGCCAACGTGTCCTCGCTGGCCGCCTCGGCATACCGCGAGAACGCCACGGTGACAGCAGGACTGGTGGAGACGGCGACCATCGACGAGGGCCTCGAGTGGTGCGCGGCCAACCCGGAGGCCCTCGCCGACGGCGGTGGCTACCGGCTGGCCAAGGAGGCCATCATCCTCTACGGCATGGCGCAGGTCTGCGCGCTGGGCGCCAAGGGCATTCGCATCAACTGCACCGCACCCGGGGTCACCGACACCCCGATCCTCGACCAGTTGCGCACCGCCTACGGCCAGGACTTCCTCGACGCCTTCCGCACGCCGCTGGGCCGGGTGTCCACGCCGGACGAACAGGCCAGCGTGCTGGTCTTCCTCAACAGCGCTGCCGCCAGCTACATCACCGGTCAGGTGATCTGGGTGGACGGCGGCACCGTCGGCGAGAGCGACCTCGCCGCATCGGTGCCGCGCCGCACCGCCGACAACGCGCAGGAGTGAGACGATGGCGAGCCTGAACGACTTCCGCCGACTCGGTGACGACGTCCGCAACTGGGGCCGCTGGGGTGACGACGACGAACTGGGCACCCTGAACTTCATCACCGCCGAGAAGGTGGCGCAGGCTGCCGGCCTGGTGCGGCACGGCAAGGTGTTCTCGTTGGGAGTGGACTTCGGCTCGTCGGGGCCGCAGGGCGCATTCCAGTACCGGCCCAATCCGATCCACGTGATGACCGTCGACGGCGGCGACGCCGAGACGCTGGTCAAGTACGGCCCGGACTGGTTCAAGAACACGGTGGCCCAGCAGCTCTCGGGGTACTTCGTCGACAACCCGTTCCGGTTCAACGACGACATGGTGATCATGCCGCTGCAGGCCGCCACGCAGTGGGACGCGTTGTCGCACGTCTACTACGACGACAAGCTGTACAACGGGTTTCCCGCGAATTCGGTGACCAGCCTCGGCGCGTTCCACTGCGGAATCGACAAGGTGGATCCGAAGGGCATCACCACCCGCGGGGTGCTGCTGGACCTGGTCCGTCACCGCGGCGCGCAGACTTTCCTCGAACACGGAAATCCCATCACCCCTGAGGAACTCGACGAGGTGGTCCGCGCACAGGGCGTCACGGTGGGACGCGGCGACGTCGTGTTGATCCACACGGGCTGGTGGGCGCGATTCCTGGAGAACCGCGACGGCACCGAGCCGTACTCCGGCCTGGACTGGCGATGCGCATCGTGGCTGCACGACCACGAGATCGCCGCGGTCGCCGCGGACAACCTGATGGTCGAGGACCCGGTGTCGGGCATCGAGGGGACGATCCTGCCGCTGCACATGCTGTGCCTGCGCGACATGGGTCTGATGCTGGGCGAGTACTGGGACCTGACCGCGCTGTCCGCCGACTGTGCCGCGGACGGCGTGTACGAATTCCAGCTGATCGCACCGCCCCTGCGCTTCACCGGCGCGGTGGGCTCACCGGTGAATCCGATCGCCATCAAATGACGGGAGACGACATGACCGTGACGGAAACGGCGACGGCGCAGACCGAGAGCGCGCAGCGGCCGCTGGTGGTGGGGCTCGGCGGCACCCTGCGGGAGAACTCGTCGACCGAACGCGCGGTGCGGCACTGCCTGCAGTCCGTCGAGCGCGAAGGCGGCCGCATCCGCATGTTCGCCGGGCCGGACCTCGACCTGCCGATGTACGCCCCGCACCAGCTCGAGCGCACCCCGAAGGCACTCGAGCTCGTCGGGGCGCTGCGCGATGCCGACGCCGTCGTCGTCGGGTCGCCGGGCTACCACGGCGCGGTGTCCGGACTGGTCAAGAACGCGCTCGACTACATCGAGGATCTGCGCGAGGACGCGCGGGTGTACCTCGACGACACACCATGGGGCTGCATCAGTTGCGCCTACGGGTGGCAGGCCGCGGTCGGCACCCTGGGGCAGCTGCGGTCGATCGGCCACGCGCTGCGGGCCTGGCCGACGCCGCTGGGCGTGGCGATCAACTCGGCCGACCGGATCTGGGACGAAGCGGGCGAACTCGTCGACGAGCCGGTGCGCAACCAGCTCGACATGCTGGCCGGCCAGGTGCTCACCTTCGCCCGCGCGCACAGGAACACCACGTGACGTTCACGCGGCGGTCGACGGCGGTCGACGGTCTGGTCACCGCGTACCTGGAGGCCGGCGACGGCGACCCGGTGGTGTTGCTGCACGGTGGCGAGTTCGGCGTCACCGCCGAGATCGGCTGGGAGCGAATGATTCCCGCTCTCGCGTCGAAGTATCGGGTGCTGGCCCCTGACATGCTGGGGTTCGGCGGATCGGCGAAGGTGGTCGACTTCACCGACGGCCGCGGGATGCGGATCCGTCACATCGCCCGCTTCTGCGAGACCCTCGGCGTCTCGGCCGCCCACTTCGTCGGGAATTCGATGGGGGCGATCAATCTGCTGGTGGACGCCACGTCGGAGGCGCCGGTGCTACCGGTGCGCAGCATGACGATCATCTGCGGTGGCGGCGAAATCCAGCGCAACGAGTATTCGGGCGCGCTCTACGACTACGACGCCAGCCTGCCGGCGATGCGCCGCATCGTCGCGGCGCTCTTCGCCGACCCCTCCTATCCCGAGGACGACGACTACGTGCAGCGGCGCTACGAGTCCAGCATCGCACCCGGAGCGTGGGAAGCGCTGGCCGCGGCGCGGTTCCGCCGGCCAGGTCTCGAGCCGCCGCCGCTGCCGTCGAGTAGACGCGCCTACCATCGGATCACCGTGCCGACGCTGATCGTCGAGGGTGGCAGCGACAAGCTGCTGCCCGCGGGCTGGGCGGCCGAGATCGCCGGCCAGATTGCCGGCGCCCGCTCCGCGGTGGTCGACGACGCCGGGCACTGCCCACAGATCGAGCGACCCGCGGCGGTCGACGCCCTGCTGTCGGAGTTCCTGGCCGACGTCGCCCACAGAGAGGTGCCCGCACAATGACCACCGGTGAACTCGAGGGCAAGGTCGCCGTGATCACGGGTGGGGCGTCGGGACTCGGCGAAGGGCTGGTGCGGCGATTCCACGCCGAGGGCGCGACGGTGGTGTTCGGCGACATCGACACCGAACTCGGCGCGGCGCTGGCCAGTGAACTCGGTGCACGCGCCGAGTTCATCGAGACCGACGTCTCCGACATCGGCCAGGTGGGCACGCTGGTGTCGACGGCGATCGCCGAGTACGGCGGTCTGCACGTGATGATCAACAACGCAGGGGTTTCGGGGAAGATGTTCCCGAAGTTCCTCGACGACGACCTCGCCGACTTCCACCAGGTGATGGCGGTCAACGTGCTCGCGGTGATGGCAGGCACCCGGGACGCCGCACGGCACATGTCCGAACACGGCGGCGGCTCGATCATCAACCTGACGTCGATCGGCGGCATCCAGGCCGGCGGCGGCGTGATGACCTACCGGGCCTCGAAGGCCGCCGTCATCCAGTTCACCAAATGTGCCGCCATCGATCTGGCGCACTGGGAGGTCCGGGTGAACGCCATCGCGCCGGGAAACATCCGCACCGCGATCGTGCGGAAGTCGGCGACGGGCGAGGACGCGGCGCGACTCGAGGAGTTCGAGGCGAGGATCCGTGCGCAGATGCGCAACGACCGCCCGCTCAAGCGGGAAGGCACCGTCGACGACGTCGCGGAGGCGGCGCTGTACCTGGCGGGGGACCGGTCGCGCTACGTCACCGGGACCATCCTCCCGATCGACGGTGGCACGGTGGCCGGCAAGGTCATCGCGCGCAAGGAGAAGCCGTCGGCATGACGGTGGCCGGCCATAAATCAGTCGCTTGACTTAAAGGCTGTGACCGGCTTCACTATGAAGGTGACCACTGCGAGAGTTGCCCGCGCCGACCGGGCCAGCGGAACCCAGGAGGCGATCCTCAAGGCGGCCGAGCGGCTCTACGCCGAACACGGGGTCTTCGCGGTGTCGAACCGCCAGGTCAGCGAGGCCGCCGGACAGGGGAACAACGCCGCCGTCGGCTACCACTTCGGCACCAAGGCCGACCTGGTCCGCGCGATCGAGGAGAAGCACCGCGGGCCCATCGAGCGGTTGCGCGAGAAGATGGTCGCCGAGCTCGGGCCCGCGCCGGACATGCGGGACTGGGTCAGCTGCCTGGTGCGCCCGCTCACCGACCACCTCGAGGCGCTCGGCAACCCGACCTGGTACGCGCGGTTCGCCGCGCAGGTGATGACCGACCCGGCCTACCACAGCATGATCGTCAGGGACGCCCTGTCGTCGCCGTCGCTCGTCGAGGTCATCAACGGCATCGCCGCGTGCCTGCCGGAACTGCCCGCCGACGTCCGCGCGGAACGAAACGTCATGGGCCGCAACCTGTTGATGCACAGCTGCGCCGACCGCGAACGCGGAATGGCGCAGGGCACCGCCGTGCCGCGGGCGTCCTGGTCCGGGGCGGCGTCGGGTCTGATCGACGCGATCGTCGGGTTGTGGCTCGCCCCGGTCTCCGAGGAACCCTGATGAAGATCACCGTCGACCAGGACAAGTGCGTGTCGTCCGGCCAATGCGTGCTGAACGCCGCGGACGTCTTCGACCAGCGAGACGAGGACGGCGTCGTCGTCCTGCTCGTCGACAGCCCACCGGCCGACCTGGCCGGACCGACCCGCGACGCGGCGGCAGCCTGCCCGGCGCTGGCCATCCACATCGAGGAGTGAAACACCCACCATGTCGGACACCCTGACCGGAACCGAGGCCGACGTCACGGCCGAGATCCCCGACTACCCGATGGAACGCGACGCCCGCTGCCCGTTCGCGCCGCCATCGCTGATGCTGCAGATGAACGAGACCAAACCGCTGTCGCGGGTGCGGATCTGGAACGGCAGCACCCCGTGGCTGATCACCGGTCACGCCGTCGCGCGGGAACTGTTCGCCGATGCCCGCGTCAGCGTCGACGACCGCCGCGAGGGCTTCCCGCACTGGAACGAGCACATGCTCTCCACGGTGAACAAGCGGCCGCGCTCGGTGTTCACCTCGGATGCCGAGGAGCACACCCGGTTCCGCCGGATGCTGTCCAAGCCGTTCACCTTCAAGCGGGTCGAGGCGCTGCGGGCGACCATCCAGGAGGTCACCGACGAGTGCATCGACGCGATCCTGGCCGGCCCGCAGCCCGCCGACATCGTCGCCAAACTCGCGTTGCCGGTGCCCACCAAGGTGATCAGCGACATGCTCGGCGTGCCGTATGAGGACCACGAGTTCTTCCAGGAGCACGCGAACGCCGGGCTGGCCCGCTACGCGGCCGCGGATGCGATGCAGAAGGGCGCGATGAGCCTGCATCAGTACCTCATCGACCTCGTCGAGGAGAAGCAGGCCAATCCGGCCGAGGACGCGGTGTCGGATCTGGCCGAGCGGGTGACCGCAGGCGAGATCAGCGTCAAGGAGGCCGCCCAGCTGGGCACCGGCCTGCTCATCGCCGGACACGAGACCACTGCCAACATGATCGGCATCGGCGTGCTCGCGTTGCTGGAGAACCCCGAACAGGCTGCGCTGCTGCGTGACTCGGACGACCCGAAGTTCATCGCCAACGCCGCCGAGGAACTGATGCGGTACCTGTCCATCATTCAGAACGGACAGCGCCGTGTCGCCATCGAGGACATCGAGATCGGCGGCGAGACCATCCGCGCCGGCGAGGGCATCATCATCGACCTGGCGCCGGCGAACTGGGACTCCAACGCCTACCCCGAGCCGGAGAGGCTGGACTTCACCCGCAGCGCCGGACAGCAGCTGGGCTTCGGCTACGGCCGCCACCAGTGCGTCGGACAGCAGTTGGCGCGCGCCGAACTGCAGATCGTCTTCCACACCCTGCTGCGCCGCATCCCCACGCTGAAGTTGGCCATCCCGCTCGAGGAGGTGCCGTTCAAGCACGACCGGCTCGCCTACGGCGTCTACGAACTGCCCGTCACTTGGTGACCGGCCGCTAAACCACCAGCCCGATTGGAGACACCGATGTCCACGCCTACCGTCCCTTCACAGTCAACCCTTTATCCCCCCGAGGGCTGGGGTGCGCCCAAGTTCCGCAAGGGCCACGCCACCCAGGACCTCGGCCTTCCCGCCGGCACGGAGATCTTCTCCGCCGACAACCACATCTCGGTGGCCGACGACATCTTCTACGAACGCTTCCCCGAGGAGCTCAAGGGCGCCGCGCCGCGCATCTGGTACGAGGATGGCGCCTACATGGTCGGGATGAAGGGCAAGGCGTGGACCGGCGGCGACTTCGGCCGCGTCCTCATGCAGTACGACGATCTGGCCGGGGCTGCGTCGAACAACATCGAGGCCCGGATCCGGGAGCTCAAAGAGGACGGCATCGACAAGGAACTCGCGTTCCCCAACGCGGTGCTGGCGCTGTTCCACTATCCCGACAAGTCGCTGCGCGAGCGGGTCTTCCGGATCTACAACGAGCACATCGCCGATCTGCAGGAGCGCAGCAACGGCCACTTCTACGGCGTCGGCCTGATCAACTGGTGGGACCCGAAGGGCACCCGCAGCACGCTCGAAGAGCTGAAGGCGTTGGGCCTCAAGACATTCCTGCTGCCGCTGAACCCCGGCAAGGACGACGAGGGCAACATCTACGACTACGGCAGCACCTCCATGGACGCCGTATGGGACGAGATCGAGGCGGCCGGGCTGCCGGTCAGTCACCACATCGGCGAGACCCCGCCGAAGACGCCGTGCCAGCACAACAGCGTGGTCGTCGGCATGATGGTCAACGTCGACTCGTTCCGTGAGCAGTTCGCCAAGTACGTGTTCTCCGGCATCCTGGACCGGCACCCGTCGCTGAAGATCGGCTGGTTCGAGGGCGGGATCGCCTGGGTGCCCACCGCACTGCAGGATGCCGAGCACATGCTGGCGTCCTACCGGCACATGTTCAACCACGAGCTCGAGCACGGCGTCCGCCACTACTGGGACAACCACATGAGCGCGTCGTTCATGGTGGACCCGCTCGGCTTGGCGCTCATCGACCGGATCGGCGTCGAGAACGTGATGTGGTCGTCGGACTACCCGCACAACGAGAGCACGTTCGGGTATTCGGAGAAGTCGCTGGCCACCGTGGTCGATGCGGTCGGGCCGGAGAACGCCGCGAAGATCATCAGCTCGAACATCAAGAACTTCCTGGGAGTCTGATGACCGCCACTTTCGCCTCGTCGAGCGGGCTCTCCCAGCTCGACATCCCCGACCTGCCCGACCGCGAGCGGATGTACCGCGAATGCGGTGCGCGGCTGCGGGAGTCCATGAAGGCCAAAGGCGTCGGTGCGCTGGTCCTGCTGGGCAACGGCAACGTCGTCTACGCGACGGGCGCCAGCTGGCCGCTACTGGATGCGGGTCTGTCCCATGTCGAGCGGCCGGTGGCCGTCGTGCTGGCAGACGATGAGCACCCACACTTGTTTATGCCCTTCAAGGAGGGCAGCGCGTTCGACACCGAGGTGCCGACCGACCACGTGCACGGGCCGCTGTACCTCGAATTCGACGAGGGCGTCGAGCACTTCGGCCGGGTGCTGGCCGCGCTGGCCCCACCGGGGACGACCATCGCGGTCGACGAACTGACCGGTGCGATGCGCCGCGCCGCGGACCGCCTGTTCCCTGCCGGCCCGCCCTCGGACGCGGCGCAGGTGATCGGGCCGGCCAAACTGGTCAAGACCGTCGACCAGATCGCGGCCGTCCGGAAGGCCTGCCGCATCACCGAAGAGGCGGTCGCCGACGTGCAGGGATCACTTGCCGCCGGTGTGCGCCAGATGGACCTGTCCGCGCACTTCGTCCGCCGCGCCTTCGAGCTCGGCGCCACCACGAACATGATCGAAGCCATCTGGCAGGTGATGCCGACCACGCGGGACAGCGGCACGGTGTGGACCACCACGGGCGATCTGGCGTTGCCGCTGTTGCCGACGCAGCAGGAACTGGCCGAGGGTGAAGTGCTGTGGACAGACATCAGCATCACCTACGAGGGTTACTGCTCGGACTGGGGACGCACCTGGGTCGTGGGGCAAGAACCCACGCCCCGCCAGCAGGACCAGTTCGCCAGGTGGCGACACATCCTCGACGCCGTGCTGGCGGTGACGAAGGCCGGCGCCACCTCCGGTGACCTCGCCCGCGCAGCGATCGCGGCCAACGGCGGCACCAAACCCTGGCTGCCGCACTTCTACCTCGGCCACGGCATCGGCACGAATGCCGCCGAAATGCCGATGATCGGAACGGACCTCGGCCAGGAATTCGACGACAACTTCGTCTTCCCCGCCGGGATGTTGCTGGTCCTCGAACCCGTCATCTGGGAGGACGGCACCGGGGGCTACCGCGGTGAGGAGATCGTGGTGATCACCGAGGACGGGTGTCAATCGATCACGGACTACCCCTACGCGCCGTACGGGCAGACACTGATAGGCCTACAAAAATGAGTGAAGAGATCGTTCCCGACGACCTGGCCCTGCGGACCGGACGACGGCAGCGGGTGCTGGCGCAGATGGCGGCTCACGACCTCGACATCCTGGTGCTCGGCCGGCAGGCCAACGTCCGCTACGTCACCGGCGCCCCACAGCTCTGGGTCGCGGGCACCCGGCCGTTCGCCCCGATCTGCGTACTGGTCCGCGCCACCGGAGACATCCACCTCAACAGCAGCTGGGACGAGGGCATACCGGAGGAGATCGGCCACGACCACCTCTACGGCCTGGCGTGGAATCCGATGACGCTGATCGAGGTGCTCAAGGGAATCGATGGAGCGGTGGACGCCCGCCGCGTGGGTACCGACGCCATGTCCCCGACGTTCGCGCAGCTGCTGCCCCTGTCGTTCCCGAACGCCGAATTCGTGGACGGGGAGATCGCGATGAAGGCGGCGCGGCGGGGAAAGACCGTCGACGAGCTCCTGGTGCTGCGCCGAGCACTCGCGGTGGCCGAACGTGGGCTTGCCGCAGCGGTGTCCGGGCTCGCGGGCGGCATCACCGAGCAGGCGCTGAACGGTGTGCTGATGGAGGCGATGGCGGCCGGCGGGTTCAGCACCTCGGCCACCCAGGACGGGGTGTGGGTGACCTCGCGCGAGCATGCGTGGCGGGTCGGGCGCCGCGACGGCCGGATCGCCGAGGGTGATCTGGTGGCGCTGGCCGCCGGCGCGCTGGCCGACGGCTATGTCGGCGAGGTGGGGCGCACCTACCCCGTGGGCGAGGTCAAGGGCGCCGACACGCTGTATCGCCGCTCGAATGACCTGTGGGAGCGGCTACTCGACGCGTGCAATCCCGGTGCGCCAGCCAGTGCTCTGCTGGACGCATACGAGGCTGCCGGTGAGGCGCTGCCGCCCATTCCGGTGGCTCACGGCCTTGGGCTGGGCTTCGACCCTCCGGTGGTCTCGCCCGATCTGCCGGCCACCTGTGCTGCCGAACGGCTCGACCCCGGGACGGTGCTGGCCGTCACGGCCTACGTGTGGGAGCCGGGCGTCGGCGCGGTGTTCCAGCGGGATGCCGTGCTGGTCACCGACTCCGGCCCGGAGGTGCTGACCACCAGTCCGACCTACACCGGTGCGACGGTCGGGGCCGCTGCCGGGGCTCGTGTCGGAGATGGGAATGGCTGACCGGCCCTCGCCGGAGGAGATCATCCTCTACGAGAAGGACCCGAGGACCAAGATCGCGACGATCACCTTCAACCGGCCGGAGTTCCTCAACGCGCCGACGTCGGCGGCCCGGTTGCGTTACGCCGACCTCTGCCGCGCGGCCACTGTCGACAACGACGTCAAGGTGCTGGTGATCCGCGGCGTCGGGGACAACCTGGGCAGTGGCGCCGACCTCCCGGAGTTCATGGAGGGCAACGACAACCCCGAACTGCGGCTGGCCGAGCTGCGCCTCGAGGACGACGGCGTCGGCGACGTGACCTATCCGCCGAAGGGCACCTTCCGCAACGGCGCGACGATCAGTGCCTGGTACGCCAACGTGCAGGCGGGCAACCGGCCGCTGCAGGAGCTCAAGAAGATCAGCATCGTCGAAGCCAAGGGGTACTGCTACGGCTGGCACTTCTACCAGTGCGCCGACGCCGATCTGGTCATCTCCAGCGACGACGCCCTGTTCGGGCATCCGTCGTTCCGGTATTACGGCTGGGGACCCCGGATGTGGACCTGGATCCAGATGATGGGGTTGCGCAAATTCCAGGAGATGGTGTTCACCGGCCGGCCCTTCACCGCCGCGGAGATGTACGACTGCAACTTCCTCAACCGGGTTGTCCCCCGGGAGGACCTGGAGGCCGAGACGGCCAAGTACGCCCGGGCGTGTGCGCGTAACCGGCCAGTGGACACGGTGTTCCAGCAGAAGCTGTTCTTCGAGGTGTTCAAGCAGCACCAGGGGGAGTACATGGGCAGCCTGCTGTCGGCGTTCTTCGAGTCGATGGGCAGCGGCGTGGCCAACGACGACGCCGACGACCTCGACATGCACGAGGCCATCGGCAGCGGCCTGGCCGGCGCGGTGAACGACAACGACAGCAAGTTCCCGCCCGACTTCCGGCTGAGCAAGTCGAACCGCGCGAAGAAGGAGTGAGCGTGCCGCCGCTGGCCGGCTACCGCGTCATCGACCTGTCCACCGGCATCGCCGGCGCCTACTGCACCAAGCTGCTGGCAGACGGCGGCGCCGAGGTCGTCAAAGTCGAACCGCCGCAGGGTGACCCGTTGCGGCGGTGGTCAGCCTCGGGCGCCGACATCGCCGCCGGGGCCGACGGCGCGCTGTTCACCTTTCTCGCGAGCTCCAAGCACAGCGTGGTGGCCGATCCCACGGACGGGTCAGACGCCGACTTCGTCGACGGGCTGCTGGCGGGGGCGGACGCCGCCGTCTGGTCACGCGGCTCCGATGTGGCTGAGCACCCGCGGTTCTCGCCGGCGGACATGCACGGCCGTCATTCCCAGCTCGCCGTCACCGCGATCACACCCTTCGGCCTGACCGGACCCTGGCGCGACCGGGCGGCCACCGAGTTCACCCTGCAGGCCTGGTCGGGCGGGATCGTCGGCCTCGGCCGGGGAGCCGCCGACCGCGCGCCGGTGTACGTCGGCGGGCAGGTCGGGGAATATCTCGCGGGCGCCTACGCCGCCGCCGCCACACTCGCCGCGCAGCACCGCGGCGGCGCCCTCATCGACCTGTCCATGCTGGAGACGCAGATCCTCGGGCTGACCTACTACCCGGTGACGTTCCACGAAATGCTCGGCAGGCCGTGGCGCGACGCCCGCCGCCTCACCGTCCCGGGCATCGCGCAGGCGGCCGACGGACTCGTCGACATCGGGTGCGGCACCGCGCAGCAGTGGTTCGACCTGTGCGCGATGACCGGCCACGAGGAGTGGATCGACGAGGACTCATCGCTGTCGATCACCCAGCAGGCCAACGAGAAGGCCGAGGAACTGTACGCCTGGGTGCGCGGCCAGGCGTCCGACGACATCCGCGACCTCGCCACCGCGTTCCGCATCCCCAACGCGCCGGTGGCCAACGGCGCCAACATCACCGGGCTCGATCACTTCCGTGAGCGCGGTTCATTCACCACCGATCCGCGCGACGGCTTCGACCGGCCCGGCCCGCCGTACCGGACCTCGCCGCCGCTGCTGAGCGCGCCCCGCCCCGCGCCGCGCCTCGGCGAACACACGGAGGCTCATCGCCGGAACTGCATTCCCGGCGATCAAGAGCGTGGCCTGACGACCGGGAATCCAGTTCCGGCGCAGCTGCCGTTCGAGGGCATGCGGGTGCTGGACATGACGACGTTCTGGGCCGGGCCGTCATGCACGCACATCCTCGCGCTGCTGGGCGCCGAGGTGATCCACGTCGAGTCCACCCGCCACCCGGACGGCACCCGCCTGATCGCCGGCATACCGGCGACCGAACCGCAGTGGTGGGAGCGCTCGCCCATCTTCTCGGGGCTCAACACCAACAAGAAGGGCCTCACCCTCGACCTGCAGTCCGAGCGGGGCCGCGCCCTGCTCGACCGGCTGTTCCCGACCTGCGACGTGATCGTCGAGAACTTCACCCCGCGGGTGCTCGACCAGATCGGCCTCGACTTCGCGAAGGTGCAGTCGCTGCGGCCCGACGCGATCATGGTGCGGATGCCCGGCTTCGGGCTGGACGGGCCGTGGCGCGACAATCCGGCATTCGCCTACGTCATCGAGGCCGCCGCCGGGATCAGCTGGCTCACCGGCTATCCCGATCGCAACCCGAACGAGCCGTACTCGGTCGGCGACCCCAACGCCGGGATCCACGCGCTCAACGGTCTGCTGCTCGCCCTCGAGCACCGTCGCCGCACGGGCGAGGGTGTGCTGGTGGAGGCTGCCATGGTGGACGCCGCCCTCAACGTGGCCGCCGAACAGGTCATCGAGTACTCCGCCTACGGCGCGGTGCTGCAGCGGGCGGGCAACCGCGGTCCGACCGCCGCACCACAGAACCTGTACCGCACGAGCGGGATCGACGAGTTCGGCCGCGAGGACTGCTGGGTGGCCGTGGCCGTCGCCACCGACGAGCAGTGGGCGTCACTGGTCGACGCACTCGGCCGTCCGGAGTGGGCGACGGCTTCGGAGCTGGCGACCGTCGCGGGCAGGCGGGCGCACCACGACCTCATCGACGATCGGCTCGGGGAGTGGACGGCGCAGCGCACCGCCGACGACGTCGTCGAAACACTCTGGCCCGCTGGGATTTCGGTGGCAAAGGTGATGCAGCCGCACCGGCAGACCGAGCTGCCGCAATTGGCCGCGCGTGGCTTCTTCGAAGACATCGGCCACCCCGTCAACGACCCGACGCCGCACAGTGCGTTGCCGTTCCGGCTGTCACCGGGGCCGCAGCGGTTCCATCGTCACCCCGCGCCGCTGCTCGGCCAGCACAACGACGAACTGCTGACCGAGCTCGGTCTGTCCGCGGCGGAGATCGCCGAGCTGGAGGCCGACGACGTGATCGGGCACGCGCCGCCGTCGCACCGGCCCCGCAAGGTCACCCGCTGAGCTGTTTGGTTAGCTCACTGACATGACCATCGACCCGTCGCAGATCCTGCTCACCGGCCGCGCGGCGGTGGTGACCGGCGGGGGAGCGGGCATCGGCCGCGGGATCGCCGCAGGGCTGGCCGCTTTCGGCGCCCGCGTCGCGATCTGGGAGCGTGACCCCGACACCTGCGCGGCCGCAGCGGAGTCGATCGGCGCGCTGGGAATCGTCACCGACGTGCGCGACGCCGCACAGGTCGACGCGGCGCTCGAGCGCACCGCCGCCGAACTCGGCCCGGTGCGGATCCTGGTCAACAACGCGGGCGGCGTGTTCCCGAGTCCGCTGCTCGACACCGGCGAAAACGGCTGGGATGCACTGTACAAGGCGAATCTGCGGCACGTCCTGCTGTGCACCCAGCGGGTGTCGCGGCAACTGGCGGCGGCGGGGCTGTCGGGAAGCGTCATCAACGTCACCTCGATCGAGGGGGTGCGTGCCGCTCCCGGGTACGCGGCCTACGCGGCGGCGAAGGCGGGCGTCATCAACTACACCCAGACCGCGTCGTTCGAGCTGGCGCCGCACGGCATCCGGGTCAACGCGCTGGCGCCCGACATCACCGTCACCGAGGGCCTGCTGGCGATGTCGCCCGGCGGCCTGCCCGACAAGCTGAACCACACGGTGCCGCTCGGCCGTCCCGGTCATGTCGACGAGATGGCTTCGGCAGCGGTGTTCCTGGCGTCCGACATGTCGAGCTACATCACCGGTCAGACCATCCACGTCGACGGCGGTACCCATGCGGCGGGCGGCTGGTACCGCCATCCGGAGACCGGTGCCGCGACGCTGGGGCCGGCCTGAGCCGCGGAACGGCATTCCTGGTCATCAAGCCGGCCGCTTGACGACCCTGCCTTCCGTCTCGCGGAGAGCCCACGCCGCGGCCACCCTGCGCAAGATGTCAGGTGTCCGGTCCTCTTTTATCACCCTTACGTGGTGCCACCCGAGACGTCGTATCCGCTCCTGGCGCTCCATGTCCCACACGTAGTGGCGGCGATGGGTCTGATGGTGCTCGCCGTCGTATTCGACCGCGATCCGCAGGTCCTCCCAGCCCATGTCGAGGAACGCGAAGGGCTCAGTGTGGCCGTCGAAGAGCGGGATCTGCGTGGTCGGGCGCGGATAGCCGGCATCGTTCAGGAGCAACCGGAGCCACGACTCTTTCGGTGACTGCGCTCCGCCGTCCATCAGATCCAGCGCGACGCGGCAGCGCCGGATACCGCGGTAGCCCTTGAACCGATCGACCAGAGTGGAGACGTGCTCGGTCTGGAGTCCGGTCGCGGCGGCGAGGGCGTCGAGGTGGGCGACTGCCTTGTTGCGGTGGAGGAAGCGGCCGAGGTCCAGCGCAGTCCGTTGAATCGCAGCCACCGCCATCCCGTTGATCTCGACGACGTCGTCGCAGTCGAAGGGATCGTTGCGGGTGATGATCCCGCGCGGTGGCCGGTGATTGTCGAGGATCAACTCAATGGCGCAGTCAGGGTCAACCCACTTCGCGCCGTGCAGTGCCGCGGCGGCGCGTCCTGAGACGACTCCGCGCTGTTTCGACCACAGCCATGCGCCGACGGTGTTCGCGTACAGCGATGGCTCGGCTACCCGAGGCGTGTAGACGTCCGGATACAACCTCTTGTAATGAGATCGGAGACTGCTGCGACTCAGCTCCCCGCGTGCGATGGATTCACTGGCTCGGATGATCGTGCTCATCGCTCGAATATCGCCGTCACGTCCGACATCCGACGAGGCGGACACCTGGGTTGTCAACAGGCCGCTTTGGTAACCGGGAATGCAGTTCCGGCGAGCCCTAGGGGCGGTCGAGGCCGGGCTCGCCGAGCTTCTGCCGGATCGCCGCCCACGGGTCGGAATAGCGGCCGGGCACGACGCGAGCGGCGGAGTGGCGCTTGATGTACACCCGGGCCAGCGGCGCGAGCACCGGCAGCACGTGACGCGTCCACCCGGCCTGGCTGCGCATCTCGGCGAGCATGTCCGGCCACGTGTGGTGCTGGAATTGCAGCGCTTCCTGGGCCCGCGTGGTGTCCATCCAGTCGGTGACGAACCACGCCTCGTCCTTGTCCGGATCGCCGGGGCGTCCCGGTGGAAGCGCACCGGCCATGCCGCGGGCGCCGGCGAGCGCGCGACCCACGTCGCCGTAGCGGACCTTGTGAGAGTCGTCGCCTGCGATCAACAGGATCTCGCCCACCACGTCAGCGGTGGTGGCCGCGGCGAACGCCCATGCCACATCCCGCACGTCGACACTGTGCATCCGGTTGTCGGTCGGCAGTGCGCTCTCGAAGAACAGCGCGTCGGTGGTGAACGGCATGGCCTTTGGGTCGGTGCTCAACACACCGCCGAGGCGCAGCACCACCCACGGCAGCGTCGAGGCCCGCACCAGCTCCTCGGCCTCGAGCTTGTGGCCGCCGTACAGGTCGGTCGGATGCGGCGGATCCTCGGCGCGCACCGGCTCGGTGTACCGGTGCGGATTCCGCGAACCGTAGACGGCGTTGCTCGACGCCTGCACGAAGCGGGGTGGGGAGGTCAACTTCTCCGCAGCGCGGACCAGTGTCGCGGTGGCATCGACGTTGACCTTGCGGGCGATCTTCGGGTTGCGATAGATCGGCGGCGGAATGACCGCGGCGAGATGGATGATCGCCGCCGGCGCCACCTCGGTCAGAAGCCTGTCCACCTCGGCCGGGTCGGTCAGGTCGGCCCAGCGGGCCTCGGCGCCGTCGGGCAGGGCGGCCGCGGCCATGCGGTTGGCGTCTGTCCCGAGGTCGGTGGCCACCACCCGCCGGCCCAGCGCCGCCAGGCGCCGGACGGTCTGCGATCCCACCAGCCCAAAACCACCGGTCACCAACACCGAATCTGACATTGTTCTCCTATGACGACGGGGGCGGCGCCCGGTGTCCGATCACCTGAGTATGTCGTTCTCTTTTCAGGAGAGTAACGTAATCGCTGATCAACGGCCATCAGGGGGAGCGATGAGCGACGACCAGGACTGGGTACCCGCGGAGCGTCCGGAGGTCGCGAAATGGGACCCGGAGTTCACGGCGACCATCGCGAAGACGGCGGGCGCCGCCATCAGGCGCTATTTCCGCTCGGAGGTGCGCGGGCTGGACAGCATTCCCAGCACCGGTGGCGCGCTGGTGGTGTCGAACCACTCCGGCGGCATGCTGACTCCTGACGTGCTGATCTTCGCGCCGGCCTTCTACGACAAGTTCGGGTTCGACCGGCCGGTGTACACGCTGGCCCACTACGGCGTCTTCGTGCCGCCCGTCGGCAGCCTGCTGCGCCGCCTCGGGGTCATCGGAGCCAGCCGCGAGAACGCAGGCAAGGCACTGCGCGACGGCGCGGTGGTGCTGGTTTTCCCCGGTGGTGACTACGACTCGTACCGGCCGACGTTCGAGAACAAGATCGACTTCGCCGGGCGCACCGGTTACGTCAGGACCGCAATAGACGCCGGCGTGCCGATCGTGCCCGTGGTGTCGATCGGTGGACAGGAGACGCAGCTGTTCTTGGCCCGCGGTGACTCGCTGGCCAGAAAGCTGGGACTCAAGAAGATCCGGTTGGAGATCCTGCCGGTCACGTTCGGCTTCCCGTTCGGTCTCTCGGCGATCTTCCCGCCCAACCTGCCGCTACCCGCCAAGGTCGTCACCCGCGTGCTCGACCCGATCGACGTCGTGGCGGAGTTCGGCGAGGACGCCGACGTCAACGCGGTCGACGCACACGTGCGATCGGTCATGCAGAGCGCACTGGACGAACTCGCCCGCGAGCGCCGCTTCCCGATACTGGGCTGATCCCGGCCGCGGGTTCGCGCTCCCGATCGGATAGGAAGGAACGATGGCCGACATCCTCGGATTCGTGCAGACGCTCTGGCGTGCCCGGCTGATCGCACCGATGCGGCCCGACCGCTACGTGCGGATGGCGTTGGCGGGTCGACGGGTCGGACTGACCGCGACCATGGGCGTGGCCGCCGCTGCCGAGCGCTGCCCCGACCGGGCCGGATTGATCGACGAGATCGGCACGCTGACCTGGCGGGAACTCGACGACCGGTGCGACGCACTCGCGGTGGCTCTGCAGCGGCTGCCGGGCGGCACTCCGAAATCCGTTGCCATCATGTGTCGCAACCACCGCGGATTCGTGGAGGCGCTGGTGGCCACCAACCGCATCGGCGCCGACATCCTGCTGCTGAACACCTCCTTTGCCGGTCCGGCGCTGGCCGAAGTCGTCGAGCGCGAAGGCGCCGATGTGGTGATCTACGACGAGGAGTTCACGGCGGTGGTGGACACCGCACTCGCCGCAGTGCCGGACGCCGTGCGGATCCTCGGCTGGACCGACGCGCCGGCCGGCGACGGCATCCGCTCCGTCGAAGGCCTCGTCGAGGAGAACGCCGGTGAGCGACCCGCGCCGGCGACCAGCAAGAGCCGGATGATCCTGTTGACGTCCGGCACCACCGGCGCCCCGAAGGGAGCCCGGCGCGCCGAGGGTGGGGGCGGTGCGGGGGACCTGAAGGCGATCCTGGACCGCACACCGTGGCGTGCCGAGGAGACCACGGTCATCGCCGCACCGATGTTCCACGCCTGGGGGTTCTCGCAGCTGCTCTTCTCCGCGCTGATGGCGTGCACCATCGTCACCCGGCGGAAGTTCGACCCGGAGGCCACCCTCGCCCTGATCGACGAGCACCGGGCGACCGGGCTGATCGTGGTGCCGGTGATGTTCGACCGGATCATGGACCTGCCCGACGAGGTGCGGAACCGCTACAGCGGCAAGACACTACGGTTCGCGGCAGCGTCGGGTTCGCGCATGCATCCCGACGTGGTGATCCGGTTCATGGACCAGTTCGGTGACGTCATCTACAACAACTACAACGCCACCGAGGCCGGCATGATCGCCACCGCCACCCCGGCCGACCTCCGTGCCGCACCGGACACCGCCGGAAAACCGGCTCCGGGCACCGAGATCCGCATCCTCGACGCCGAGTTCCGCCCGCTTCCGGCCGGTGAGACCGGTGGAATCTACGTGCGCAGCGGAACCCTTTTCGACGGCTACACCTCGGGGGCCACCAAGGACTTTCACGAGGACTTCATGGCCTCCGGCGATCTCGGCTATCTCGACGACGAGGGCAGGCTGTTCGTCGTCGGTCGCGACGACGAGATGATCGTCTCGGGCGGCGAGAACGTGTACCCGATCGAGGTGGAGAAGGCGCTGATCAAGCACCCCGACGTGGCCGAGGCCGCGGTGATCGGGGTGGACGACGCCCAGTACGGCCAGCGCCTCGCGGCGTTCGTGGTGCTCTCGGGCGATGCCGACCGAGGCGCCACCACACCGGACACCCTCAAACAGCATGTCCGCGAGAACCTGGCGAATTACAAGGTGCCGCGCGAGATCGCCGTGCTCGACGAGTTACCGCGGGGCAGCACCGGCAAGGTGCTGCGCAACGATCTGCGCGCGCATCTGGACTAGCCGGCCGCCGGAGCCGGCTTCATCGCGGTGGCGACCTCGGTGAGTCCGGGCAGCCCTGCGGCGCGCCGGATCTCGGCCAGTTCGTGCACCATCGCGTCGGTGGCCTCGTGCACGTCGTCGAATGTCCGGTCGTCGGACAGCACCGAGATGTCCACCTGGTCGACATAGCTCCACACGGTCATGTTGAACGCGCTGGCGGGTGACAGCACGCCGACGGAGTAGATCTCGGTGACCGGGGCGCCGCCGATGTGGCCGCGTTCTCGGGGTCCCGGCACGTTCGACACGGCGACGTTCATGATGCGGTTGTGCGCGGCGTGCTGGGACTGCCACCGGAAGGCGCCCGGTGCGACCGCGGTCGGCAGGAATTCCATCATCCTGCCCTGCAGGCCCGGGCCGAGCAGCTCGTTGAACTCCTTGGCGCTGCGGGCCGCCTGCGACGTGAGCCGGACCCGTTCCAGCGGATCGTCGACGTGCACCGGCAGCGACACCGCCAGCCCGCTGATCTCGTTGCCGGTGACCCGGTCGGCGGAGCGGTTGGTGCTGACCGGGACCGAGGCAAGGATCGGCCGGTCGGCACGACCGTCGTAGCGCAGCAAGAGTTCCCGCAGACCACCGGCGGCCATCGCCAGCACGATGTCGTTGAAGGTGACCCCGAGGTGCTTCGCGGTCTCCTTCACCTCCGTCAGCGCCACCGAGGCGGTCGCGAAGGTCCGCACCGGTGACACCACGTGGTTGAGGAACGTCGGCGGGGTGTCGAACATCTTCGCCATGCCTGCGTCGTCGTGTTTCTCGCGCGAACGCCGCCGCACCCGGGCGATGCCGCGGGCCGCGTCGCGCACCAGGCTCGGAATCTCCGAGATCTGGTGCATGTGGTCGCGAGCGGCCTCCCGCACCAGCTCGGTCGTCGTCGGCAGCTCGCAGGTGGTGTACTCGTCCTGCTCCGTGCGCGGCGTGCCCGCGAGGTCCATCAGGCGCGCCAGCAGATTCGCCGAGGCGACCCCGTCGGCCAGGGTGTGGTGCACCTTGCCGATCAAGGCGTACCGGTCGTCGGCCATGTCCTCGGCGAAGTAGAACTCCCACAGCGGACGACTACGGTCGAGTGGGGTGCCGGCGATCTCGCCGATCACCCGGTCGAGTTCGCGCCGCCCGCCGGGCGCCGGGACCCGCACCCTGCGCACGTGGTAGTCCAGGTCGACCGGGCAGTTCTCCAGCCACATCGGATGGTGGAGCCGGAACGGGATGTCGATCAGCCGGTAGCGCAGCGGGTCGAGCATGTACAGCCGCCGGGCGATGGTGCGGCGGAACACATCGAACGAGAATTCCGCATTGCCGTCGTCGGCCGGGTCGGCCACGTACTCGGCGGCGTTGATGATCGCCACCTTCATGGTGTGGGTGTGCAGGTTCGGGGTCTCGCTGTACAGCAGCATGGCGTCCATGCCGTTGAGCCGCTTCACGCCCCACCTCGTTTCTGCCCCACGGATCGCCCAGCGCTCCTGCAGTGGGGTTCCCCTCGGCCCCAGGAAACCATGCAACCATCCCGGCGCCGACGGCCGGAGGGTTTAGGCCGAAGTGCCGAATGCCCGGGCGCGGACGGTGTCCGCACCCGGGCATTCGTGACGAGCTACTTGAGGCAGCTGCCGCCGTCGACCGGCAGCGTGACGCCGGTGATGTAGCGGGCCTCGTCGGAGGCCAGGAACAGCACCGCGTTGGCGATGTCCTCGGGCTCGACCCAACCGATGGGCAGCGTGTGCATGAACTCGCCGACCACCTTCATGTCGTCGGGGCCCGGGTTCTCCAGGTCGGGGCGGAACAGCTTCATCGTGCCCTCGTTCATGAACAGCGGCGTGTTCACGTTCGTCGGGTGCACCGAGTTGACGCGGATGTTCTTGGCGCCCAGTTCGACCGCGAAGGTACGCATCAGGCCGACGACGCCGTGCTTGGCGGCGACGTAGTGACCGGTGTGCGGGTAGGCCTTCAGGCCGCCGACCGAGCTGGTGAGGATGATCGACCCGCCGCGCTCGCCCGCGAGGATGTGCGGGACACCGGCCTTGACCGTCTTCCACACGCCGCCGAGGTTGACGTCGATCATGTCCGTCCAGTCACCCTCGCTGGTCTTGTCCAGCGTCTCGCCGCCGTTGCCGATGCCGGCGTTGGCAACGATGATGTCGAGCCGGCCGAACTCCTCGACGCCGGCGTCGACGGCCGACTTCAGCGTGTCGTAGTCACGCGTGTCGGCCTCGGCCGTGTAGATGCGGGCGCCCGCGTTCTTGACCAGATCCGCGGTCTCCGCCAGATCCTCGGGCGTGGACAGCGGGATTCGGACACTGTCGATCTGCTTGCAGATGTCGACGGCGATGATGTCCGCGCCCTCCTGGGCCAGTCGCACCGCATGCGCGCGACCCTGCCCACGTGCGGCACCGGTGATGAAGGCGACCTTGCCCTCTACGCGTCCGGTCATTGATTCCTCGATTCTTCACAGGGGACTTCGTGGTGTGTATGTGGCGCCGACGGTCGAACACGTCCGCGGTGTCTGATGTCGGCGGTGGCATGTTGGGCGATTGCACAGCACTTCTCATCGGGCACTCTGTCACCGGTGTCCGATTGTGTCAATGAGGCGCTCATTCAGCGCGATTTATACTCTCTGCTTACGAGAATGCCATTCTCAGCAAGGGTCGGCAATCGCGGGCGTGTTCACATTGCGAACGCCCTCTCGGTAGCCGAGAACTCGGTTCTCCGCTAGCTGGCGGCGAACCCGTGGGAGCAGAAGTCCCACACCTCTTCGGCACCGATGGGGTGGATGGTTGCGTCATCGTTTCCGCCGCTGGACTGGGCGACGAACATGACCGTCTGCATCGTCATCGCAGCCATCCGCTTTGGGTTGATCCCCTCCCGCAACCGGCCCGCCTCGCTGGCGTCTTCCATCAGCTCGGTGAGCAGCGCGAGCAAGGGCGCGTGCGCGATCTTGACCTCGGCCGGGTGGGACACCAGCAACCGGGGTGCGAAGTCGGTGAACAACGGCCGCTTGGCGGTGGGATCGGGTCGCGACGACTCGAACAGCAGCTGAATGGCCACCTTCAGGCGCTCGATCGGGTCGGAGTGGCTGGCCGTCGCGGCGCGGATCTGCTCGGCCGACCGGCTCAGCGCGTCTTCGAA
Source organism: Mycobacterium hippophais (assembly GCF_027529605.1). Taxonomy (NCBI): domain Bacteria; kingdom Bacillati; phylum Actinomycetota; class Actinomycetes; order Mycobacteriales; family Mycobacteriaceae; genus Mycobacterium; species Mycobacterium hippophais. The sequence goes on along the minus strand of NZ_JAPZPY010000002.1, from coordinate 503,713 downwards.
GAGCGCCAGCAGCAGCTCGTGTTTGCCGTCGAACTGCAGATAGAAACTGCGCAGCGACTGCCGTGAACGGTCGACGACCTCTTGGACGGTGAAGTCGGTACTGCCCTTTTCGATGATGATCGCCTGGGCCGCATCCAGGAAGCGCTGGACCCGCTGTGCGGCGCGCAACTTGGCGGTCTTGATGGACCGCTCGACCGCGCGCTGCTTCCAGGCCGGCTCTTCGCTGGGGGTGCTCACCGGCTGCTCAGACGCTTGCCGACTGGGGAGAACATGGATGAACTGTACCGGAGAACGCCTTGGCATTGTGGTCCTGGACCCCCTCGCGACCGACGTGCCTGAGATTGTAACTTTCTCACGATGAGAATAGTATTCTCATTCTGAAGATTAGAGAAGGCTTTCCACGTTTGCGAGCGCCCCGGGAGTGCCGTGCAGCTGTCGTTTGACGCCGATGTCGAGGCTTTCCGGGCGGAATTCGCCGCCTTTCTGGACGAACACCTCCCACCGGACGCCGACGCGGTCGAGCGGCCCCGGTCCACCGCGCACATCCCCGATTGGGCGCGGAGGTGGCAGCGCAAGCTGTTCGACCACGGCTGGTTGCTGCCCGGACACTCACCGGAGTTCGGCGGCCGCAACGCCACCCTGCTGCAGCAGTACGTCCATCAGCTCGAGCTGTCCCGGCGGCGGATCTACCTGAGTTTCAACCCGCAGGGCGTCGGCATCATCGCGGCATCGCTGATCTCGTTCGGGACGCCCGAGCAACAGCAGCAGTGGGCGGTGCCGATCCTCAAGGCGGAGAAGACCGCTGCGCTCGGCATGAGCGAGCCGGGCGCGGGCTCCGACCTCGCATCGCTGCGCACCCGGGCGGTACGGGAGGGCAGCGGCGACGACGCGGTGTACGTCGTCAACGGACAGAAGGTGTGGACGTCGGGCGCCCATGACGCCGACATGGTGCTGACGTTCGTCCGCACCGACCCGGACGCGACGAAGCACCGGGGGATCAGCGTGCTGATGATCCCGACCGACCTGCCCGGTGTGGTGTGCAGGCCGTTCGCATCCGTGTGCGACCGTGACGACCTCGACTTCAACGAGGTCTTCTTCAACGACGTCCGGGTGCCCGCCGCCAACCTGATCGGACCGGAGAACGACGGCTGGCGGGTGGCCAACGGTTCGCTCGGCCACGAGCGGAACATGCTGTGGCTGAGCTACGCCGACCGCTTGACCGACCTCGTCGACGACTTCCGGCCGAGCACCACACTCGACCGCGACCGATACGCGACGCTGGCGATGGACACCGAGGCGCTGCGCCTGCTCGGCTCCATCGCACTCGCCCGCGCCGCGCGCAGCGACGAGGACCCGGCCGCGCTGTCGGTGCTCAAGTTGCTCGGATCGGAAGCCAACCAGTCGGCCACCGAGTACGCGCTGGCCGCCGCGGGCACCGACGGCCTGGCGCATCCGACCACCATCGGCCCGTACACGCCGCTGAACATCGAGGGCCACTCGTGCGGGTGGTTCGAGCGGTACACACGAAGCTTCGCCGGCACCATCGCCGGCGGCACCTCCGAGATCCAGCGCAACATCATCGCCCAGCGGGCGCTCGGCCTGCCCCGGACCTGATCGACCAACAGAACAGAGGACGCCACCGTGTACATCGACTACGACGTCGCCGACAAGATCGCCACCATCACGCTCAACCGGCCGGAGGCGGCCAACGCCCAGAACCCGGAACTGCTCGACGAACTCGACGCCGCATGGACGAAGGCCGCCGAGGACCCCGAGGTCGTGGTGATCGTGTTGCGCGCGAACGGGAAACACTTCTCCGCCGGTCACGACCTGCGCGGTGGCGGCCCGGTGCCCGACAAGATCACGCTGGAATTCATCATCGCCCACGAGCACCGGCGCTACCTGGAGTACACCCTGAAGTGGCGCAACACGACCAAACCGTCGATCGCCGCGGTTCAGGGCCGCTGCATCTCCGGGGGACTGATGCTGTGCTGGCCGTGCGACCTGATCCTGGCCGCCGACGACGCACTGTTCTCCGACCCGGTGGCGCTGATGGGAATCGGCGGCGTCGAATACCACGGCCACACCTGGGAACTCGGTCCGCGCAAGGCCAAGGAGATCCTGTTCACCGGCCGGCCGCTGACCGCCGAGGAGGCCGAGAAGACCGGCATGGTCAACCGGGTGGTGCCGCGGGCCGACCTCGACACGGAGACCAGGGCGCTGGCCGAGCAGATCGCCACGATGCCGCCGTTCGCGCTGCGTCAGGCCAAGCGTGCGGTGAATCAGACCCTCGACGTGCAGGGGTTCTACGCAGCCATCCAGTCGGTGTTCGACATCCACCAGACCGGCCACGGCAATGCGCTGAGTGTCAGCGGGTGGCCGGTGCTGGTGAACCTCGACGACATGAAGTCGAACGTCAAATAGCGGCAACCCTTTCCGCCGAGCAGACGCAAACTGTCGCGCCACACGGCGTGTCGCGGGCACTTTGCGTCTGCTCGCGACAGTAGAGACGGCCTAGAGCTGCGCGAGCCGGGGCGCCGAGCCGCGGGCCCGCAGTCCCGCGCCGGCCTTGCGCGTGAGTTCCTTCGAGTTGCCGAGCAGGCCGTCGAGCACCAGAGCGCGCTTCACGTGGTGGTGCAGATCGTGCTCCTCGGTGAAGCCGATACCGGCGAGCACCTGCTGGCAGTGCCGGGCCGCGGTCAGCGCGGCCCGCCCTGCTGCGGCCTTGGCCAGCATCGCGGTCAGGTCGGGACTCTCGTTGCCGTGCAGGCCCAGTGTCGCCTCGGCGCCCTCGATGGCCACCAGCGTCTCGGCCAGCCGGTGCCGCACGGCCTGGAAGCCCGCGATCGGCCGGCCGAACTGCACCCGGTCCAGCGCGTGTTGCCGGGCCAGCGCGAGCATCGCCCGCGCCGTGCCGCACAGCCACCAGCCGACCGCCTTGCGGGCCTCGCCCAGCCGCATCGTCTCGCCGTCGGGGATCACGCGCAGCGGCAGCCCGCCGAGCGTCTCGTTGGCGCTCGCCTCGCCGCGCTCCCAGATCACCCAGGCGCCGCCGGCGTAGGGCAGCGGCGGGGTGCCGCCGGGAAGGCCGCCGATCGTCTCCAACAGCACGTCGTTGAGGATCGATGCGTGCGAACCGGTTTCACCCAGCAGCCGGAACACCAGGGGGATCGCCACGTCGGGCAGGTCGGCGAGCATCTCCGCCCAGCCCAGTTCGGCCAGCGCGGCGTCGAGGTCGGCGCCGGAGCGCGACAGCATCGACTTGCGCAGACCGTCCTCGAGCAGGCCGAGGTCGATGTCCGTCTCTGTGTCGGATGGCGGGGTCATCGTCATTCCTTCCCCAGGTCGAGCAGGCGGCGGGCGATGATGTTTCGCTGAACTTCAGCGGTGCCGCCGTAGATGGTGGCCGCACGCGAGTACAGGTACTCGGTGCGCCACTCGGTGTCCTCGAGTTCGATGACACCGGGCAGCAATTCGCGCGCGGTGTCGTAGAGCCGTTGTTCGGCGCCGGCCAGCAGCACCTTGTCGATCGAGGTCTCCGGGCCGAGCTTGTCGCCGTCGGCGAGCCGGTACTGGGTGGCACGTGACCGGCAACGCAGGGTGTGCAAGGCCAGGTACGCCTCGCCCAGATCGGAGTCGGTGACCTGGCCGAGGTTCTTGACCTCGTTGATCAGCGCGTCGAAGCGTGAGTACAGGTAGGCGATCCGCTGCCAGAAGCACGTCGACCGTTCGTAGGGCAGCAGGTCCATCGCCAGCCGCCAGCCGTCACCGGGCTTGCCCAGCATCCGGTTCGCGTCGATCGCGACGTCGTCGAAGTACACCTCGCAGAACTCGTCGACACCGTGCATGGTCCGCAACGGGCGCACGGTGATGCCGGGGGTGTCGAGGTCGACGAAGAAGGCGGTGATCGCCTCGTGGTTGGGCGTGTCCGCGTCACCGGTACGGGTGAGCAGCACGCACCGGTGCGAGTACTGGGCGAAGCTGGTCCACACCTTCTGGCCGTTGACGATGTAGCGGTCGCCCCCGGATTCCGGATCGAGCACCGCGCGGGTGGTCAGCGACGCCAGGTCACTGCCCGAGCCGGGCTCGGAGAACCCCTGGCACCACTGCTCTTCGCCGCTGAGCAGTTTCGGCACCATCTCGGCGGCCAGTTCGGCGGGGGCGTAGTCGATCATCGTCGGCGCCAGCACCTCGAGCATGGAGTAGGGCCCCGGCTCGGCCAGCCGCCGGCCCACCACCTCCTCGCCGACGATGGCCCGCAGCATCGCCGGACCGCCGAGTCCGCCGGCGTGCTCGGGCCAGCCGTAGCGGCTCCAGCCCGCATCGTAGAGCGCGTGCTGGACCCGCGCGAACTGACGGACATGCCCCTGCAGGGAGTGGTCGCCGGACGGCGCCAGGTCGGGGTTGTCGTCCAGCCAGGTCCGCAGGGCGGTGCGGAACGTCGCCGGCTCGAACAGATCGGTCACGCGCTCGGCCTGCCGATCGCATGCGGCCGGCCGTGGTCGTGGTCGCCGTTGCGTCGTATGAAGGTCATGGCACGCGTCTTGATCCGCCAGCCGCCGTCGGTGCGGACGTAGGTGTCGTTGTAGTAGCCGATGCGCATGTCGTGCTTGGAATGCTCGATGAAGCACAGCGGCTGGGTGCCGCTCGCGGTGTCCGCACCGTCGACGAGGTCGACCAGCGCGGTACCGGTCATGAAGAGCCCCTTGGGGGCCGCATCGACGAGGACGGGGAACCGGTCGAGTGTGTACGTGTCACCGAACGCGCTGTAGGTGCCGTCCGGCGTGAACACGCTGACCAGCCCGTCGATGTCGCCCTGGGTGATGGTGACGGCGTACTTGGCCAGTACCTGTTGGATCTCGACCAGATCGGATATCCGCTTGTCGTCAGTTGGCGCTGTCATTCTTGAAGACCTTACCGCCCTTCATTACGAAGTTGACATGTCGTGTAACGGTGATGTCGGCGATCGGGTCACCCGGCACCGCGATGATGTCGGCGAGATAGCCTTCGGTGATCCGGCCGAGCCTCGTCGAGTTGATCAGTTCGGCGGCCACCACCGTCGCGGCCTTGAGCACCGCGGCGGGCGGCATCCCCCAGTCGACGAGGGTGACCAGTTCGTCGGCGTTGCGGCCGTGCGGGATGGCCGGTGCGTCGGTGCCGACGGCGATCTTCACACCGGCCTCGTAGGCCGCCTTGATCGATGTGCGGGCCTTGGGGAACATCTCGGCGGCCTTGTCCTGCAGCTCCTTCGGAGCGCGGGAGACGTCCATCGCCTCAGCCAGTCGCCGGGTGGTGACCAGGAACCGGTCGTTGTCGACCAGCATCTGGATCGCCTCGTCGTCCATCAGGAAGCCGTGTTCGATGCAGTCGATGCCGCACGCCACCGCGTGCTTCACCGCCTCGGCGCCGTGCGTGTGGGCCGCGACCCGCAGCCCGCGCCGGTGCGCCTCGTCGACGATGGCCCGCAGCTCCTCGTCCGAATAGTGCTGTGCGCCGGCCTCTCCCGTCAGTGACATGACGCCGCCCGAGACGCAGACCTTGATCAGCTGTGCGCCGTGCTTGATCTGGTAGCGGACCGCCTTGCGGATCTCGTCGACGCCGTTGGCGATGCCCTCCTCGACGGTGAGCTCGAGGGCGCCGGGCATGAACGCGGCGAACATCGTCGGGTCGAGGTGCCCGCCGGTGGGGGTGATGGCGTGTCCGGCCGGGATGACCCTCGGACCGTCGATCCACCCCGCGTCGATGGCCTTGCTCAGCGCGACATCCAGAAGGTAGCCACCGGTCTTCACGAACAGCCCGAGGTTGCGCACCGTGGTGAAGCCCGCGCGCAGGGTGCGGCGGGCGTTGCCCACGGAGCGCAGCACCCGCGTCGCGGGATCGTCCTGCACCTGGGACAAGCCAGGGTTCTCGCCCCGGCCGCCCATGAGCAGGTTGACCTCCATGTCCATCAGGCCCGGCAACAGGATCGAGTCGCCGAGATCGATGATCTCGCCTTCGGGATCGCCCCCGACTCCGACGATCGTGTCGTCCTCGATCCTGACGATCCCCGGCCGGATGATCTCACCGGTGTCGACGTCGACCAGACCCGCCGCTCTGAGGGTCAGCACGACTAGACCACCGGCTCCTTGATGAGCTTGATGTAGGCCGCGCCACTGTCGAGCACGCGCGGCTGCTTCCACACCTCGATCGGGAAACTCACCATGACGATCGACTGGCCAAGGTGCACCAGCGCTTTGGCGTCGTCCGGCATGCCCGCGAGCGGGAACCGGGCGTCGACGTAGACCATGATGTCCTCGAGGCGGGCCATGCCCGCGTCGTACAGTTCCTGCATCTCGGCCATCGTCGAGTTCAGCCGCTTCGCGTACCGCTCCTCCTCGGTGGGCAGGCACCAGTCGGCGAACCGCTCGAGATCGGCGAACTCCTCGGGCAACTTAGACATTCACTGAATCCTTCGCTGAGTCTTCCGACGTGGTGGCGGCATGCTTCCCGTTCGGGGAACCGTTGCCCTTCGCCAGCGACTCCTTGTACCTGTCAACGTACTGGTGAGCCGTCATGTGCAGGTGGCGAAGCAGGATCTCCTGGTCGCACAGGGGGAAGTCCGTCACCACCCGGGTGCCGATCTGCGTCTGGGTGGCCTCGAGGGTGTTGGCGTCCTGGAATGCGTACTCCTTGAACGTCACCGCGGCCAGTTCCTGGGAGAGCCGCTCGCGGAGGTTCTTCGGCGGCACGAAGTACAGGTCGGCCTCGAAGATGTGCTTGTCCACCGCGGTGGGCCAGTAGTTGTAGGTGAGATACCAGCCCGGCGCCCAGAACAGCAGGGTGAAGTTCGGGAAGAACTCGAACGAGTCGGTGCCCCAGGACTTGTGCCGTCCGGGGTTGATGGCCGGTGGCAGCTCCTCGGGCAGAATGCCCTTGATGTCGGGACGATCCCACGGCCCGAACAGTCCACTGTGCAGGATCCGCTCGATCGGTTTGACCATGCTGAGGTCCTTCGGCGGTGACATGCCGCCCCACGACGACACCATCGAGTGGTCACCCTTGATGTCGTAGGCCAGCGCCTCGAAGCCGAACTTGGCCAGCTTCTCGGCCTCCTCCTTCTCCGCCTGCTTCATGTGCAGGATCGGCGCGTGGTAGAACTCGGTGAACGCGTCGATGAAGAGCTTCCAGTTCGCGTTGATCTCCGAGCGGTAGCTGTAGTGCTCGGTCATCTCGTGGAACGGGTAACCCTCGAGCCCTTCGGCGAACTCGCCGAGGTACTCCCGCAGCGGCGCGGCGTCGTCGTCGTAGTTGACGAAGATGAAGCCCTCCCACACCTCGCAGCGGACCGGAACCAGGCCGTAGTCGGACTTGTCGAGGTCGAAGAACTCGCCCTCCTGCTGCACGAAGGTGAGGTCGCCGTTGAGCGCGTAGCGCCATGCGTGGTACTTGCAGGTGAACTGCCTGCAGACGCCGGACACCTCTTCGCCGGGGAAGTCGCTCCACACCAGCTTGTTCCCGCGGTGCCGGCACAGATTGTGGAAGGCGCGGACGACCTCCTCTTTGTCCTTGACGATGATCACCGACGTGCCGGGACCGACCGAGGGCAGCTCACGGGTGAAGTAGCTGCCCTTCTTCGGCAACTGCTCGACGCGACCGATCTTGAGCCAGGTCTTCTTGAAGATGGCCTGCTGCTCGAGCAGCCAGTGCTCCGGATCTATCGAGTCCTCGTAGTTGACCGGGGCGGTGCCGAGTTCGGGCCAGTTCTCGGTCCAGCTGCCTGCGGCCGGTTTCTGGAAGAACGCCATCAGTGTGTTACCTCTCCTGCTTGTCGAGCTGGACGCCGAACGTGTTGAAGGCCATGGCCAGCATGTTGTAGGTGCCGACGGTGAAGATCAGATCCATGCGCTGCCGCTCGTCGAGACGCTCGCCGAGGGCGGTCCAGGTCTCGTCGGACAGTCCGTTGTTGTCGTCGAGCTCGTCGACCGCGGCGAGCACCAGCCGCTCGAAGTCGTCGGCGGCCTCACCGCGACGCACCGACTCGATCTCGTCGTCGGTGACGCCGAGCATCTTGGCCATCGACGTGTGGTGCGCCCACTCGTACGGGGATTCGCGCCGGTGCGCCACGCGCAAGATCGCGAGTTCGCGCAGCCGCGGGTCCAGCGTGGAGCTGAACAGCAGGTGCAGGTTCAGCGGCATGAACGCCTTGGTCAGCGCGGGGTGGTGGACCATGGTCGACATCGCGTTGCCTGCCCCATCGGGGTTCTGGCGGGCGCGCGGGAGGAAGCCGCGCAGCGATCCGACGACCTCGTCGTCCCATTCTTCTGCCGGCAACGGGGCCAGGCGCACGGTCTCTCCCTTCGTATGCGACCAGCGAGCGACTCTCACTTAGGAGAATCCGGTTCTCATTTCTGACTAAGAGGTTTCCACCTTTCGCCCGGATGGTCAATAGCAGACGTGTGACCAGCGGCGCAGCGGCCGGTGAAACCTGTGGTCGATCATGGTCTACGTTGATTCTCGCCGGGCGAGAAGCTAGTTTTCTCAGTAGGAGAACACAGTCGGGCAACACGTCACCGGCCCGCGCGGCCGGTATCGGAAGGAACCGCGATGAACTACGACGACATGATCCTGATCAGCGTGGACGATCACATCATCGAGCCGCCGGACATGTTCAAGAACCATCTGCCCGCGAAGTACCGGGACGAGGCGCCGCGACTGGTGCACAACCCGGACGGCTCGGACACCTGGCAGTTCCGCGACACGGTGATCCCGAACGTCGCCCTCAACGCGGTCGCGGGCAGGCCCAAGGAGGAGTACGGCCTGGAACCCCAGGGCCTCGACGAGATTCGCAAGGGCTGCTGGGACCCCAACGAGCGGGTCAAGGACATGAACGCCGGCGGCGTGCTGGCCACCATGAACTTCCCGTCGTTCCCCGGCTTCGCGGCGCGGCTGTTCGCCACCGAGGACGCGGAGTTCTCGCTGGCGCTGGTGCAGGCCTACAACGACTGGCACATCGACGAGTGGTGCGGGTCCAACCCGGGCCGGTTCATCCCGATGGCGATCCCGGCGATCTGGGACCCGCAGCTGTGCGCCGACGAGGTGCGCCGGGTGTCGAAGAAGGGCGTGCACTCGCTCACCTTCACCGAGAACCCCTCGACCCTGGGTTATCCGTCCTTCCACGACCTCGAGCACTGGAAGCCGTTGTGGGAGGCGTTGGTCGAGACCGAGACCATCATGAACGTCCACATCGGCTCGTCGGGAAAGCTGGCCATCACCGCACCGGACGCGCCGATGGACGTGATGATCACCCTGCAGCCGATGAACATCGTGCAGGCCGCGGCGGATCTGTTGTGGTCCAAGCCGATCAAGGAGTATCCCGACCTGAGGATCGCGCTGAGCGAGGGTGGCACCGGGTGGATCCCGTACTTCCTGGACCGGGTGGACCGCACCTATGACATGCACTCGACGTGGACGCACCAGGACTTCGGCGGCAAGCTGCCCTCAGAGGTGTTCCGTGAGCACTTCCTGACGTGTTTCATCTCCGACCCGGTCGGGGTGAAGAACCGCCACGAGATCGGCATCGACAACATCTGCTGGGAGATGGATTACCCGCACAGCGACTCGATGTGGCCCGGTGCGCCCGAAGAGCTCGGCAAGGTGTTCGACAAATACGACGTGCCCGACGACGAGATCAACAAGATCACTCACGAGAACGCCATGCGCTGGTACCACTTCGAACCCTTCAAGCACGTCCCGAAGGAGCAGGCGACGGTCGGGGCGCTGCGCAAGGCCGCCGAGGGCCACGACGTGTCGATCCAGGCGCTGTCGAAGAAGGAGAAGACGGGCGCCAACTTCGCCGACTTCCAGGCCAACGCGAAGGCCGTCAGCGGCGCCAGGGACTGAGAGCGCCGGCGCGGCTCCACGATCCGGCGACGCCGGACACAGGTTTCGATGACGAGGACGGAGATTGCAGTGTCGGGCGGAATGAGCTTCGAGCTCACCGAGGACCAGGAACTGATCCGCAAGTCGGTGCGGGAACTGGCCTCGAAGTTCGATGACACCTACTGGATGGAGAAGGACCTCGCGCACGAGTTCCCGCGCGAGTTCTACGACGCCATCGCCAGTGGCGGCTGGCTGGGGATGACCATCCCCGAGCAGTACGGCGGGCACGGCCTCGGCATCACCGAGGCCACCATCCTGGCCGAGGAAGTGGCGCGGTCCGGTGGTGCGATGAACGCCGCCAGCGCCATTCACCTGTCGATCTTCGGCATGCAGCCGGTGGTGGTGTTCGGCTCCGAGGAGATGAAGGCGGCCACGCTGCCCCGCATCGTCGACGGGTCGCTGCACGTGTGCTTCGGCGTCACCGAACCCGGTGCGGGACTGGACACGTCGCGCATCACCACGTTCGCCAAGCGGGACGGCGACCATTACATCGTCAACGGCCGCAAGGTGTGGATCTCCAAGGCGCTCGAGTCGGAGAAGATCCTGCTGCTGGCACGCACCACGCCCTACGACGACGTCACGAAGAAGACCGACGGCCTGTCGCTGTTCCTCACCGACCTCGACCGCGACCACGTCGACATCCGGCCGATCAAGAAGATGGGCCGCAACGCCGTCAGCTCCAACGAGTTGTTCATCGACGACCTGCGCGTGCCGGTCGAGGATCGGATCGGCGACGAGGGCAAGGGATTCCAGTACATCCTGCACGGGCTCAACCCGGAGCGGATGCTGATCGCCGCCGAGGCGCTCGGCATCGGGCGGGTCGCGCTGGACCGCGCGGTCCGCTACGCCAACGACCGGGTGGTGTTCGGCCGCCAGATCGGCATGAACCAGGGCATCCAGTTCCCGCTGGCCGATTCGCTGGCCCGCCTCGACGCGGCGGAGTTGATCCTGCGCAAGTCGACCTGGCTCTACGACAACGGCAAGCCGTGCGGCCGCGAGGCCAACATGGCCAAGTACCTCTGCGCCGACGCGGGATTCGACGCCGCCGACCGCGCCCTGCAGACACACGGCGGCATGGGGTATTCGGAGGAGTACAACATCTCCCGCTACTTCCGCGAGTCGCGGCTGATGAAGATCGCCCCTGTGAGCCAGGAGATGATCCTGAACTTCCTGGGGGCGAACGTGCTCGGCCTCCCCAAGAGTTACTGATGGGCGGCTACTTCGATCTGACCGGCCGCGCGGCACTGGTCACCGGAGCCGCGGGCGGCATCGGCTCGGCGGTGGCGACCGCGCTGGCCGAGGCGGGCGCGGCGGTGCTGGTCACCGACCTCGACAAGGATGCGGCGGCCGCGGTCGCCGAGCGCATCGCGAACGCGGGCGGCACGGCCCAGGCCGCGGCGCTCGACGTCTCGGACCCCGACTCGGCCGCTGCAGCCACCCAGCAGGCCGCCGGCCTCGCCGACGGCGCGCTGCACATCGTCGTCAACAACGCCGGGGTGACCAGGCCCGCGATGTTCGGCAAGACGACTCAGGATTCGATGCGGCTGCTGTTCGACGTGCACGTGCTCGGGGCGTTCACCGTCACCCAGGCGGCGCTGCCGTACGTGCCGACCGACGGCACCGGGCGGATCATCAACGTGACGTCCGCGGCTGGCCTGACAGGCACCCTCGGCCAGGTGAACTACTCGGCCGCCAAGGCGGCGATCATCGGTTTCACCAAGTCACTCGCCCGCGAACTGGCGATCAAGAACATCATGGTCAACGCGCTCGCCCCGCTGGCTGCCACGCCGATGACCGAGACCATCCGCACCAACGAGAAGTTCGCGGCCAACATGATGAACCGCATCCCGCTGAAGCGGTGGGCCGAGCCCTCCGAGGTGGCAGGCGCGTTCGTCTTCATGGCGTCCGACGCCGCGTCGTACGTCACCGGCCAGGTGCTGCCGGTCGACGGCGGCATGGTCATGTGATGATCGGACGCGATGACTGATCAGGCGCCGCTCGCCGGCATCACGGTGGTGACGTTGGAGCAGGCGGTGTCGGCGCCGATGTGCACCCGCGTCCTCGCCGACTTCGGCGCCCGGGTGATCAAGGTGGAGAACCCCAACGGCGGCGACTTCGCCCGGCACTACGACGACGTCGTCAAGGGCCAGGCCGCCCACTTCGTGTGGTGCAACCGCGGCAAGGAGTCGGTCACGCTCGACCTCAAGGCCGCGGGCGGCGTGGACGTGCTGCACCGGCTGCTCGACGGCGCCGACGTGCTGGTGTCCAACCTGGCGCCCGGTGCGATGGCGCGGATGGGCCTGGCCGCGGCGGACCTCGAGGTCCGGCACCCGCAGGTCATCGGGGTGGAGATCGACGGCTACGGCCCCGGCGGGCCGATCTCCGACAAGCGCGCGTACGACCTGCTCATCCAGGCCGAATCGGGGGCGTGCGCCGTCACCGGCTACCCCGGCATGCCGGCCAAACCCGGTCCGCCGGTGGCAGACATCTCGACCGGGCTGTACGCGGCGCTGTCGATCGTGACGTTGCTCTACGCCCGCGGGCACCGGGCCGGCGGCGCGGCGCCGTCGGTGGCCGTCAGCCTCTTCGACACCATGACCGACATCATGGGCTATCAGCTGACCTACACCCAGCATTCCGGGATCGACCAGCAGCCGCTCGGCATGAGCTCGCCTGCGGTGGCGCCCTACGGCTCGTTCCCCACCCGCGACGGCCAGACCGTCGTGCTCGGCACGACGAACGACCGCGAGTGGCAACGGCTCGCCCGCGAGATCATCGACCGGCCCGACCTGGCCGACGACGAGGCGTACGCCACCAACTCCGACCGCGTCCGGCGGCGCGACGCCCTCAATGACGCTATCGGAACATGGTGTGCACAGCACGATCTCGCACACATCCAGAAGAAGGCCGACGACGCCGGGATCGGGAACTCCCGCTACAACCTGCCCAGCGAGGTCGTCGCACACCCACACCTGGCCGCCCGCGACCGGTGGCGGCCGGTGGACACCCCGGGCGGTGAGATCATGGCGCTGCGACCACCGCCGGTCATCTCGGACTTCGAGCAGCCGATGGGCGCCGTGCCGGGGCTGGGCCAGCACACCGACTCGGTGCTCACCGGGATCGGCCTGACCGCCATGGAGATCGCCGCGCTGCGCGAGCAGCGGGCGATCGGCCCTGCCTACCAGTAGTTCTCGAGTGGATCGGAGCAGTCTCATGCGCGAAACGGTGATCGTCGAGGCGGTCCGCACGCCGGTCGGTAAACGCAACGGCGGCCTGTCGGGAATGCACGCGGCGGACCTGTCCGCGATCGTGCTCAACGAACTCGTCGAGCGCGCCGGTGTCGACCCCGACGTGATCGACGACGTCGTCTGGGGCTGCGTCTCGCAGGTCGGCGACCAGTCGAGCAACATCGGCCGATACTCGGTGCTGGCCGCGGGCTGGCCCGAACACATCCCCGGCACGACGGTGAACCGCGCGTGCGGGTCCAGCCAGCAGGCGCTGGACTTCGCCGTGCAAGCGGTGATGTCGGGTCAGCAGGACGTCGTGGTGGCCGGCGGTGTCGAGGTGATGAGCCGGGTGCCGCTGGGCGCCGCCCGGTCGACCGGGATGCCGTACGGCCCGAAAGTGCTTGCGCGATACCCGGACTTCGGGTTCAACCAGGGCATCTCGGCGGAGATGATCGCCGAGAAGTGGGGGTTCTCCCGCACCCGGCTCGACGAGTACTCCGTGCGCTCGCACGAACTGGCCGCCGCAGCGCAGGACGACAAGGCGTTCGACGAGCAGATCGTGCCGGTGTTCCCGGACGGTGCCGAGCCGGTGATCGCCGACGAAGGCGTCCGCCGTGGCAGCACGGTCGAGAAGCTCGCCGGGCTCAAGCCGGCCTTCGCCGAGGACGGCGTCATCCACGCCGGCAACTCATCACAGATCTCCGACGGTGCGGCGGCGCTGCTGGTGATGGCCGAGGACAACGCGATCGCCCTCGGACTTACCCCGCTGGTGCGCTACCGCGCCGGCGCGGTCACCGGGGCCGATCCGGTGCTGATGCTCACCGGGCCGATCCCGGCCACCGAGAAGGTGCTGCACAAGGCGGGCGTCAGGATCGACGAGATCGGCGTGTACGAGGTCAACGAGGCGTTCGCACCGGTCCCGCTGGCCTGGCTGGCCGACACGGGCGCCGACGAGGCCCGGCTCAATCCGCTCGGCGGGGCGATCGCCCTCGGCCACCCGCTCGGCGCATCTGGTGCGGTGCTGATGACGCGGATGATCCATCACATGCGACACAACGGAATTCGCTACGGGTTGCAGACCATGTGCGAGGGCGGCGGCACGGCCAACGCCACGCTGGTCGAACTCGTCGCCTGACGGTAGGAGACCCATGCAGCGAAACCTGTTCACCGAGGACCACGAGGCGTTCCGGCAGCTGGCCCGCGATTTCGTCGAGAAAGAGGTGGTGCCGCACTACCCGCAGTGGGAGAAGGCCGGCCGGATGCCGCGCGACGTCTTCAAACAGATGGGCGCCCTCGGCATGCTCGGTATGGCGATCCCCGAGGAGTACGGCGGCGCAGGCATTCCCGACTACCGCTACAACGTGGTGTTGCAGGAGGAGGCAGCGCGGGCGCTGGTGACGCTGTCGACGGTGCGCACGCAGCTCGAGGTGATCCTGCCGTACTTCCTGCACTACGCGAACGACGAACAGCGCAGCCGCTGGTTCCCCGGCCTGGCGGACGGGACGCTGCTGTCGGCCGTCGCGATGACCGAGCCCGGGACGGGATCCGACCTCGCCGGGGTGCGCACCACCGCGGTGCGGGACGGTGACGACTGGATCGTCAACGGCGCCAAGACGTTCATCACCGGCGGGATCCAGGCCGACCTGGTGGTGGTGGTCGCCCGCACGTCGACCGACCCGGACAACCGGCGCAAGGGGCTGTCCCTGCTGGTGGTGGAGGACGGGATGGCCGGCTTCACCCGTGGCCGCGAGCTCGAGAAGATGGGCTGCAAGGTGCAGGACACCGCCGAACTGTCGTTCGCCGATGTCCGGGTGCCCGCGGCGAACCTGCTGGGGGAGGAGGGCGAGGCGTTCTCCTACCTCGGGCACAATCTGCCGCAGGAGCGGCTGACGGTCGCGGTCGGTTCGGTCGCCCAGGCCCGTTCGGCGATCACCGCGGCCATCGAGTACACCCGCGACCGCAAGGCGTTCGGCACCCCGGTGGCGTCCTTCCAGAACACGAAGTTCGAACTGGCTGCCTGCTCGACGGAGGTGGAGGCGGCGCAGGCGATGCTCGACCGCGCGGTCGCCCTGCACGTCGACGGCGAACTGTCGCCCGCGGACGCGGCACGGGTCAAGCTGTTCTGCACCGAGATGCAGGCCCGCGTGGTGGACCGCTGCCTGCAGCTGTTCGGTGGCTACGGCTACATGATGGAATACCCGATCGCGCGGCTGTACACGGACGCGCGGGTGGCCCGCATCTATGCCGGCACCAGCGAGGTGATGAAGGTGATCATCGCCAAGTCGCTGGGCCTGTAGCTCTTTTCCGGGTCAGGCCCTGGTCGCGGTCAGCAGCAGGTACTCCCAGTCCATGCTGGACGACGCGCTCAGAACGCTGTCACCCACCGCGGCGATCTCCGTGTCGAGCGCTGCCACCCGGTCCGGATCACCCTCGATGTTGCGGTAGACGGCGATCGTCGGCCCGTAGGTGGCCTTGAAGTAGTCGCGGAACTCGGCCCCGTCGGCGAAGTGGTCGACCTTCAACATCCGACGCTCGGTGACGACATCGGTGACGCGGTCGCCCAGCAGCTCGCGGACGTGATCCTCCTGGCCCCACAGCGGTGGGGGCTGCGCACCTGCCGGGGGTGGCGGCGCGTACGGCTTCATCGCCGCCCACAACTTCCCGATGTGGCCTTCCGGTGTCCAGCTGATCAGCCCGATCCTGCCGCCCGGCTTGCACACCCGCACCATCTCGTTCGCCGCGAGCTGATGGAACGGCGCGAACATCACCCCGATGGAGGACATCACCACATCGAATTCGGCGTCGCCGAACGGCAGTTCGTGCGCGTTGGCCTCCCGCCATTCGAGGTCGACGCCGCGCTCGGCAGCCGACCTGGCGCCGGCCTCCAACAGATCGGGGCACAGGTCGCTGGCGACGACACTGGCGCCGGTCTCCGCGGCGGGGATCGAAGCGTTCCCCGTGCCGGCCGCCACGTCGAGCACGCGGTCGCCTTCTCCGATGCCGGTCGCGGCGACCAACACGGGGCCGAGCGGGGACACCAGTTCCGCCGCGAGTCGCGGATAGTCACCCGTGGCCCACATGGCGCGATGCTTGGTCGCCACTGCTTGGACGTCCACGGTTGATGATGGGTTGCTCATGTCCTTCTCCTCGGTAGTTTGCTATCTGACATCGTGCGCTCGTTGGTGCCGGGTATCTAGTAGCGGATCTGTACCGTCGTCTGTCGGACTTCGCGTGATGCCCTCAGGGAGCGAGGGACAGGCGGCAGGTTTCGACGTGGAGCGTCGATCCGTTGCCGATCTCGGGCACGCGGATAGTGGCGTAGAACTCTTTGCGACCGGTGAGGGCAGATCCGGGGACGCTGTCCAGCTCGGCGTTCGAGACCTGCCTCGCACCTCGCATTCCCAGGCCGGCGGGGGAGGCCCAGTAGCGCTCCGGGTTGAATAGCGCGACGAGTAGGTCGGATCCGGTGTCGCCCCACAGGCGGAAGGCTGCCTCTTGCTTGCCGGGACGGTCGATGTATGCCTGGGCGTCGCTTTGTGGCATGGCCGCATAGGCCTCGACGGTGGCCAGAGAATTGCCGTTGCCCGCGTCCTGTAGCGAGAACTCGCGCACCTGCAAGATGTTGCCGGCGCCGACCGGGCCGACGCAGGATCCCGCGTAGGCGTGCGCGATCCCGGCGGGGGCCAGGGCTCCTGCGCTGAGTCCGATCGTGCTGGCCACGACCGCCCCGGCGGCGAGCCGCGCGAGCCCTCGAGGCTTGGTGCCGCCGTGCGCGCGGCGGTGAGCCGTCCGGGACGAGGTGGTGTCGGTGTGAGTCATGATCTGTAGCTCCTATCTGGATCGTTTACTGGTGGTGGGCAGTTGTCGTTGCTTGGGTGTTGACGTCCGGATCGTTCCTGATGCGCGAGGACCTGGGAGGTACGCCCAGGAAGGGCTGCGCGCCACCGCTCCGGCCGCCGGTCTGGAGTGACCCGCGTCAGGCCGGGTTGCCGCGGGGGTCGTTGGTCCCCGTATATTCCCCGTCGTAGTAACTGTCCGTGAACGTGTTTCCGTTGATGTCCTTGAATGTGCAGGTCGAGAGCCTCGATCCGCCATTTGTCGGGCGTTTGGTGCCGTACGTGCCGCCGGCTGCCTTGCATTCGCTCTTGATCGTGTTCTCCGAGATCGGCTTGGCGTCGGCGACTGCGGCTGACCCGAGGGCCAGGCCTACTGCGAGCGCGGAGCCCGCGAGGTAGCCGGTCAAACGTCTGCCGGTCGGCTTCGTGAAAATCATGTCCTTCTCCTTCAGGTGATTCGTGCGTGAGGACAATGCTCGGCTGCAGGGACATCGGCGATCTAGTCACGGATCTGTATCGACTCCGGTTCTGAATCTGTACTAGTCAGCGCGGCGATCATGCGGTGTACTGATAGCAGCGTTTGCTGACCCTGCGGAGGTGGATGCAGATGTCGGGTTACGGTCAGTTCTGTCCAGTGGCCAAGGCCATGGAATTGCTCGATGAGCGGTGGACCGTGCTGGTGGTCCGTGAGTTGCTGGCGGGGAGCACGCACTTCAACGATCTACGTCGCGGTGTGCCGAAGATGTCGCCGACGCTGCTGTCCAAGCGGCTGCAGACCCTGACGCGCGCCGGAGTGGTCGAGCGTTCCGAAGTCGACGGCCGCACCATCTACACGTTGACCGACTGCGGGCGGGAACTGGTCGGCGTGGTGGAAGCGCTCGGAGCGTGGAGTGTTCGCTGGATGAGTGATCTCGTCGAGAAGGACCTCGACCCCAGCGTGTTGATGTGGGACATCCGCCGCACCATTCCGCTCGAGCAGTGGCCACGGACGCGAACCGTGGTGGCGTTCCGGTTGTCGGGTGCGCCCCCGAAGGCGTCGTCGTGGTGGCTGATGGTTGCCGACGGTGACGCACAGGTGTGCGACTTCGACCCCGGATATGACGTCGCGGCGACGGTGTCGACGAGCCTGCGAACGCTGAGCCAGATCTGGCGTGGAGACCAGTCCTGGCAGCGGGGGTTGTTGGACGGCTCGGTCGCCATCGAGGCAACCGGCGACGTGCGGCGCGCTCTGCCCTCCTGGATCGGCCAGTCGAGCCTCGCAGCGGTGCCACGACCGGCGTGAAATCGCGCGCCGGACATGTGGCCGGTTGACGCGCTGCGGTGGTCGCAACGGGTCGAGTGCTGTCTGACCTGCGTGTGATCTGAGGGTCAAACATTTGTTAGTTGAGACTCTTGTCACACCCGCTAAACCAACCTACTGTGTGTTCAGTCGGTTGGTTGAATGAAGGAGTTCGGTGTCCGCGCTGCAGTCGCCACGGCCCTACGCCACGCTGCTCGCCAAGGGCGAGGACCGTCGTCAGCGCATCCTCGGAGTCGCCGAACGGCTGCTGGCCCGCAACGGCTGGCGCAACACCTCGCTGGCCCAGATCGCCCGTGAGGCGGGGGTGACGCCTGCCGGGCTGCTGCACCACTTCGAATCGAAGGAACAGCTGCTCAACGCGGTGCTCGACGCCCGCGACTTCGACGACGACACCCACGCCGACCGGACCGGCGACCTGTTCCAGGAGATCGCCCGGGTCGCCGAACGCTTCGAGCGGGCGCCCGAACTGGTGGGCACGTTCACGGTGCTGCTGGTGGAGAACATCGCGCCCGACGCCCCCTTGCACGACCGACTCGTCCGACGTCACCGCGCCGCGGTCGACATCGTGGCCGACATCATCCGACGCGGTCAGCTCACCGGTCGGTACCGCCAGGGGATCGACGCGGCCACCAAAGCCGTCGAGATCCTTGCCTTCGTCAACGGAATGGAGACCTCATGGTTACTCGATCCTTCGATACCCCTGACCGAGGCGTTCAAGGGGTACGCCGAGATGCTGGCCCGCGAGTTCACTCCCGTGGCGGACCACAGCGTGGTGATGGAGAAGTGAGCGTGGACTTCGACATGAGGTACCGGCTCGACGTCGTCGCGCCCGGGGTTTCGGACGCGGTGAAGTTCGCCGGCGGCTGGCTGTACGACCGCGCGATGGCCGGTTGGGACGTCACCGTGCTGCTCGACGGCGACGGCGAGGACGTGCGGCCGCTGGAGATCCTCGGTGCGGTCGTGATGGACCTCGAATCGGTCCTGCAGTCGTGGGCGCAGCGGCCCCACCCCCAGACCGTCGCGGTGTCGGCCGACATGTTCGCCGCCGACCCCCGGGTGCGCATGCACGTGCTCACCGCACTGAATCAGGGCATGACCGAAGTCACCCTGTGGGGCGAGCAGTGGCCGGCCGAGCTGGAGAGCAACATCGACTCGGTGCGGCATGAACTGAGTGCGGCCGCACGGGCGTTCAAGGCCCAGGCACTGACCGCCGTGGGTGACCCGAACAGCGTGGGCTACATCGAGACCTTCCGCTGCGGTGAGATGGCGTGTCCGTCGGTGGCCGCCGACCTGATCCCGGCCGGCTGACGCGGATCACCGGAGGTCGATGACCACCTTGCCGACGGCCTGACCGTCGGCCACCCGGCGCAGCGCCGACGCCGTGTCGGCCAGCGGGTAGACCGCGCCGATGTGCGGGGCCACCCGTCCCGACTCGAACAGCGCACGCAGCTCGCCCTCGTTGCGCGCGTACTCGCCGGGGTCGACGTCGCCGAACTGGAAGCCGGCGATCTGCACGCCCTTCACGAGCACCAGGTTCAGCGGGATACGCGGGATCTCACCGGAGGCGAAGCCGACCGTCACGAACCGGCCACCGCGGCGCAGCGACCGCAGGGCGGGCTCGGACAGTGACCCACCGACGGGGTCGATGACGGCCGCTGCGCCGTCGGGGACCGCGTCGCGCAGTGCCCGGCGCAGCTCGCCGGAACGGTGGTCGACGACGTGGCGGGCGCCGTGTTCGGTTGCGGCGGCCAGTTTCTCGGCGGAGGAGGCGACGGCGACGACCTCGGCGCCGAGCGCAGCGCCGAGCGTCACCGCGGCCAGCCCGACGCCGCCACCGGCGCCCAGCACGATCAGCGGGTCGCCGGCAGCAATCCGCGCCGTCGAACGCAGCGCGTGGTAGGCGGTGCGGTACGCCACCCCGAACGCCGCCGCGGCCGGCATGTCCACCCCGTCGGGTATGCGCTCGACGCCGTCGGCGGCCACCGCCACCTCCTCGGCGAACGCGCCGTACATCCCGGTGCCGCGCACCCGGTCGCCGACCGCGAATTCCATTGTCTGCGTCCCGCATTCGACGACCGTCCCGGCGAACTCGCTGCCCGGCACGAACGGCGGCGCGACACTGAGCTGGTAGTCGTCGGCGATCAGCAGCACGTCGGGGAAGTTGACCGCGGCGGCGTCGACGCGCACCCGCACCTGCCCGGCCGACGGCGAGGGCGCAGGCATCTGCTCGATGCGCACCACCTCCGGCGGCCCGTACCGGGGGCAGACGGCGGCTCTGATCATCGTCACCGGTAGTCGGTGGATTCGGCGAGTTCGGCGGCCGAGGCCATCAGCGCGGGCACGATCGGACCGAACGCCTGTAGCTTCTCGTCGTCACCCGCGCGCTGGTAGCCCTGTTCGAGCACGATCGCGAGCTTCCAGCGGGCCAGTACGAGGTAGTAGTCCAGGTCGTCGACCTGCCGTTCGGAAACGTCGGCCCAGTGCGCGACGACCTGGTCGCGCGACGGCATCCCGCGCATGTCGACGTAATCCATGTCCGACGGTTGCGGATTGTCAGTGTCGACCGGCCAGCTCTGCACCATCCACGCCAGGTCGAGCTTCGGGTCGCCGACGGTGCCCATCTCCCAGTCGACGATGGCGGCCATCCGGGCAGGACCGCCGTGGCGGTACATGACGTTGGCGAACTGGTAGTCGCCGTGCATCAGGCCGGGCACGAAGTCGAGCGGCCGGTGGGCACGCAGCCACGCGGTCGCGGTGTCGAGGCCGTCGATGTCGCGGCCCTTGATGCGCTCGAAAAAGCCGGTCCAGCGGTCCACCTGACGCTCGTGGAATCCGTCGGGGCGACCCAGGTCGGACAGTCCGCGACCACGCCAGTCGACCTTCGACAGCAGCGCGATGCCCTCGGCGAGCTGGTAGGCAAGGCCGGGCCTGGCGGCCGGGTCGGAGTGGAACGGTTCGGGCCAGTCCCGCTGGTCCATCGGCGACCAGCCGTCCACGAAACCCATCAGGTAGAACGGCCGGCCCAGCACCGCCGGATCGGCGCACACCCCGATCGCGGCGGTGTGCGGCACCTCGGTGCCGTCGAGCGCCTCGATGATGCGCCACTCCCGCAGGATGCCCTTGTCGCGGTCGGGCGGTGCACCGGGAGGGGGCATGCGCAGCACGCACTGCGTTGCGCCGCGGCGGATCTCGTAGATTACGTTCTGCGTTCCGCCGGACAGGAACCGGGCGTGGAGCGGCTCGCCCGCACCGGGCAGCGCGGCCTCGTCCATCCATGTGGTGAGTCGCGCGGTGTCGAGCCCGCCGTCCGGGTCGCTCACAGGTTGCCGACCTCGGTTTCGAGGAAGTCGGCGTACTTGGCCCGGGCCGCCTCGCGCTTGCGCGGGATCCACTCGGTGGGCCAGAGGTCGTCGGTGGGCTGGTAGTCGCGCAGCACCTGCTTGGCCACGGTGGTCTTGTGCACCTCGGTGGGCCCGTCGGCCAGGCCCATCACCGCGGCGCCGGTCACCATGCCGAGGAACGGCATCTCGTTGGTCACACCGAGCGCGCCGTGCACCTGCATGGCCCGCCAGGCGATGTCGTGCAGCACCGTCGGCATCGCCACCTTGACCGCGGCGATGTCCTTGCGGACCTTCTTGTAGTCGTTGTACTTGTCGATCTCCCAGGCCGTGTAGAGCACCATCAACCGGAACTGCAGCAGCTGCGCGTAGGAGTCGGCGATGTAGCCCTGCACGAACTGCTTGTCGGAGAGCCGGCTGCCCTGGGTCTCTCGGCTGAGCGCCCGCTCGCACATCATGTCGATCGCCTTGCGGGCCAGACCGATCGTGCGCATGGCGTGGTGGATGCGACCGCCGCCGAGCCGGGTCTGCGCGATGACGAACGCCTGGCCCTCGCCGCCGAGCAGTGCCTCGGCGGGCACCCGGACGTTGTCGTAGTGGATGAGGGCGTGGCTGCCCTCGTTCTCGCGCTCGCCGTAGAGGCCGACGTTGCGCACGATGTCGACGCCGGGCGTGTCGGTGGGCACCAGGAACATCGACATGCCCTGGTATGCACTGACATCCGGATTGGTCACCACCATCACGATCAGGAAGGACGCGGTGGCGGCGTTCGACGAGAAGAACTTCTGGCCGTTGATCACCCAGTCGTCCCCGTCGCGCACCGCACGCGTGCGGAACAGCGTCGGGTCGGCGCCGGCATGCGGCTCGGTCATCGAGTAGCAGGAGAACAGTTCGCCCTCGAGCAGCGGGCGCAGGTAGCGCTCCTTCTGGGCGTCGGTGCCGTAGTGCGCGATGATCTCGGCGTTGCCGGTGTCGGGCGCCTGGCAGCCGAACACGATGGGAGCCCACTGCGAGCGGCCGAGGATCTCGTTGAGCAGCGCCAGCTTCAGCTGTCCGTAGCCCTGACCGCCGAGGTCGGCGCCCAGGTGCGTGGCCCACAGCCCGCGGCGGCGCACCTCCTCCTTGAGCGGGCCGATGACCTTGCGCCGGTTGGCGTCCAGCGGCATGTACTGCTGGTGCGGGAAGGCGAGGTCGAGCGGTTCGACCTCCTCGCGGACGAACTCATCGGCCCAGTCCAGCACCTTCTGGTACTCGGGGTCGGTCTCGAAATCCCACGCCATCGTGGTCTCCTTCGTTATCGGGTTTCGGCCCGGTTGTGGCCGGCGATCAGTGCCGTGATGTCCGCTCCGACGACCTCGGCGAACGAGCGGCCGCCGAAGGCGCCCGCCGCCCAGTGCCGGGCGCCCTCGCTGACGAGGGTGTGGGCCAGGTAGGCCAGGTGCGTGACGTCGACGTGGTCCGCCAACGTGCCGTTGCGCTGCGCCGTCGCGAACAGTTCGGTGAACATCCCCGCCTCGTCGGCGACCGGTTCCTCGCCCGCGAGGATCCGGTGCTCGTGGCGATAGCCCTCGAGGATGGCGGCGATGACGAGTTCGGGAGGGTTGCGCGCCATCGACCTCTCCAGATCGGTGAGCGCGGCGGCGATCGCCGCGGACAGCTCGAACGGCTTGTCGATCATCGTGAGCACGGTTCGCCTTGCCGACTGCGTCGACATCACGCCGACTTCGAACAGCACGTCCTCCTTGCGCGGGAAGTAGAAGTAGAACAGCGCCTTAGAGACTCCGGCCGCCTTGCAGATGTCGGCAACGGTGGTTGCGCCGTACCCGTTCGTGCGCCACAACGCCATCGCCGCCTGCACCAGCATGCGCTTGGTCTCCCGCGACCGCGCCTGTTGCAGCGACGTCCGGCGCTGACCACGGTCAACCGCCGTCCGACCGTCTGCTAGCGCCATGAACGCTGAATCTAGCAGCATTCTCGCATTACACAAGAGTTGACCGATGACTAACTTCAGCCGTACCGTCGACGCGTGCCCGAGTCGCCGTTCGCCGGTCCGGTCCGCCAGTTCGGCTACGTGGTGGACGACTTCGATCGCGCCATGGACGGCTGGCTGGCCGCCGGAGTGGGGCCGTGGTTCGTGCTGCGCGGGCTGCCGCAGGCGGGTCTGTACCGCGGCGAGCCGTGTGAGGTGACGCTGTCGATCGGGATGACCAACATCGGCGACATGCAGATCGAGGTGATCCAGCAGGAGGACGACGCGCCGTCGGTCTACTCGGAGTTCCTGGCCTCCGGCCGCCACGGGTTCCATCAATTGGCGTGGTGGGTCGACGACTTCGACGCGGCGCTGAACGGCGCCGCGGACCGGGGATGGCCGGTGGTGTGGTCCGGCGGGCAGGACGTCGGCGTCCGGTTCGCCTACGTGGAACCGCACGCGGGCCCTGCGGCGATCTACGAGATCACCGAACGCAGCGACGCGATCGTCGGCCTGGACGCGATGCTCCGCGCCGCCACCGCCGACTGGGACGGCACCGATCCCATCCGCAGGCTGAACTGACTGTCGCGGACACCCGCGAGGAACAGGGTGGTCAGAGGTCGGCCGCGAGCGAGGCCACGAACTGCTCGGTGCGACGGCGGGATTCCTGCCGTGCCGCGGCATTTGCGCCGAGGGGGACCACCCGGGCGGCGAGGTCGGTGACACCGGCGTCGCGGTAGCGGCGCAAGCGGGCAGCCACCGCCGACTCGTCACCGGCCGCCATGGTGTCGCCGACATCCTGTGCGTCGCCGTGCTCGAGCAGGCGGACGTAGTTGGGGGAGAAGTCGGCATGCCCGAGCACCTCGCTGGCGTACGCGCGGGCCTCGTCCACCTCGCCGTCAGCGCACAACGCCACCGGCACGCCCGCGACGATCCGGGGCGCCGGGCGGCCCGCGGCGTCGGCCGCTGCGGTGATCCGGGGGGCGATGTGGCTGTCGATCGTGCGTTCGTCGGCCATCCACAGGATGGTGCCGCCGGCCCGCTCACCGGCCAGCCGCAGCATCACCGGCCCCAGCGCGGCGATCAGCATCGGCGTGGTGAAACTGTCGGTGACGTCGATGGTTCCGTGCACGCGATGGCCGTCGTTCTCCACGTCGACCGCACCGGGGCCGGACAATGCGGCACCGAGCACGTCGAGGTACTCGGCCACCTGCCGGGCCGGTCGGTCGTAGGACAGGCCGAGCTGCCCGTCGATGATCCAGTGATGCGACGGCCCGATGCCGAGCGTGAACCGCCCGCCGCACGCCACCTGGGTCGTCAAGGCCTGCTGCGCCATGATCAGTGGGTGCCGGGTCTGGATGGGAACGACGGCCGTGCCGAGTTCGATGCGTTCGGTGAGCCTGCCGAGCAGCGCGACCGCTGTCATCGCATCGAGATAGCCGGGCACCTGGGGGAACCAGAACGACGCGAAACCGGCGCTCTCCGCGGCTGTTCCGTCGGCGAGCAGGCCGTCGAGCCGGTCTGCGCGCGGGCGTTCGCGGTCGGAACCGACCATCAGACCGATTCTCATCGGATCTCGCTACGGCACATGACGGTCCCATTCGTGCGGCACGACGATGTGAAAGGGTGCGGCCAGCAGCGGGTCGGCGTCACCGGCAGCCCAGCGGCGTTTCAGCACGGGCGCCAACCGCCCGGCGACGACCACCGGGTCGTCGTCGGTGAAGCAGTAGGTGAGCACCTGGCCGTCGTCCGCACTCGCGAGGCTCGCGTCCACCCGGTGTGAGGTGGCGGACCAGGTTCCGGCCACGCCGTCGACATCGGTGAGTGCGGCCGGCGCCCGGTCCCCGGCCTCCAGGATCAGCACCACACCGCGGAAGGGCCACCACGGCAGCACATCTGCGCCCACCTTGATCCGTGCGGCCGCCGACTTGTCGGTCACGGTGTAGACGCCGCGCTGAACCGGTGGCAGCAGCGCCAGTTTGCGACCGCCGTCGCCGAGCGCAGTGGACAGTTCGTTGAACGCGGTGAGGCCGGTCCGGTCGGTGAAGAAATAGGTCATCACGTGGTCGATCGCCTCGAAGCGGTCGTCGCCTGCCGGTCGTGCAGCGCGGCACTGCGGTGTCGAGACCAACCGCACCGACGCTCGCACGCCCGGCAACCGGTGCTGCTCGGGCCGGTGGTCGAGGGTGTGCCAGCGCAGGTACTCGGCGTCGTGGCCGTCCGGGTGGCGGCGCGCCATCGAGACGAACAGGGTGCTGATGTCGCCCCGGCCGGCGGCGAGTACGCCGTCCAGCTGGTCCGACGGTGTTCCCGGCAGTGTCACTGGGTTCCTCCGTAGGTCGGGGCATGGGCCTCGGCGAGTGGGATCTCGGGGTGACGCGCCGCGACCATCCGCCGGAAGCCCTCGCGCCACGGCACTTTCGTCCGGCCGAGGATCTGGTGCATGCGCGTCACGTCGGGCCACAGCGGGGTGTGCGCGTCGGCCCGGTAGTCGAAGACCGGCTCGACGCCGACCAGCGATCCGAGGTAGGCGCAGTAGTCCTCGACGCTGACGGTCTCGCTGCCCGCCCAGTTCACCACCACCGGCGGGGTGTCAGCGACCTCCATCGCGCGGATGCCGAACTCGACGTAATCGTCCTCGTAGATGGGGTTGTAGTTGTTCGGCCGGTCGGGATGCAACCGAATCGACTTGCCGGCCAGCATCATCTCCAGCCGGTCGGCGGGGGCCCCGCCCTCGGGCCCGTACGTCGAGCAGATGCGGATGATCGTGAGCGGGATGTCGAACCGCTGCGCGATCCAGGTGCACACCGATTCGGCGGCGACCTTGGAGAAGCTGTAGTTCGCACGCAGCGGAACACCTGGCGGGTCGTCCTCCCGCAGCGGCCGCCGGCCCTGGTAGCCGTAGATGGAACCAGTCGAGCAGAAAACGAAACCCTTGACGCCCCGGCAGTGGTGCAGCAGGTCGCCGGAGTGCTGGGCGTTCGTGGTGACGCACCGGACCCAGTCGTCGGCGCCGGTGTCGACGGCGGCGTGGAAGACGTAGGTGAAATCGTCGGGCAGCCCGGAGAAGTCGCCGGTGCTCATGTCGAGCGCCAGGGGAGTGATGCCTGCGGCGGACAGCTTCTCCCGGTCCGCGGGGTCCCGCAGGCGCGCCGCGCCCCACACCTCGTTGCGTCCCGCCAGGGCGCGGGCGATCGGGAAGGCGATCTTGCCGGTGGCGCCGGTGACGAGGATCTTCTCCGAGTCGAGCATCCCTTCAGTCTTAGCGCACCACGACGAAAATGTTAAGTACTTGATACCTTCCGGTGGTGCAGCTGAATTCCACAGCATGGGCAGGGGTGTTGCGGGATCGCCGAAGGGCTGTGTCGGCACGCTTGCGCCATGGGAGGATCGTGACGTGACTGTGGTTCTGGTGCACGGCAATCCGGAGACCGACGCCGTATGGGGTCCGCTCGTCGCCGCGCTCGGGCGTGCGGATGTGGTGCGGTTGTCGCCGCCGGGGTTCGGTGCTCCCCTCCCGAGCGATTTCCCGGCCACCTACCTCGCCTACCGCGATTGGCTCATCGACGAGCTGGAGCGGATGGATCAGCCCGTCGACCTCGTCGGGCACGACTGGGGCGGAGGCCACGTCGTGAACGCCGTGATGCACCGGCCTGAGCTCGTGCGCAGCTGGGCGAGTGACGTCGTCGGGCTGTTCGATCCCGAGTACGTGTGGCACGACATGGCCCAGGGGTTCCAGACGCCGGGGGACGGCGAGCAGCTGGTCGCGATGATGCAGGACGGTTCGGTGGAGGACCGGGCGCAACAGCTGGTCGCCTTCGGCATTCCGCTCGACGTGGCGACGTCGTTCGCCGCGGCGCAGGGCCCGGAGATGGGTCGGGCCATCCTGGAGGTCTACCGGTCCGCGCGCCAGCCGGCGCTGGCGGACGCCGGAAAGGCACTGGAGAAGGCCGCGGCCCGGCCGGGACTGTCGCTGCTGGCCACCGAGGATCCCTTCGTCGGCACCGAGGAGATGCGGCGCCGGGCGGCCGACCGGGCCGGCGCCCGCACCGAGGTGCTCGACGGGCTGGGGCACTGGTGGATGGTGCAGGATCCCGCCGCAGGCGCCGCGGCACTCACCCGGTTCTGGGACTCGCTCGACGGGTGACCGGCAGGCCGCCGGCTCTCACACCCTCGCAGGTTTCGGCGCCGCGAGCTCTGCGAGTGCGGACATGAACAGCTCGTCCATCTGCGGGCTGAGTTCGGCCAGGACCGGCGCGCTGGCGTAGCTGGCCGAGCCGAAGACACGCTCGAGCACATCGGTGCCCGTGGATGCCCCGATGGAAAGGCACAGGCAGGCAACGCCTTCGGTGCGCAGCTCCTCGAGGGCCTTGCTCGCGTCGGCTTCCGCGTAACGACCTTCGTATCCGTCGTCGTAGGGGAAGCCGTCCGAGAGGACCAGCAGCAGCCGGTTCGGCGTGCCCGCCTCGTTCTTCAGCACCTCTCCCGCGCCGCGGATCCCGGCGCCGAGGCGGGTGTAGCTCGCCGGCTCGAGCTGGTTGAGCCGGGCCCGTCCAACCGCGCCGAAATTCTGGTCGAACGTCTTGATGGCCGGCAGGTGCACGGCGTGGCGGCCCTGGGAGCGGAACGCGTAGACGGCGACACGGTCACCGAGTTCCTCGAGTGTCACGGCCAGCGTGGCGGCCGCCCGCCGCTGGTGGTCGTGCACGGCGAGGCCGTCCGAATCGGCGTCGACGGCGGACCCCGAGGCGTCGATCAGGATGAGCACACCGAGATTGCGGGCGAGTTTGCGGCGCTCCAGATAGACGTGTTCGGCTCCGGAGAAGCCCGACTGCAGGTCGACGAACAGGTCGATGAGCGCCTCGATGTCGAGGTCGTCACCGTCGGCGCGGCCGCGCAGGACCTTCGGTCCGAGCCCGACGCGGGCCAGGCGGCGCCGCAGCACGTCGTCGTGCGCGACACCGGCATCGGAGACGTCGGCGGTGACGGTCAGTGGGAAGTCGATCACCCGGCACCAGTCGGGCTTGTACCGGTCGTTGAAGACGTCCCACTCCGGATACAGGGCGCCGCCGACGCCCACCGCTGCACCGGGTTTGCCGTCGTCGGTGAACTGGATCCGGGTGGGCAGGGGACGGGCGTTCGCCCCGATCTCCTGCACCCGACGGGTGGAGCGGACCGTCATCTCCGCGCCCGCGGCGCCCTCTCCGGGGGAGCGTGATCCGCCGAACATCTTGCGCATGTAGTCCGACATGGACTGGTTGTTGAAGATCGGGCTCTCGAAGAGCTTGAGGATCTTGCTGTCCCCGGCCTTCCCGCCGTCCTCGTCCTCGTCTTCGTCGCCCTCTTCGGATTCGGGCATGTCGATGGGATCGAACTTCAACTCGAGGTCTTTGTTGGTGGCCTGGCCACCGGGTCCGGCGGGCGCCGCGAGCAGCCGGGAGGGCTTGACGGCGCCGAACCACTCCGGTGGATCGGCGACCTTCGCCCGGCTCCTGGCCACCTCGAGTGACTCGTCGGCGCTCGCCGTGGCGGCGTGTGCGTCCGGGAGCAGCGCGGCATCGAGGGAAATCTGGCGGGCGAGGTCGGCGAGGACGCGTCGACCTTCGAGAGCCAGATACCGGCGTGCCAACGTCGCGCGTGCCCGCAATCCCTTCACCAACCGCGGATCGAGGCTGCCCGCGCCGAGAAGCGCCGCCTGCACCAGCATTTCCCGGCGCTGCTCCTCGACCGATCCACCGGCCGAGACGAAGATGAACCGGCCGTCGGTGTGTGCGGGCTGGCCGGCGGGAGCCTCGATGACGTCGACGGACCTGCCGGCGATGTAGGTGGCGAGGAACCGGAACCGGTCCGGGTTCTCCGGCGCCGGCGCCGGGGGCACCTCCTGCCCGTGGTGCAGGGAGATGACCGAAAAACCCGCGGCGGCAGCGTCGGTCACGTCTGTGGCAGGACCGTGTTGACGAGTTCGTCGAGCGCGCGGATGACGTCGTGGTCATCGGAGAGCACCTGGACGACGGCGGCGTGGACGGCGCTGCGCAGGCTCAGACCTTCGGCCGCGAGGCCGCCGGCGAGGATCAACATGCGAGTCGAGGACACCTCTCGCAACGGTGAGCCGTCGAGGTTCCGGATGGCGTACGCGAGTTTCACCAGAGCACGTGCAGTCTCGATGTCGATGCCGGCCTCGTAGGCCACCACCTCGGTCTCCACGTCGGCGGCCGGGTAGCCCAGCTCGATGGCGATGAAGCGCTGACGGGTGGACTCCTTGAGGTTCTTCAGCACGCTCTGGTAGCCGGGGTTGTAGGAGATCACCAGCTGGAAGCCGGGCGCCGCCTGCAATGTGGTGCCGAGGCGGTCGACGGGCAGCTCCCGGCGGTGGTCGGCGAGCGGGTGGATGACCACAGTGGTGTCCTGGCGGGCCTCGACCACCTCATCGAGGTAGAAGATGGCGCCCTCGCGCACCGCCCGGGTCAACGGTCCGTCCACCCAGACCGTCTCGCCTCCCTTAAGCAGGAACCGGCCCACGAGGTCCGCCGACGTCATGTCCTCGTGGCCGGCGACGGTGATCAGATCCCGGCCCAGCTGGTGGGCCATCGCCTCGACGAATCGCGTCTTCCCGCAACCGGTCGGGCCTTTCAGCAGCACCGGCAGCCCCCGGCGGGCGGCCGCGCGGAAGACCTCCACCTCGTCGCCGACCGCACGGTAGAACGGTGCGTCCGGCACGGGTGTGACCACCGCGGATGTACTGTTGCGCATCTATTCTCCTCGCTCGAGCGGTACGTTCACGGGAAGCTTGACGCCGTCGGGGAGGACGAGCTCACCGTCGTGGTTGATGTAGCCCGAATTCGTCAGGGGCATCGGTAGCGCGGGGTCGGGACACGGCCGGTCGGTGTCCTCACCGCAGATCCCCATCAGGAAGTACGAGCGCTTCAAGATGTCATCCGGCCACGGGTCCTGGTGCATGGCGAAGAACTGCGCCGGGATGTTGTAGAACACGAAGAAGAAGGTGCTGCACGCGGCGAAGATCGCCAGGAAACGGGTGAGCTGCTGCTTGACCATGCCGCCGCGGACCTGGTCGAGTCCCCGCTCGACGAAGGTCCGGCCGCGGTCGTCGGTGAAGTAACGCATGCAGCACAGGCCCGCCTGAACGCCGCCCCACATGAGTCCTTCGTAGAGCGGCCACTGGTAATAGGTGCCGGCGTTGACCGACAGCGCTTGGATCGCGCCCGGGTAGGTGAACAGACCCATCGGCATGAGGAACAGGCCCTCGATGACGAAGTCGAAGAAGAAGGTCCAGGCGATCACCACGCCGATCAACCCGAAGGTGTTGATGTTGGGAAAACGCTTCTTGGCCAGGCGCATCACCGCGCAGCCCAGCATCGTGCACAGCAGGACGAAGAAGTAGCCCGGGGCGTTCATCAGGACGGGTTCGGCCATCATGGCGCCCGGTTCGCCGTAGGACACCCACCCTGGAATGTCCTGGACCCATGAGCCCATGTTCCACATCCAGGTGTTGTACGTGCTCCACGTGCTGAAGTAGTTCAGCAGCGGATCCTGGAACCACAGCAGGCCGCAGGAGGCAAAGAGCATGCCGTCGAGGGTGATTCGCCGCTCCCGGCGCCACGGCCGGATCAGGAACC
Source organism: Mycobacterium hippophais (assembly GCF_027529605.1). NCBI lineage: Bacteria > Bacillati > Actinomycetota > Actinomycetes > Mycobacteriales > Mycobacteriaceae > Mycobacterium > Mycobacterium hippophais. The sequence continues at coordinate 472,491 of NZ_JAPZPY010000002.1, read as the reverse complement.
ACCAGATGGCGACCGGCAGGCCGACCACGATGACGGCGGTCCACGTGAAGAGGATCGCCTTCATGAACGTCGGCGGATCGGTCGGGCCTGCGGGAACCCGCTCGAAATTGGGCCCGCTGATCCAGCGGATCCACACGTACAGCTGGAAGGCGAGGATCACACCGCCGACGGCGGCCCACACCCGCACCGGCGTGATCTTCTTCTGCGGCTGCGCACCGAGCGCCGCGTCGCTGAGCGATTCGGTGAGAACGGGTTTCCGCTTGCTGGACAGATCGCTCACGACACCGTCACCTCCGCACTTGTCGATCCCATGGACCTCACAGCTCCCTCCCGAAGTGGCCGATGCGTCGAAAATATACCAGCCAGTATCTAGATGACCAAGGGTTCGAAAAGAATCTGTGGCAAAATTGGCGCATGGTCGAGCCGATGACGCGCGAGCGACGCCTCGAGCGCACGCGCTCACTGCTGCTGGATGCCGCGGAGCAGGTGTTCGCCGAACGCGGTTTCATCCCTGCGACTCTCGATGACATCGCCAAGGCGGCCGGCTACTCGAAGGGCGCGATCTACAAATACTTCGCCACCAAGGAAGAACTGTTCCTGGCTGCGAGCGACCGGTATTGGCGCCGGTACTTCGACAAGTTCGCCGAGGTGATGTCGTCCTCGGACCACATCGGGGCACGCGAACTCGAAGACATCGGTGAGCGATGGCGTCAGCTCAGCCGTGACCGTGGCGCCGAGCACGCGGCACTGGGCCTCGAGTTCAACCTCTACCTGCTGCGCAACCCCGAGGCGCGGGAACGTGTGTCGGCCAAGAGGGCCGAGGTCGTCGACCATCTCGCCGGCTACATCGTGGAGGGTGTCGAGAAGCTCGGTGCGACCCTGTTGATTCCGGCGGCCACCTTCGCCCACATCATCATCGCCACGACCGACGCCGTCGAGTTGGGCAGCCACCTCGACGGCGTCGATCTCTACCAGCCGATCGTCGAAATGTACGTGTCGGCAGTCAAGATGCCCTGACGGGTCACCTGCCCGATTGGATGGGAACGACGGGTGGCACCTCGACCCCCTCGGGGAGTACCAGCCGTCCGTCATGGTTGATGTAGCCGGAGTACTTGGTGGGCACCGGCAGATCAGGATTCGGGCACGGTCGATCGGTTCCCTCGCCGCAGATGCCGGGGTTGAAGTACGAGCGCTTCTGCACGTCCTCCGGCCACGGGTCGCCGTGCATGCCCAGCCAGGTCGCCGGGACGTTGTAGAAGAGGAAGAAGCACGCGCTGACACCGCCGAAGATCGCCAGGAAGCGAACGAACTGTTGCTTGACGGCTCCGCCGCGGATGCTGTCCAAGCCGCGTTCCACCAACGTGCGTCCCCGGTCGTCGGTGAAGAAGCGCAGGCAGCACAGCGCCGCCTGGACGCCGCCCCACATCAAGCCCTCGTAGATCGGCCACTGGTAGTACGTACCGGCGTTGAACGACAGGGACTGGATGGCGCCGGGGTAGGAATAGAAGCCGATCGGCAGCATGACCAAGGCCTCCATGACGAAGTCGAAGACGAAGGCGATCGCATAGGTGACCAGCACCAGCCGCAGATTGCTGATCTCCGGCCAACGGTTCTTGATCCTGCGCATGAGCCAACACCCGACGATGGTGATCAGCAACACGCCGTACATGTAGCCGGGGATGTTGGTCAGCAGCGGTTCGGGCACGGTGTGGCCCGGTTCCTCGTGCGCCACCCAGCCCGGAATGTGCGGGGCCCAGGATCCCCGGTTCCACAGCCAGGCGTTGTACGTGCACCAGGTGCTGTAGTAGTTGAGCATCGGATCCTGGAACATCATCAGGCCCATCGACACCAACAGCATGCCGTCGAGCGTGACCCGCCTCTCCCGCACCCAGGGCCGGATGAGGAAGAACCAGAGCGCGGCCGGCAGGCCGATCCACAGCGCGACGGCGTTGACGATCAGCGGGATCTGCATGTACATCGGCGGCTCGCTCGGACCTCCGGCCACCGGCGAGAAGAAGGGTCCGCTGACCCATCGGACGAACACATAGATCGTGTACGCCAGGAACAGGGTGCCTACCGTCGCCCAGATCTTGATGGCGTTCGACGAGCGCGGAGTCTCCGTTCCTGAGCCGAGGGCGCCGCTCAACGATTGAGTGACAACGGATTTCCTGTTCGACGAATCGCTCACGAGCGCCTCCTGAAACGTGCGTCCGATGCGCACACGCCCGGAAATATACCAACTGGTATCTGATTGTCCAATGGGTTTCTCAGATCCTGTGGCAGAATTCGACCATGGTGGAGCGGTGGACGCGCGAGAGACGCCTCGAGCACACGCGTTCCCTGCTGCTCGACGCGGCCGAAGACGTCTTCGCCGAAAAAGGTTTCACCCCTGCGACTCTCGATGACATCGCGCACGCGGCCGGCTACACCAAGGGTGCGATCTACAAGCACTTCGCCACCAAGGAGGACCTGTTCCTGGCGGTCAGCGACCGGTACTGGCGTCGCTACTTCGACAACTTCGCCGAGGTGATGTCGACCGCCGGACAGATCGGCGAGCGCGAACTCGACGAGATCGCGCGGCGGTGGCGCCAGCTCAGTCTCGACCGCGGCGCCGAACACGCCGCGCTCGGACACGAGTTCACGCTCTATCTGACGCGCAACCCGGAAGCGCGGGACCGGGTCGCGGAGAAGCGGTCAGAGGTCGTCGAGGCGCTCGCGAGGTTCATCGTCGAGGGCATCGACCGGCTCGGTGGCACGCTGCTCATCTCGCCGTCGACCTTCGCACAGGTGCTCGTCGCGACCAGCGACTCGGTGGTGCTGGGGAGTCAACTCGACGACGTCGACCTCTACCGACCGATCGTGGAGATGTACATGTCGGCGATCAAGCTGCCCTGACGACCTGCCCCGTCAGGCGCGGGCGGTGTTCTCGACGATGATCTCGCGAGCCGTGTCGTAGAAGGCGCTGATCAATGTCGAGAACGACAGCTCGAAGGGATAGATCATGTGCACGGCCAGCGGGTCGGGCCGCCACTCGGGCAGGATGGGCACTATGGTGCCCTCGCGCAGTTCGGTGGTGCAGATGATTTGGGTGGGCATGGCGCCGACGCCGAGTCCCTCCAGGATGTACTGCTTGCACACCTGGAAGTTGTTGGCCCGCGCCCGCACCTGCGGGGCCACCTCGCACCGCATGTCGTCCCTGCTGATCGTCAGCTTGCGCGAGCCGCAGAATCCGAAGTCGATGAACGGCAGGCCGTCCAGGTGCGCCGGCATGGTGAGCGGTGCGGCCAGTTGCGCGACGAAGCGCGCCGAGGCGCAGAGGAACAGGTCGAGGTCGAACACCTTCCGGGCGATCAACGTCGAATCCTGAAGAGGCCCGGTGCCGAACACGACGTCGAACCCGTCCTTGACGGGGTCGACCATGTTGTCCACGAGCCGGATGTCCAGCCGGGTGTGCGGGTACCGCCGCAGGAACGTGGCGCCGACGCGGGAGGCGTAATCGATGCCGACGAACACCGGAATGGCGACCCGCAGCTCGCCCTGCGGCTCGTGCCTGCTGCCCTCGACCAGTGCGCGGACACCGTTGGCCTCGGTCAGGATGCTGACCGCATGACCGTAGATCTGTTCACCGAGATCGGTGACGGTGAGCTGATGCGTGTTCTTGCGCAACAGCTTGATCCCGAGATCGGCCTCCAGCTTCGCCAGCTTGCGGCTCACCGTGGACTTCGGCATGCCCAGCAATGTCGCGGCTTTCGACAGACTGCGGGCCTCCACCACTTTCCCGAACACCAGCAGCGCGCCGAGGTCGAAGGACAGGTGCTGTTCCATCCGGGCTCCTGACGGCGGAGTGTCGTCCCAAATATGCAACAGCATGTTGCGGTTTCGCACCTGTTTCGCCGATATGCCCGGCGGTAGCTTCGGCACATCGTCGCCCGCCCGGCGACGCGTTCAGTGCAGGAGGACCACGTGAGCTCCGAAGCCCTGGTGAGCAAACCCGAGAGCGGTCACTGGACGGACGCGTACCCCGGCCTCGGCCGCGGCCCGGTGTCCCTCGAGGACTGCGTGTCCGAGGAGTTCTACGAGCGCGAACGCGAACACGTCTTCAGGAAGACCTGGCTGTACATGGGGCGCGTCGAGCAGGTGCCGCGCTCGGGCTGCTACTTCACGCGCGAACTCACCTTCCTCAACACCTCGATCATCGTCGTGCGAGGCAAGGACGGCGTGATCCGCGCCATGCACAACATCTGCCCGCACCGCGGCAACAAGATGCTGTGGGAGGACGACCCGTTCCAGGAGGTGAGCGGACGGGCGCCGCTGCTGTACTGCCGTTTTCACGGCTGGCGCTACCACCTCGACGGGTCGTTGCACTCGGCCACCCGCCAAGACCTGCTGCTGGACTTCGACGCCGACAGCTGCCGCGTGCCGGCCATCCAGTGCGAGGTGTGGGAGGGCTTCGTCTTCGTCAACCTCGACCCGCACAACACCGAGCCGCTTCGCTCGTTCCTCGGCGAGCTCGCGCACGGGATCGAGGGGTACCCGTTCGAAGGGCCGCACCAGGTCTACCGGTTCAAGGCCGAACTGCAGTGCAACTGGAAGATATTCGTCGACGGCTTCGCCGAGAGCTACCACGGCCCGTACCTGCACGCCTCGTCCTTCGGCAGCGTCACCGCAGAAGCCAGGGAAGCGCTCAACAAGCCGAATCCGTTCACCGACGCCCTGGCCTACCGCCTGGCCGATCCGCACCGGATGTATTCGTTCTCCGGGGAGCCCTCCCGGCGGACGCCGTACTCGAAGCCGATCGAATGTGTGATGGAGGCCAGCGCGGCAGGCCCCTGGACCAAGCGCGCCGAGCGCGGACCCCTGCCGCCCGGGATGAACCCGACGCGTTCGGAGAAATACGGTTTCGACTCGTTCCAGTTCTTCCCGAACTTCGTGCTGATCTTCGGGGCATCCGGCTTCACCGTGCACACCCACTGGCCGACCGGGCCGCACTCGCACATCTTCGAGACCGAGATGTACTACCAGCCACCGAGAACGCACAAGGAGCGGCTGGGTCAGGAACTCACGGTGACCTACCTCAACGACATCATCCTGGAGGATGCCAGCCCGTCGGAAGGCCTGCAGGCCATGCTGAACAGCGGCGCGCTGACGCACTTCACCATGAACGACGAGGAGATCCTGCTGCGACACCTGCACAAGATGGTCGGCGACTACGTCGAGGCGGGCGAGAGCGCGAAGGGGACGAGCCGGTGAGCACGGGCACGACGAATGCGCGCCCGGTGACCACCGCACTGCCCGAGGGGTTCTCCCACCTCGAGCACCTGGTTGCGGACTGGGCCATCGAGGACGGCCACGCGCGTTACGTCAAGCGCGTGAACACCTCGATGGACGAGATACGGGCCTTCTACGAGCAGGTGTTCCCGGTCGCCGAGGATGCGGTGGCCTACGTCGACAAATTCGACTACTCCGAGCCGCTGCCGGACGACGTCGCGAATCTGCGGAACCTGCTGTACTCGTTGATCACCGTCTCCCTTGCGGTCGAGCTGTGGAATCAGCCGCGGGTGAAGCACTCGGCCACCACGATCCTGACGAGGTCGAGTTGAGTGACATGAGCACCGCCGCCGACCAGTTGCAGATCCGCCACCTCACCCCGCGGATCGGCAGTGAGATCACCACCGACGTCGAGACATTGCTCAGCGGGCGGGTGGCAGCGCAGATCCGCGCGACGCTCGAGCAGCGCGGAGTGGTCTTCTTCCGGGGCCTGCAGATCACCGACGAGCAGCAGGTGGCCATCGCCAGGACGCTCGGGACCGTGGTGGCAGGAGAGGGTCAGGACGGGATCTACAAGATCTCGCTGGACGACACGGTGAATCAGCGCGCGAAGTACCTGAAGGGCTCCTTGTTCTGGCACTTCGACGGCTCGCTGCAGCCGTACCCGAACCTGGCGACGCTGCTGCGCGGCGTGACGCTCTCGGACACCGGCGGACAGACCGAGTTCTGCAACACCTACGCCGCCTACGACGACCTGCCGCAGCCGGACAAGGACCGGATCGCCGGCCTGCGGGTGGTGCACAGCGCGGAACGGTCGCAGTACTACGTGACACCCGAGATGAGCTACGACGAGATCGCCTTCTGGCAGAAGTCCGCGACCAAGGAATGTCCCATCGTGTGGACACACCGGTCCGGACGCAGGTCGCTGCTGTTGGGTGCCACGGCCGATTACGTCCAAGGCATGCCGGTGGAGCAGAGCCGCGCACTGCTTGCCCGGCTTCGTGATTGGGCGACGCAGCCGCAGTACGTCTACCGGCACGAGTGGCGGGTGGGGGACCTGCTGATCTGGGACAACACCGGCACCATGCACCGGGCGCTGCCGTACGCCGCCGACAGTGGCCGGCTCATGCACCGCACGATCCTGGCGGGGGAGGAGCCGCTGCGGTGAAACTCGGCATCGCCACGCCGGTGGTCACCAACGTCGCCGGCGCACCGCTGGGGTGGGAGAGGGATGCCGGGATCGAGGCGATCTGCCGTGTCGCCGAGGCCGCGGACCGGCTGGGCTACCACCACATGACGTGCAGCGAGCACATCGGACTTCCCGCCGCCGAGACCGGTCGCCGCGGCGCCCGCTACTGGGATCCGCTCGCCACGTTCGGTTACGCGGCGGCCCGGACGCATCAAATCCGGTTCGCCACCATGACCCTTGTACTGGGTTACCACCACCCGCTGGCCGTCGTGAAGCGTTACGGCACACTGGATCACGTCAGCGGCGGGAGGTTGATCCTCGGTGTGGGCGTGGGCTCGCTGCGCGAGGAGTTCGATCTGCTCGGCGCGCCGTTCGACGACCGCGGTGCCCGTGCCGACGATGCCCTGCGGGCGTTGCGGGCGGCGCTGCCGAGTAAGGAACCGGCCTATGACGGTGAGTTCTATTCATTCGGTGGGCTGACCGTCGATCCCTGCGCGCTTCAGCCGCACGTGCCGATCTGGGTGGGCGGCCGCACCAGGCGCTCTCTGCGGCGGGCGGTCACCCTCGCCGACGGGTGGTGTCCCTACTACGTCTCCGCCGTCCGGGCTGCCGAGTGGCTGGGAGGCGTCGAGTTGCCGCCCGACTTCGAAGTGGTGATGCCGGCCGAACGTGCACTCGACCCGGTGGGCGACCCGGAGGCGACGCGGCAGGCGCTGCGTGATCTGGCCGGCTGCGGTACGACGACCCTCTCCCCGCGCTTCGTCCACCGCTCACTCGAGCACTACCTCGAGCAGCTCCATGCACTCACCGAACTGAACGGCGGCGAAACGGCCTGAGCCGCAGGCTCAGCCGGCGCGGGTCCGGGCGCCGGCCCGGCGCGTCAGGTAGTCGATCTGCAGGTGGATCGAATAGAGCACCAGCGGAGGAAGCACGATGAACGGCACGTTCTCGGCGATGAACTTGAACCAGAGGCCGTACGCGCCCTGACCGATGTTCTCGAAGCCGGCTCCCACCTCCGCCAGGAAGTACACGGCGGTGCTGCTCATCAGGATCGCGCACCCCACGAAGGCGAACCACAGGCAGCGGATCCGCGCTTCGTCGGACAGGGTGGTCCGGACGAGCCGGGTCCACATCACGAACACCATGGTGCCGGTGAGCACCCCGACCACCTCGAGGGCGAAGATCCACGTGTTGCCGCTGACATACCTGGTGTCGGCCAGCGCGTACTGCCACCACAACCACTTCCACCCCGGGTCGTCGGTGGGCGTCCAGAGGCCGAGCGGATGGCCGATGAGGAACATCAGCTCGTATCCGATCTGGCTGCACGCGGTGTAGGGCAGGTAGAACAGCGTCAGTTCGGCCGCCTTGTCGAGCCGGGTCCGCCGTTCACCCGGTGCATCCCACAGCAGGACGAAGGGCAGCAGGATCACCGGGATGCCGAACAGCAGGTTGGCGATGACGTCCACCGCGAAACTCGGCGGGATGAGCCCGACGCCGACGCCGATCGTCATCCCGACGAACATCACCGTGGTGAAGATCGCTGTGGCCGAATATATCCGGAGCCGGTGCGGCGCCCATGGCTTGGCGAAATTCGTTTCGTGGCCGGTGATCGCGTCGGTGGACAACTCAGGCTCCCTTGCTCGCCGCTGCCACGGCGATGGATTTGGTGTCGGTGTAGCCGTCGATGCCCTCGCGGCCGAGTTCTCGGCCGTAGCCGCTGGCCTTCACGCCGCCGAACGGGGCGAACGGGTCCATCGGATATCCCTGATTGACGCCGAAGGTGCCGGTACGGATACGCGTGGCGACGTCGAGACCGGCATCGGTGTCATCGGTCCACACCGACCCGGCCAGGCCGTAGTCGGAGTCGTTGGCGATCGCGACTGCCTCGTCGACGCCGGAGTAGGGCACGACGGTCAGCACCGGACCGAAGATCTCCTCACGGGCGATACCCATGGAGTTGTCGGCGTCGGCGAACAGCGTCGGCCGCACGAACCAGCCGCGGTCCAGGCCGTCGGGCATCGCGGCGCCGCCGACGACGAGGCGGGCGCCGTCGCGCTGGCCGGCCTCGATGTAACCGCGCACCCGCTCCTGCTGACGTTGCGCCACAAGCGGCCCGACCTGCGTTGCACTGTCGGTGGGATCGCCGACCACCATTGCGCTCATCTCGGCCGCCAGGGCGTCGGTGTACTCGCTCGCGCGCGCCGCGGGCACCAGGATGCGGGTGAGCGCGTTGCAGATCTGTCCACTGTTGGACAGGCTCGCCGAGCGCACGCCCGCCGCGACCGCGCCGGGGTCGGCGTCGTCGAGCACGATCGCCGCGGACTTGCCGCCCAGTTCGAGGCTGACCCGCCGCAGGTCCCCGGCGCACGCGGCGGCGACGGCCCGGCCCGCGGGCGTCGACCCGGTGAACGACACCTTGTCCACCCCGCGATGGCGCACCAGGTGCTCACCCACGGTCCCGTCGCCGGGCAGGACGCCGACCACACCGGGCGGCAGGTCGGACTCGGCGATGATCTCGGCGAGCAGCAGCGCGTTGAGCGGCGACTCCGGCGCGGGTTTGACCACCACGGTGCACCCGGCGAGCAGTGCCGGGATCAGCTTGGTGACGATGAGGAATTGGGGCATGTTCCACGGCACGATCGCGGCCACGACGCCCACCGGCTCACGCCGGATGTGGATGTCCGAGCCGTAGCGGCCCGGCCTGTCCTCCCGCCACGGGTACGTCTCGGCGAGATCGGCGAACGCGTCGATCATCGACCATGGCAGCGCGACCTGCGCCCGCTGGGAGAAGCTGATCGGCGCGCCGATCTCGGTGGTGATGAGCTCGGCCATCTCGGTGCGGCGCTGCTCGTAGATCTTGGCGAGGCGGCGCACCGCCTCGATGCGCTCGGCGGGTTCGGTGCCGGGCCACGGGCCGCTGTCGAACGCCTCGCGCGCCGCGCTGACCGCCAGGTCCACGTCGGCCGGCGCCGCGGCCGCCACACTCGCGACGACCTGCTCGGTGTGCGGTGAGACGACCTCGATCCGCCCGTCGGTGCTGGGCGTGCGCCAGGTACCGCCGATGAACAGTTCGTCGTACCGCACGCCTCGTGCTCCATTCCGTGATCGGGAATATCAACTACTTGCGATTGCCCGGCTGAGCATATACCGTCGGCACTGTCGGTTCCCAGAAATCGCCCAAAAAGCCGCTGTGCGTGGCGGATTGCCTACACAATCAAGTCGGCGCCTCGAATGCGGGCGGCCTGGGGCGGATCGACAACCGAGGAGGAGACGATATGGCCCGGTTTCCGAAGCCGCCGGAAGGCAGCTGGACAGAGCACTACCCGCAACTGGGCACCGGGCCGGTGTCCTACGAGGATTCGATCGATCCGCAGTTCTACGAGATCGAGCGCAAGGCGGTGTTCAAGCGCGCCTGGCTCAACGTCGGCCGGGTGGAGCAGGTGCCGCGCAAAGGCAGCTACTTCACCAAGGAACTCAAGGTCGTCAACACGTCGATCATCGTCGTGCGGACCGGCAAGGGCGAGGTGAAGGCGTACCACAACATCTGCCGACACCGGGGCAACAAGCTGGTGTGGAACGACATGCCGCTCGAGGAGACCAGCGGGGTCTGCCGCCAGTTCACCTGCAAGTACCACGCCTGGCGCTACGACCTAGAGGGGAACCTGACCTTCGTCCAGCAGGAGGGCGAGTTCTTCGACCTGGACAAGAGTCGCTACGGGCTGGTGCCGGTGCACTGCGACGTCTGGGAAGGCTTCATCTTCGTCAACTTCGCGAAGGAGCCGGAGCAGCCGCTGCGGGACTTCCTCGGGCCGATGATCACCAATCTCGGGGGCTATCCGTTCGACAAGATGACCTCCCGCTTCCAGTACCGCTCAGAGGTCAAGGCGAACTGGAAGCTCTACATGGACGCGTTCCAGGAGTTCTATCACGCACCCGTACTGCATGCGAACCAGTCGCCCACCGCCTACTCGAAGGCGGCCGCGGAAGCCGGATTCGAGGCGCCGCACTACCGCATCGAAGGTCCGCACCGCCTCGTGAGCACGTCCGGAGTCCGGGCGTGGGAGATGGCCGACGAGATGCGCAAGCCGATCGAGGACATCTGCCAGAGTGGACTCTTCGGCCCATGGGACAGCCCCGATCTCGGCGAGATGCCGGTGGGTCTCAATCCCGCGAAATGCAATCCGTGGGGCCTGGATTCATTCCAGCTGTTCCCGAACTTCGTCATCCTGTTCTGGGGGCAGGGCTGGTACCTGACCTACCACTACTGGCCGACGTCGCACAACACCCACATCTTCGAGGGCACGGTGTACTTCCCGCAGCCGCGCACACCGCGCGAGCGCATCGCCCAGGAGCTGGCCGCCGTGTCGTTCAAGGAGTACGGCCTGCAGGACGCCAACACCCTGGAGGCCACCCAGACCATGGTCGAGTCCCGCGTCCTCGACGACTTCTTGCTCTGTGACCAGGAGGTGCTGATCCGCCACCTGCACACCGAGACGGCCGCCTGGGTCGAGGACTACCAGCGCAAGACCGCGGAGGTGTGACCGTGACGACCACAGAGACGACCGTGACGAGCAAGCTGCCGCCCGAATTCGCGGACCTGGAGCCGTTTGCCGACTGGTGCCTCGGCACCGAGGCGGAGCGCTACACCAAGCGGTTGAGCAGTTCGATGCGTGACATGCAGGCCTTCTACGACGCGGTCACCGCGCGTGCGGAGGAGGCGATCGCCTACTGCGACAAGTTCAGCCTCGACGACCTGCCCGAGGACGTGCTCAACCTGATGCACCTGCTGTACTCGATGATCCAGGTGTCGTTCCCGGTCGAGTGCTGGAAGCAGCCCAAGGTGCCCGACACGGGGGCCACCAGCCTGGACTGCGTCTCCGAACCGGTGCCGTGACCGACGGGCCATCCGGCGCAGGCCCGATCGTCCTGAGGGCGGCGCGCTGGGCCGACGTCGCGGCCGGCGAGGTGCGCTCACCGGCCGTCGTCGTCATCGACGGGAACCGTATCCAGGCCGTGAATCCCGAGCGGGTTCCCCAGGACGCGGCCGAGGACATCGACCTCGGGGACGTCACGCTGCTCCCCGGTCTGATGGACATGGAGCTCAACCTGCTGATCGGCGGTCCCGGCGGCCCCGAAGGCCTGCCCAGCCCGATGCACGGGGTGCAGGACGACCCCGCCTACCGGACGCTGCGCGGCGCGGTGAACGCCCGGACCACGCTGGACGCCGGCTTCACCACGGTCCGCAATCTCGGCCTGATGGTCAAGACCGGCGGCTACCTGCTCGACGTGGCACTGCAGCGCGCGATCGAGCAGGGCTGGCACGCCGGCCCCCGCATCTATCCCGCCGGGCATGCCGTGACGCCCTACGGCGGGCACCTCGACCCGACCGTGTTCCAGCGCCTCGCGCCCGGGATCATGCCGCTCTCGGTGGCCGAGGGCATCGCCAACGGGGTCGACGAGGTGCGCGCGTGTGTGCGGTACCAGATCCGGCACGGCGCCAAGCTGATCAAGGTGTCGGCGTCCGGTGGCGTGATGTCGCACAGCACCGCTCCGGGGGCGCAACAGTACTCCGACGACGAGTTCGCCGCGATCGCCGACGAGGCGCATCGCGCGGGGGTACGCGTGGCGGCGCATGCGGTGGGGGACAGTGCCGTCCGCGCGTGCATCCGAGCGGGTATCGACTGCATCGAACACGGCTTCCTGGCCTCCGACGAGACCATCCAGATGATGGTCGACCACGGCACCTTCCTGGTGTCGACGACCTACCTGACCGAGGCGATGGCCATCGACCGCATCGCCCCGGAGCTGCGCCGCAAGGCCGAGGAGGTGTTCCCGCGCGCACAGGCGATGCTCCCGAAGGCGATCGCGGCAGGGGTGCGCATCGCCTGCGGCACCGACGCGCCGGCCGTGCCGCACGGCCAGAACGCCAAGGAACTGCGCGCTCTGGTGGCGCGCGGGATGACACCCATGCAGGCCCTGCGAGCGGCGACGATCACCAGCGCCGAGCTCATCGACGCCGACGACGAACTCGGCCGCATCGCCCCGGGCTACCTCGCCGATCTCATCGCCGTGCCCGGTGACCCGTCCACGGACATCTCCACCACGCTCGACGTGCGCTTCGTGATGAAGGACGGCCGGGTCCACAAGCGCGGCGCTGGTTCGCAGAGCTAACGTCGATCGCACCGCACAGCGATCGGAGAGGCCGGTATGGAGCAGACCGACAACATCCTGTGGCTGCTCAAGCAGGCCTGGTACTTCTCGCTGACGTCGGTGAACGACGCGGTGAGCGAGCACGGGGTGAGCACCGCCCAGATCGGCGTGCTGCGCCAGCTGTCCGACGAACCCGGCCTGTCCGGCGCCGAGCTGGCCCGGCGGCTGCTCATCAGCCCCCAGGGCGTGCAGCTGGCGCTGACCGCGCTCGAGAAGCGGGGGCTGGTGCAACGCAAACAGGATCCGCAGCACGGCCGGATCCTGCAGGCATTCCTCACCGACCAGGGCCGCAAGGTCGCCGCGGCCGTCGTGAACGACGCCATCGCCGCGCACGACCGGGTGTTCGGCGTGCTCACCAAGGCCGAGCAGGACACGTTGCGCCAGCTGCTCAGCCGTGTCGTCGAACAGGGGACGGGCCACGAGATGCGCATCGATCACGTGGACGAGTAGCGGCGATGTATCAGGTACTTGAGATTAATGACAAGTACTTGATATCATTGGCCACGATGAGCGAGCACACCGATTCGGACGGCTTTGCCGCACTTCGCATCAAGCGGATCGTGCGCGAGACCTCCGACGCCGTGTCACTTGTGCTGGACGTGCCGGAGCACTGCACCTCGCGCTTCCGGTACCAGGCCGGTCAGTTCCTCACGCTGCGGGTCACCGTCGACGGCCGCGAACTGCGCCGCTGCTACTCGATGTCATCCGCACCGGTCGAGGACGATCTGCAAATCACCGTCAAGCGCGACCCCGGCGGGCTGGTGTCCAACTGGCTCAACGACACCGCGGCCGAGGGCGCCGAGATCCACGCCGCGCCGCCCGAGGGCCGGTTCCTGTTGCGCGAGAACGGCGATGCGATCGTCGCCTTCGCGGGCGGCAGCGGGATCACCCCGATCATGTCGCTGATCCGCACGGCCCTGGCGACGACGTCGCGTCCGGTCCGGCTGTTCTACGCCAACCGCAGCCGCGACGGCGTCATCTTCGCCGACGCGCTGACCCGTCTGGCCGAGGGCCACCCCGGCCGGTTGTCGGTGACGCACCATTTCGACGACGACCGCGGCGTCGTCACGAAATCCGCGATCGAGGCCTTCCTCGACGGCCTCGCCGACGGCGCCGACCACTACATCTGCGGGCCGGGGCCTTTCATGGACACCGTGGAGGCCACGGTGCTCACCGCCGGTGCGCCGCGCGACCGGGTGCACCTCGAGCGCTTCACGGTGGCGGTGGACGAGGCCGAGGCGGCCGGGGCGGCGGAATCCTCCCAGGGCACCGAACAGATCGTCATCGAACTGGACCGGCAGACCACCACGGCGGAGTACCGGGCGGGCAACACCCTGCTGCAGACGGCGCGGACGGCGGGACTGCGCGCGCCGGCGTCCTGCGAGACGGGCTCGTGCGGAACCTGTATGGCGCGAATCGTCGACGGGAGCGCGCGGATGCTCAACAACGACGCGCTCGACGACGACGAGGTGGCCGAGGGCTGGGTGCTGACCTGCCAGTCGCTGCCCACCAGCCGCACAGTCCACGTGGTCTACGAGTAGGAACGAGGTAACACATGGCACGGGTGGCGGTAGTGACCGGCGGTGCGTCGGGCATGGGGGAGTCGACGTGTCACGAACTCGGAAGGCGCGGCCACCGGGTCGCGGTGCTCGACCTCGACGGCGATGCGGCGCAACGGGTCGCCGAAGAACTACGCGCCGAGGGGGTTACCGCGCTCGGCGTGGCCGCGGACGTCTCGGACCGAGCCGCGGTCGAGGAGGCGTTCGCCAAGGTCCGCACCGAGCTGGGGCCGGTGCACATCCTGGTCACCAGCGCGGGCCTGGTGGACTGGGCGCCGTTCGTCGAGATGACCGTCGAAGCGTGGCAGCGGCTCATCGACGTCAACCTCACCGGTACGTTCCACTGCTGTCAGGTGGCCATACCGGACATGCTCGAGGCGGGGTGGGGCCGCATCGTGATGATCTCCTCGTCGAGTGCGCAGCGCGGATCGCCAGGGATGGCGCACTACGCCTCGTCCAAGGGCGCCCTGCTTTCCCTGACCCGGTCGCTGGCACGCGAATTCGGCGCGCTGGGCATCACCGTCAACAACGTCCCGCCGTCCGGCATCGAGACACCGATGCAGCACAAGTCCCAGGCCGCCGGCCTCTTGCCGCCCAACGAGCAGATGGCCGCGAGCATCCCGGTCGGTCATCTCGGCACCGGCGATGACATCGCCGCCGCGGTCGGCTTCCTGTGCTCGGAGGAGGCCGGCTTCATCACCGGCCAGACCCTGGGTGTCAACGGCGGATCGGTGATGTGATGGACCGGGCGACCGGCGACCGGGCGGTAGAAACGGAAACGCAACCACGACAGGGAGGTTCGCATGGCGAAGTGGCCTAAGCCGGCGGAGGGCAGCTGGACCGAGCACTATCCGGAACTCGGCACCGGGCCGGTGTCGTTCCGCGATTCCACCTCGCCGGAGTTCTACGAACTCGAGCGCGAGGCGATCTTCAAGCGCGCGTGGCTCAACGTCGCGCGCGTCGAGGAACTGCCGCGTGTCGGCAGCTACCTCACCAAGGAGATCCACGCGGCGAACACGTCGGTGATCGTGGTCAAGGGCCGCGACGAGCAGATCCGGGCCTTCTACAACATCTGCCGCCATCGCGGGAACAAGTTGGTGTGGAACGACTTCCCGAACGAGGAGGTCAAAGGCGCCTGCCGGCAGTTCACCTGCAAGTACCACGGCTGGCGCTACGGGCTCGACGGAGAGCTGAAGTTCGTGCAGCAGCCCGGCGAGTTCTTCGACCTCGACACCACCAAGTACGGTCTGGCGCCGGTGCACTGCGATGTGTGGAACGGCTTCGTGTTCATCAACCTCGACCCCGAACCGCGCCAGAGCCTGCGCGAGTTCCTCGGGCCGATGATCACCGCCCTGGACGACTACCCGTTCGAATTGATGACCGAGCGTTACGATTTCGTCGCCCACAACAACAGCAACTGGAAGATCTTCGCCGACGCGTTCCAGGAGTACTACCACGTGCCGTCGCTGCATTCGCAGCAGGTGCCCACGGAGGTGCGGCAACCCAACCAGACCTTCGAATGCGGGCACTTCCAGATCGACGGCCCGCACCGGCTGGTGTCCACGGCGGGCACCCGTCGCTGGCTGCTCGCCCCCGAATACATGTATCCGGTGGAGCGGGCCACCCGCAGCGGACTGGTGGGCCCGTGGCGCACCCCGGAGACGCACTTCTCGGCGGGCCTCAACCCCGGCGGCATCGAACCGTGGGGCATCACCAACTTCCAGATCTTCCCCAACCTGGAGATCCTGATCTATCACGGCTGGTATCTGCTGTACCGCTACTGGCCGACGTCGCACAACACGCACAAGTTCGAGGCCTACAACGCCTTTCACCCGGCGCGCACCGTACGCGAGCGCATCGAGCACGAGGTCGCCTCGGTGGTGCTGAAGGAGTTCGCGCTGCAGGACGCCGGCATGCTCGGCGGTACGCAGGCGGCGCTGGAGTACGACGTGGTAGACGACTACCCGCTCAACGACCAGGAGATCCTCGTCCGCCACCTGCACAAGGTCGCCGTGGACTGGGTCGAGGACTACAAGAGCGAGCGCTCACCGGTGGGGGTGTGAGCATGGCCGGATCGCGACTGCCCAGTGCGTTCGCCGAATTCGAATTGTTCGCCGAGAAGTGGTGCCTGGCAACCGAACCCGAGCGCTGGGAGACACGGCTGAACACCCCGATGCCGGAGATCCGCAGGTTCTACGACGCGTTCTCCCCGCGGTTCGAGGAGGCGATCGACTTCTGCGACAAGTTCCCGCTCGACGACGTCCCCGACGACGTGCTGAACCTGCTCCACCTCATCTACTCGATGGTCATGGTCTCCATGGCCGTCGAGGTCTTCGGTACCCAGAAACCCGCCGACTCCGCCGACGCCGTGATCGACCGCGTCAGCGCGCCGGTGCCCTGACAGACAGGACACGCATGACCCTTCTGACGATCAACAAGCTGACCGATTCGGTCGGCGCCGAGGTGACCGGCGTCGACCCGGACCGGCTGGCCGGTGACGACTCGCTGGGCGAGGCGGTGCTCGACGCGCTGGAGGACAACGGCGTGCTGGTGTTCCCCGGTCTCGGGCTGCAGCCCGAGGTGCAGGTCGAGTTCTGCCGTCGGCTCGGCGAGATCGACCACTCCTCGGACGGGCACCACCCGGTGCCCGGCATCTACCCGGTGACGCTGGACAAGTCGAAGAACTCGTCGGCCGCCTACCTTCGCGCCACGTTCGACTGGCACATCGACGGCTGCACGCCGCTGAACGACGAATGCCCGCAGAAGGCGACCGTGCTGTCGGCTAAACAGGTGGCTTCCCGCGGCGGCGAGACGGAGTTCGCGAATTCCTACGCCGCCTACGAGGCGTTCACCGACGAGGAGAAGGACCGCTTCGGTGCGCTGCGGGTGGTGCACTCGCTGGAGGCCTCGCAGCGCCGGATCACGCCCGATCCCTCACCGGAGCAGCTGGCGAAGTGGCGGAGCCGTCCCACCCACGAGCACCCCCTGGTGTGGACGCACCGCAGCGGCCGGCGGTCGCTGGTGCTCGGCGCCTCGGCGGACCACGTCGTCGGCATGGACCTCGACGAGGGCCGGGCCCTGCTCGCCGAGCTGCTCGACCGGGCCACGCAGCCCGCCCTGGTGTACAGCCACCGCTGGTCGGTCGGCGACACCGTCATCTGGGACAACAACGGTGTCCTGCACCGGGCGGCGCCGTACGACCCCGATTCGCCGCGGGAGATGCTGCGCACCACGGTGCTCGGCGACGAACCGATCCAGTGACCCGCCTGGCGCCGCTGCCCGACGGCGAATGGACCGATGACAGCCGTGAAGCGCTGCGGTCGCTGTTGCCCGCCGAGCGTCGCAATCCCCGCGACGCGGGCAACGTGCTGTCGACGCTGCTGCATCACCCCGGCCTCACCCACGCCTACCTCACGTTCAACGCCCACGTGCTACGCGACTCCACGCTGCCGGACCGGGTGCGCGAGATCGCGGTGCTTCGTGCGGCGCAGCGCCGTGGGTGCGACTACCTGTGGCACCACCACGTCCCGATCGCCCACCGCGCCGGCCTGACCGACGCCGAGATCGACGGCGTGCACGCCGGCGCGCCCGCGGACGAGACCGACCGGTTGGTGGTCAACGCGGTCGACGAACTACATGACCGCGATGCCGTCACCGATGCCACGTGGCATGCGCTGGGACGGGTGTTCGACGACCGTCAGCGGATGGACCTCGTTTTCACCGTCGGCTGCTACGACCTGCTGGCGACGGCGGTCAACACCTTCGAGATCCAGGACGAGGACGAGCCGGGGGACCGGGACGGGGCCGAGCACTCCACTCGTTGACGGCGCGCAACCGGTGTGAAAACCTGATACGCAAAGATGAGAATCACATTCTCGCTCGATCCGAACGGAGTCACACATGGCGGAAGACCTCACGGCGGTCGACTTCTTCCGGGACGCGCGTGTGCTGGACGATCCGTACCCGTTCTACGACGCGCTGCGCAGCAAGTGCCCGGTCAGCCGCGAGGACAAGTACGGCGTCACGATGGTCACCGGGTGGCAGGAAGCGGTCGACGTCTACAACGACGCGGACAGCTTCTCCTCCTGCATCTCGGTCACCGGACCGTTCCCCGGCTTCCCGGTGCCGCTGGAGGGCCTGGAGAACACCGACCTGTCAGACCTCATCGTCAAGCACCGCGACGAGATCCCGTTCAGCGACCAGTTGCCCACGCTGGACCCGCCGACCCACACGAATCACCGCGCACTCCTGATGCGGCTCATCACGCCGAAGCGTCTCAAGGAGAACGAGGACGCGATGTGGCAGCTCGCCGACGACATCCTCGACGACTTCCTCGCACCGGGTGAAGGTGAGTTCATCAAGGGCTTCGCCGGGCCGTTCACCCTGCGCGTGATCGCCGACCTGCTCGGCGTGCCGGAGGAGGACCGCGGCGAACTGATCGAGCGGCTCGCCAGGGGCACCCACGGAAGCGGCCTTGGCAACGCGGACAAGACGCTGACCAAGACGCCGCTGGAGTACCTGTACGACGTGTTCGCGACCTACGTCGAGGACCGTCGCCGCGAACCGCGCGACGATGTGCTGACGGGGCTGGCGACGGCGGCGTTCCCGGACGGCACCATGCCGGAGGTCGCCGACGTCGTGCGGGTGGCGACGAATGTCTTCTCGGCCGGCCAGGAGACCACGGTGCGGCTGCTGAGCACCGCGCTCAAGGTGATCGGCGACCAGCCTGACGTGCAGCGCAGGTTGCGCGAGGACCGCAGCCTGCTCGGCAATTTCATCGAGGAGTGCCTCCGCATCGAGAGCCCCGTCAAGGGCGACTTCCGGATGTCGCGGGTGCCGACCACGGTGGGCGAGGAGGCCCTCGGCGCCGGGAGCACCGTGATGGTGATCAACGGTGCGGCCAACCGCGATCCGCGCCGCTTCGAGGACCCCGACAGCTTCGATCCCGAGCGCAAGAACGCCCGCCAGCACCTGGCATTCGGCCGCGGCATCCACAGCTGCCCGGGCGCCCCGCTGGCGCGCGCGGAGACCAGGGTGGGACTCGAACGGCTGCTCGACCGCACCAGCGACATCCGGATCTCCGAGGAGAAGCATGGTCCGGCGGGGCAGCGGCGCTACTCCTACATCCCGACCTACATTCTTCGCGGCCTGACCGAACTACACCTCGAGTTCAACCTCTGATGCGTGTCGCCGTCGACGAGGATCGCTGCGCCGGGCACGGGATGTGCCTGACGCTGTGCCCCGAGGTGTTCGAACTGACCGACGACGGATGGGCCGCGGCGGATCCCCCCGACGTGCCGGCCGGGCTGGAGAAGGCGGCGCAGGAGGCGATCGACAACTGCCCGGAACGCGCTATCCACCTGATCGACTGACCGAAAACCACGAAGAGACAAGGACTCCGGCATGCCCAAGGGCTATGTGATCATCACCGAAGACGTCAAGGACGCGGCAGGCATGGCCGAATACGGCAAGCTCGCCAGCCAGACGATGGCCAACGCGAAGGTGCTGGCGTTCGGTCCTGCGGTGGAAGCCATCGAGGGGCAGTGGCACGGCACGCAGACGGTGCTCCTGGAGTTCGAATCGGTGGACGCCGCGAAGGAGTGGTACTACTCCGACGAATACCAGGAGGCGCTCAAGTTGCGTCAGGCCGCCGCGGACTGCAACGGGGCCATCTTCTCCGGTTTCTGAGCCGTCGCGCGATGAGTCCTGCCCTGTGATGCAGTCTGATCTGCATGGGCAAACTCATCTATGGCTTCACCGTGTCGGTCGACGGGTACATCGCCGACGCGCAGGGCAGCATCGACTGGTCGGATCCGAGCGAGGAACTGCACCAGTACTGGAACGACTTCGAGCGGGAGACTGCCCTGTCGTTCTATGGGCGGCGGCTCTACGACCTGATGTCCGCGTACTGGCCGACCGCCGACGAGGCTCCGGACGCCACCCCGATGATCGTCGACTTCGCACAGATCTGGCGCGACATGCCCAAGGTCGTGTTCTCGCGCACCCTGCAGTCCGTCGACTGGAACTCCCGCCTGGAACGCGGCGACCCGGTCGAGGTGGTGACGAAGCTGAAGGCCGAGACCGACGGCCAACTGGAGGTGGCAGGCGCGACGCTGGCCGCACCGATCGTGGCGGCCGGGCTGGTGGACGAGTACCGGATCGTCGTGGCGCCCACCGCGGTGGGCGGCGGCACACCGTTCTTCCCGGCACTGCCGTCATGGATCTCGCTGCGACTGTTGGAGAACCGCACCTTCCCGGGCGGCACGGTCCTGCTGCGCTACGAGGCGAAACGCGACTGACCGGAGATGCGCAGCCGGGTGGCGTGCGGCCGCACCCCGGGTCGGTCAGCGCAGGACGCGCACCGGGACGTGCGACCAGCCGGCGACGTTCTGCATCGCCACCCGCCTGCAGTCGTCCCAGATCACCTCGTAGCGGGGCATGAAGTCCAGCAGCCGCTCGAGGGCGATCGCGCTCTCCATCCGGGCGAGCGCCGCGCCGAGGCAGCTGTGCACCCCGTAGCCGAAGCCCAGGTTCTGCGCCTCGGTCCTGTCGCGGTCGATGTCGAACGTGTCGGCATCGGTGAAGGCCTCGGGGTCGCGGTTGGCCGACCCGCCGAGCAGGAACACCGGCTTGCCTTCGGGGATCGTGACCCCGTGCAGCGTCACCTCTTTCATCGAGCGGCGCACGTTGTACTGGGCGGGCGCCTCGTAGCGCAGTAGTTCCTCGACCGCGGCAGAAATCTTGCTGCGGTCGTCGAGCAGCTTCTGCCACTGGTCGGGATTCTGGGCGAACGTCACCGCGGCGTTGCCGATCAGCTTGGTGACGGTCTCGGCGCCCGCGCCGCCCAGAAGCGTGGCGAAGCCGGCGATCTCGAAGTCGTCGAGGCTCTCCATCTGCCCGTCTTCGCGCTGGATCTCGGCCTGCACCAGACGGGTGAACATGTCGTCCTGCGGATCGGCCCGCCGCTGCTGGATCAGCTCGTAGTACAGGCCCATCGCCTCCGCGATGGCCTGCAGGCCCTCCTGGGACATCTCAACCTGGCCGGGCTCCCGGTGCAGGGACGTGTCCACCCACTGGCGCACCTGCTGGCGACGCTCCTCGGGAACGCCGAGCATCCGGGTGATGACCTCCACCGGGAAGAACGCGGAGAACTCCTGCACGACGTCGAAATGCCCGGGGTCGGCGGCGCGGAAGCACTGGTCGATGGTCTCGATGACCATCGGCTTGAGGTTCGCGATCGCGCGCGGGGTGAACACCTTGTTGACCAGGCTGCGCATCTGACGGTGCTCGGGCGGGTCCATCAGGATGATCATCTTCATCGGAAGCGGTTCGCCGGACTTCACCATCGCCAGGTCGAGGCCGTACGCCGAGGAGAACGTCTCCCAGTCCTTGAACGCCGCCGCCACATCCGCGTGCCGGGACAACGCGTAGAAGTCCTGTTCCTCGTTGTAGTAGACCGGCGCCTCCTCACGCATGCGCCGGTAGATCTCCCAGGGACTGTTGAAGTACTCCTCGGAGAAGGGGTCGAACACGAGCTTCGATGTGGTCATTCACTCTCTCATTTCGCCGCGGTAAGTGCCGGTGAGTCGGTCACTCGTCGCGGATGGCGATGGCCTGTCGCGGGCACTGCCGCACGGCCTCCTTGATCTGCTCTTCGTTCTCGGGCGTGACCTCGTCCTGCAGCACGTGCAGGTAGTCGTCGTCGTCGAGGTCGAACACCTCCGGGATGATGCCCATGCACACCCCGTTGCTCTCGCAGAGGCCGAAATCGACCTCGATCTTCTGGGTCATGCGCGATCCCGCTCCGCTTGTCGCTTGGTCACCGCATCACCCGCACAGGCACGTGGTGGTAGCCGGCGACGTTCTGCATCGTGACGCGCTGCAGGCCGTCGAAATCGACCTCGAAGCGGGGCATGAAATCGAGCAGGTGCTCCAGCGCGATGACCGTCTCCAGGCGGGCCAGCGCGGCGCCGAGGCAGCTGTGGATGCCGTAGCCGAGGCCGAGGTTCTGCGCCTGCGCGCGGTCGCGGGTGATGTCGAACGTCTCGCCGTCGTCGAACGCCCGCGGGTCGCGGTTGGCGGCGGCCTTCATCAGGAACACCGGCTTGTGTGCGGGGATCGTGCCGCTGGGCACCTCGGTCTCCTTGAGGGTGTAGCGCACGTTGTACTGCACCGGGCCCACGTAGCGCAGCAACTCCTCGACCGCCGCGGGCACCAGGCTGCGGTCGTCGAGCAGCATCTGCCACTGTTCGGGATGGCGCGCGAACTCGACCACGGCGCTGCCGACCAGCTTGGTGACGGTCTCGGCGCCCGCGCCGCCCAGCAGCGCGACGAAGCCGGTGATCTCAACGTCGTCGAGCCTGCGCATCTCGCCGTTCTCGCCGGGGATCTCCGCGGCGATCAGGCGGCTGATCATGTCGCCCTGCGGGTTCTCCCGCCGCTCCTGAACCAGGCCGTAGTAGTAGACCCCCGCATCGATGTTGGCCTGCATGTTCTCGTCGGAGAGATAGAGCTGTCCTGGCTTGACTTCCAGACCCTTGTCGATCCAGTGCCGCACCTGCTGACGGAACTCCTCGGGAACACCGGCCATCCGGGTGATCACCTCGACCGGGAACGGGCCGGAGAAGTCCTGCACCACGTCGAAGCCGTCGGGGTCCACCTGGGACAGGTAGTGCTGCACGAGTTCGACGACGGTCTCACGCTGAGACTGGATGGCCCTCGGGGTGAACGCCTTGTTGAGCAGGCTGCGCATGAAGCGGTGTTCCGGCGGATCCATGAAGATGATCGACTTCTGGAACCCCTGGCCGGACTTGATCATGGACAGGTGACACCCGCGGGTGGAGGAGAACGACTCGTGATCCTTGAGTGCCGCCGCCACGTCAGCGTGCCGCGTCAGCGCGTAGAAGTCGTCTTCCTCGTCGTAGTAGATCGGGGTCTCGTCGCGCATCCGGCGGTAGATCTCATAGGGGTCGTCGAAGTACTCCTGCGAGTAGGGGCTGAACACCAATTTGGGCTTGGTCATGGAATCCTCCTCGGCGGCGAGATCAGTGCCGGCACGTTACGGAAATCTGAGAGACTGTAAGTCTCAAAATTATCATCGAAGTATGCGCCTATTTCCGGCGAATCGCCCGAACCGGCGGCCTCACGCACGAGTTCCCGCCTCTACCAGTGCGTCCAGCAACCCCAGGTCGCCACCGAGTTCGGCGACGGTGTCGCGGACGACGGCGACGTCCTTGCCGACGAACTCCCCGACCGCGGCGGCGAACGCCCCGGTGGAACCGGCGGCGGCGATCATGCTCAGCACCCGGCTCTGGGAACTGCCGTGGGTCAGCGCGGCCAACAGCGGACCCTCGTCGACGCCCAGCCGGGCGCCCAGCCTGGTGCCTTCGCTGACGAGCCCGATCTGCGCGGCGAACAGGGTGTTGTTGACCAGCTTGACCAGCTGCCCGGCGCCCGTGCCTCCCGCCTGCAGGATCGGGTCGCCGTAGGCGGACAGCAACGGTGTCAGGCGGGTCACCGCGTCGTCGGGCCCTCCGACGAACAGCGTCACCGAGCCGGCGGCGATGTCGTGCGGGCCGCCGCTGACCGGTGCGTCGACGACCTCGACATGGGTGAAGCGCTCTGCGATCGCCTGCGCCGTGCGCGGGCTGCCGGTGGTGTGCACGACCAGCGTGGCGCCCGGCCGCATGCCCTTCACCAGGTCGCCGTCCAGGCACAGCTGCCTGACCTGTTCGTCGGTGAACACGCAGACGATGACGACGTCGGCGCCGTCGGCCGCGCCCGCCGGATCGTCGACCGGTGTGGCACCCAACGCCTCTACCGCAGAACGCTTCTCGGCCGTCCGGCCGACCGCGCGCACGGTGTGGCCCGCGGCCACCAGACGCGCCACCATCGGTGCGCCCATCCGGCCGGCGCCGACGAAACCGACGTCGGTCATCGCGGGTGATCCATGTGTTGCAGGGCGGTGTCGGCTGCGGTGAACACCGATCCCTCGGCCGCCTTGGCGGCGGCGGCCAGGCTTGCCGCGTGGCGGACGTCCTTCTGCAGCAGCGCTCCGGCGATGGGCGCCAGTCCCTCCACCGTGCCGCCGAACATCGAGATGCTGTTGACCGCCTTGCTGGTCGCCGAGCCGCGAACCAGCACCTCGCACAGCTTGTCGCGGGCCACGCCCAGTGAGTCGCCGAGTTCCAGCGCGCTCAGCGCGCTGCCCAGGTTGGCGCTGAACAGCAGATTGTTGAGGATCTTGGCGACCTGACCGCTGCCGAGCGGGCCGAGGTGCACGACGGGATCGGCGTACGTCGCGAACACCGGCCGGGCCTTCTCGACGTCGGCCTCGGCACCGCCCACCATCACCAGCAGTGTGCCGTCGGCGGCGGCAGGGCCGCCCCCGCTGACCGGTGCGTCCAGCACCGAGACATCGTGGCGCCCGGCGAGTTCGGCGATCTCGGTGCAGGTGTCGGGGTGCACGGTGCTGTGGATGGCGATGACGGCGCCGGGCGCCAGTCCGGCCAGCACCCCGGTATCACCGGAGAGCACCTGACGGACGTCGTCGTCGCCGACCACGCACAGGCAGACCAGGTCGCTGGCCGTGGCCAGTTCGGCCGGGGTGTCCGCGATCTTGGCGGCGGTGTCCGCGAACGGCTCCACCGACGCGGGCCTGCGGGCCCACAGCGTGAGTTCGTGTCCCCCTTCGACGATCCGCCGCGCCATCGGCCCGCCCTGGCTCCCCAGCCCGATGAATCCAACCCGCATCAGCCGGCCTCCACTTCGATTCCTGCCGACCGGTTTTGGCGGGCGACCTCGACATTGACGATGCACTCTTCGACGAACGACAGCACCTTGAGGTGATAGGCCGCGGCGCGCAGGCCGAGGCTCAGGTTGTGGCCCGCGCCGACGACTTCATCGGTGACGAACCGCGGGGCGACGGTGAACGCCGCGCCGATCTCGGCAAGCGCATCGGGGTCGGACCGCCAGACCCGTTCGTGGTCGGCGTGGCTGAACTGCACCGGTACCCGCACCTGGGCGGCCAGCGCAGGGAAGTCCCGGTGCGGCCAGTCCCGCACCATGCCCGCCTCGTAGGGCGCGCCGGTCGACGAGTTGGTGATCCCGCTGAGCACGTCGGCGGGGTACAGGTCGGCGGGTTCCCACAGCAGTGCCCGCAGTCCCGGCGGGCGGTGGGTCGCCGACGCGTTCCGCAGGATGTCCAGAGCCGCGTCGTGATAACGCAATCCGGTGCCCGCGAGCGCCAGCCCGAGCAGTTCGGCGCCGCGCGGGTCGTCACTCGCGGCCATCCGCAGGGCGAGTTCGCAGCCGTTGGAGTGGGCGAGCACGAACAGCCCCGCTCCACGGGGGCGGGCACCGAGCACCTTGTCGACGGCGCCGTAGGCCAATGCCACCCGCTGTTCGGGCCTGGCGATCGCGTCGGGGTAGGCCGCCGAACTGCCGTAGCCAGGGCGGTCGAGCGCCACCATGGTGAAACCCAGTGCGGCGCCGAGGCGCAGGAGTGACAAGCGGGGATGCCCGGGGCAGTCGAAGTACGCCGCGGTGCTCGCGCCGCCGTGCAGCGCGACGATCACGGCCCGGGGTTCGTGCTCCGGTTCGGCGACCAGCGCCGACATCGGGACGAGGTCGCCCACGCTGTCGACCATGACCACCCGCGGCCGCGGCGCCGTCGTCATGCCTCGGCCCGCAGCAGCAGCACCCCGCTGGGCGTGAGGCCACCACTGCTGGTGACCGCCACCCGGGCGCCGGACACCTGCCGCTCGCCGGCCTCCCCACGCAGCTGGGTGACGGCCTCGTGGATCAGGCCCATGCCGTGGGTGCGCCCGTGGGAGAGCTGCCCGCCGTGGGTGTTCAGCGGGATCACGCCGTCGCGGGCGATGTTGTGGCCGCCGTCGAGGAAGTCCTTCGCCTCGCCGATCCCGCAGAAGCCGAGCGCCTCCAGCCACGACAGGCAGTTGAAGCTGAACCCGTCGTACAGTTCGGCGACATCGACGTCGCTGGGCCGCAACGATGTCCGTGTCCACAAGTGGGCGGCCTGGCCGAGCACCTGCGGCTCGTGGGTCAGTGTGGTCTGGTCCCAGTCGGTGCGTTCGACGATCTGCGTGCCCACCGCCTCGATGTACACCGGCGGCTTCGCCAGGTCGCGGGCCGCGTCGACCGCCGAGACCACGACGGCGACCGCACCGTCACACGGCACGTCGCAGTCGTAGAGCCCGAACGGTGTGGTGATCATCCGCGCCGACAGATAGTCGTCCATGGTCATCGGATCGCGGTAGATCGCGGTCGGGTTCAGACCGGCGTTCGCGCGCTGATTCAGGGCGATCCAGCCGAGCGTCTCACGGGTGGTGCCGAACCGGTCGAAGTGGCGATGTGCGTTCTGCGCCAACGTGTGTGCCGCTGACGTCGCGCCGAAGGGCATCTGCCAACTGGTGGTGCGGGCGCCCCCGGGCGGAGACATCTTGCCCTCTTTCATCAGCTGCCCGAACGTCGCCTCCCACAGCGTGCGGAAGCACAGTACGTGGCGCGCGAGGCCGGTGGCGACGGCCATCATCGCCGCGATCACCGAGCCACCGGGTCCGAACGTGTCCATCCCGCCGTTGATCCAGGTGGGTCGCAGGCCAAGTGCGCCCTCCAGCGCGTTGACACCACCCTCACCCATCCCCGCGATGTCCAGACCGGGATAGGTGGACAGCCCGTCGATGTCGTCGAAAGTCAGGCCGGCGTCGGCGACGGCCGCCTCACACGCGTCGATCGTCAGTGACAGCGGTGGCACCATCAGCCTGCGGCCCAGCCGGGAGGCCCCGACACCGGTGATCGCCGAGTGCTCCTCGAACTTGTCGCTGCGCAACATCGGCCGGACATGCTTGCCGAAATCCGCAGGCGCGATCTCGTCCGTCGGCAGCACCGGCTGCTGTCCGGCGTCGCTCGCAGGCGTGAAGACCGGCAGCCACACGTCGGCCACCTGCTGGAACACCACCTCGACCGGTTGGCCGATCGCCACCGAGTCGGGATCGGTGTCGACGATGTTGGTGGTCAGCCGGACCCGCGGATCCTCCAGGATCGCGACCTCCGCGACGACGTAGGGCGGCGGCAGGTCGGGGAAGCCGAACCGGTGATTGACGGTGAAGCCTGCGATCGTGCCCTTGCCCGACACCTCGTTCGGCTCGAGCTTGCGGCTGCGGCAGTAGCGGCAGATCGGTTGCGGCGGATGGATGTAGGACTCGCAGTCCTGACACTGCTGCAGACGAAGCACGCCGTCGGCGCCCGCGGTCCAGAAGAACTCGTTCTGCGCCGTCAGCTGCGGCACCGGCCGTCCCGGGATATCGGTCATCTCACATCCCCGGCATCATCTGTGCTTCGCGCGCCACGTCGGCATGATCGGGGTCGGACTCCTCGAGGCGCGGCAGCCCGTCACCCGCCGGAGGCAGCGGCGAGCGCTCATCGGTCACATGCTCTTCGCGCGAGCGCTCATCGGTCACACGCCTCTCGACCATCTCGATGATCGCGTGCACCGGGCAGTCCAGCAGTGCCCGCCGCACGGCGGGCTGATCGGCCTCGGGCACCGTGCCGTTGCCGACCAGTGACGCATACCCCCAGTCGTCCAGCGAGAAGTACTCCGGGGCGTGTTTCGCGCAGACACCGAACCCGTCGCACATCGTCCGGTCGAGACGCACTCTCACGGTGTCATCACCGCCTCCACCTCGTAGGGCCGCATCGCGTTGTACACCGCGGAACCGCATGAACTGCAGGAACTCTCGAGGTGACGGGCGACCTCCTGCGGGAAGCTGCGCAACAGCGTGGCCGCCACATTCGTCGCGGCGTCCAGGGTCGCGCAGGCGCCACGTCCGCGCAGTACCACCGACCAGCGTTCGAGCCGCGCCAGATCCTCGGTGGTGGCCGCGCCGTCGCGCAGCGCACTCGTAACGGCGGACATCGCCGCGGTCCCGTTGAAGCATGAGCCGCACTGACCGGCGTTCTCCCGGTCGAAGTACGCCATCACGGAGGCCGCGACCGCGATCGGGCACTCGTCGGTGATCAACGACACCGCGCCGCAGCCCAGGCCACTGCCGACCCGCTGCATGGTCTCGTGGTCGAGCGTGGTGTCGAGCACGTCGCGGTTCATCAGCCCGGTGAAGTAGCCGCCCATCAGCACGCCACGCACCTCGTCCGCCGGCACGCCGTACACGTCGAGGAGCTCGGAGAATGTTGTGCCGTGCGGCAATTCGTACAACGCCGCCGGCCTGCCACCGCCGGTGACCGTCGCCAGGAAGGTGCCGGGCGAGGTGGACGTCCCGGCGGCCCGGAACGCCTCCGCCCCGTGCCGCAGCAGGAAGGGCAGATTGGCCAGGGTCTCCACGTTGCTCACGGCCGTCGGCAGCCCGGCGACGCCGTGTTCGAACGGCCGTGGCGGCTTGTCGCTCGGTTTGGCGGGACCGCCGTTGACGAAGCGGACCGCCGCGGTCTCCTCGCCGGCCACATAACCCGCGGCCACGGTCACGACCGAGACCGGCGGGCCGTCGGTGCGTTCGCCGAGTTCGGCCAGCGCGCCCGCGGCGACCTCGGCGGCGCGGCTGTCCGAGACGTACAGGTATGCCCGGTCGGCGCCGACGATCCTGGCGGCCAACCGCAGGCCGTCGAGCACCAGGTGCGGCCGGTGCCGCAGCAGCCAGCGGTCCTTGACCGACGCGGGCTCGCCCTCTTCGCCGTTGGCGATGATGACCGCGCCGCCGGCGCGGCGGCCGTTGTCGCGTACGATGCGGAGCTTGACCGCGAGCGGGAATGCGGCGCCGCCGCGGCCCAGCAGGCCGGACAGGTCGATCACGTCGAGCAGGCCGTCGGGGTCCGCAAGTGGCTGGTATCCGCCCTGGGCCGTGTAGGCCGCGAGATCCTCGGTGCCGGAGCCCAGGTCGTCGCGTAGGAGCCGGGCGGCGGTGCCGGGCCAGCCCGCGACGGTCAGTTCGGGTGTCGTGGCGGTGGTGTTCATGACTGCCTCCCGTCACTGCCCGCGGATAGGCTGGCGGACATGAGAACCGCGGTGGTGCGCGTCGGTGTCGACCCGTCCGGTGAGCTTGGTGCCGAGCAACTGCGCGACGGGGTGACGACGCTGCGCAGGCTGGCGGCCGACGCCGGCGCCGAAGTGTTGACCGATGACCTCGCGGCGCTGCCACCCGCCCGCCGAGAGGTCGAGGTGCTGATGCTCGCCACTGCGGCCGAGGAGGTGATGCACATGGCGGTGGTCCTGTGCGCCAAGGCGTTCGGCACGGAACCGGCACCCGGGGTGGTGACGTTCATCAGCCGGGGCACCGACGACGACGCCGTCGGTGTGCTCGCCGGTTTCGGATTGACAGGGGCGATCGAGCGCACGCCGGGGGACGAGGGCTGGGACGTGGTGCAGGTGACGCTCGCCAAGGGTGACCTCGAGCGGGTGCCGGAGAGCCGGATCCACACGGCGCTCGAGGCCTCGCTCAACTGCGAGGTGCGCATCGTCACGCGCTGACGAGCGGTCATCTCCGGCCGGCCGGCGTCCGCAGGAAGTCCAGGATCGCCGGGGCCGCCTGCACCCACGTGTCGAACATGTTGAAGCGCTTCACCTTCCCCTGAGCCCGCTTCTCGCTCGCGCGCTCCCAGGCGTCCTCCGGCCACGGCGGATCGATCAGGGTCGCCCCCTTGATCAGGCAGCTCACCTCAAGTGACGTCCGCTTGGGGTGGTCGAGGTCGTTCTCGCCGCCGCGGATGATCAGCGTCGGCACCGTGATGTTGTCGAACATCTCGTCCTCGACGCCGGGGATCGTCTGGCCGGGCTTGGGCACGAAGGCGTTGAGCCAGCGCAGCATCAGTTTCAGGAACTGGTCGGGATCGAGTGCGAGCAGGCGGTCGCGGTTGTCGGGGTTCTCCGCGATGCGTTCCCGCCACTCCGACACCTCGGCGACGCCGGCCATTCCGCTGCCGCGCACGGCCAGGATGCTCGGCACGATGTAGTAGGACCCGAGCACGAAGGAGCCGTAGACACCGCCGACGATGTTCCACACCACCAGCTTCTTCACCAGCTCGGGGTAGAGCATCGTGGTCAGCATCGAGTCGCGGGCGCCGCCGGATCCGCCGGCGATGATGCACGGCCCGATCTCCAGCTCGGTGATCAGCGCTCGCAGGGTGTCGGCGCGCATGTGCGATTCGCTCTGGCCGTAGAACTGCACATCGGACTTGCCGCAGTTCGGCCTGTCCCAAAGCAGCACCCGGTAGCCGCCCTCGACGAGCTTCTTGGCCAGCGGCTTGAGGCCGGGAATGTCCTTGCTGAACCTGCCGCCCGGGGTGAGGACGATGAATTCGCCCTCCTTGCCCAGGATTTCGTACACGACGTTACCGCCGTTGATCTCGATCTTCTTGTTGGGCAACTTGTCTCCGATTTCTGGGCGCGAGGTCCGCTTCAGGCCTGGACGAGCACGTCGTTGCCGACGACCCGGACCGGGTAGGTGCGGATGCTCCACTCCGGCTTGACCGCGGTGGTACCGGTGGCGAGCTCGAAACCCCATTGGTGCCAGGGACAGAAGATGTACTCCTTGTCGCGCACCATCACCGCGTCACCGGGGACGCTGTCGTCGGCGACGTTGAGGCCGCGCGCACGTCCCGAGCACAGGGGACCGCCCTCGTGCGG
This sequence comes from Mycobacterium hippophais, assembly GCF_027529605.1. Lineage (NCBI taxonomy): Bacteria > Bacillati > Actinomycetota > Actinomycetes > Mycobacteriales > Mycobacteriaceae > Mycobacterium > Mycobacterium hippophais. The sequence continues at coordinate 441,611 of NZ_JAPZPY010000002.1, read as the reverse complement.
ACAGTAGTTCGCGATGGCGTAGAAGGAGCCGTTGACGTTGTACACGCCGACACCGTGCCTGCCGATGGGCACCAGTTTGTGTGTGCCCGAGGGGATCTCGTCGACGGTGGCGACGACGTGTTCGCGCCCCTGCGCGAGCCGGGGTTCGCGCCCCGCCGGCGGCCGGGGCGCCTCACTCTGCTCGGTCATAGGTCAGAAGACCCGGACCTGGCCCTCGAGCGCCGGAACGGTCTCGGGGAGGTGGTATGTCGCGATGCCGTTGCGGAACATGATGGCCTCGCGGGCGTGCTCGGGCAGGTGCTTGACCAGCCAGCGCGGGTCGTCGAACGTCCAGTGCGGGTAGTCACTGGAGAACAGCAGGATCTTCTCGCATTCCATCCACTCGAAGGCCCGGGTCAGTTCCGTCTTGTCCTCTGGATAGTCCAGCGGCTGGGTGGTGAACTTGATGTGGTCCTTGACGTACTCGCTCGGCTTGCGCTTGATGTCCATCCAGGACTTGCGCGCCTCGTAGATCGCGTCCATCCGCCACATCAGCGGGAGGATCCAGGTGAACGCGTGCTCGACGAAGACGATCCGCAGGTTGGGGTGCCGGTCGAAGGTGCCGTCGAAGATCAGGCTCATCACCTGGTTCGCCGCCAGCAGCGAGTAGGTGACCATGAAGTCGTGGTTGTAGCTGGGAAGTCCGACCGGCGGCATCGGCAGCTCGTCGTAGTGGCTGCGCGACAGGTGGCAGCTCACGGTGATGTCGTGTTTGGTGGCGGCGGCCCAGATCGGGTCGTACTTCGGGTTGCCCCATGACGGACGCGGCTCGGCCTTGATCAGGATCTGCGCCATGAAGGGGTGGCCGGCCCAGCGCTCGATCTCCTCGACACTGCGCTCGGGCTCCTCGATGGCCAGGCAGATCGACCCGCGCCAGCGTTCGTGCCAGTTGTTGTGGCTGTCGAGCCAGTGCTTGTCCTGCCAGTCGTTGAGCGCGCAGTTCATCGCGTGGTTCGCCTCGGGGATCCGCGCCGGATAGGCGGCGGGCTCCAGGATCGCGATGTCCGCGCCCGCCTCCATGATCAGCTGCTTGAACGCGAGATCCGGATCGCTGCACGGGAATTCACCATCGGCGGGGAAGGCGTCGACGCGCATCGCGTAGGAGTGCGCGTAGTCGGGGGCGTCGTAGTAGATCTGGTCGCCGACCTTGTGGCTGCCGAAGTAGCGGCTGCGCCACGGCTCGGGGATGTACTGACCCAGCTCGCCGGTACGGGGTGCGGGGTGGACGTCGGAGTCGACGCACCGGACCGCGATGCGTTCGGCAGCGGGAATCCTCGGATTGGCTGTGACGGACGGGATCGTTGTCATGATCGCTCCTCTTCTACCTCTACTGTGCAGCACTTGCGGATGCGATGACAGGAATTTCGATGCCGTACAGCTCCGCGGCGTTGCGCCAGCACAACTTGTCGCGCTGCTCGGCGCTGTAGGAGCTGGGTACCGACAGATCGTTGAGCTGCCAGTGCGGGTAGCTCGACCCGTACATCACCATGTCGTCCTTGCCGGTGAAGCCCGCCCACTCACCGGCGAAGCCGACGTCGCCCGGGCCGTCGAGCGCGCCCTGGATGAAGTAGGTGTGACCGGGCAGGTAGTCGCTCGGCATCCTCGGCGCCCACGGCGTCTGCTCGAGATGGGGCCTGCCGAAACAGTCCATCCGCCACATGAACGGCGTCAGCATGTCCGCGGCGCCGTCTGCCCAGACGAACTTCAGCGTGGGCATGCGCTCGAAAACGCCCTCGGCGATCATGTTCATCAGGTGGTAGAGGAAGTTCATCGCGGTGAAGCCGACGAACTGCTCGTAGGTCCGGGTGATGCCGTTCGGGGTGGGCGGCAGCATCACTCCCGAGCCGACCTCGAAGTGCACGGCCACCGGCAGCCCAGCGTCGACGGCCGCCTCCCACAGCGGCCAGAACTGCGGCTTGCCGTACAACTCGCGCGACTGCAGCGGCACGCCGATCTGCACCACCCGTGGGTGGTCCTTGTACTTGGCGATCTCGCGCAGCGCACCGGTGATGTCGTCGGGATTGACCCGGATGGTGCCCCGGAATCGCTCGCCGTGTGCGCTGTCGTCCAGCCAGCGCGTCACCATCATCTCGTTGTGCCCGGCGGCGAGCGCGGACCCGAGGTGCCGGTCCGGCATGATGCCGCGGCCCATCGGGTGCAGGATCGCCACGTCCACGCCGCGCTCGTCGAACAGGTGGCGCGCGACGATGTCCGGGTCGGAGCCGGGGTACTGCTTGTCGGGGCCGGTGGTGCCCTTGGCGTATTCGCCACCGGGCGCCCCGTACCAGTCCATCTCGTAGTCGGGAAAACCCCGGCTGCGGAACGGCTCCCGCAGGAAGTTCTGCCGCAGGTCCTTGTTCGACTTGCAGAAGATGTGCACGCTCGCATCGATGACGGGTGTACGCGTCCCGTCGGGGTGCTCCATGACCAAGGCTGACCTCCGTGTTCGTCCGGTTCGCGCGGGCTGCGCACCGTCGAAGACGACGCGCGGCGGAGCCGGACCTGCCCCCAGTGTAAATGCTAGTTCTTCAAAGGCAAGAATTCTGTTCTCTTGCCGAATACCCGCATCTGTGCAGGTGAGCGTGCCTGCTGGTCAGTCGCCCAGCAGACTGCTTAGGTAATCTCATGACCGTTGCGGGAGAACGGGGCGACACGTTGCGAGAATGCTATTCTCCTGGGGTCGTGACATCGCACCAGGAGGCGCCGGATGCTACTCGAGTTCGATGCCGATCAGCGGCTGTGGCAGGAGACCGTGCGCGACGCGGTGACCAAGCAGTGCCCACCCTCGCTGGTCCGCAGCGTGGCCGAAGACCCTGACTCACCCGAGGGTGACCCCACCCCGCTGTGGAAGCTGTACGTCGACGCCGGCTGGACCGAGCTGACGGACCAGGAGAACACCGTCGAGCTCGCCATCGTCTGCGAGGAGCTGGGTCGGGCCACCGACCCGACACCCTTTCTCGCGACGCTGACCCAGTACGCGCCGCTGGCGGCCGACCGGTACGACCCGCAGCAGGCGGGCGCGGCGGTCTACTCCGGAGTGAGTGCCCACCGCGACGCCGAGGGTTGGGTGCTCGACGGCATCGCCCGCAACGTCGTCGACGGTGACCGGGCCGACCGGCTGGCCGTGGTCACCGAGGCCGGGGTCTTCCTCGTCGAGGCCGCGGAGGTGTCGTCGCGCCGCAGCCCGGTGTTCGATCCGGTGCTGCACGTGGCCGAGGTGTCGTTCCACGGAGTGCGGGTCTCCGACGCCGCCCGGGTGCACGTCGACGCGGAGAAGGCGCACCATCTCGCGCTGACCGGCATGGCGATCACGATGGTCGGCGCCTGCCAGCGGATTCTGGACCTGGCGCTCGACCACGCCAAGCAGCGACACCAGTTCGGGGTACCCATCGGTTCGTTCCAGGCCGTTCAGCACAAGGCGGTCGACATGCACGTCGCCATCGAACGGGCCCGGGCCCTGTCGTATTTCGCCGCGCTGACCATCGCGGCCGACGACCCGCGCCGCCGGATGGCGGCGGCGATGGCCAAGGCCTCAGCGGGTGAGTGTCAGTCCATCGTGTTCCGGCACGGCTTGCAACTGTTCGGCGCCATGGGCTTCACCTGGGAGAACGACCTGCAGTTCGCGCTGAAGCGGGCGAAGGCCGGTGAGCTCCTGCTCGGCGGCGCCGCCGAGCACCGGGCCCGGATCGCCGAGGAGTACAGGGGTTTCTAGATGCAGCTGACCTTCGATTCCGATGTCGAGGAGTTCCGGGCCGAGTTCGCCGCCTTCCTCGACGAGCACCTGCCCGACGAGGCCGACACGCTCGAGCGGCCGCGCTCGGTGTCGCACATGCCGCAGTGGGCCCGTGACTGGCAGCGGTTGCTGTTCGACAACGGATGGCTGCTGCCCGCACAGCCGCCGGAGTTCGGCGGCCGCAACGCGTCGGTGCTGCAGACCTTCGTCCATCTCGACGAGCTCTGCCGGCGCCGCATCTACCACAGCTTCAACCCGCAGGGCGTGAACATCGTTGCGGCGTCGTTGATCTCGTTCGGGTCCGACGAACACAAGCAGCGCTGGGCGGTGCCGGTACTCAAAGGTGAGATCACCGCGTCGCTGGGGATGAGCGAGCCGAGTGCGGGCTCGGACCTGGCGTCGCTGCGCACCCGGGCCGTGCGCGACGGCGACGACTTCGTGGTCAACGGCCAGAAGGTGTGGACCTCCGGTGCCCACGACGCCGATTTCCTGCTGACCTTCGTGCGCACCGACCCCGACGCGCCCAAGCACAAGGGGATCAGCGTGCTGATCATCCCGACCGACCTGCCCGGAGTCGTCTGCCGGCCGTTCGCCGACCTGTGCGGGGAGGAGAACAAGGACTTCAACGAGGTCTTCTTCACCGACGTGCGGGTGCCCGCCGAGAACCTCGTCGGACCGCTGAACGGCGGCTGGAAGGTGGCCAACGGTTCACTCGGCCACGAGCGCACCATGATGTGGCTCGGCTTCGCCGACCGCATCGACAACATGATCGCCGACTTCGAACCGCACACTGAGATCGAACGCGACCAGTACGCGTCGATGATCATGGATTATCAGGCGCTGCGGGCGATGGGCTCGGCGGGTCTGGCGCGTGCCGCCCGTGGCGAGTCGGACACCGCATCGGTGTCGGTGCTCAAGCTGTTCGGTTCGGAGGCCGAGATGCGCGCCGCGGACACCGCACTGACCGCCGCGGGGGCCGACGGACTCGTGCATCCCTCGACCACCGGCCGCTACGAGCACATGAACCTCGACCACTACTTCGCGAGCTGGTTCGAGCGCTTCTCCCGCAGCTTCTCGGGGACGATCGCGGGCGGCACGTCGGAGATCCAGCGCAACATCATCGCCACGCAGGTGCTAGGACTGCCCCGCGGCTGAGAAACGACGTCGGGGCCGGTCGCTCATGGCGACCGGCCCCGACGCCGTCACATCAGTAGTTGCTGCAGGATCCTGAGATCTGCACGATGGGCCCCAGGTAGGCCTGTGCCATCGAGCTGCCCTTCAGGAAGTTCACGGTCTGCTGCCGCTGGGCCGGCCCCGACGCCAGGAAGCTGCGCAGCTGCCCCTGGAACCCCGGCGACGAATTCACCTCGGCGGCGAGATCGGGCCGCTGGTCGTTCAGCGCCGCGATCACCTGGTCGTAGCTACACGTCGTGTTCACGACCGCATCCAGATTCGGCTGCGCGGACGCCACTCCGGCCGAGAGGCTCAGGGCGGAGACCGCCAGTCCACCACCGATTGCCGCCAGCACTCTTGCACGCTTCATAACTGCTTCTACCCCGTTCCGACAGGTTGTTGCCCGCTTTCTTTTACAGGCTAACAGCATGTCGTTCCAAGGGTTCTGGTCGTTACAGCGCGACCACCGCCGTGGGACAGGCGCGGGCGGCTACAGCCGCCGCAGCGCGAACGTCCAGAACTGGGTGCCGGGCGGGCCGTTGAAGCAGCCGACGTTGTACCGGGAGTCGATCGTGCCGGCGAGTGTGACGTCGTCCCAGACGTAGGTTTCGCGGGTCGGGAGATTGTATCCGGGGCACCGGAGACCGTCCGGCACGTCGACGACCAACGTCCAGCGACCGTCCTTGAGATAGGCCTTGTTCTCGTAGTACTCGTAGAACTTCAACCGCGGCCGCGCGCTGACCTTGGCGCAGTCGGCGCTCTTCTCCGGAACGCAGAAGGAGAGGTACCACATCCACGATGCCCGGTCGTAGCGGTTCGTGAGCAGGTCATAGTTGCCCAGGCGCATCGCGGATGCGGGCGGGGCCGTGACCATCGCGGTCACGGTGAACACGGCGACGGCGAACGCCGCAGCGGCGGTTGAGATGCCGGCCCTGACGAGCTTCACTGCTTCTTCCCTCCCGTTCTTCCCCCGGCCCATAGAACCATTTCGCCTCGACCTCGGCATGGAGATCAGTCGATTACCGCCGGTTCCTTGCGCTCGGTGATGGGCCGGGCGAGCTCCTGCTCGTTGCAGATCCGCTGCAACTTGTCGATCGTCTCGTCCAGACCGGGGCCCAGCGGGTCGGAGGGGGTGAAGGTCGCGGGCAGGTTGCGCATGCCCTGGATGACGCCGATGGTGTCGTAGTGCACGGCGCCCTCGGGGTCACACACGTAGTCGGGCATCCGGTCGAGCACCGCGGTCAGCATCGACTTGAACACCGTGCGGGCGACGTTCGAGCCGACACAGCGGTGAACGCCGATACCGAAGCTGAAGTGCCGGTTGCCCTTCCGGTCGAGCATGATCTCGCTCGGCTTGTCGAACACCGACGGGTCGCGGTTGGCCATCGCCCAGGACAGCCACAGTCGCTCGTACTTCTTGAACTGCTGGCCCTCGACCTCCACGTCGTCGGCGAAGGTGCGCCCGTCGCCGGGCGCGGGTGTGAAGAACCGGAGGAACTCCTCGGTGGCGGGATGCAGCAGCTTCGTGCGTTCTCGGGACAGCCGCTCGCGTTCGTCGGGATGCTCACCAAGCCATTCCAGGGCGTGCGCGGTGAGCGCGGTGGTGGTGTCGAACCCGCCACCGATGATGAGTCCGAGATTCCCGAGGATCTCCATGTCCGGTGCCGGTTCGCCGTCGATGCGCAACTGCACCAAAGCGTTCACCAGGCCCGGCCGCGGGTTGTCGCGTATCTCCATCATGTTGGTGATGAGGTCGATGCCCATCTCCCGGTGCTGCTCGTTGATCTTCTCGCGCTCTGGGGAGTGCTCGGGGGTGTACACCGACGCGTGGGTGGGCTCGCTGTAGACGTTCCACTTCTTCAGCTCGATGCCCATCATCGCGAGCGTGAACACCGCGGGCACCACGTTGGCGAGGTGCTCGACGAAGTCGATGCGGCCCGACGCGATGTGCTCGTCGAGCGCGGCGCGAGTGATCTCGTCGACGAATGGCTCCCAGCGCTTGATCGCGGCAGGGGACAGGTACGGGTTCAGCGCACCGCGGTAGGAGCTGTGCTCCGGCTCGTCCATCTCGAGGATGCCGCCGCGAACGACGGTGGCGCGACTGGCCTTCGGGATCGTGATGCCCTTGAACGGGGTCTCACCGGTGATGTCGTGGTGATTGGACACCACGGGACAGCGAGCCAATTCGAACACGTGCCTGCTGTCGGCGGCCACCCAGTGCCCGTCGTAGGTGTCGGTCCACGCCATCGGACACTTGGCCTGCATCTCCTCGGTGATCTTCTGGAACTGCAGGCGGTACTCCGGTGTGTGCCGGTCGAAGTGGTACGTGTTCTTCTTGCGGTCGCCGTCGGTCGTGACACCGTCGTCGATGCTCACGTGGTCGTCTCCTCTGCCTGGAGCGGGACCTGCTGGGTAGTGGGAGTCATTCGATGACGATCGCCTGTTCGGGGCAGGAGTGTGCGGCCTCTGCCACCTGCTCCTCCTGGTCCCCGGGAACGTCCTCGTTCACCGGCGACGCGTGGCCGTCGACGTCGTCGAGTTCGAAGGAGTCGGGAGCGATCATCGAGCACAACGTGTGGCCCTGGCAGCGCGTGCCGTCAACTGAGACCTTCACTGCTTTCCTCCAGTCGGCTAACCATGTTGCGGCGCAACGGAATCAGACGTGGTAGTCGTACCACTTGAGGTAACCGCCCGCGTCGACCCGCAGCTGCATGCCGGTGACGAATCGCGACTCGTCGGAGGCCAGCCACAGCACGGCGTTGGTGATGTCCTCGGGCTCGATGTACGGCACCGGCATGGCCTGCTGCACCCCGAACGCCAGTTCGGCGTCCGCGCGGGTCGGCTTCTCGAGGTCCGGCCGGAACGAGCGGTACATCGGCTCGCTCTGCAGCATGTCGGTGTTGCAGTTGGTCGGGTGGATCACGTTGGCACGGATGCTGCGGACCGCCAGTTCGGTCGCCAGGTCGTGCACGTACTGGGAGATGAGGCGCTTGGAGGTCATGTAGCCCATCCCGCCGGGATCGGCGCCGGGACGGTCCTTCTTCGAGGCGTCCATCAGCGCGGCGGCCGACGCCGTCGCGATGATCGAGGCGCCTTCCTTCAGGTGGGGGAGCGCCACCTGGATGGCGTTGATGGTGCCGACGAAGTTGGTGTTGATGCCGTCGGTCCACGCCTGCATCGCCGGGGCGCCCTTCATCGCGGCGATGCCGGCCTGGGCGACGACGATGTCGAGGTGTCCCAGTTCGGCAACCCCGTTGTCCAGCGCCGCCTTGAGCGCAGCCGCGTCACGCACGTCGGCCTGGGCGATGACCGCCTTGCGGCCCGCCTTCTCGACGTACTGCGCGGTCTCCTCGAGGTCCTCCGGCCGGGCCAGGGGGTATCCGACGGTGTCGATGTCGGCGCAGATGTCGACGGCGATGATGTCGGCGCCTTCCTCGGCCAGCCGGATGGCATGGCTGCGGCCTTGACCGCGCGCTGCACCGGTGATGAAAGCGACTTTGCCCTCAACGCGTCCCACAGTGGTGTCCTTTCGTTTCTTGGTCGATGTCCGGCTGAGGCGGTTCAGGTGTTCCGGCCGCCGTTGACGCCCAGGATCTGGCCGGTGATGTAGCCGGCCTCCTCGGAGATGAGGAAGGCGCACGCCGCGGCGATGTCCTCGGGCCGGCCCATCCGCCGCACCGGCGTTGCCGCGATGGTCTGGTCGAGGTCGCCGAGGAACCCTTTCTCGGCTGCCGCCCGCATCATCGGGGTGTCGATGAAACCCGGCGGCACGGCGTTGACCGTGATCCCGGCCGGGCCGTACTCGAGCGCCAGCGTCTTCGTCAGCCCGTTGACCGCCGATTTGGCCGCCACATAGGGCGCCATGTACGGGGCGCCCGAATGGGTGCTCGACGACGAGATGTTGACGATGCGGCCCCAGCCGGTTTCGATCATGTCGGGCAGTACGGCCTGGACGCAGTGGAAGACGCCGTTGAGGTTGACGTCGATGACGCGCTGCCAGCGCTCGAAGGTGACGTCGTGGAACTTCTTGAAGCTGTCCAGGCCGGCGCCGTTGACCAGGATGGAGATCGGGCCGAGCTTGGCGCGCACCGCCGTCAGGGCGTCGTCGACCTGACCGCGGTCGGTGACGTCGGCGGCGAAGGCGAACTCGTCGTCGCCGGGGTTCAAATCGAGGATCGCGACGTGATGGCCGTCGGCGCGCAGGCGGGCGACGATGGCGGCGCCGATACCGGAGCCGCCTCCGGTGACCACGGCATTCTTCACGCTGGGAACCTCGCTGCGGTGGCCTCAGCTGGGGTGGGCCCGGCGGCGCTCGAGGGGGCGGCCGGGTCGATCGCGGTCGTCGCAGACGTCAAGAATCTTCCTTCCGATTATGAGAACCGTACTCTCGGAGGTGGCGATTCTGCAAGATTCGAAACGTCGCGGTCAAGCGGGTCCTATGCTGCTCACCCGGCACCGTAAGCCTATGACTAGCCGGTCTACGCAACCTTGAGTTCTCACTGGGTGAATGTATGATTCGCCCTCGATGAGAATGAAATTTCCATCACATGTGCCGCTAGGAGGATGATGCAGGAAACGCCGACCATCTCGGAAGACGTCCCGGGGGCCGACTCCATCGCCCCGCACAGTGCCGGGACGTCCGAACACAAGGCCGACCGGAGACTGCTGATCGACGGGCGCCTAATCGAGACCGAGCGGACGTTTCCCTCTCTCAATCCGGCCACCGGCGAGGTGCTCGGTCACGCGCCGGACGCCACGGTCGCCGATGCCCGCGCCGCGGTCGACGCGGCCCGGCGGGCGTTCGACGAGTCCGCCTGGGCGACCGATGTCGAGCTGCGGGTGCGCTGCCTCGAACAGCTGCACAGCACGCTGGTCGAGCACCGCGACGAACTCGCCGCCCTCACCATCGCGGAGGTGGGCGCGACGGAGTCGCTGTGCCAGGGCGCGCAGCTGGACCAGCCGATCGGGATCGTGCGCTACTACGCGGATCTGCTGAAGAGCTATCCGATGACCGAGGACCTCGGCAACATCGAGAGCCGCGGTATGCAGCACCACCGGTGGGTCGAGAAGGAAGCCGCGGGCGTCGTCGCCGCGATCATCGCCTACAACTACCCCAACCAGCTGGCGCTGGCGAAGCTGGCGCCCGCGCTGGCCGCCGGCTGCACCGTGGTGCTCAAGTCTGCGCCGGACACCCCGCTGATCACCCTCGCCCTCGGTGAGCTGATCGCCGAGCACACCGACATTCCGGCCGGCGTCGTCAACGTGCTCTCCGGCGCCGATCCCGAGGTGGGCGCGGTGCTGACGACCAGCCCGGACGTCGACATGGTCACCTTCACCGGATCGACGCCGACCGGCCGCCGAATCATGGCCGCCGCCAGCGAGACGCTCAAGAAGGTGTTCCTCGAACTCGGCGGGAAGTCGGCCGCGATCGTGCTCGACGACGCCGACTTCAGCATGGCCGCGCTGTTCTCCGCGTTCAGCATGGTGACGCACGCCGGACAGGGCTGCGCGCTCACGTCGCGACTGCTCGTGCCGGAGGCCCGCGAGGACGAGATCGTCGAGCTGATCAAGAACAACTTCGGGCACGTGCGCTTCGGAAATCCAGTCGACCCGTCCGTTTACATGGGTCCTCTGATCAGCGAGAAGCAGCGCGACAAGGTCGACGGCATGGTGCAGCGCGCAGTGCAGGCCGGCGCCACCCTGGTCACCGGCGGCGAGAAGGTCGATCCCGGCTACTTCTACACGCCCACGCTGCTCGCCGACGTGCATCCGGACAGCGAGATCGCCCAGGAAGAGGTGTTCGGACCGGTGCTCGTGGTGATCACCTACTCCGACGACGACGACGCGGTGCGGATCGCCAACAACTCCATCTACGGGTTGTCGGGCGCCGTGTTCGGCAGCGAGGAGCGCGCGCTGGCGCTCGCCCGGCGTATCCGTACCGGCACCTTCTCGATCAACGGCGGCAACTACTTCAACCCCGACACGCCCTTCGGCGGATACAAGCAGTCCGGCATCGGCCGCGAGATGGGCACCGCGGGTCTCGAGGAGTTCCTCGAGACCAAGACCTTCGCGCGGGTGGTGTCGTGAGTTCCGGCGGGCAGGAGCGACGCGACCCGGGAAATGTGACCGGGCCACTCGAGGGCATCCGCGTGCTCGAGGTCGCGATGTACGGCTTCGTGCCGTCGGCGGGTGCGGTGCTCGGCGAATGGGGCGCCGACGTGATCAAGGTCGAGCATGCGGTGACGGGGGACCCGCAGCGTGGCCTGAGGCAGACCGGGTTGTTGCGCGTCGAGGGCGACCCCAATCCGAACATCGAGCACGCCAACCGGGGCAAGCGCAGCATCGGACTGGACATGTCGGTGCCGGAGGGCAGGGATGTGCTGCTCGAACTGGCCCGCCGGGCCGACGTGTTCCTCACCAGCTTCCTGCCGGGGCACCGTAAGAAATTCGGTATCGATATCGACGACATCCGTGCCGTCAAGCCCGACATCATCTATGCAAGGGGTAGCGCGTTGGGGCCGCGCGGCGAGGAAGCGGTGAAGGGGGGCTATGACATGACGGCCTTCTGGTGCCGTGCAGGCACGGCCCGCACCATCACACCTCCCGACATGCCCGGCATGATCGGACCGCCCGGGCCCGCCTACGGCGACACCATCTCCGGCACCAATCTCGCAGGCGGTATCGCCGCAGCGCTGCTGAAGCGCGAGCGCACCGGCGAACCTTCGGTCGTGGACGTCTCGCTGCTGGGCAGTGGGCTGTGGTCGATGGGCCACACCGTGGCGCTGACCAACCATCTCGGCGAACGCATGGAGGCCTTCCCGCCCGGCGTGCACGGCTCGCCCATCAACCCGCTCGTCGGGCTGTACCCCACCGCCGACGACCGCTACATCTCGTTCGTGATGATGCAGCCCACGAAGTTCTGGGCCGACGTGTGCCAGCACATGGACCTCACCGAGCTCGCCGACGACCCCCGGTTCGCCACGGCGGAGTCGATCGCCGAGAACACCGCAGCGGCCAACGAGATCCTCACCGAGGCGATGAAGAAGCGGCCCCTGGTCGAGTGGAGTGAGCGGTTCTCCACGCTCGCCGGGCCGTGGGCGCCCGTGCAGGACACCCTGCAGGCCGCCCAGGACGCGCAGGTCAGGGCCAACGAGTACATGGTGCAGGCCGGCGAGCTCGAACTGGTCGCCAACCCGGTGCAGTTCGACGTCGCCGCACCGCGGACCGGCCCGGCGCCGGGGTTCGCCGAGCAGACCGACGACATCCTGGCCGAGCTCGGCCTGGACTGGGACCGCATCATCGAGCTCAAGACTGCCGGCGCCGTCACCTAGAAAGGTCGCTCAAAAACCCATGCCACACATCGCTTCCATCGGGACCTACCTCCCGTGCTGGGGAACACCCCGGCACCGGGTGGCGGGCGACGACGAGGATGCGATCACGATGGCGGTCGAAGCCGGCCGCGCGGCGCTGGACGCCGGTGGAGCGGTCGAGCGGGTGGTGCTGGTCAGCCGTGACCTGCCGCCGGTGGTGAGCAGCAACGCCGCGGTGCTGCTTGCCGGCCTCGGACTGGACCCGGAGCTCGAGGTCGACGAGCGGTTGGGCGGGGCTCCCGCGACGCTCGACGCGGTGAGCTCGGCACGGCCCCGCTCGCTGATCATCGGCGTCGACCTGGATCCGGCGGGCGCCGCGGCGATCCTGACCGCCGACCACGGCAGGAAGGTGCGCACCGCCGCCCGGGTGGCCCGCAGCCTGCCCGTCCGCACCCGCAACGCGGTCGGGGTGGTGCACGACTATGGAGATCCGCGGCTGCTGCACGAGCGAGGCTTGCTGGCATCGCTGTCGGCAGCGTGGTTGGACACGCCCGTCGCGGTCGCCGGCGTGGAGTACGACAAGGTGACGGAGCTGTGTGCGGGCACGCCGCCACATATGCCGACTTATGGAGCAAGTGCCGGATTATTCGCGCTCGCAAGCCTTACCGAGTCCGATACCATTGGCCCCTTGGTTGCGGTCGAGCAGGCAAGTCTTTCCGGGATCACGGTCGCAGGCGGCGAGGCTCAGGTGAATCGACGAGAACCGGCGGCACGTCCGTTGCCGGACGGCGGCGTCACCCCCGGCGCGGATCTGCCGATCTCGCTGGCCGCCTACGAACGCGCCTTCGAAGCCAAAGTTCGTTGGGAAGCAGGCAGATACGCCGGCAGCGACCAGCTCGACTTCCCGCCGCGGTACCGGGTCGGCGAGGACTGCTCGCTGAGCACCGACTACGAGCTGGTTCCGCTGCCGAAGACGGGAACCGTCTACACCGAAGCCACCGTGCGGATTCCGGTGCCCGGCCTGCGCTCGCCGTACTCCCTGGTGATCGTCGAGCTCGACGGGGTGGCGGTGCGGGCGTTGGTCAAGGTGACCGGTGCGGCCCCGGGTTCGGTGGACATCGGTGACCGTGGCCGGCTGGCGCTGCGCCGGATCGCCGTGCGCTCCGGTGTGCCCGACTACGGGTATGCCTTTGAACCCGACGCGGCATCGTCGCGCGAGTCGCTGTGCGACCGCTCCGCGGGTGCGGCATGAGGAAGGTCGCCGTCGTCGGCGCCGGAATGACGCCGTTCGCCGAGCATTTCGCCTTCGGCATCAAGGATCTCCTGGCGATGGCCTTCGCCGACTGTGCCGCCAGCGTCGACAAGGGCATGTCCAAAGCCGACCTCGACGCCGCCTGGTTCGGCGCGATGGGAACGACGGACGGTTTCCCGTCCGGCATCCTCGCCGACACCCTCGATCTGCACGACCTGCCCGTCACACACATCGAGAACTCCTGTGCCACCGGCAATGACGCCGTCCGCAACGCCCTGTACGGTGTCGCCTCGGGTGCGGCCGACGTCGCACTGGTGATGGGTGCGGACAAGCTGCGCGAGGTCGCGACCAAGGACATGCTGTGGGGCTGGGAGGCGATGACCCGCGACATGGCGTGGGACCACCCGCTGGGTCTCGTCGCGCCCGCCGGATTCGCCCTGCACGTCCGGCGCTACCTGCACGAGTCACCGGCGACGCGCGAGCACCTGGCGATGATCGCCGTCAAGAACCACCGGCACGCCGTGGACAATCCCAAGGCCCGGTTGCGCTTCGAGATCACCGTCGAGCAGGCGATGTCCGCGCCGATGGTGGTCGACCCGTTCGGCGTCTACGACTGCGCGCCGCAGAGCGACGGAGCCGCCGCCCTCGTGCTGGCGGCCGAGGACGTGGTGGACCGGTTCACCGACCGGCCGGTGTGGATCCGCGGGGTCGGACTCGGGCTGGATTCTGTGATGTATCCGCACAAGCCGGACATGACCACGTTCCCCGCGACGGTGCGGGCGGCCAAGAGGGCGTTCGGAATGGCGGGACTCTCACCGGCCGACGTGGACGTCGCCGAGGTGCACGACTACTTCACCGGCATTGAACTGATCAGTTACGAAGACCTCGGGTTCGCCGACCGCTTCGAGGCCCACAAGCTCGTCGAGACCGAGACGACCACCGTCGGGGGAGCACTGCCGGTCAATCCGAGCGGTGGGCTCAAGGCGAAGGGACATCCGCCGGGAGCCACCGGCGTCGCGCAGTGCGTCGAGATCTTCGGTCAGTTGCGCGGGGAGGCGGTCAATCAGGTGGACGGTGCACGGATAGGGTTGGCGCACAATATCGGTGGCCCGACAGCGGTGTCGGCGGTCACCATCCTGGAAGGACCCGGATCCGATGGCTGAACGGTGGACGACAGGGGTGAACCTGGGTCGGGCATCGGCGCCGATGCAGGCGGTCGGCGGATTGTTCGCGATGTTCGCCGATGCCATCCGATTCATTTTCCGCAGGCCGTTCCAGTGGCGCGAGTTCCTGGAGCAGTCCTGGTTCGTCGCCCGGGTGTCGCTGGCGCCGACGCTGCTGGTGGCGATCCCGTTCACCACGTTGGTGTCGTTCACGCTGAACATCCTGCTGCGCGAACTGGGCGCGGCGGATCTGTCAGGGGCCGGTGCGGCGTTCGGCGCGGTGACGCAGCTGGGCCCGATGGTGACGGTGCTGATCGTGGCCGGCGCGGGTGCGACCGCGATGTGTGCCGACCTGGGCTCTCGCACGATCCGCGAGGAGATCGAGGCGATGGAGGTGCTGGGCATCAACCCGGTTCAGCGACTGGTGACGCCGCGCATGCTCGCCTCGGGCCTGGTCGCGCTGTTGCTCAACAGCCTGGTGGTGATCATCGGCATCCTCGGCGGCTATGTGTTCTCGGTGTTCGTCCAGGACGTCAACCCCGGCGCGTTCGCTGCGGGCATCACGCTGCTGACCGGGGTGCCCGAGGTGATCATCTCCTGTGTCAAGGCCGCGCTGTTCGGATTGATCGCCGGCATGGTCGCCTGCTACCGCGGGCTGACGATCACCGGTGGCGGCGCCAAGGCGGTCGGTAACGCGGTCAACGAGACGGTGGTGTACGCGTTCATGGCGCTGTTCGTGATCAACGTGGTGGTCACCGCCATCGGCATCCAGATGACGACGGGCTAGACATGGGAACCCTGACCACGCTTCGGGCCACGTACCCGCGCATCGCCAAGCAGCTCAGTCGGCCGGTGGGAACGCTGAGCCGCATCGGCGACCACACCATGTTCTACGGCCGGGCGCTGGCGGGCACCCCGCATGCCGCCGTGCACTTCCGCAAGGAGATCATCCGGCTGATCGCCGAGATCTCCATGGGCGCGGGCACCTTGGCGATGATCGGCGGCACCGTCGTGATCGTCGGATTCCTGACCCTGGCCACCGGCGGCGTGCTGGCGATCCAGGGCTACAGCTCGCTGGGCAACATCGGCATCGAGGCGCTGACGGGCTTTTTGGCGGCGTTCATCAATGTGCGCATCGCCGCTCCGGTGGTGGCCGGCATCGGCCTCGCCGCCACCTTCGGCGCCGGCGTCACCGCACAGTTGGGCGCCATGCGCATCAACGAGGAGATCGACGCGCTCGAGTCCATGGGCATCCGGCCGGTCGAGTACCTGGTGAGCACCCGGATCGTGGCCGGAATGGTCGCAGTGACACCGCTGTACGCGATCGCGGTCATCCTGTCGTTCGTGGCCAGCCAGTTCACCACGGTGTTCTTGCTCGGGCAGTCCGGCGGGCTGTACTCGCATTACTTCGACACGTTCCTCAACCCGATCGACCTTTTGTGGTCATTCCTTCAGGCCATTTTGATGGCGATCTCGATTCTGCTGGTGCACACTTACTTCGGCTATTTCGCGTCGGGGGGGCCGTCGGGGGTGGGTAACGCTGTGGGCAACGCCGTGCGCACCTCGCTCATCGTCGTGGTGTCGGTGACCCTTCTGGTGTCCCTGTCGGTCTACGGCTCCAACGGCAACTTCAACCTGTCGGGTTAGGGGGGATCATGGCGCAGAGCAACACCGGCGGCCGGAATTACGCCGCCCTGGCCGGACTCGGCACCATCGTGGTCTTCGGGCTCATCATCGCCATGGCGATCGGCCTGTTCCGTGGCAGTTTCACCAGCACGGTGCCGGTGACGGTGATCGCCGACCGGGCAGGCCTGGTGATGAACCCCGAGGCCCGGGTGAAGATGCGTGGCGTCCAGGTCGGCCAGGTGTCCTCGATCGAGGAACGCGCCGACGGCAAAGCCGTGCTGCACCTGGCGATGAATCCGGACCAGCTGAAACTGATCCCGTCGAATGTTCTCGTCGACATCGCCTCCACCACCGTGTTCGGCGCCAAATTCGTGGAAATGGTGCCGCCGCCCGATCCCGAGCCGACGCGACTTGCGGCCGGTCAGATCATCGAGAACCGGCACGTCACCGTCGAGGTGAACACGGTGTTCCAGCAACTGGTGAACGTGCTGGACAAGATCGACCCGGCGAAGCTCAACGAGACGCTTGGCGCGATCTCGTCGGCGTTCAACGGACGCGGTGAGCAGTTCGGCAAGACCCTCGTCGACTTCAACGCGCTGCTCGCCGAGCTCGAGCCGAGCCTGCCGAACCTGTCGCGCGACATGGAGGCCCTGGTGCCCACGCTGACCGCGTACGCCGATGCGACACCGGATTTCCTGTCGACCATCCAGAGCACCACGTCGGTGAGCAATTCCATCGTCGACCAGCAGCAGAACCTCGACGCCTTCCTGGTCAGCAGCATCGGTCTCGCCGACATCGGCAACGAGGTCGTCGGCGGAAACCAGCAGGCGCTGACCGACCTTCTCCGCGAGCTGGTGCCGACGTCGGAGCTGCTCAACAAGTACCGGGAGTCGATCTGGTGCGGTGTCGGCGGCCTCATCCCGTTCGCGAAGTCCCCGCCGCAGTACTCGGGCATCCTGGTCAACGCCGGCCTGACCCTCGGTGTCGAGCGCTACCGCTACCCCGGTGACCTGCCGAAGGTCGCAGCCTCCAGCGGCGGCGCCGACTTCTGCGAGGAACTCGGTCTGCCCGAGCAGCCGGCTGAGTTCAGGCCGCCGTTCATCGTCGGCGATGTCGGCTCGAACCCCGCGCAGTACGGCAACGCCGGCATCCTGCTGAACTCCGAGGGACTCAAGAACTGGCTCTACGGGCCGCTCGACGGTCCGCCGCGCAACAGCCCACAGATCGGAATGCCGGGATGACGCGGTTGCTACCGACGCTGATCAAGCTGGGGGTGTTCGCGATCGTCAGCGTGCTGCTGACGGCCTTCGTGTTCCTCGTCTTCAGCGATGCCAGAACCGGTGCGAGCGAGGAGTATTCGGCTGTCTTCACCGATGCCTCCCGGCTGAAGACGGGCGACACGGTCAGGATCGCCGGTATTCGCGTCGGCACTGTCAACGGCGTCGAACTCCAGCCCGATCGCAAGGTGCTGGTGACCTTCGAGGCCGACCGCAGCACCCAGCTGACCACTGGGACGAAGGTCGCGATCCGGTATCTGAACCTGGTGGGGGACCGCTACGTCGAGCTCGTCGACACGCCGGATTCGACGAAGATCCTGCCGGTCGGATCGCAGATCCCCGAGGAGCGCACCGCGCCTGCGCTCGATCTGGATCTGCTGCTGGGCGGGCTCAAACCGGTCATCCAGGGCCTGAACCCGCAGGATGTCAACGCGCTCACCGGATCCCTGGTGCAGATACTGCAGGGTCAGGGCGGCACGCTGGAATCGCTGTTCAGCAAGACCTCGTCGTTCAGCAACTCGCTGGCCGACAACAACCAGGTGATCGAGCAGTTGATCGACGAACTGCGCACGGTGCTGGACACACTGTCCAAGGACGGGGACGAGTTCTCCGGAGCCATCGACAAACTCGAGCAGTTGATCTCCGGGCTCTCGCAGGACCGCGACCCGATCGGCACAGCCATCGAGTCGCTGGACAACGGAACGACCTCACTGGCCGATCTGCTCGGTCGTGCCAGGTCCCCCCTCGCAGGCACCGTCGACCAGTTGCACCGGCTGGCTCCGGTGCTCAACACCGATTTGGAGCGCCTCGAGGCCACCATCCAGCGGCTCCCCGAGATCTATCGCAAGCTCGCACGCGTCGGGTCGTACGGCGCGTTCTTCCCGTACTACATCTGCGGTGTCACGTTCCGCGCCAGTGATCTGGAGGGCCGCACGGTGGTGTTCCCCTGGATCAAACAAGAGACCGGAAGGTGCGTGGACGAGTAATGCTCAAATACCGCGGCCCTCAGCTCGTCCGGGCAGGCTTCATCGGCGTGGCCGTCATCATCCTGGTCATCGTCGTCGGACTCCAGCCGGAACGGCTGATCTCGTGGGCGACCGCGTTGCGCTACCAGGCGCTGTTCACCGAGGCCGGTGGGCTGGTGAGCGGCAACGACGTGACCGTGTCGGGCATCAAGGTCGGGTCGGTGTCGTCGATCGAACTCGACAACGGCGACGCCCTGGTCAAGTTCACGATCAACAGCAAGTACGCGCTGGGTTCGGACACCACCGCCCACATCCGCACCGGCAGCCTGCTCGGTGAGCGCGTGCTGACGCTGGAATCCGAAGGCAGCGGCACGCTCTCGCCCGACCAGGTCATCCCGACCAGCCGGACCACCTCGCCGTACTCGTTGACCGACGCGGTCGGCGAGCTGACCGCCAACACCCGCGACACCAACACCCAGGCGCTCAACCAGTCGCTCGACACCCTCGCGCAGACGCTCGATCAGGTGTCCCCACAGCTCGGGCCGACCTTCGACGGCCTCTCGCGGGTGTCGCAGTCGCTCAACAACCGCAACGAGAGCCTGGCCGAACTGCTGCGCACGGCAGGCGATGTCACCCAGATCTTCTCCGAGCGCAGCAGTCAGGTGAACGCGCTGATCCTCAACGCCAACGACCTTCTGGCGGTGCTCGACGAACGTCGCTATGCCATCACCAGCCTGCTGGCGAGCATCTCCGCGGTCTCCCGGCAGCTGACCGGAGTGGTGGCCGACAACGAGGCCGAACTGCGTCCGACGCTCGAGCAGTTGAACAGCGTCACCGCGATGCTGGAGCGCAACCGTGACAGCCTGGCCAAGATGCTGCCCGGCGCCGCGAAATACTATTTGACCCAGGGTGAGATCGTCTCGAACGGCGCGTACTACAACGCATTCGTGCCGAACCTGATCTTCGGCCAGCTGCTGCAGCCGTTCCTCGACTATGCATTCGGGTTCCGCCGCGGTGTGAACGCCGGGCAGCCACCGGACGCGGTTGGACCGCGCGCCGAGCTCCCGTTCCCCGTCAACGGCATCCCGCAGCCAGGAGACCTCCCCGATGATGGCAACCCGTAAGCGCCTCGCGGCCTGGACCGCGATCCTGCTGGCCGTCGTCCTGGTGGCCGGCGGAGGTTATCTCGTGAAGAAGGCATTCTTCGGCCCCACGAACATCAACGCGTACTTCTCGACGGCCACCGCCATCTATGCCGGGGACGAGGTGCGCGTGGCCGGGGTGAAGGTCGGCAAGATCGAGGCGATCACCCCGGAGGGCACGCAGACGAAGATCAGCATGAGCATCGACCGCGGCGTCCCGGTACCGGAGGGCGCGAAAGCGGTGATCGTCGCCCAGAACCTGGTTGCCGCGCGGTATGTGCAACTCACGCCGGCCTACCGAGAGGGCGACGGGCCGACCATGCGGGACGGCGGCGTGATCCCGCAGAGCCAGACCGCGGTCCCGGTGGAGTGGGACGAGGTGAAGGACCAGCTGATGCGGCTGGCCACCGAGTTGGGCCCGGACAAGGGCGTGGACGGCACCTCGGTCTCCCGATTCGTCGACAGCGCGGCCAACGCGCTCGACGGCAACGGCGAGAAGCTGCGCAGCACCCTGTCCCAATTGTCCGGCGCTGCAAGGATTTTTGCCGAAGGCAGCGGCAACATCGTCGACATCATCAAGAACCTGCAGATCTTCGTCACTGCGATGCGGGACAGCAAGCAGCAGATCGTCCAGTTCCAGAACCGGCTGGCAAGTCTGACCAGCGTCCTCGACGACAACAGATCCGATCTCGACGCGGCGCTGTCGGACCTGTCGGTCGCCATCGGCGAGGTGCAGCGCTTCGTGGCAGGCAGCCGTGACCAGACGTCGGAACAGGTACAGCGGCTGGCAAACGTGACGCAGGTGTTGGTGGACAACCGGCTTGCGCTGGAGAACGTCCTGCACATCACACCGAACGCGATCGCGAACTTCGAGAACATCTACTACCCGAACAGCGGTGCGGTCACCGGCGCGTTCGCCTTCAACAACTTCTCGAACCCGACGCAGATCATCTGCGGCATGATCGGCGCCGTCGCCAACGTCAGCGCGCCCGAGACCGCCAAGCTCTGCGCGCAATACCTCGGGCCCGCGGCGCGGCTGTTGAACTTCAACAACATCCCGTTCCCGATCAACGCCTATCTCAGGCCGGCGATCGATCCCAAGCGGATGATCTACACCGACCCGAAACTGGCGCCCGGCGGAGCCGGGCCCGGCGACCCGCCCGAGCCGCGGCCGACCGTCTCCGCCTACACCGGCGCAGGCGACATCCCGCCGCCCCCCGGTTGGGGTGCGCCACCGGGACCGCCGGGGATCTACCAGCCCGACCGCGATGCGCCGGCCATCCCGTCTCCGGCGCTCTACCCGGGCGCACCGATACCGGCGCCGCCGACCATCATCTCCAATATCCCTGTGCAGCCGTCACCGTCGGTCGACGCGATGCTGCTGCCTGCGGCCCCGCCGGGCTCAACGGTCGACGACGCCGCTCCGGCGCCGGCACCGAACACGCCACTGCTGCCCGCGGAAGGAAACCCGCCATCATGACCCGGCATGTTCCGATGCGGCGCGCCGCGATCGCGTCCTGTGCGGTGCTGACGCTGTCCGGGTGCTCGTTCCAGGGCGTCAACTCACTGCCGTTGCCAGGCGCGGACGGCCGCGGACCCGACGCCGTCACATATCAGGTCGAGGTGCCCAATGTCGGCACCCTGGAATCCAATTCACCGGTGATGATCGACGACGTCGTGGTGGGCAGCGTCGGGAAGATGACGGTCAAGAACTGGCATGCCGACGTCGAGATCTCGGTGAAGCCCGACGTGGTGGTGCCCGCCAACGCGGTGGCCACCGTGGGGCAGACCAGCCTGCTGGGCTCGATGCACCTCGCGCTGAACACCCCACTGGGTGAGAGCCCGGAGGGACGGCTGCAGCCCGGTACCACCATCCCGCTCACCGACTCGTCGACCTACCCGTCCACCGAGCGCACGCTGTCGTCGCTCGCCGCGGTCGTCAACGGGGGCGGGCTCGGACAGATCGGCGACGTGATCCACAACGCCAGCCGCGCACTGTCCGGGCGCGAGCCGGAGATCCGCGAACTGCTCACCCGCCTCGACAACTTCGTCGGTGTGCTCGACGAGCAGCGGGCGAACATCATCGCGTCGATACAGCAGCTGAACCAACTCGCGGGCCGGTTCGCCGGACAGCGCGACATGATCAGCCGCGCTCTCAAGGACATTCCGCCCGCCCTCGATGTGCTGATCAAGGAGCGGCCCACGTTGACCACGGCCCTGGAGAAGCTGGGTACGTTCAGCGACACCGCGACCACCCTGGTGAACAACGCGGGCGACGACCTGGTGACCAATCTGCAGAACCTCGAGCCCGCCTTGCAGAGAATCGCCGACATCGGACCTGACCTGAACCTCGCACTGCTGTGGGCCACCGCGTTCCCGTACGGTCCGACCTTCGCCGACCGGATCACCAAGGGCGACTACATCAACCTCTTCGCCACCTTCGACCTGACCTACCCGAAGTTCAAGCGGTCGCTGCTGCTCGGTACCCGATGGGAGGACCAGGAGGCCAAGCTCATCCCGGCCCCGGGTGACCCCTACTACCTCAACTACTCCTACGATCCGATGGCCATCGGTGTGGCTCCGCCGCAGCGGGATTCGCCTGACGCGCCGGCCGCACCCGCGGGTGAGGTGGGTGAGGTGGCGCCCATGCCCGCCGTGGCCGAACCGCTGCTGCCCGTCACACCGCCACCGCCGGCCAATCCCTGGGCACCCTCAGCGCAGAGCATTGCGCCGGGACAGATCTTCGCGGGGCCGTTCGGCCCCGCGGCGCCACCGCCTCCAGCGGTTCCGGCGCCTGCGCCCGCCGAAGCGCTCCCGCCGACCTCGGAAGGTGGCTGATGCTCACCCGGTTCGTTCGGACGCAGCTGATCATCTTCACCATCGCCTCGGTGGTCGGGGTGGGGGTGATGGTGTTCGCCTACATGCAGGTGCCGACTCTGCTCGGAATCGGCCGCCTGGCCGTGACCCTCGAGCTCCCTGCCGGCGGCGGCCTGTACCAGTTCAGCAACGTGACCTACCGCGGCGTTCAGGTGGGCAAGGTGACCTCGGTGAATCTGACCGAGAACGGCGCCGAGGCGGTTCTCTCGTTGGAGACGTCGCCGAAGATCCCCGCCGATCTCGAGGCCGAGGTGCGCAGCGTCTCGGCCGTCGGCGAGCAGTACGTCGACCTACGACCCCGGACCGACTCCGGCCCGTACCTGACCGACGGATCACGGATCTCGGTGCGCGACGCCACGATCCCGCAGCCCGTCGGGCCGGTCCTCGACGAGCTCAGCTCGCTGGTCGAATCCATCCCGGGAGACCGCATCGCCGACCTCCTCGACGAGGCGTTCAAGGCCTTCAACGGAGCAGGTCCCGACTTCCAATCCCTGCTCGACTCGGCGGCCAAACTGTCGACGGACGTGCGCGGCGCCTCCGGTGAGGCGCGCACCCTGGTCGACGATGCCAAGCCGCTGCTCGAATCCCAGGCGGAGACCACGGATTCCATTCGGACATGGGCTCGCAGCCTGGCCGGCGTCACCGGTCAACTCGAGCAGAACGACCCGGAGATCCGCACCTTGCTGGAGCGCGGTCCAGGCTTCGCGCAGGAGGTGAGCGCACTGCTCGAGCAGGTGAAGCCGACCCTGCCGACCCTGCTGGCCAACCTCACCACGGTGGGACAGGTGCTGGTCACCTACAACCGGTCGCTCGAACAGCTGATCGTGATGTTCCCGGGAATCATCGCGGCACAGCAGTCATTCGGCCTACCCAACAAGAACCCCACCGGCCTGCCGTTCGCCGACTTCGCGCTGACGATCAGCGACCCGCCGCCCTGCACCGTCGGATTCCTGCCGCCGTCGCAGTGGCGATCTCCGGAGGACGAGACGTCGATCGACACGCCTGACGGCCTGTATTGCAAGCTGCCGCAGGACTCCCCGATCAACGTCCGCGGTGCGCGCAACTACCCGTGCCAGGGCAAACCCGGCAAGCGCGCCCCGACAGTCGAATTATGCAACGACCCACGCGGTTTCGTCCCGCAGGTGATCCGCCAGCACTACACCGGGCCCTATGCGTTCGATCCGAACCTGATCAAGAACGGGCTGCCGCCGCACGACATCGTGGACTTCAACGAGCGGATCTACGCTCCGGTCCAGGGGACACCGTTGCCGCCGGGTGCAGTGCCGTCGGGAACGCCTCCCGGCGCGTTCACCCCGCAGCCGCCACCGGGCGCGTCGCCACCGGATGCGGCGCCCGCACCCATGGCGCCCGCGCAACCCGCGTTGCCGCAAGCCCCGGTGCCACCACCGCCGCCGGCAGGCAACTCGCTCAACGGAACTCCGATCGCGCCGCCGCCGGACGCACCGTCGCCGCCGGCACTTCTGCCCGCGGACGGGGCGGTACCGGCCACCCCCAGTGCGTTCGACGGTGACGGGCCTGCGGTGGCATTCCAGCGTTACGATCCGCGCACCGGTCAGTACCTCACGGCTGACGGGCAACTGCGGACGCAGACCAACCTCGTCGGTGCGGACAAGTCGTGGAAGGACATGCTGCCGAGCTGATCTCGCCCGCGGAGCCGCTGCACGTCGCGGCGGTCCCGCGGAACCGCGCAGGCGGCGCCCCGGTGGTGCGTCCGGTCAGCGGCTGATGCGCTCGACCCGTACGGGCAGCTCGAAGTCGAGAACCGCATTACGGCCGCACGACCCGCTCGGCGCTTTGGTGATGTTGCGGCCCTGGAGGAACTCCGCCGACACGACGCGCTCCTCGGTCACCGGGTCGAAGCCGAAGATGAGGAACGTCTGGTGCGCGCGCGCGAAGGTGCCGTCGGGGCACGGCGCCCACTTCGGGATGTCGTGCTCGATGAACCAGAAGTCGTCGAGGCGGGCGGAGCCTGTCCAGCCGAGACTGCTGGTCACCGTGCCGGTGCACTCGATCGGACTGACGCAGCTGGTGTTCACGGTCCAGGTCTGGGTCTCACTGGGCACGTCGAAGAGAACTTCGTCGCGGCGTGCCCATTCACCGTCGGAGAACACCCGGTAGGTGCCGTTGAGCGCGACCTCCCGTGCGGCGTCCGCGGGAGCTGCCGCGACGACGCCGCCAAAGAGGGTTGCCACGGACATCGCCATGGTGCCGAGCACTCGGTCTACGCGCATGGCCACCAGCATAATTCGCTGCTGGAGCTTGGCTCTCCGAAAGCGAGAATTTGATTACTCCTTGTGTGAAGATGATCTGATGCGATCGATCGTCGCGGTACTTGCTGCGTGGGCAACTCCGGTGGTGGCGGCGGCGACCCTGATGGCGCCGCAGGCAGCGGCACAGCCGCAGATCCCTCCGCCGATACCGCCGGCCGGGGCGCCGTGCAACAACCCGAACTGCACACCCGGTATCGCACCCAACATCGTGCTCGGCTCCTACTGCAACAACAGCACCTACTACGCGTTCGGCGTGACGTCCTGGGGCCGTCTGGTGTTCTGCGGTTCCGCCCGGCGGTACGAACCCCGCTGGTTCCGGTCACCCGAGATGCACGGGGTGAAGAACCTGTACGACCTGTGCCCGGAGTTCGTCGGCGAGGTCGCACAGGCTCCGGACGGTCTGTTCCTCACCTGTGTCGCGATGAACAACCGCGCCTACTGGGAGCGCGGCGATCTGCCTCTGCGCGGCACCGAGTGAGCGCCGCCGCCCCCTGAAAGGGGCAGCGGCGGCACCGATCACGACACGGGCGTGTACTTGATGTTGATCTCAGTCAGGCCGCGGAGGATGAACGTGGGCTCGTACTCGTAGCGGCGGGCATCGGCCGGCCCGTGCTTCTCCTCGTCGATGGTGATGTCGGCCATCCGGTCGAGGAGGCGCTCGATGGACACCCGGCCCTCGACACGGGCCAGCGGCCCGCCCGGGCAGGAGTGCACGCCGCGCCCGAAGGCGATGTGCTCGCGGACGTTCTTGCGGTCGAGGTGGAACTCGTGCGGATCGTCGAAGCGGTTGGGATCGCGATTGACCGCACCCGGACAGACCATCACGATGGTGCCGGTCTTCACCTCGGTGTCGCCGACCTTGGCCGGCTTCTTGGCGAGCCGGAACTGACTCTTCACCGGGGCGTCCATCCGCAGCGACTCCTCGACGAATGTCGGGATGCGGCTGCGGTCCTCGCGCAGTGCCTGCTGGATCTCGGGATGGTCGCCGAGCACCCGCATGGAGGCGGACAGCAGCTTGGTGGTGGTCTCCTGGCCAGCGGCGAACAGGAACGTCGCCGAACGGGCCACCTCGATCAATTCCGGCGTCGACCCGTCCGGGTACTTCGACGTCGCCAGCCCGGTCAGGACGTCGTTGCGCGGGTTCTTCCTGCGTTCGGCGAGGTAGGAGATGAACTTGTCGTCGAGCCACTCGAGCGGGTTCAGGCCGACGTTGGAGCCGTCCAGTCGGCCGACCTGGGTCTCCGGACGCGGGGCGCCCAGCACGTTGCGGAACTCCTCGTGGTCCTCCTCGGGGACACCGAGCAGGTCGGCGATCACCAGCAGTGAGAACGGCTTGGCGTACGAGGACAGGAACTCGCACGAGCCTGCCTCGATGAAGTCGTCGAGCACCTCATCGGCGAGGCGCCACATGAAGTCCTCGTTCTCCTTGAGCCGCTTGGGGGTCAGCAGCCGGTTCAGCAGCGACCGGGCGTCGGTGTGCTCGGGCGGGTCCATGGTGACCATGTGCTCGAACATCGGCAGCTGCGACCGGTTGGCGGCGATCTGCGCGGTCAGATCGTCGCCCTCCGGGGTGAACGGCAGGGGCGGGAACGGGCCGCCGAGCGCGATGCAGGAGGAGAAGGTGTCGCTGTCCTTGAGGACCGAGTTGGCAGCCTCGTAGCCGGTGATGGCCAGCACGCCGTAGTGCGGCTCGGGCTGGACGGGGCACTTGCTGCGCATGTGGTCGTAGTACGGGTGCGGATCGGGCACCAGCGACGGATCGGTGAAGTAGTCGATGGTGTCGTAGTCGGTCATCTGGGGGCGTCCCTTCGAGAAACTGAACACTGCGGTGGCGCGACAGGGAGTCGGCGCTCTGGGCTGAAAGTGCTGAGCATCTGCTTAGCATGCCGTAGGGTCGTGGTCAAGGTCACAGCGCCCGGCGGCGGCTACTATCCCGGTGTCCACCAGTCATTCCGACGGAAGGTGTTGCGACGTGGCTTCTCCGCGCCGGATCGGGGCGCCCGACGCCAGGAACCGGGTCGTACTGCTCGAGGCCGCCGAGCAGTTGATGATCGACGAGGGCTACGCGGCGGTGACGTCGCGGCGCGTCGCCGAGAAGGCCGACCTCAAACCGCAGCTGGTGCACTATTACTTCCGCACCATGGACGAGCTGTTCCTGGCGCTGTTCCGGCGTCGTGCCGAGCAGGGTCTGGAGGCACAGGCGCGGGCGCTGGCGTCGCCGCAGCCGCTGTGGGCGCTGTGGCGCTTCATGACAGATCCGTCGGCGACCCGCCTGACGCTCGAATTCATGGGCCTGGCGAATCACCGCAAGGCATTGCACGCCGAGATCGCGCTGTACGCGCAGCGGGCCCGTGAGGAACAGACGAAGGCCATGAAGGTGGTGCTGCAGAACTACGGCGTGGACACCTCGACGGTGCCTGCCGTGGTGTGGACGTTCTTCGCGACCGGCGCGTCACAGGTCCTGGTGTTCGAGCGCAGCCTGGGGATGTCACTGGGCCACTCGGAGATCGTGTCGTTCCTCGAAGACCAGATCCGGGCGATCGAGGGGGAGCCGGTGCCCGTCGATTCACCAGGGGCGGATTGAGCAGAGCGCGCCCTTGGGGCCGGCATCTGTCTTGACCACGACCCCGTCGACGGCGAGAACGCAGTGGAAGTTCGCGTGCTCGGTCGTGTAGAACGTGGTGGCCGTGACCATGGCCCACTGATCCGGATCGGCGAGCATGACGTCCAGCGTCCACATCTGGTCCGGCCCGAGGGCCGCCCAGGTCTTCGGGCTGAACTTGTACGAGTTGTGGCTGTACTCCGCCCAGTTCGGGGGATCGACGTTGCGGTAGTAGATCTCCGCCTCGGGCACCGGCACCTCGGTGAAGACGGTGTACTTGACGTGATGCATCACCCGGGGCGGCGGCGGTGCGGGCTGGGCGTTGGCCGAACCGACCATCGACATCATGGCGGCGAACGCCGCGGCGGTCGCGACGGCGGGCCGGATCGGAAACAGCATTATCGAATATTAGAACAGGACTTCCAGAGATAGCGCCGTTTGCCCGAGCCGCTCAGTACAGATAGATCGCCAGCACCGCGGCCCACAGCGCCACCAGCCACGCGTCGGTGGCCCAGCGCAGCCACCGCGGCCCGTCTCTGACCTCCATGAAGTACCGGATGATCAACCGGCCCTTGATGAATCCCAGCGCGATCACCGCCAGCGTGAAGGGGATGCTGGCCACCGCGTCGTGGTCGCCGTGGGCGGGTGCGAGCCACCAGGACGCGACGGTGATCGCCGACAGCACGATCCAGGCGACCGTGACCGCCCGGTCAGCCGACGCCCTCGAAGCGGCGGCCGGGGAAGCGTCGATGGTCACGGAGTCACCTCATCACGTAGAGCAGGGCGAAGATGACGATCCACAGCAGGTCGACCATGTGCCAGTAGACGGCGCCGGACTCGACCATCGACATCCGGCGGCGGTGCGGGTCGCGCAGCTCGCGGACGACGATGCCGATGATCAGCAGGCCCAGGGCGACGTGGAAGAGGTGGATGCCGGTGAGCATGTAGTAGAACGACCAGAACTCGCCGCTGCCCAACGTGTGGCCCGCAGCGATCTTGACCGACCACTCATAGGCCTTGACGCCGATGAACAACACGCCGCAGACCGCGCCTCCGTACGTCCACCGCAGGGCGGCGAACGGGTCGCCCGACCGCGCCGCCACCACGCCGCGGGCGACGAACCACGAACTCGTCAGCAGTACAAGCGTGTTGAGCACACCCACGTTGAGGGTGAGGTCCTGCTGGGCGTGCAGGTACTCCTGCGGCGCCATCGCCCGGTGCACCATGAAGATCACGAAGTAGGCGCCGAAGATGATGAGGTCGCCCAGCACCATCACCCACATCGCGCCGTCGCCGGGCAGGTGCGGTCGCGTGCCGGTGGCGGGAGCGGTCACGGCGTCCTGTCGGGTGTCTGTCATGGCCGGCCTCAGTCCAGCGGCAGTTCGTCGGCGGGCTGTTCCTCGGTGGCCTTGCGGAGGAAGAAGATGACGCACGACAGCCAGAAACCGAAGATCAGCGTCCCGGACCAGAAGGCCATCGACCCGTTCCAGGAGAACGGCCCGGCGCCCACCACGAAGAGCGGCGCCGCCATGATCTCGGTGACGATCTGCCAGACCGTGACGTAGGCCAGCCACTTGGGGAAGACGCCGTTGCGGTCGTAGAGGATGGCGATCGCGAAGCCGAAGTAGGCCGCGGCGAAGCAGCCGAGCGATCCGACGTAGGACAGGCAGCCGAGGTCGTAGAGCAGCGCCAGCAGTTCGGGGTCGCGGTCGGGCCGCAGCGCCGCCGTCAGGAAGCAGAACGCCACCAGCAGGCAGCCGGGCAACGCACCGACGGCCATGCCGCCCATGTAGAGATACGCGCAGACCGAGCCGGCCGTCATCCGTTTCATGTGGTAGACGACGATCCCGTTGGCCACCCCCGCGCCGCCGACGATCAGGATGAGCAGCCCGAAGCCGATCTGGATGGTCAGCTGGTGCGCGGCGAAGAACTCGGCCTTCTGTGCGGTGGTGACGTCGGGCCGCGGCGGGGGCATGGTGCGCGCCAGCGCGAAGAAGATGACGCCGAACGCGGTGTAGAACGCGGGCACGATCCAGAACACGATCCAGATGTCGCGCTTGCCCGCCGACGGTCGTACCTGAGCGGCCTCGCCGGGCTGCTCCGGAGGCCGCTCGGCGCGGGAGGTGACCGTGCTCATCGGGCGGGCACCGCCGCGTCGCGCTCCTCGGCGGCCTGCCTGCGCAGGACGGAGCGCAGCACGAAGAACATCACCACCACGAAGGCGGCGAACGCGCCGTTGCGCAGCCAGAACGACACCACACCGTCCCAGGCCAGTGGTCCGGTGGTGACCACCGCTGCGGCCGCGGCGGGCGCCATCGCCAGCGCCGTCGCCAGCGAGTAGTGCCCGACCCAGCGCGGGAACACCGGCCGCGGACCGCTGTCGAAGTACACGGCCAGCGCCAGCAGCAGGTTCTGGGCCACCAGCATGCCGACCGGTGCGATGAAGATGATCCAGGCCATGTCGTTGAGCAGCTGCACCAGCTCGGGCCCGCGATCCGGACGGAACGCGGCCACCAGGTAGAAGATGTCGGCGAGCGCGAAAATCGTTGCGCCGCTGACGACCGCGGTCAGGTAGCAGTAAGCGAGCACATGGCTCTGGCCCGCCATCCGCTTCATCTGGACGACGATCACCAGGAACAACGGCAGCAGCATGATCGCGCAGAGGTTGAACGTGATCATGCTGAACCGGATCATCGCGGCGTTATCCCGGTAGAACGCCGCGACCTCCTCGGCCGGCAGTGTGGGCGACATCGGCGGGAAGAAGCCGGGGAAGGCGACGAACGCGACCAGGAGAACCACCGCGGCCGCCAGCGCGGCCCACAGGCTGACCGACTGGGTGGTGACGTCGGCGGATCGCGGCGAGCTGTCGGTCTCGGTGAGGGTCATCGAACCTCGATGCGTTGCGACGGTGGGCGGGTCGCGCTGAACGCGGCCCTAGCCGGTCGGCTAGTCAGCCACGGTAGCCGATCGGCTACCCGCAGGGCAACGGTGGGTTCAGGTCGACAGGATGGTGGCCGACGCCGTGCCGGGCGCGCCGTACACCTGAGCCAGCCCGACCCTTGGCTCCCCGGGGACCTGTCGGTCGCCGGCCTCGCCGCGCAGCTGGCGCACCAGCTCGTGCACCTGGCGCAGCCCCGACGCGCCGATCGGCTCACCGTTGGCGATCAGGCCGCCGTCGGTGTTGACCGGGATCGACCCGCCGATCTCGGTGGCGCCGTCGGCCAGCAGCTTCTCCTGCTCGCCGTCGGCGCACAGGCCCGTCTCGGCCATGTGGATCACCTCGGCGCCGGCGTCGGTGTCCTGGAGCTGCGCCACATCGACGTCCTCGGGTCCGATCCCGGCCTGCTCGTAGGCCGCGCGGGCGGCGTACACCGTGGGGGAGACATCCTCGTCGAGCGGCGCGGACGTGGCGTGCACCTCGTAGGCGCCGAACGTCCTGGTGCGGATCTCCGTTGCCTTCACGTACACCGGCTTGTCGGTGTAGCGGTGCGCGATGTCGCCGCGGCACATGATGACCGCCGCCGCACCCTCGTCGGGAGCGCAGAACATGAACTGGCGCAGCGGATAATTGAGCACCGGTGAGGCCATGATCTCGTCGATCGAGATCTCCTTGCGGCGGAACGCATTCGGGTTCATCGCGCCGTTGCGGAAGTTCTTGTTGGCCACGCGGGCCAGCGTCTCCTCGGAGATGCCGTGCTTGTGCAGGTAGTGGTTGGCCTTGATGCCGAAGAACTTGGTGGTGACGAACTGCCCGTTCTCCGCATACCACTGCGGCAGAGCGAGTTTGGCCGGGTCGTCGGTGAACGCGCCGCGCGGGTGCTTGTCCAACCCGATTGCGATGCCGATGTCGTACTTGCCCAGCCGGATGGTGTCGGCGGTCTGCTGGATGGCGCTGGCGGCGGTGGCGCAGGCGTTGAACACGTTGGTGAAGGTGATGCCGGTCAGACCCACCAGGCGGGTGACCGCGTCGGGGTTGGAGACCTCGTAACTGCCGCCGAAGCCGAACTGGATGTCCTTCCAGTCCAGCTTCGCGTCGGTCAGGGCGCTCTGGATCGCCTCGGCGCCCATCTCCATCGCGGTCTTGTCGAACCGGCCGAAGGGGTGCAGACCCACGCCGATGATCGCCACGTCGTTCATGTCTCGACTGTTCCTCTCGTACGCGGGGTCAGACCGGCTGGAAGGCGAAGGTGATGATCTCCTCGCCGTCCTCGTCCTTGGTGAACGGGATCATCGTCAGCTCGACGGCCATCCCGAACTGCAGCTTGGCCGGATCGTTCTCGGTGAGCCTGCCCTCCACCCGGATGACGTCGTCGAGTTGGACGAGGCCGACGCCGAACGGCACGAAGTCCTTGCCGGTCGGCCCCTTGTAGGGGGCGCCGGGCGGGAAGCCCTGGGTGGTCCAGGCGACGAGCGTGCCCTGCCGCGGCAGCAGCGCGTCCGACATCTCGGCGCTGCTGCACTTCGGGCAGCGCGCCTGCACCGGGAAGGCGGTGGCGCCACAGGCGCCGCAGGTGCTGCCGATCAGCTGGGGTTCACTGTCCGGCCAGGTCGAGATCTCGGGCGCGAGCGCCTTCGCCATGACGTCCTCCTGTGTCGACGGGGTCGCCCAGCGCCTATGCGACGCCGTGCATGTGGCTGACATTAATTGGAAATGGCGTTCTCGTCTAGAGAGAACATGTTCCGGCGAGCGGTCTACCGCGCCCGTTTCATCACCTTGTCCGCGGCCTGCCAGTGCGCGTCGGAGACCCACAGCCGGGCGAAGGCGGCGACGGCCTCGGCGGTGGTGACACCGTTGACCACCCGTTTCACCTCGGCGGCCGGCGCGGTGGCCAGCGCCTGGGCGACGGCGCGCCATTCGGCGTCGAAGGAGGCGCGCGGCAGCACCCGGTCCACCAGGCCGATCTGTTCGGCCTCGGCCGCCTCGAGTACGGTGCCCGCGCCCGCCAGCATCAGCGCACGACCCCTGCCGACGAGTGCGGCGAGCCGCTCGGCGCCGCCCCAGGCCGGCATGATCGCCAGCGTCACCTGGTTGAAGCCGATCTTGATGTCGTCGGCCGCCAGCCGGATGTCGGCGGCCACCGCCACCTCGGCGCCGCCGCCGAGGGCATGGCCGTTGAGCGCCGCGATCACCGGGCCGGGGAAGGCGGCGATCCGGTCGCAGATCGCCCGCATCCGCCATGCCATCGCCGAGGCGTCGAGTTCGGTGCGCAGGGCACTGAGTTCCTTGAGGTCACCGCCGGAGACGAACGCGCGGTCACCGGCGCCGGTGATCGCCAGCGCACGCGCGTCGACGGTCGTGTCCAGGGCGTCGAGCGCCTTCTCGAGCTGACCCATCGTCTCCAGGGAGATGGCATTGCGGGCGTGCGGGCGGTCGATGGTGATCACCGCAAGTCCGTCGGTCACCTCGAGGTCGATCATCAGACGTTCTCCCAGCACGGTATTGGCATTCTCGCCAGCGGAGAATAGCATCGCCAACGAGCTGGAGGTGCTGGGCAAGCGTGCGAAACATCCCTGTTGAGCTGACCGAACGCTACGAGGCGGAAGGGTGGTGGACCCGCGAGACGCTCGGTGAGATGCTCGCCGGCGGTCTGACCGCGAGCCCGGACACCGGCTTCTGGGTGCACTCGTCGGTCCGGCCCTATGCCGGCACCTTCGCCGACGTCGAACTGCGGGCGCGGCAACTGGCGGCGGGACTGCGGCGGCGCGGCGTCGGCCCGGGCGACGTGATCGCCCTGCAGCTGCCGAACTGGATGGAGGCCGCCGTGGCCTTCTGGGCCTCGGCGTTCCTCGGCGCGGTCGTCGTGCCGATCGTGCACTTCTACGGCCGCAAGGAGCTCACACACATCCTGGGTACGGCACGGCCCAGGGTCTTCATCACGGCCGAGGAGTTCGGCCGCATGCAGTTCCAGCCGGACCTGTGCGCCGACGTCCCGATCGTCGGGCTGGTCGGCACCGACGGCTTCGACGCCCTCTTCGACGACGAGCCGCTGGTCGGCACCGTGCCGACCGACCCGGCGAGTCCCGCGTTGATCGCGTTCACCTCCGGCACCACCCGCGATCCGAAGGGCGTGGTGCACAGCCATCAGACCCTCGGATTCGAGACCCGCCAGCTGCTGGCGAACTATCCGCCCGACCGCGGCAGACAGCTGACGGCGACACCCGTTGGCCACTTCATCGGCATGGTCGGCGCCTTCCTGATCCCGGTGCTCGAGGGTGCGCCGATCGACCTGTGCGACGTCTGGGATCCCGGCAAGGTGCTCGACCTCATCGAGACCGAGGGACTGTCGATCGGCGGCGGCCCGCCCTACTTCGTCACCAGCCTGCTCGACCACCCGAAGTGCACCCCCGCCCATATGGCCAACTTCAGCACCGTGGGCCTCGGCGGCTCGACCGTGCCCGCCGCGGTGACCCGGCGGCTGGCCGACATGGGACTGTTCGTCTTCCGGTCCTACGGCAGCACGGAACACCCGTCGATCACCGGATCGCGGCGCACCGCACCGGAGGCCAAGCGGCTCTACACCGACGGCGACGTGCGACCGGGGGTGGAGATCAAGCTGACCGACGAGGGCGAAATCCTCTCGCGGGGGCCCGATCTGTGCCTCGGCTACACCGACGACGAACTGACGGCGAAGGCCTTCGACGCCGACGGCTGGTACCACACCGGCGACGTCGGCGTTCTCGACGAGGACGGCTACCTGACCATCACCGACCGCAAGGCCGACGTGATCATCCGCGGCGGGGAGAACATCAGCGCCCTTGAGGTCGAGGAGGTGCTGCTGGCGATGCCCGCCGTGGCCGAGGCGGTGGTGGTCTCGGCGCCCGACGAGCGGCTCGGCGAGCACGTCGCCGCGGTGTTGCGGATCAAGGCCGGTCAGACCATGCCCAGCCTCGACGAGGTCCGCACCCACTTCGGCCGGGCCGGTGTGGCGCGGCAGAAGTGCCCGGAGGAGTTGCACGAGGTTCCCGAGGGCGAGGACTACCCGCGCACCGCCAGCGGCAAGGTGCAGAAAGTCCTCATCAGGGCGCAGATCCACCGACGAGTGGCAACCGCCGCTGCGCAGGGCGTTGCAGCGACAACCGAATGAGAATACGATTCTCCCAATAAGCAAAGGAGCATTTCATGGGACAACTCTCGCATCGGGTCGATATCCCGTTCCCGCTGTTCGACGCGGACAACCACCTCTACGAGCCGCCGGAGGCGATGACCAAGTACCTCCCCAAGGAGTACAAGGACGTCGTCCAGTACGTCGAGGTCAACGGGCGCACCAAGATCGCGATCAAGGGCCAGATCAGCAACTACATCCCCAATCCGACCTTCTCGCACGTCGCGAAGCCCGGTGCATGGGAGGAGTACTTCAAGTTCGGCAACCCGGACGGCAAGAGCAAGCGGGAGCTGTTCGGTGAGCCGATGCGGTCCATCCCGGCGTTCTTCGAGCCCGGCCCGCGCCTCGAGCTGATGAACGAGCTGGGCATCGACCGGAGCCTGATGTTCCCGACGCTGGCCAGCCTCATCGAGGAGCGGCTGCGCGACGACCCGATGGCCATCCACGTCATCATCCACTCGCTGAACGAGTGGCTGCACGAGGTCTGGGGCTTCAACTACCAGAACCGCATCTTCGTCACCCCGGTGATCACGCTGCCGATCGTGGAGAAGGCCATCGAGGAGCTGGAGTGGGCGGTCAAGCGTGGCGCCCGCGCCATCCTGGTCCGGCCGGCGCCGGTGCCCGGCTTCCGCGGCCCGCGGTCCTTCGCGCTGCCCGAGTTCGACCCGTTCTGGCAGAAGTGCGTGGATTACGACATCTTCGTCGGCATGCACTCCTCCGACAGCGGCTACTCGCGCTACACCTCCGAGTGGGACGGCGTTGCCCAGGAGATGCTGCCGTTCCAGACCAACGCGATGAACATCCTCAACGAGTGGCGCCCGATCCAGGACGCCGTGGCCTCGTGGGTCATCCACGGTGCGCTGTTCCGGTTCCCGAAGCTCAAGGTGGGCATCGTCGAGGCCGGATCGAAGTGGATGTTCCCGCTGCTGGACTCCATGTCCGAGGTCTACAAGAAGGCGCCGGAGGCCTTCCCGGGCAACCCGATGGAGGAGATCAAGAACCGGATCTACGTCAGCCCGTTCTACGAGGAGGGCATCGACGACCTGATCAACCTGATCGGCGTCGACCAGGTGCTCTACGGATCGGACTGGCCGCACCCCGAGGGGCTGGCCGAGCCGACCCACTACGTCACCGCACTCGAGCATCTCTCGATGGAGGACCAGGCGAAGATCATGGGCGGCAACCTGGGTCGTCTCGTCACTACGTGACCTACGTTCCCAAATGGCAGACCATCCCCGAGATGGTCGCCAGCGCGGCGGACCGCTTCGGCGACGCAGAAGCAGTCGTCGACGGTCCGCTGCGCCTCTCATATGTCGAGCTCGTCGAACGGGTCCGCCGCGCCGCGGGCGCCTTCCGTGATCTCGGGGTGGCCAAGGGCGACCGGGTGGCGGTGTGGGCCCCGAACTCCGCCGAGTGGATCATCGCCGCGTTCGGACTGGTGACCGCGGGCGGCGTGCTTGTCCCGGTCAACACCCGCTTCAAGACCGACGAGGCGGCCGACGTCATCGGCCGCAGCGGCGCCAAGGCCGTTCTGGTGCAACAGGGTTTCCTCGGCACCGAGTACGGCGCTCCCGCCGGTGTCCCGGTGATCGACCTGAAGTCCGGCTTCCTCGACAGCGGCGACCCGTTCGAACGGGGGATCAGCGGCACCGACATCGCCGACATCATCTACACCTCCGGGACCACCGGGCGCCCCAAGGGCGTGATGATGAACCACCTGCAGACGCTGCGGATGTACGAGGAGTGGTGTGACCTCAACGATCTGCGCCAGGGTGACCGCTACCTGGCCGTCAATCCGTTCTTCCACACCTTCGGCTACAAGGCCGGGTGCATCGCCTCTCTGATCCGCGGCGCCACGATCCTGCCGATCCCGGTGTTCGACGTCGACGTCGTGGTCGACATCATCGAGCGCGAGCGGATCACGATGCTGCCGGGCCCGCCGACGCTGTATCACTCGCTGCTCGCGGTGCCGGACAAGTCGAGGCTGGCGACGCTGCGCGCGGGGGTGACGGGTGCGTCGGACATCCCGGTGGAGCTGATCCGCCGCATCCACGACGAGCTGCCCTTCGCGTCAGTGAACACCGGCTACGGCCTCACCGAATGCGGCACCGCCACACTGTCGCGGCCCGGTGACTCGTTCACCGACATCGCGACCACGGTCGGCGTCGCGTGCGACGGCATCGAGGTCGCGATCGCCGACGACGGAGAGGTCCTGGTGCGCGGCTACAGCGTGATGCAGGGCTATCTCGACGACCCGGCCGCCACGGCGGAGGCGATCGACGCCGACGGCTGGTTGCACACCGGCGACCTCGGCACGCTCGACGATGCCGGCCGTCTGCGCATCGTCGGACGCAAGAAGGACATGTTCATCGTCGGCGGCTTCAACGCCTACCCGGCCGAGATCGAAGGCTTCCTGCTCGAGCACCCGGCGGTCGCGCAGGTCGCCGTCATCGGTGTGCCCGACGAGCGGATGGGTCAGGTCGGCAAGGCCTTCGTCGTCCGCTCCGACCGGACACCGGCGCCGACGGCCGAGGAACTGATCGCGTGGAGCCGGGAGCGGATGGCGGGTTTCAAGGTTCCGCGCTCGGTGGAGTTCCTGGACCGACTGCCGCTGAACGCGACGGGCAAGGTCATGAAAGACCAGCTGCGCTCTCCGGCGAACGTCGGTGACGAACCGGGAACGCAGGCCGGCGCCGGCGCCGAGCGGCGATGAGTAGGGTGGCGTCGACAAACGAGAATGTAAACGCCATTCTCATCCGGCTGCGTCAGGTGGGACCGGTCAGACAGACAAGACGAGGAGGTCGCTGTGCCTTCGTTCAGGCGTAAGGCGTCGGTCACCGACGCCGGCTCGGCTCCGGTCAGCGGGCCGCCGACGGACAAGGCATCGCCCGCGGACGCGCAGGACCGGCCCGATCCGGCGCTCGCGCAGATCCTCGCCGAGGAAGCCGAGGCCGAAGCCGCCGAGGCGGAAGCGGCAGTGGCCGCCGCCCGCGCACGGGCGCGCGCGCTGCGGCTGCGCCGGCAGGCTCAGGAAGTCGAAGCATTCGCCGTCGAGCCCGTCGACGAACCCGCCGCAGCCGACGACGACGAGATCGTCTCCGTCCCGGACGAGGGCGAGACGCCCGCCGCCGGGACCGCTGCGGCGAACGACGCCGCCGCGGCCGACGACGACACCGCCGCGGAGGACGAGCCGGTCGACATCGACGCTCCCGCGGAGGATGTTGCCGAGACGCGTTCGCGCCGGCGGCTCCACGTGGGAGTGCCGCTGCCGACCTGGAAGGGCGTCGCGCTGTTCCTCGCCGTGCTCTGCACGTTCGCGCTGCTGGCGGCCAGCGGCTACATGATCCGCGAGCACCGGCAGGCCGAGCGCGACGCGCAACTCGCCGCCGAGTACACCGCGGCGGGCCGCCAGGCCGTCGTCACCCTGATGTCACTGGACTTCAACAAGGCCGAAGAGGGTGTGCAGCGCATCATCGACAATTCCACCGGCAAGTTCCGCGAAGACTTCCAGCAGCAGGCGGAGACCTTCGCCCAGGTGGCGCAGGACTCCAAGGTGATCACGGAGGTCACCGTGAACTCCGCGGCCGTCACGACCATGTCCGAGGACACTGCGAACGTGATCGTTTCGGCGACGTCGCGCGTCACCAATGCGGCCGGGGCCAACAAGGACCCGCGCGGATGGCGGTTGTCGGTGGACCTGGAGCGCGACGGCGACCAGGTGAAGATGTCGAGAGTCGAGTTCGTACCGTGACCAAAGACCAGACCGACACCGACGAGGCCGCCGTGGTCGAGGATTCGGCGAGCCGGGAACACACCGACTCCGAAGACGCCGTGATCGCCGACGAGGAGACGACGGCGACGGAGCCCGAGAGCGGCGCCACCGAAGCCGACCGGCTCGAGGAACATCTCGAGCTGTCGGGCCGCGGCGGCGGAA
Organism: Mycobacterium hippophais; assembly: GCF_027529605.1. Lineage (NCBI taxonomy): Bacteria > Bacillati > Actinomycetota > Actinomycetes > Mycobacteriales > Mycobacteriaceae > Mycobacterium > Mycobacterium hippophais. The sequence continues at coordinate 403,124 of NZ_JAPZPY010000002.1, read as the reverse complement.
AGGCCCGGCGCGGAATGCGGGCGCGGATCGGCGTGATCGGTGTCGCTGCCGCACTGATCCTGTCGGCTGTGCTCGCGACGTGGCTGTACGTCTTCCAGTACCGCCCGCAGCAGCAGACGGATGCCGCCGCCGCCCAGGTCGCGCTGGATGCCGCGACCTCCGGAACGGTCGCCCTGCTGTCCTACTCGCCGGAGACGCTCGAACAGGACTTCGCGGCCGCCAAGACACACCTCACCGGTGAATTCCTGGACTACTACACCCAGTTCACGCAGACGATCGTCACCCCCGCCGCGAAACAGAAGCAAGTCAAGACCAGCGCGTCGGTGGCGCAGAGCGCACTCGCAGAGATGCATCCCGACAAGGCGGTGGCGCTGATCTTCGTCAACCAGACGACGGTGAGCAAGGAGAACCCGGACGGCGCGTACGCCGCCAGCAGCGTCAAGGTCGGCCTGACCAAGATCGACGGCAAGTGGCTGATCTCGTCCTTCGACCCGGTGTGACGTTCGCCGTGGAGTGATCCTGCGACCGCCGCATGAGGCGGTTCGCGCCGTCAGTCCTCCGCGTGCCGGTCGTGGTCCCAGCGCTCCAACCGCATCTGCAACTCGTAGAGTCCCAGTGCGGCCAGTGCAGTGGCGACCGATACGCACATCACGACAAGTGCACTCATCATTCGCCGGCTCCCGGGTCGTTGCTGTCGAGATCAGCGTATGAAGGCGGGCCGGCGGCGGCATGCGTAGTGGACTACCTGCGGGTGCGGCGCGGGCGACGGAGAGGACAGGCACGTGAGCGACGCCGAGCCAGTGGCCGGGACTGCGACACCGGCGCACCGGCTGCGCCGGATGGTGGGTCGTGACCCGCATCAGGAGAACCGGGCGGCCACCCCGCTGGAGTTGCTGTTCGACCTCACGTTCGTGGTGGCGTTCGGGATCGCCGCGTCCCAGTTCGCCCACCTGCTCGCCGAGGACCACGTCGCCGCGGGCCTGACCGGCTTCGCGTTCGCGACGTTCGCGATCTGCTGGGCGTGGATCAACTTCAGCTGGTTCGCCTCGGCGTTCGACACCGATGACTGGATCTACCGGCTGATGACGATGCTGCAGATGGTCGGCGTCATCGTCCTGGCCCTCGGCCTTCCGCAGATGTTCGCCTCGATCGAGCACGGCGGTCACGTGGACAACGCGGTCCTGGTCGCCGGATACATCGTGATGCGGATCGCGCTGGTGGGGCAGTGGTTGCGCGCGGCCTCCCAGGATCCCGCGCGGCGTCAGGCCTGCCTGACGTATGCGGTGGCCGTGACTGTGGCCCAGATCGGTTGGGCCGCACAGATCTTCGTACAGACCTCGGTAGCGGTGTTCTTCCTGTGCACCGTGGTGCTGATCGCGGTGGAGCTGTCCGGCCCGTTCATCGCCGAGCGGCGGATGGGCGGAACCCCCTGGCACGTCCACCACATCGTCGAGCGCTACGGCCTGCTGGCGATCATCGCGCTGGGCGAGGGGGTGGTGGGCACCGTCGCGTCGATCTCGGCGGCCGTCGAGATCCAGGGCTGGTCCACCGACGCGGTGCTCGTCGCGGTCGCCGGCATCGGGCTGACCTTCGGCATGTGGTGGGTGTACTTCCTGGTGCCGCACGCCGATCTGCTGCACGCCGACCGCGGCACGTCGTTCTGGTTCGGTTACCTGCACATTCCGGTGTTCGGCGCCATCGTCGCCACCGGCGCGGGCCTGCACGCCGCCGCGTACTACATCGAGCACCACTCGGAACTCGGCGCCGCGCCGACGGTGGCCACCGTCGCGGTGCCCGTCGCCATCTACCTGGTCGGCCTGTACGCCATCTACGGGCTGGTGGCACGCACGTGGGACCTGTTCCACGGCGCCCTCGTCACGGGCGCAGTCGCGGTGCTGGCCGTGGCGGTGTGGCTGGCGATGACCGACGTGCCGATGGCGGTGTGCCTGCTGGCGGTGACGCTGGCGCCGGTGGTCGTGGTGGTCGGCTACGAGGTCACCGGGCACCGGCGCGTGCCTGCGGCGGCAAGGACAGCCGGCGAGGCATGACCACCGGTTTGACCCCGTCGCCGACGGGCTAGTCCACCCGGACACGGCGAAAGGAGTCACCATGCCGAAGACGGGTAAGGGCGGACAGGCCAAGAAGAGTGAACTGCCCAGCACGCTGAAGAAGTCGGAAGCCAAGGCGCAGCGCACCTTCGCGAAGGCGCACGACTCGGCGGCCGAGGAGTACGGCGAGGGCGAGCGCGCCCACCGGGTGGCCTACAGCGCACTGAAGCACAGTTACGAGAAGGTCGGCGACCACTGGGAGGCCAAGTCGGCCAAGGGACCGTCGGATCAGCGTGCCCGCAGCGGCGGCCCGAACGCCAAGGGCGAGACCGCGGAAGGCGTCGACGCCAACGCGTCGAAGAAGCATCTCGTCGAGCTGGCGCGGCGCCTCGACATCTCCGGCCGGTCGACGATGAGCAAGGACGAACTGGTGTCGGCGATCAAGAAGGCCAACCGGCGGGAGTCCGCGCGCAACCGCTGATCACCGGTCCGGCGCGGGATCCGCCTCGAAACTCTCGAGGAGCATCCGCTCCTGTTCCAGGCGCATCCTGCGCCGAGTCTTGCTGCGCGTGATGAGGATGCCGGTGGTGGCCAGCGCCCAGATCACGTACTGCGCCGTCCACGCCCACCGGAACGATTCGAACGAGTAGCCGCCGGTGGCGTCGAGAATGATCCCCATCGCCTGCATCACGAGCAGCGATGCGATGAACCCGCCCATGTTGACCATGCCCTGTGCGGTGCCCAGCGTGGCGCTCGGATTGAAGGTCCGCGCGAAGTCGAAGCCGACCATCGAGCCCGGTCCGCCGACCGAGATGACCACGACCAGCAGTATCAGCAGCCACAAGGGAGCCGGGCCGGGCAACGCGAGCACCACCGTCCAGGCCAGCGCGTTGCTGCCGATGATGGCGAGCACCAGGCGGGACCGGCGATGCGGGTGGCGGCCGGTGAAGATGCCGATGACCACGCCCGCCGAGATCGCCGCGACCACCGAGAGGCTCAGCAGCGTCCCGGCCATGCCGGCCGACAGGCCCTGCGCCACCGTCAGGTACGGCACCCCCCACATCAGCGCGAAGACCGTCACGGAGAACTGCGTGCCCATGTGGGTGAAGAAGCCGAGCCGCGTGCCCGGCCGCAGCCACACCGTCTTGACGCTGCCCACCAACTCGCTCAGGGTGGCGGTCTTCGCCGGCCCGGCGCGTCCCGACGGAGTGTCCTTGACGACGAGCAGCGTGAGCACCATCGACAGCACACCGAATGCGGCGACCGACGTATAGGCCGCGGTCCAGCCTGTGCCGGTGAGCACGGCCAGGAACGGCACCGCCGAGAGCACCTGCCCGAGCTGGCCGCAGATGCCGGTGAGCTGGGTGACCAGCGGAACCTGTCGCGGTGCGAACCAGTGCGGTACCAGGCGCAGCACCGAGATGAACGTCAGCGCGTCCCCGAGGCCGAGAACCGCCCTGGCGGCGATCGCCGACGGCAGGGACTCGCAGAACGCCAGCACCAATTGACCGGACGCCATCAGCGCCGCGCCGCAGAGGATCAGCACCTTGGAGCCGTACCGGTCCAGCAGCACACCGGCGGGCACCTGGGCGCCCGCGTAGACGACCACCTGCAGCACGACGAACGTGGACAGCACGCCGGGGCTCACGGTGAACCGGTCCGCGGCGTCGAGTCCGGAGACGCCGAGAGTGGTGCGGTCCAGCACCGCGACGATGTAGGCCAGGAGTCCGGTGGCCCACACGATCCAGGGGCGCACACCAAACCCTTCGTCGTGGCTCTCGGTCGAGCCGATCCTCGATATCCGCCTTCCATGGTGGCCACCGCCGGCCGGGGAATCCAATCCCGGTGCGGTGACGTCACTCACGGTGAATCGCTCGTCGACCTAGAGAGTTGGCTGAAACTGCACGTCGATGTGCAGTAAATCGCAGCTATTTTGACAAATGTGCAGATTAAGGACAGAAAGCGGCGCCATGATCGAGGTTTCAGTGGAACGCACGTGGGTTCGCTCAGCACCGGTCTCACGGGTACAGTGTCGGCATGACGAACCGCGATGCCGGCTACCACCTGCCGCATGGCCGGCACGAAGGTGCGACGCGTTGAGCGAATACCGGCTCGAGGAACTCGCCGAACAGTCGGGGGTGAGTGCCCGCAACATCCGTGCCTACCGGGAGCGCGGGCTGCTCGACCCGCCTCGCCGATCGGGCCGTTCGGCGTTGTACGACGACTCCCACCTCGCGCAGCTGGACACCATCAATCAGCTCCTGCGGCGGGGCTTCAACTCCGCCCACATCGCCGAGTTCTTCGCCGGCATGCGCGACGGCGCCGATCTCGCCGACATCCTCGGACTGCAGCGTGCGGTGCCTGCGCCGCGAACCGACGCGCCCACCGCCGCCCCGGTCCCGTCCGTCCCGCGGAAGGACGGGCCGCTCGACATCGGTGTGGGTTCCGACGAGGCGCGACGGCTGATCGAGCTGGGCCTGGCCCGGCGGGTCGACGGCGCCGTCGCGCTCACCGACCCCGTGCTCAGCGAGATCGTCGCCCGCGCGGCGGACCAGATGCTCTACATCCGCGCGCTGCTGCGGATCGTCGAATCGACCCGACAGGACATCGACGTGCTGGCCGCGGCCGTCGTCACCGCACTGGAGGAATGCCTGACGGCGAGGTTCGGACCCGCGCACCAACCCGGGCCCGGCCAGCTCCCGGAGTACAGGCAGATCGTCCGGGACTTTCGCGAGCTGGCCACCCGGCTCGTGGTCGGCCACCTCGACGCGGTGCTGCACCGTCAGATGGTGTCCACGGCGCCGGGCGCCCTGCAAGACGGGCAGTGGCCGCCGCACGGCTGAGCAAGGCGTGCCGGTTCAGCGTCTGATGCGCTGCCAGCGCTCCACCCACTGGTCGTAGGTGGTGCAGTCGTCGCCACTGCCGTCCACACATTCCTTCTGCGGTGTGGTCCAGTAGTGGATCTTCGCGGCGAACTGCTCATCGGTGGCGTGGTAGAGGTCGCAGAAGTCGTATGCGGTGGTGTGGTCGCAGGCCAGGGATTGCGCGGGTGCCTCGCCGAAGTGCTCGGCGGCCTGGGCGTTGACCTCGGGTGAGGCGATCCAGTCCATCCACTTGTACATGCAGTTGGGATGCGCGGCCTTCGACGAGATCATCCAGGTGTCCGACCAGCCGGTCGAGCCCTCCTTGGGTAGCACGGTGTTGACCTGGACCCGGTTGTTGGCGCCGATGGTGTTGGCGATCACCTGCCAGGTGGTGCCGATCACGGCGGCGCCCGACTCGAACGCCTGCACCTCGGTGGTGTAGTCCGACCAGTACAGCCCGACGTTCTCGCGTTGCGCCTCGAGCAGCTCGGCGGCTGCGTCGAGTTGCGGGACGGTCAGCGAGTACGGATCGCCGATGCCGAGTTCCGGCCGGGACTTGGACAGGTAGAGCGCCGCGTCGGCGATGTAGATGGGGGAGTCGTACGCGGTCACCCGGCCGCGATACTCCGCCGCGTCGTCGAACACCGCCGCCCAGGAGTTCGGCGCATCGCGCACGACGCCGATGTTGTACATCAGCAGGTTCGCGCCCCACCCGTGCGGGATGCCGTACATCCGGCCGTCCACCGAGTTCCACGGCTGATCCTTGAGGAACGGCGAGATGGTCTCGTAGTGGGGTACCAGCGCGGTGTTGACCGGCGCCACGTCTCCGGCGTGGATCAGCCGCAGCGTGGCGTCGCCGGAGGCCGACACTCCGTCGTAGCGGCCGGTCCGCATCAGGTCGACCATCTCGTCGGAGGTGTGTCCGATCGTGACGGTGGTGCGGCAGCCGGTCTGCTGCTCGAACGGCGTCACCCAGTCGACCGCGCTGTCGCTGCTGCCGTCCTCGGCGTAGCCGGCCCAGGCAATGAGGTCGAGTTCGCCCTCGCCGTCGCCGACGGCGGACAACGGTTCCAGATCAGGCGCTCGCAGGCCGTCGGTGGCGTCCGGTGACGATCCCGAGCAGGCGACCAGCAGCGCCGCGCACGCCGTCAGCGCGAATCCGGCGCGAAGCAGAGTCGATACGGGCACGGTGAGAAAGGCCCTGGCGAAGGCACCGGAAGCGGCGGCGTTCACGTCGGATCCTCGCCGACCCGACCAACGGGCATGGTTCATGGTAGGAAACCGGCGCGCCGCACCGCAGGCCACTCGCCGTGGGACCGAGCAGGGAATTCCACAGGTTGTGCCACTCCGATCAGCAATCCTGCTCGATCACGCGGAAGGAGTGATCCGCGCGGCCGACATCCGCGCTTCCGAAGCGCTCGGAGCTATCCGGTGTGTGTCCGACCGCAGGACCGGCGGCGCGTCGATGCTGGAGTACAAACAGCAGGTCGTGCCGTTCCTGCGGGACTGGGAGGCGGTGCTCGGCCATCAGCTCGTCGGCGTCTACACGAACTCGAAGACCATCGAGTGGGCACTGCAGGACGGCCCCGGCGCCTGCTGCTGGCAGCACAACTGGGGGTTCGCCCGGGCGGGTCGCACACTCGGCGACACATCTGCACCGGGTGGAGATCGACACGCGTCAGGCCGGCGGTGTCGGCGTCGACCTCTACCACGTTCTCGAGCCGCAATTCGGTCAGTGGGACCGGAACCTTACTGACTAGTAATATTTCTAGCAAACTTCTGCGCGCCATCGCGAGGCGCGGGTGGACACTTTGGCGCCGAGTGTCGTCCCATCCATCAGCGGATCGGCCGCCCCGGCGGCCCGAAATTCTTAGATAACGATTGCATAACAATGCTGCTTTGAACAGCGCAGTTGTAGCTACTCGACCGTAACCACCTGCATGCAGGACGTTTGTCCCGCTTGCTGTCGCACGGCGAAGGGCGTCGCGTTATCTGGCGGTGGGTTACCCGGGCGTAGAACTCGCCAGTAACCAATTGCGGGCCGAAAGCACCCCTTCTTCTTATGCCACTCTTAGTGGGGTTGGACCGCCCGGACACGGACGGCCGCCAGCCCGGATTCGACGCAGAATCTTCCGCCGGCCCGACGCAGGGGAGCGCAGCCGGCGAGCCGACCACAGTCGGTCACGACCGCCAGTTCGACGAGCGAGACGACAAGCGCGCAGGCAGCGCCGAGGGAGATAGCAAGAGTGACGATTCACGAGCACGACCGGATGTCCACCGACCGCAGCGGCGATGTCGAGGCCACCAGATCCGCGCACGCGCTCGTCGATCGCCTCAACGCCGGCGAACCCTACGCGGTGGCCTTCGGCGGCCAGGGCAGCGCATGGCTCGAGACGCTCGAGGAGCTGGTCTCCTCCGCAGGCATCGAGGGCGAACTCGCGACACTCGCCGGCGAGGCCGAACTGCTGCTCGAACCCGTCGCCAAGGAACTCGTCGTCGTCCGGCCGATCGGCTTCGAGCCGCTGGCCTGGGTCCGCGCGCTGGCCTCCGAGGAGCCGCTGCCCACCGCCAAGCAGCTGACGTCGGCCGCGGTCTCCGTGCCCGGCGTGCTGCTCACCCAGATCGCCGCGGTGCGGGCGCTGGCCCGTCAGGGCATGGACCTCTACGCCACCCCGCCTGTCGCCGTCGCAGGGCACTCTCAGGGCGTCCTCGCCGTGGAGGCGCTCGCCGCCCGTGGCGCGAAGGACGTCGAGCTGCTCGCACTGGCTCAGCTGATCGGTGCGGCCGGCACGCTCGTCGCCCGCCGCCGTGGCATCACCGTCCTCGGCGACCGTCCGCCCATGGTGTCGGTCACCAACGCCGATCCCGAGCGCATCTACGAACTCATCGAGGAATTCGCCCAGGACGTGCGCACCGTGCTGCCGCCGGTGCTGTCCATCCGCAACGGCAGGCGCTCGGTCGTCATCACCGGCACCCCCGAACAGCTCTCCCGCTTCGAGCTGTACTGCGCCCAGATCTCGGAGAAGGAAGAGGCCGACCGCAAGAACAAGGTCCGCGGCGGCGCCGTGTTCGCACCGTCCTTCGACCCCGTGCAGGTCGAGGTCGGCTTCCACACGCCGCGGCTGTCGGACGGCGTCGACATCGTCGGCCGGTGGGCAGAGGCCGTCGGCATCGACGTCGACCTCGCCCGCGCCATGACCGAGGCGATCCTCGTCACCCAGGTCGACTGGGTCGACGAGATCACCGACCTGCACGAGGCCGGCGCCCGCTGGATCCTCGACCTCGGGCCCGGCGACATCCTGACCCGGCTGACCGCCCCGGTCATCCGCGGACTGGGCATCGGCATCGTCCCCGCCGCCACCCGCGGCGGGCAGCGCAACCTGTTCACCGTCGGCGCGGTGCCCGAGGTGGCCCGGCCGTGGTCGAGCTACGCGCCGACGACCGTGCGGCTGCCGGACGGTTCGGTCAAGCTCTCGACGAAGTTCACCCGACTGACCGGCCGCTCGCCCATCCTGCTCGCGGGCATGACGCCCACCACCGTCGACGCCAAGATCGTCGCCGCCGCCGCCAACGCCGGCCACTGGGCCGAGCTGGCCGGCGGTGGCCAGGTCACCGAGCAGATCTTCAACGACCGCATCACCGAACTCACCGGGCTGCTCGAACCGGGCCGCTCCGTGCAGTTCAACTCGCTGTTCCTCGACCCGTACCTGTGGAAGCTGCAGGTCGGTGGCAAGCGTCTGGTGCAGAAGGCGCGCCAGGCCGGTGCGCCGATCGACGGCCTCGTCGTCACCGCGGGCATCCCGGAGCTCGAAGAGGCCGTCGACCTGATCGACGAGCTCAACTCCATCGGCATCGGCCACGTCGTGTTCAAGCCCGGCACGGTCGAGCAGATCCGCTCGGTCATCCGCATCGCCGCCGAGGTGCCCACCAAGCCGGTGATCGTGCACATCGAGGGTGGCCGCGCCGGCGGCCACCACTCCTGGGAGGACCTCGACGACCTGCTGCTGGCCACTTACTCGGAGCTGCGGTCGCGGTCGAACATCACCATCTGCGTCGGCGGTGGTATCGGCACGCCCGAGCAGGCCGCCGAATACCTGTCCGGGCGCTGGTCGGAGTCCTTCGGCTTCCCGGCCATGCCCGTCGACGGCATCCTCGTCGGCACCGCGGCGATGGCCACTCTCGAGGCCACCACCAGCCCACAGGTCAAGCAGATGCTCGTCGAGACTCGTGGCACCGAGACATGGGTGGGCGCCGGAAAGGCGCAGGGCGGCATGGCCTCCGGGCGCAGCCAGCTCGGCGCCGACATCCACGAGATCGACAACGCCGCCTCACGCTGCGGACGCCTGCTCGACGAGGTGGCCGGCGACGCCGACGCCGTCGCCGACCGGCGCGACGAGATCATCGCGGCGATGGCCGTGACGGCGAAGCCCTACTTCGGCGACGTCGGCGAGATGACCTACCTGCAGTGGCTGCAGCGCTACGTCGAGCTCGCCATCGGGGACGGCAGCAGCAACGCCGACTCGAGGACGCCGGGCTCGCCGTGGCTGGACATCACCTGGCGGGACCGCTTCGAGCAGATGCTGCAGCGCGCCGAGGCCCGGCTGCACGCCGTCGACTCCGGCGAGATCCCCACGCTGTTCCCCGAAGGCCGGCTGCTCGAGGAGCCCGAGGCGGCGATCGCCGCACTCGTGAAGCGCTACCCGGACGCCGCGACGGTGCAGCTGCACCCGGCCGACGTGCCGTTCTTCGTCCAGCTCTGCAAGACGCTCGGCAAGCCGGTGAACTTCGTGCCGGTGATCGACAAGGACGTCCGCCGCTGGTGGCGCAGCGACTCGCTGTGGCAGGCCCACGACGCCCGCTACTCCGCCGACGAGGTGTGCATCATCCCCGGTACCGCCGCCGTCGCCGGAATCACCCGGGTCGACGAGCCCGTCGGCGAGCTGCTCGACCGCTTCGAGCAGGCCGCCGTGGACCAGGCGCTCGCCCGCAATGGCGACCCGGCGCCGGTGCTGTCCCGCCGTCAGGGCCGTGCCGACGTCACCGGTCCGCTGGCCGCGCTGCTCGACGCGCCCGACGTGCTGTGGGCCGGCCGCACCGCGACCAACCCGGTGCACCGCATCGCCGAGCCGCGGGACTGGCAGGTGCGGGACAACGGAGCCATCGCCACCCACGCCTCCACCGGTGCGCGCATCACCGTCGCCGACGACCAGCACGTCGTCCTCAGCGTGCCGCTCTCGGGCACCTGGATCGAGATCCGCTTCACCCTCACCGATGTCGTCCGCAGCGGCGGAGCGCCGCTGGTGTCCACCGAGGACGCCGCCACCGCCATGCGTGCGGTGCTCGCCATCGCCGCGGGCGTCGACGGCCCCGATGCCCTGCCGCCGGTCTCCGGTGGCTCGGCGACGGTCACCGTGGGCTGGGATCCCGAGCAGGTGGCGGACCACACCGGTGTGACCGCCACGTTCGGCGCCCCGCTGGCGCCCACCCTGACGGTGGTGCCCGACGCCCTCGTCGGCCGCTGCTGGCCCGCCGTGTTCGCCGCCGTCGGTTCCGCGGCCACCGAGTCCGGATTCCCGGTCGTCGAGGGCCTGCTGAGCCTGGTGCATCTCGACCACGCCGCCCGGCTGGAGGCACCGCTGCCCACCGAGGTGGCCGAATTGACCGTCACCGCAACCGCTTCGGTGGCTACGGACACCGAGGTGGGCCGGGTCGTCCCGGTCGCCGTGACGGTGACCACCGCCGACGGCACCGTGGTGGCCACGCTCGAGGAGCGGTTCGCCATCCGCGGCCGCACCGGTGCGGCCGAACTGACCGACCCGGTCCGGGCGGGCGGAGCCGTCTCCGGCAACGCCACCGACACGCCACGCCGCCGCCGTCGCGACGTCAGCGTCGGCGCCCCGGTCGACATGCGGCCGTTCGCGGTCGTCTCCGGCGACCACAATCCGATTCACACCGACCGCGCCGCGGCCCTGCTCGCCGGGCTGGAATCGCCCATCGTGCACGGGATGTGGCTGTCGGCGGCCGCCCAGCACGTCGTCACCGCGACCGACGGCAAGGCCGTCCCGCCGGCCCGCCTCATCGGCTGGACCGCCCGGTTCCTCGGCATGGTGCTGCCCGGCGACGAGATCGAGTTCCGCGTCGACCGCGTCGGAATCGACGTCGGCGCAGAGGTTCTCGAGGTCACCGCCAAGGTCGACAACAACCTGGTGATGTCGGCGACCGCGCGGCTGGCCGCACCGAAGACCGTCTACGCCTTCCCCGGCCAGGGCATTCAGCACAAGGGCATGGGCATGGAGGTCCGTGCCCGGTCCAAGGCGGCCCGCAAGGTGTGGGACTCGGCGGACAAGTTCACCCGCGAGACCCTCGGCTTCTCGGTGCTGCATGTGGTGCGCGACAACCCGACCAGCCTCATCGCCTCCGGCGTGCACTACCAGCATCCCGAGGGCGTGCTCTACCTGACGCAGTTCACCCAGGTCGCGATGGCGACGGTGGCGGCCGCCCAGGTGGCCGAGATGCGTGAGCAGGGCGCGTTCGTCGAGGGCGCCATCGCCTGCGGGCACTCCGTCGGCGAGTACACCGCGCTGGCATGCGTCTCCGGTGTCTACGAACTGGAGGCGCTGCTCGAGGTGGTGTTCCACCGCGGCAGCAAGATGCACGACATCGTGCCGCGCGACGAGCAGGGCCGGTCCAACTACCGGCTGGCCGCGATCCGGCCGTCGCAGATCGACCTGCCCGACGCCGACGTCACGGCGTTCGTCGACGAGATCGCCGCGCGCACCGGCGAATTCCTGCAGATCGTCAACTACAACCTGCGCGGATCGCAGTACGCCATCGCCGGCACCGTGCGCGGCCTCGAGGTGCTCGAGGAAGAGGTCGAACGGCGCCGCGAGATCAGCGGCGGCAAGCGGTCCTTCATCCTGGTGCCGGGTATCGACGTGCCGTTCCACTCGTCGGTGCTGCGGGTCGGCGTGGCCGATTTCCGCCGCTCGCTGGAGCGCGTCATGCCGCGCGACGCCGATCCCGACCTGCTGATCGGCAAGTACATCCCCAACCTGGTGCCCAGGCCGTTCACGCTGGATCGCGACTTCATCCAGGAGATCCGCGATCTGGTGCCAGCCGAGCCGCTCGACGAGATCCTCGCCGACTACGACACCTGGCGCAACGAGAAGCCGCGCGAGCTGTGCCGCAAGGTCGTGATCGAGCTGCTGGCCTGGCAGTTCGCCAGCCCGGTGCGGTGGATCGAGACCCAGGACCTGCTGTTCATCGAGGAGGCCGCGGGCGGACTCGGCGTCGAGCGGTTCGTCGAGCTCGGCGTGAAGTCCGCGCCGACCGTGGCGGGCCTGGCGACCAATACGCTGAAGCTGCCCGAGTACTCGCACAGCACGGTCGAGGTGCTCAACTCCGAGCGCGACGCCGCGGTGCTGTTCGCCAACGACACCGATCCCGAGCCCGAGCCCGAGGTCGACGACGCCCCGGCCGCACCCGCCGGCGAGGCTCCGGCGGCGGCAGCCGCGCCCGCGCAGGCCGCTCCGGCGGCGCCGTCGGGTGGCCCGCGTCCCGACGACCTGAGCTTCGACGCCGCGGACGCGACGGTGGCGCTGATCGCCCTGTCGGCGAAGATGCGTCTCGATCAGATCGAGGGGCTGGACTCCATCGAGTCGATCACCGACGGTGCGTCGTCGCGGCGCAACCAGCTGCTGGTCGACCTCGGCTCGGAGCTGAACCTCGGCGCGATCGACGGTGCGGCCGAGGCCGACCTCGCCGCGCTGAAGGGTCAGGTCACCAAGCTGGCCCGCACCTACAAGCCGTTCGGCCCGGTGCTCTCGGATGCGATCAACGACCAGTTGCGCACCGTGCTCGGCCCGTCCGGCAAGCGCCCGGCCTACATCGCCGAGCGGGTGAAGAAGACCTGGGAGCTCGGCGACGGCTGGGTCAAGCACGTGACCGTCGAGGTGGCGCTGGGCACCCGTGAGGGCAGCAGCGTGCGCGGCGGCGGTCTGGGCGGACTGCACGAGGGTGCGCTCGCCGACGCCGCGTCGGTGGACAAGGTCGTCGACGGCGCGGTGACGGCGGTGGCCGCGCGCAAGGGTGTCTCCGTGACGCTCCCGTCGGCCGGCGGCGCCGCGGGCGGTGTGGTCGATTCGGCCGCGCTCGGTGAGTTCGCCGAGCAGGTCACCGGTCGCGACGGCGTGCTTGCTTCGGCCGCCCGCCTGGTCCTCGACCAGCTCGGCCTCGACAAGCCGGTCACCGCGCCCGAGTCCGCGAGCGACGCGGAACTCATCGACCTGGTCACCACCGAACTCGGCTCCGACTGGCCGCGGCTGGTCGCACCGGTCTTCGACGGTCGCAAGGCGGTCGTCTTCGACGACCGCTGGGCAAGCGCCCGTGAGGATCTGGTGAAGATCTGGCTCGCCGAGGAGAACGACGTCGACGCCGAGTGGCCGCGACTGGCCGAGCGGTTCGAGGGCGCCGGCCACGTGGTCGCCACCCAGGCGAACTGGTGGCAGGGCAAGGCACTGGCGGCGGGCCGCAACGTGCACGCATCCCTGTTCGGCCGGATCGCCGCCGGCGCGGAGAACCCGGGCCGCGGCCGCTACAGCGACGAGGTCGCGGTGGTGACGGGCGCCTCGAAGGGCTCGATCGCCGCATCGGTGGCCGCGCAGCTGCTCGAGGGCGGGGCGACGGTGATCGCCACCACCTCGCGCCTCGACGACGCCCGGCTGGAGTTCTACAAGTCGCTCTACCGCGACAGTGCGCGCTTCGGCGCGACGCTGTGGGTGGTGCCGGCGAACATGGCCTCCTACAACGACATCGACGCACTGGTGTCGTGGGTCGGCTCGGAGCAGACCGAGAGCCTCGGGCCGCAGTCGATCCATCTCAAGGACGCCCAGACGCCGACGCTGCTGTTCCCGTTCGCCGCGCCGAAGGTGGCCGGCGACATGTCGGAGGCCGGTTCGCGCTCCGAGATGGAGATGAAGGTGCTGCTGTGGGCCGTGCAGCGGCTCATCGCCGGCCTGTCGGGCATCGGCGCCGAGCGTGACATCGCGTCGCGGCTGCACGTGGTGCTGCCCGGCTCACCGAACCGCGGCATGTTCGGCGGTGACGGCGCCTACGGCGAGGCCAAGTCCGCACTCGATGCGCTGGTCACCCGCTGGAAGGCCGAATCGTCCTGGGCGCAGCGGGTTTCGCTGGCGCACGCGTTGATCGGCTGGACCAAGGGCACGGGCCTGATGGGTCACAACGACGCCATCGTGGGTGCCGTCGAGGAAGCCGGCGTCACCACCTACACCACCGCCGAGATGGCCTCGATGCTGTTGGCGCTGTGCGACATCGACGCGAAGGTGTCCGCGGCCCGCGAGCCGCTCGAGGTGGACCTCACCGGCGGCCTCGGCGACGTCGAGCTCGACATGGCGGCGCTGGCGGCCAAGGCGCGCGAGGAGATGACCACCGAGACGCTGCCGGAGGACGGGCCCACACCGGGCACCATCGCCGCGCTGCCCGCCCCGCCGCGGCTGGACGGCCCCGCGCCCGCACCGGAGTGGGCCGACCTCGACGTCGACCCCGCGGACCTCGTGGTGATCGTCGGCGGCGCCGAACTCGGGCCCTACGGTTCGTCGCGGACCCGCTTCGAGATGGAGGTCGACAACGAACTGTCGGCCGCAGGCGTTCTCGAGCTGGCGTGGACGACCGGCCTGATCACCTGGGAGGACGACCCGAAGCCGGGCTGGTACGACGCCGCCTCCGGTGACCTCGTCCCAGAGGAGGAGCTCGTCGAGCGCTACCACGACACCGTCGTGGAGCGTTGCGGCATCCGCGAATTCGTCGACGACGGCGCGATCGACCCCGATCACGCCTCGCCGCTGCTGGTGAGCGTGTTCCTGGACAAGGACTTCTCGTTCGTGGTGTCGTCGGAGGACGAGGCCCGCGCGTTCGTCGAGTTCGATCCCGAGCACACCGTGGTGCGCCCGGTCCCGGACTCCGCCGACTGGCAGGTGATCCGCAAGGCGGGCACCGAGATCCGGGTGCCGCGCAAGACCAAGCTCTCCCGCACGGTCGGCGCGCAGATCCCCACCGGGTTCGATCCCACGGTGTGGGGCATCACGCCCGACATGGCCAACTCGATCGACCGGGTGGCGCTGTGGAACATCGTCGCCACGGTCGATGCGTTCCTGTCGGCGGGCTTCAGCCCGACCGAGTTGATGCGCTGGGTGCACCCGAGCCTGGTGGCCAGCACGCAGGGCACCGGCATGGGCGGCATGACGTCGATGCAGACCATGTACCACGGCAACCTGCTGGGCCGGAACAAGCCGAACGACATCCTGCAGGAGGTGCTGCCGAACGTCGTGGCCGCGCACGTCGTGCAGTCCTACATCGGCTCCTACGGCGCGATGATCCACCCGGTCGGCGCCTGCGCCACCGCGGCGGTGTCGGTCGAGGAAGGCGTCGACAAGATCCGGCTCGGCAAGGCCGAACTCGTGGTCGCCGGCGGCTTCGACGACCTGACGCTCGAGGCGATCATCGGCTTCGGTGACATGGCGGCCACCGCCGACACCCAGATGATGCGCGCCAAGGGGATCAGCGATTCGAAGTTCTCCCGCGCCAACGACCGGCGCAGGCTCGGCTTCGTCGAGGCCCAGGGCGGCGGCACGATCCTGCTGGCCCGCGGTGACCTCGCGGTGAAGATGGGTCTGCCGGTGCTGGCGGTCGTCGGCTACGCGCAGAGCTTCGCCGACGGTGTGCACACCTCCATCCCGGCACCGGGACTCGGCGCGCTGGGCGCCGGTCGCGGTGGCAGGGACTCGGTGCTGGCACGCTCGCTGGCCAAGCTGGGCGTCGGCGCCGACGACATCGCGGTGATCTACAAGCACGACACCTCCACGCTGGCCAACGATCCCAACGAGACCGAGCTGCACGAGCGGCTCGCGGACTCGATGGGCCGGTCGGCGGGGGCGCCGCTGTTCATCGTCAGTCAGAAGACGCTCACCGGCCACGCCAAGGGCGGTGCCGCGGTGTTCCAGATGATGGGCCTGTGCCAGGTGCTGCGCGACGGGGTCATCCCGCCGAACCGCAGCCTGGACTGCGTCGACGACGAGATGGCCACCTCCGGGCACTTCGTCTGGCCGCGCGAGACGCTGCGGCTGGGAGAGAAGTTCCCGCTGAAGGCCGGTCTGGTGACCAGCCTGGGCTTCGGGCACGTGTCCGGGCTCATCGCGCTGGTGCACCCGCAGGCGTTCCTCGCCACGCTCGATCCCGAGCAGCGCGAGGACTACAGCCGCCGCGCGGACCAGCGCACGCTTGCCGGCCGTCGCCGGCTGGCGTCGGCCATCGCCGGCGGTCGCCCGATGTACGAGCGGCCCGCGGACCGGCGCTTCGGCCACGACGGGTCGGAGAAGCGGCAGGAAGCGGCGATGCTGCTCGACGCGGCGTCGAGGCTCGGTGACGGCGACGTGTACGGCCGATGAGCGCTTGCGCGAAGAGCAACCAGCACCGATGAGCACACACGCGTGGGCTAGGGTCGCTGCGTGGCGATAGTGGGTGTGGGCATCGACCTGGTCTCCATCCCGGAGTTCGCCGAACAGGTCGACCGCCCGGGAACGGTGTTCTCCGAGACGTTCACGCCGGGGGAGCGCCGGGACGCCGCGGACAAGAGTTCGTCGGCGGCCCGGCACCTGGCGGCCCGGTGGGCGGCCAAGGAGGCCGTGATCAAGGCGTGGTCGGGATCGCGGTTCTCCAAGCGGCCCGCGCTGCCGGAGGGGATCCACCGCGACATCGAGGTGGTCACCGACATGTGGGGCCGGCCGAAGGTGCGGCTGTCGGGTGACATCGCCAAGCATCTCCAGGATGTGACGATCCACGTCTCGCTGACCCACGAGGCCGACACGGCCGCGGCGGTGGCGATCCTGGAATCCGCCGACTAGTCCTTTCCCGCGAGCGTGCCACTACCCTCGTCGCCATGAGTGATGTCGTCGAGCGCGTCCGCGACGTGCTGCCGTCGGTGCGCGCCGACCTCGAGGAACTGGTCCGCATCGAGTCGGTGTGGGCCGACCCGGCGCGCCGTCCCGAGGTCCAGCGCAGCGCCGAAGCGGTGTCGAAGCTGTTGTCGGAGGCCGGATTCGATGACGTCCGCATCGTCAGCGAGGGCGGCGCCCCGGCCGTCATCGCCCGCCATCCGGCGCCTCCCGGTGCGCCGACGGTGTTGCTCTACGCCCATCACGACGTGCAACCCGAGGGTGATCACACGCAGTGGCGCACAGCGCCGTTCGACCCCACCGAACGCGACGGGCGGCTGTACGGCCGCGGCACCGCCGACGACAAGGCGGGTATCGCGACGCATCTGGCCGCATTCCGGGCGCACGGCGGCGCCCCTCCGGTCGGGGTGACGGTGTTCGTGGAGGGCGAGGAGGAGTCCGGGTCGCCATCCCTAGGAGCACTGTTGGGGGCTCATCGCGATCTGCTCGCCGCCGACGTCATCGTGATCGCCGACTCGGACAACTGGAGTACCGAGGTACCGGCGCTGACGGTGTCGCTGCGCGGGCTGGCCGACTGCGTGGTAGAGGTCGCCACCCTGGACCACGGCCTGCACTCGGGCCTGTGGGGCGGCGTCGTGCCGGACGCGTTGTCGGTGCTGGTGCGCCTGCTGGCCGGCCTGCACGACGACGAGGGCAACGTGGCGGTCGACGGCCTGCACGTCGGCAGTGCCGCCGACGTGGACCGCGGCCCCGACTGGGTGCGCGCCGAGACGGGTCTGCTCGACGGCGTCGCCGAGATCGGTTCGGGCTCAGTGGTGCAGCGGCTGTGGGCCAAGCCCGCGATCACGGTGATCGGCATCGACACGACGCCGATCGACAAGGCCTCCAACACGCTGATCCCGCGGGCGCGGGCCAAGGTCAGCATGCGCGTCGCCCCCGGCGGCGACGCCCGTGCCCACCTCGACGCCCTGACCCGCCATCTCGAAGCGCACGTCCCGTGGGGCGCGCACGTCACCGTCACGCCCGGCGACGTCGGTCAGCCCTACGCCATCGACGCCGCAGGCCCGGTCTACGAGGCCGCGCGGGCCGCGTTCCGTGAGGCGTGGGGCAGTGAACCGGTGGACATGGGGATGGGCGGCTCGATCCCGTTCATCGCCGAGTTCGCCGCGGCGTTTCCGTCGGCGGCGATCCTGGTCACCGGCGTCGAGGACCCGGGGACGCAGGCGCACAGCGTCAACGAGAGCCTGCACCTCGGGGTGTTCGAACGGGCGGCCACCGCCGAGGCGCTGCTGCTGGCGAAATTGGGCGGAAGCGACGCGACCGGCAGCTAGACCGACAGGTCGCGCCGCAGCTTGGCGACGTGCCCGGTGGCCCGGACGTTGTACTGGGCCTCGGCGATCCTGCCCTCCTCGTCGACGACGAAGGTCGAGCGGATGACGCCCTGAACGGTCTTGCCGTACATCGTCTTCTCCCCGAACGCCCCCCACGCGGTGAGTACCGCCTTGTCGGGATCGGACAGCAGCGGGAACGTCAGGGCCTCCTGGTCCCGGAACTTCGCCAGTTTGGCCGGCTTGTCGGGGGAGATGCCCACCACGTCGAGGCCGGCGCCGTTGAGTTCACCGAGGCTGTCGCGGAAGTCGCACGCCTGCTTGGTGCAACCAGGCGTCGAGGCGGCCGGGTAGAAGTACACGATGACCTTGCGGCCCTTGTAGTCCGACAGCGCGACGGTGTTGCCGTCGGCGTCGGGCAGGCTGAACGACGGCGCCGTGTCGCCGACCTCGAGACGAGGAGTCTGTGGCATGCGTCTGGGTAACCCTTCTGTCGGCCGGTGCCCACCGATGGACACCGGCTGATCTAGGGTAGTGCGGCAGAGCAGCGACCGAGGTGGAGGCAGACGTGGCGGACCGAGATCCCGACACCATCAAGCAGGACATCGACCATGCCCGCGATCAACTGGCCGCCACGGTGGACTCGCTCGCCGAGCGCGCGAACCCACAGCGCGTCGCCAACGACGTCAAGGCCGGTCTGATCCGTTTCGTGAAGACGCCCGCGGTGGCGGCGTCACTCGCGGGCGTTGGTGTGGTGGTCGTGCTGGTGATCGTGCGCAGGTCGAGGCGCTGACGCGCTGATCAGCGGCGCCGGCCGGACAACAGCCAGTCGGCGATCGTCAACCGTGGCGGATTGGCGCGACGGCCGAGCCTGCTGCAGCTGTGCACGAACAGCGGGGCAGCTACCTCGTCGTCTGGCGTCGAGGCAGGTGCGCTCGCCGCCCGGGGTGCGCCTGCAGTGGACATCAGCTAAGCCTTCGATCTCGTCGGTTACCGCTGACCGAACCGTGTCGCGGAGTAATCAGCTAACTCGATGGTAGCAGCAGGTTCGGTGGTGAGGGTCCTTTGACTGCGAAAATGTGACCTGTGTGACGTGCTCCGCAACTGTTTACCCGTAGTGGACATACCGCCGGTATGCGCACGATCGTTGAATTACAGCACATT
Source organism: Mycobacterium hippophais (assembly GCF_027529605.1). NCBI lineage: Bacteria > Bacillati > Actinomycetota > Actinomycetes > Mycobacteriales > Mycobacteriaceae > Mycobacterium > Mycobacterium hippophais. Next base: position 383,751 of record NZ_JAPZPY010000002.1, on the reverse strand, counting down.
GGGGCCGCCGGATGGGGCGCACGGTTGACAAATTATCGCGAACGTCAACCGCAAAGTGGGCGAGTGTGACCTGCGCAGGAAGGGTCGGCGGCACCGTGCGCGGCGGTCAGAGGTGCCTGTGACACTGCCCGCAGTGGGGAGACCCGGGAGGAGGGGGCAGTGCGGGCTGGAACGCCCGCACCGCACCGGAGGAAAACGAGTGCGCCGTCAGGGTTTCGAACCCCGGACCCGCTGATTAAGAGTCAGCTGCTCTACCAACTGAGCTAACGGCGCGCGACAGCGAGAGTAACAGTTCGGGTGGCGGGGTACGAAATCAGTTCGGGACCTGAGGGACGGCTCAGCGCGAATGAGCCGTTGCCCGACTTTGCCCTTAGACTATTGCCAATAAGTCGTCGTTACCGACCGTAGGTCGTGAGGTGGAGGAGAGAATGAGGCAGGTCCGAGCCGTAACCGGTCCGCGTAAGAACCGGGTCTGGTGGCTGGCGATCGCCCTGATCCCCGTGCTCGCACTGGGCCTGAGCGGCTGCGGCGGGGAATCGGCGCCACAGCAGCCCCAGGTGATCTCCGAGAAGGGCACCCCGTTCGGCGACCTGCTCATGCCCAAGCTGACGGCGTCGGTCACCGACGGTGCGGTGGGCGTGGCCGTCGACAGTCCGGTCACCGTCAGCGCCGAGGGCGGTGTGCTCGGCGCGGTCAACATGACCAACGAGGACGGTGAGCCGGTCGCCGGTCAGCTCAGCCCCGACGGGCTGTCGTGGGCGACCACCGAGCCGCTGGGCTACAACAAGCGCTACTCCCTCAGCGCGGAGTCGCTGGGCCTCGGCGGCGCCACCAGCAGGGAGATGAGCTTCGAGACGCACTCGCCCGAGAATCTCACCATGCCGTACGTGCTGCCCAACGACGGCGAGGTCGTCGGCGTCGGCCAGCCGATCGCGGTGCGCTTCGACGAGAACATCCCGAACCGGCTCGCGGCACAGCGTGCGATCACCGTCAAGACCACGCCGCCGGTGGAGGGCGCCTTCTATTGGCTGAGCAACCGTGAGGTCCGTTGGCGCCCAGCGCAGTACTGGAAGCCCGGCACCACTGTCGACGTCGCCGTGAACACCTACGGCGTCGACCTGGGTGACGGACTGTTCGGCCAGGAGAACGTCAAGACCCGGTTCACCATCGGTGACGAGGTCGTCGCGACCGCCGACGATAACAACAAGACATTGACCGTCCGCCGCAACGGCGAAGTGGTCAAGACGATGCCGATCTCGATGGGCAAGAACAGCACTCCGACGAACAACGGCACGTACATCATCGGGGACCGGTTCTCCCACCTGGTGATGGACTCGTCGACCTACGGTGTGCCGGTCAACTCGCCGAACGGGTACCGCACCGAGGTCGACTGGGCCACCCAGATGTCCTACAGCGGCATCTACGTGCACGGGGCACCGTGGTCGGTGGGTAGCCAGGGCTACAGCAACGTCAGTCACGGCTGCATCAACGTCAGCACGTCCAACGCCAGGTGGTTCTACGAGAACACCAAGCGCGGCGACATCGTCGAGGTGGTCAACACCGTCGGCTCCGTCCTGCCCGGCACGGACGGACTCGGTGACTGGAACATTCCGTGGAGCCAGTGGAAGGACGGCAACGCCGCCATCTGATCCGTGGACCGACGACGAGGCCCGCGCCGCGAGCCCGAGAAGCTGGGAGTGTCCGATTTCAGCGGGACCGCGACGAGCAGTGCAGCGTTGACCGCGCGCCGGGCATGGCATGGCTGAACAGTCGGTGGCCGCCTCGCCGGCGGACCCTTCGGTAGCCGCCCCGCGGGCGAACCTGGCGGTTATCTGCGCCATCTTCTTCTGTTCGGGTGTCCCGGCGCTGATCTACCAGCTCGTCTGGCAGCGCTCGCTGTTCACCATCTACGGCATCAATGTCGAGAGCGTCACGGTGGTGGTGACGGCGTTCATGCTCGGGCTGGGCCTCGGGAGCTTCGCGGGCGGGCGGCTGTCGCGGCTGGGCCTACCGCTGCTCGGCGTGTTCGGCGCCGTCGAGATCGGCATCGGCGTCTTCGGCTTCTTCTCGCTGGGCCTCTTCCACGCCGTGGGCGAGTTGACCCTTCAGATGAGCGCGCCGCTGACCGCGCTGTTCACGTTCCTGCTCGTGCTGATCCCCACGCTGTTGATGGGCGCCACGCTGCCTCTGCTGACGGCGCACCTGGTGAAGCACTCGGGAAACGTGGGGCGCAGTGTCGGGCTGCTGTACTTCGTCAACACCCTCGGCAGCGCCTTCGCCTGCTTCATCGTCGCGGCGTTCCTGATGCGTCTGCTGGGACAGCAGGGCGCCGTCACGCTCGCCTGCGGCATCAATCTGGCCGTCGGTGTCGGCGCCCTGATCGCCCAGGTGAGGTCGCCAAGGGCCGACGTCGCGCCCGGCGGGCGGCTGACGCAGTTCAACACTCGCGGTTTCTGGTTCGCGCTGCTGCTGTCGGCGCTCTGCGGCTACATCGCGCTGAGCTACGAGATCCTCTGGTACCGCGTCTACTCGTTCGCATCGGGCGGCGTCGCGCAGGCCTTCGCGTTGCTGCTCGGCTGCTACCTGCTCGGCATCGCGCTCGGCGCGCTCGTCAGCCGGCGCTTCTGCCGTGAGCCGGCGGCGGGCGAGCAGGTGGCCTCGCTGTCCGGCTTCGTGCTGTTCGCCAATCTCGCCAGCTATCTGCTGGTGCCCGCGGCGGCGCTGATCACCAGCGTCCTGCACTGGGGCGCCTCGTTGCCGCTGGTGGCCGTCGCCGCGGGCCTGCTGGGCGCGATCTTCCCGCTGATCTGCCACATCGCCATCGCGCCGGACGCCCGCGCGGGGGAGGGATTGAGCTACCTCTACCTCGCCAACATCGCGGGTTCGGCGCTGGGCAGCCTGATCACCGGCTTCGTGCTGATGGACCACTGGACCCTCGGCGGCATCTCGCTCTTCCTGGCGCTGCTCGGCATCGCGCTCTCGCTCGTGCTCCTGCTGGCCGCCGGAGGCCGTACGCGGCAGAAAAAGGTGCTGACCTCGCGCGCCGCGGCCATCGCGCTGACGGCGGTGGTGATCGTCTTCGTGCAGCCGTCGCTCTTCGACGGTGTCTATGAGCGGCTCTACTTCAAGGACGACTATGCGGGGCAGCGCTTCGCGCACCTGGCCGAGAACAAGAGCGGCGTGGTCAGTGTCACGCAGGACGGCGAGATCCAGGGCGGCGGCGTCTACGACGGCGACTTCTCCACCGACCTGGTGGACGACCGCAACCTGATCGTCCGCGCCTACGCCCTGAGCCTGCTGCACGAAGCGCCCCGCGACGTGTTGATGATCGGGCTGTCGTCCGGTTCATGGGCGCAGGTGATCGCGAACAATCCACAGGTCGAGACCCTGACCGTGGTGGAGATCAATCCGGCCTACCTGAACGTCATGAAGAACTACCCCGGCGAGGCCGGCGTTCTGGACAACCCGAAGATGAACGTCGTCATCGACGACGGCAGGCGCTGGCTCGCCCGCAATCCCGACCGCAAGTTCGACTTCATCGTGCAGAACACCAGCTTCAACTGGCGCGCACACGCCACCGACCTGCTGTCGAAGGAGTATCTCGACCTGGTCCGCGGCCACCTCAAGCCCGGCGGGGTGTCCTTCTACAACACGACCGGGTCGGCCGAAGCGCAGCGCACCGGCGCGCTCGAATACCCGAACGCACTGCGCTTCATCAATTTCATGGCCGTCAGCGAATCTCCGATCGCGGTCGACCGCCGCCGCTGGGAACGCGTTCTGCGCGAGTACCGCATCGAAGGCAGGCCCGTCTTCGACCTCGCCGACACGAAGCACCAGGCGCGCCTCGATGAAGTCCTTGCCCTGGCCGATTCGCTGTCCGCCGGCTACGGCCCTGCCAAGAAGCCCGGCGAGAACATGGAGACGCGCGAGGGCATCCTGGCCCGCACCGAGGGCGCGCCGACCATCACCGACGACAACATGACCACCGAGTGGGGCTTCAACTGAGGCGGGACACCCGGACAAAGAACACCGCCCCACCTGCTACAGGCAGGTGGGGCGGTGTCTCTTCGGGGTGGCTGACGGGACTCGAACCCGCGACATCCAGGATCACAACCTGGTGCTCTACCAACTGAACTACAGCCACCATCGCCGCAGTGCCCATGGGGAACCCGGGGGCATTCGCGGCGTCGTCGATACTAGCCGCTCGATGCCTCGTCGGCCGAATCGTTATCGCTCGCGTCGGCGCCCGGGGGACCCAGCTCGGCGGCGATGTCGGCGATGTCGCTGGTCGACGGGCCCGGCGGCGTGACGAACGCGGTGCGGCGGTAGTAGCGCAGCTCGCGGATCGACTCGTGGATGTCGGCGAGCGCCCGGTGCGCCAGGCCCTTCTCCGGCTGGCCGAAGTAGATCCGCGGGTACCACCGCCGGCACAGCTCCTTGATCGAGCTGACGTCGATCATCCGGTAGTGGAGGTATTCGTCGAGTTCGGGCATGTCGCGGGCGATGAAGCCGCGGTCGGTGGCGATGGAGTTGCCGCACAGCGGTGCGGTCTTGGCCTGCTTGACGTGTCCGCGGATGTAGTCGAGCACGAGTCGCTCCGCGGTGGCCAGGTCGACGGTGGCGGCCCGTACCTCCTCGGTGAGGCCCGACCGCTTGTGCATCTGGGCGACGACGTCGACCATCGAGTCGAGCGCCTCGTCGGGCGCATGGATGACCACGTCGAGGCCGTCGCCGAGGATGTTCAGGTCGGCATCGGTGACCAGCACCGCGATCTCGATGAGCCGGTCGGACCTCAGGTTCAGTCCGGTCATCTCGCAGTCGATCCACACCAGTTCTTCGCGCACAGCGCTCCACAGTATTCGCACCCCCGCCGGACCGGCGGCCATACCCGTCGGGACCGTGATCTTGGCAAGTACTGTGTGGCCCATGTCGACCGAGTCGGGCGCCACCCCAGCCCAGCAGATCGCCGCCGGTTACGCCGTCGAGGGTCAGGCGCTGGAGCTGGGCACCGTGGTCATCGACGGCGCCGCCGATGCCGCGGCGAAGGTGCGCATTCCGCTCGCCACGGTGAACCGGCACGGTCTGGTGGCGGGCGCCACCGGCACCGGCAAGACCAAGTCGCTGCAGGTGCTCGCCGAACAGCTCTCCGCCGCCGGGGTGCCGGTGCTGATGGCCGACGTCAAGGGCGACCTGTCCGGGATGTCGCGGCCGGGGGAGGCCGGCGAGAAGACCGCCGAGCGGGCCCGCGACACCGGCGATGAGTGGACGCCGACCGCCTACCCGGTGGAGTTCCTGTCCCTCGGCACGTCGGGCGTGGGTGTGCCGGTGCGGGCCACCATCTCGAGCTTCGGGCCCGTCCTGCTGTCGAAGGTGCTCGGGCTCAACCAGACTCAGGAATCGACGCTGGGTCTGATCTTCCACTGGGCCGACCAGCAGGGCCTGGCACTGCTGGACCTGAAAGACCTGCGTTCGGTGATCCAGTTCCTCACCAGCGATGAGGGCAAGCCACAGCTCAAGGCGCTCGGTGCGGTGTCGACCACCACCGCCGGGGTGATCCTGCGCGCGCTGGTCAACCTGGAGGCCGAGGGCGCCGACACCTTCTTCGGCGAGCCGGAGCTGGAGCCGGCGGATCTGCTGCGGGTCGACGCGTCGGGACGCGGCATCGTCACGCTGCTCGAGCTGGGCGCTCAGGCCGCCCGCCCGGTGATGTTCTCCACGTTCCTGATGTGGGTGCTGGCGGATCTGTTCACCTCGCTGCCCGAGGTCGGTGACATCGACAAGCCGAAGCTGGTGTTCTTCTTCGACGAGGCGCACCTGTTGTTCGACGACGCGTCGAAGGCGTTCCTGGCGCAGGTCGAGCAGACGGTGAAGCTGATCCGGTCCAAGGGGGTCGGGGTGTTCTTCTGCACACAGCTACCCACCGACGTCCCCAACGAGGTGCTGTCCCAGCTCGGCGCCCGCATCCAGCACGCACTGCGCGCATTCACGCCCGACGACGAGAAGGCGTTGAACAAGACCGTCCGTACCTACCCGAAAACCGATGTCTACGAACTGAAGTCGGCGCTGATGTCGCTGGGTATCGGCGAGGCGGTCGTCACCGTGCTCTCCGAGCGGGGCGTGCCGACGCCGGTGGCGTGGACGCGCATGCGCGCGCCGCGATCGCTGATGGACACCATCGGCACCGAGGCGATCACCGCCGCCGCGAAGGCCAGTCCGCTTCAGGCGGAGTACGGCCAGACCATCGACCGCGACTCGGCCTACGAGCGGCTCGCCGCCAAGCTGGCCCCGCCGCCCGAAGTGGCCCCGCCCGCGGACCTGCCGCCGGTGCCGACTCAGGTCGACGTGCCGCCGATGCCCACACCCGCCGCCCCGGAGGAACCCGGCTTCTTCGAGAAGATGACCGACAGTCCCGCGTTCAAGAGCGCGATGCGCTCGGCGGGCACGGTGATCGGCCGCGAGATCACCCGCAGCATCTTCGGCACCGGCCGCCGCCGTCGCCGCCGCTGAGTGATTTCGGCGTGACTCGTCGCGCTCAGCGCGCGTTGTCACGCCGAAATGACTAGTCGCCGCCGAGTTTCTTGTAGACGGCGCCGACGATCGGCGTCACGATCGACCGCGGCGCGTAGCCGCTGGCCACCGACATCGCCTTGGACGTGACGCCGGGGACCACCCGCATCTTGTTGCGCTCCAGGCCGTCCAGCGACAACTTGGCGGTGTACTCGGTGGAGATCCACAGGAAGTCCGGGATGAGCTTCTCGACCAGCGACTGCTCCTCGGTGTCCGGCAGCGTCTCACGCACCGGTCCGGGCGCCAGCACCGTGACGTGCACACCGTCGCGCTTGAGTTCGCCGCGCAGCGACTCGCTGAAGGTGTTGACGAACGCCTTGCTCGCCGCGTAGGTGGCGTTGTTGGGGATCGGTGAGTTGCCGGCTGCCGAGCCGGAGATCAGGATGCCGCCTGCCCGTCGCGCCACCATGCCGGGCACCACGGCGAGCACCAGGTCGTGCACGCCGAGGACGTTCAGTTGCACCTGCGCCTTCTCGTCGGCCGGATCGAGCCGTGACAGCGGACCGAAGGTCGCGGTGCCCGCGTTGGCGCACAGGATCGAGATGTCACGTCCGGCGAGTTCGTCGCACAGCTCGGTGCGCGCGGTCGGGTCGGCCAGGTCGACGGCCCGGACCTCGACGGTCACGCCGTACTGCTCGGTCAACCGGTCGGCCAGCGCGGCGAGCACCTCGCCGCGGCGGGCGGTGATGATCAGGTGGTGTCCGCGGGCGGCCAGTTCGATGGCCAGGGCTTCGCCGATGTTCTGAGAGGCGCCGGTGACGACCGCGCGGGCTTCGGGGCGGGGAGCGGGAATCGGCATGGGCGGGACTATATCGCGGGCCGCACCGCGCCCTCCGGGCCTGCACCGGGGGCCGTGGACCGGCGGCTGGCACTAGGGTGGGCGGCGATGAGCGTGTCGTCGCGTCCGCCCGCATCACCCGAGCGGACCCCGCCGCGATCGGGAGTCGTCGCATGGGCGCTGTGGGACTGCGGCGCCACCGGGATGAACGCCATCGTCATCACCTTCGTGTTCTCGGTGTACCTCACCGGACAGGTCGGCGAGGGCCTCGCCGGGCCGACGACGCCGGCGGGCTGGCTCGGTAACGCGCTGACCGTGTCCGGTCTGATCGTCGCTCTGCTCGCACCGGCGACGGGCATCTGGGTCGACGCGGCGCACCGCAGGCGCCCGATGCTGATCGTGCTGACCGGCGTCGCGGTGACCTCGACCGCCTCGATGAGCCTGATCCGCGACGACCCCCGCTACCTGTGGCCGGGCCTGATTCTGCTGGCGTTCACGGCGGCGTGCAGCGATCTGGCGACGGTGCCGTACAACGCGATGCTGCGGAACCTGTCCACGCCGGAGAGTTCCGGGCGCATCTCCGGCTTCGGCGCTGCGGCAGGATATTTCGGCAGTGTCGGGCTGTTGCTCATCGTCTACCTCGGGTTGGTGCAGGGCGACGGCCCGACCCGCGGATTCTTCGGCATCACCGCCGCGGACGGCTGGCCGGTCCGCGCGGCCATGCTGCTCACCGCCGCCTGGTTCGTGCTGTTCGCCATCCCGCTGCTGCTCAAGCGCGGCGTCGAGGCCCCGGTCGACGTGCTGCCGCGGGTCGGCTTCCTCGGCGCCTACCGGAAGCTGTGGGCGGAGCTCAAGGACCAGTGGCGGCGCGACCACAACATCGTCTACTACCTGGTCGCCAGCGCTATCTTCCGGGACGGCCTCACCGGGGTCTTCCAGTTCGGCGCCGTGCTGGGAGGGGCGGTGTACGGCGTGTCACAGGCCGACCTGCTGCTGTTCGGTGTCTGCGCCTGCGTCGTGGCCGCATTGGGCGCGGTGCTCGGCGGACTGCTCGACGACAGGGTCGGCTCCAAACCCGTCATCGTCGGGTCGCTGGCGTCGATGGTGGTGGTCTCGATCGTGCTGATCACCCTCGACGGCACCACCGCGTTCTGGATCTGCGGACTGCTGCTGTGCCTGTTCGTCGGACCGACCCAGTCGTCGGCGCGCACCCAGATGCTGCGCATCACCGAGGAAGGCAAGGAAGGCGTGGCGTTCGGGCTGTACACCACCACGGGGCGGGCGGCGTCGCCGCTGGCGCCGTGGTTCTTCGCCTCGGCGATCGCGCTGTTCGGCACCGATCGCGCCGGGATGGGCGGGCTGGCCGCGGTGCTGGCGCTCGGCCTGATCGCGATGCTGTTCGTGCGCGTGCCGAAGCGTCGCTAGCCCAGTCCCGCGCAGATCGTGAGCCCGGCTCCGGTGCGCTGCTCGGTCGTCACGCCGTTGATCGAGACGGTGCAGGACACCTGGTTGCCGAGGTTGATGATGCTGATCCGCGCGGCACTCTGCGCGGGCGCGGGCAGGTCCACCTGCTTGCTCCACGGCAGCATCACGTTGAACTCGGTCTGCGGGAGCCCGCCGCTGTCGGTGTAAGTGATGCTGATCGCCCGGCCGTCGCCGGAGACGTCGTAGGTGACGGTCTCGGTCTGCCCGGACGCCGTCGTCGTCGGTGTCGGCGCCGAGGTGGTGGGCAGCGGGAGCACCGGCCTGGGGCTCGGCGAGGTGGTGGTGGTCGTGCGCGGGGTGGTGCTGGCGGTGGGCTCGGGCATCGCCGGCGCCGGTGCGACCACCGTCTGCTGGCGGGAGCTGTTCGAGATGACCAGGGCGATCACCAGTCCGACGACCACCAGTACCGCGGCCGCGGCCACCCACCAGAGCCACTGCGGCGACTTCGGCTCGCCGGGCGGGGGTTCGGCCGGTTCGTGGGGGGCGTACTGGCCGGCGGCGTACGGGTCGGCGGGGTCGTAGCCGTACTGCGAGTACTGCGGCAGCCGCTGGGTGGGGGCGGGCCCGGTGGGTGGCGGGTAATTGCCGTACGGCGGCTGATTGGCGTACGCGGGGTCGTGATAGCCCGGCTCCTCGCCGTCGCGACGCGATCCGGTCATGCCCACCTCATGGTCGCAGGGTACCCGCGTAAGCCGGTGTCGCGGCGGCTCGGTTCCGGGGGGAGGCCGACCCCGCCGCCGGACACGATGGACAATCAAGGCGTGAGACGGCAGGTGCGGGCGAACTACGGCGCGTCACTGTCGCCTGATGCGACGGCATTCGCCCACCTCGTCGACGACGGTGGCTTCCCACGGGCGGTGCAGCGGTTCCTGCGGGGCTGGCGCGCGAGTTCGTCGCGTGACGTCGAACTGCCGGTCGAGGGCCCGGTCACCCGGGTGATGCACTCCGCGGACGGTCACTGGCTGGCCTGCCAGGTCGCACCGGACGGCAGCGACCGATTCCAGATCTGGGTGGTGACAAACGATCCCGATGACCGCGACGCCCGTCGGATCGACAGCTGGCCCCACGGACATCCCGAGGGCAGCGCCGAGCTGATCGGCTGGGACGGCACGCAGGTCGCGGCGATCCTCACCGGCGAGGACGGGGTGGGCAGTTCGTGCCTGATCGACCCGGCCGACGGCAGCACGGTGGTGCTCGACCGCCGCACCGCAGGCCGGCTGGTCGACGCCTGGGCCGGCGCTGCGCTGGTGCGCGTCGGACCGCGCGGGTACCGAGACCTGATCCTGTTGCGGGGACTCACCGAGTTCGCCCTGCTGCCCTACGATCCCGGCTCGACCACCGACCTCGGCTTCATCCTCGACGACCACACCCCGCGGCGGCTGCGCGCCGGTACGACGGGCGAGTCCTTCGAGCTGTACCACCCGGCGAAGACCTATGGCCTCAACAGCACCGAGGGCTTCGTGCGGGCGCTGATCCGCAGTGACAACGGGGCATCGCACGCCCGGCTCATCGAGGTCACCAGCACCGAAGATGGCGTGTCGTACCACGTGGTCGCCGAGAAGCCGGGGTTCGATCTCGACGAGTTCGTCGTCAGTGACGACCTGTCGACCGTGGCGCTGCTGTGGAACAAGCACGGCTGCAGCGAGTTACAGATCCTGGAGTACGCGGACAACACGCTGAGTCCGCCGATCCCGCTGCCCGGTCTGGTGGCCACCGAGCTCACCATCAGCGCAGGCGGGTCGATGGTGGCGATGACGGTGGAGAGTCCGTCGCTGCCGCCGACCATCGAACTGGTCGACCCGCGCACCCGCGAATGGGAACGCGTGCACCGCGAGCCGAGCCTCGGGCCGTTGACCGCGGACCCGACACTGGAATTCGTCACCGCACGCGACGGGCTGGAGTTCAGCGGCTGGCTCTACCGGCCGCCCGCCCCGGTGGAGCCGATCGGCGCGATGATCTTCCTGCACGGCGGACCCGAGGGGCAGTCGCGGCCGGGCTACAACGAGTTCTACCCGCCGCTGCTGGAGGCGGGCATCACCGTGTTCACCCCGAACGTCCGTGGTTCCGGTGGCGGCGGCCGGGCGTTCATGCACGCCGACGACAAGGAGCTGCGTTTCGCGGCCATCGACGACGTCGCGGACTGCGTGCACTTCCTCATCGACCGCGAGGCGGTGTCGGCCGACCGGATCGCCTGCTGCGGCTGGTCCTACGGCGGATACCTGACCCAGGCCGCCCTGGCGTTCCACCCCGAACTGTTCGCGGCGGGCATCAGCATCTGTGGGATGAGCGATCTCAACACCTGGTACCGCACCACGGAGCCGTGGATCGCCGCCGCGGCCTATCCGAAGTACGGCCATCCGGTCGGCGACCGGGAGCTGCTGGAGCGGTTGTCGCCGCTGCTGCGGGTGCACGCATTGACCGCTCCGCTACTGCTGGTGCACGGTGCGAACGACACCAACGTGCCCCCGAGCGAATCGCAGCAAATGTTCGAGGCGTTGCGATCCCTGGACCGCACAGCCGAGCTCCTGACGTTCGACGACGACGGCCACGAGATCGTCAAGCGGGAAAACCGCGCGGTGCTGGTCAACGCGATGCGTCAGTGGCTCATGAAAGCGTTCGCCGCTACCGCCATCGGATGAGCCCTGCTCGCTGAGGCGAGGTTTGGAGAATTTGTCGGTTGGGTAAAACCGTGCTGCGCCACTAGGGCGTAAAAGGGATGGAGGCACGGCATGAGGGGCCTACTCGGCTTGATTGTGCTCATCTGGTTGCTGATCGGCGTCTTCGCTGCCTTTCAGCGCGATTATTTCAGGCAGGGCGACGCGAACTGCGCAACCGCAGCCAACATCGCCCTCACGGTGGTGGCGGGACCGCTCAACTACTTCGGCGTGAATCCGAAGGCTGACTGCAGCAAGGTCAATGTTCCGGAGCCAAGCGCAAGTGACCTGCCCGAACCCTCCGGGCAGACAATCGAATACAAGATTGGAGTGTTGGCATGATCATCCTCGGAATCATCCTGGCCTTGCTGGGGTACTTCATCAACATCTCGATACTGCTGTACATCGGCGTCGTGCTGATCGTCATCGGTGTCGTCCTGTGGATCCTGGGCTCGACCGGACGCGCGGTGGGTGGCCGAAAAGTCTGGTATTAGCTCTCAACCACCTCAGCGACCGGCCGAGGTCAGCGCAGCGACCGTCATCTTCTTCAGGACGGACCGCGAGCTGGCCTCGGCCGCTCTCGTCGTCGAGGGCTTCACGCTGTGCGGCGTCGAGTTCAGCAGCCCGAACGCGGCGTGCGCCATCAGCCGGGCGTCGGCCTCACCCACCGTCTCGTCCAACCGGCGCAGCACCGACACCCAGATCTCCACGTATTGCCGCTGCGCTCTTCGTACCTGCCGCTTGGCGGGATCGGGGAGATGGCCGAGGTCGCGGTCCTGGATCCGGATCAGGTCGGACTCGCCGAGTGCGAAGTCCAGATGGAAGTCGATGAGCCCCTCGAGCGCGCTTGCCGCGTCGTCGGTGCCGGCGACCACCTCCGAAGCCCCGGCGAGCAACCGGGTGCTGATGCCGACCAGCAGCTCGACCAGCATCGCTTCCTTGTTGGGGAAGTGCCGGTAGATGGCGGGACCGCTCACTCCCACCGCCGCGCCGATGTCCTCCAACCGCACGGCGAGATAGCCCTTTTCGGCCACCAGTCGCTCCGCCGCGGCGATGAGCTGACTGCGGCGGTCGGATTTCGCCCGGCTGCGGCGGGTGCCGTCCTGCGGCGCCGGAGAGGTCACACTGCGGCTCCTCGATTTCGGCGGTGGACATCTCGGTTAATCGCCACTAACATACCATGAGTTATTCCTCATTAACTCAAAAGATGGGTGCTGCGATGACGCCGCGGTCATCACACCGCGAGGATCACCTCGCCCTGGTGGCGCAGTTGCGCGACAAGTTGGCCACCGCCGCCCTCGGCGGTCCCGCCAAGGCACGGGAGCGCCACGTCGGGCGCGGCAAGCTGTTGCCGCGCGACCGGGTCGACGGCCTGCTCGACCCGGGCAGCCCGTTCCTGGAAGTGGCGCCGCTCGCCGCCGACGGCATGTACGACGACGAGTGTCCCGGCGCCGGGATGATCGCCGGCATCGGCCGGATCTCCGGGCGCGAGTGCATGATCGTGGCCAACGACGCGACGGTCAAGGGCGGTACCTACTACCCGGTGACGGTCAAGAAGCACCTGCGCGCGCAGGAGATCGCCGGCCAGAACCAGCTGCCGTGCATCTACCTCGTCGACTCCGGCGGCGCCTTCCTGCCGCGGCAGGACGAGGTGTTCCCGGACCGCGACCACTTCGGCCGCATCTTCTACAACCAGGCCACCCTGTCCGCGCGCGGCATCGCGCAGATCGCCGCGGTGCTCGGATCCTGCACCGCGGGCGGGGCGTACGTGCCCGCGATGAGCGACGAAGCCGTCATCGTGCGCAATCAGGGCACCATCTTCCTCGGCGGCCCGCCGCTGGTGAAGGCGGCGACCGGGGAGGTGGTGACGGCCGAGGACCTCGGCGGCGGCGACCTGCACTCCAAGACCTCCGGGGTCACCGACCATCTCGCCCACGACGACCGCGACGCCCTGCGCATCGTGCGGCGCATCGTCGCTACCCTGGGCCCGCGCAGCACGCCGCCGTGGGACGTGGCGCCGACGGTCGACGCGGTGGCCGACCAGACCGAGCTCTACGACGTGGTTCCCGTCGACGCCCGGGTGCCCTACGACGTGCACGAGGTGATCACCCGGATCGTCGACGGGCCTTCCCCCGGCGCTTCGCTTGCCCAAGGTGGCGAATTCTCGGAGTTCAAGGCCGAATACGGCACGACGCTGGTGACCGGCTTCGCCCGTATCCACGGCCATCCGGTCGGCATCGTCGCCAACAACGGGGTGTTGTTCGGCGAATCCGCACTCAAGGGCGCGCATTTCATCGAACTGTGCGACAAGCGCAGCACGCCCCTGCTGTTCCTGCAGAACATCGCCGGGTTCATGGTCGGCCGCGACTACGAGGCAGGCGGCATCGCCAAGCACGGCGCCAAGATGGTGACCGCGGTCGCCTGTGCGCGGGTGCCCAAGCTGACGGTGGTGATCGGCGGCTCGTACGGCGCGGGCAACTACTCGATGTGCGGCAGGGCGTACTCGCCGCGGTTCCTCTGGATGTGGCCCAACGCCAGGATCTCGGTGATGGGCGGCGAGCAGGCGGCGTCGGTGCTCGCGACGGTGCGTGCGGACGCCCGCGAGGCGGCGGGGGATCCGTGGCCTGTCGAGGAGCAGGAGGCGTTCAAGGCCCCGATCCGCGACCAGTACGAACACCAGGGCAACCCCTATTACTCGACGGCGCGGCTGTGGGACGACGGGGTGATCGACCCCGCCGACACCAGAACCGTGCTCGGACTGGCTCTCTCGGTTGTGGGGCAGGCCCCCCTCGAGCCGGTCTCCTACGGTGTGTTCCGGATGTGACGGGCGATATGACGACTCTCTTCGACACCGTTCTGGTCGCCAACCGCGGCGAGATCGCCGTGCGCGTTATCAGGACGCTGCGTGCGCTCGGCATCCGGTCGGTCGCGGTCTACAGCGCGGCCGACGCCGGCGCACGCCATGTCGCCGCGGCGGACGTCGCCGTGCACATCGGACCCGCGGCCGCGCGGCAGAGCTACCTCGACATCGCCGCGGTCATCGATGCGGCGCGGCGCACCGGTGCCCAGGCCGTACATCCCGGGTACGGATTCCTCTCGGAGAATGCGGAATTCGCAACGGCGCTGCACGAGGCGGGCATCGCATTCGTCGGTCCGCCCGCGAATGCGATCCGCACCATGGGCGACAAGATCGCCGCCAAGGCCGCGGTGTCGGCGTTCGGTGTCCCGGTGGTGCCCGGGGTGTCGCGTCCGGGGCTGACCGACGACGACCTGATCGCCGGCGCCGTCGACATCGGCTACCCGGTGCTGGTGAAGCCGTCGGCCGGTGGTGGCGGCAAGGGCATGCGGGTGGTGCACGAGGCCGCCGGCCTTCCCGCCGCGCTCACCTCGGCCCGGCGGGAGGCCGCCGCAGCATTCGGCGACGACACCCTGTTCCTTGAGCGGTTCGTGCTCAACCCGCGCCACATCGAGGTGCAGGTGCTGGCCGACGGGCAGGGCGCCGTGGTGCACCTCGGGGAACGCGAGTGCAGCCTGCAGCGCCGCCACCAGAAGGTGATCGAGGAGGCGCCGTCACCGCTGCTCGACGCCGCCACCCGGGACCGGATCGGCGCCGCCGCCTGCGACACCGCCCGCAGCGTCGACTACGCCGGCGCGGGCACCGTGGAGTTCATCGTGTCGGCCGACCGGCCCGACGAGTTCTTCTTCATGGAGATGAACACCCGTCTGCAGGTGGAGCACCCGGTCACCGAACTCGTCACCGGCATCGACCTGGTCGAGCAGCAGCTGCGGGTCGCCGCCGGGCACCCGCTCACCTTCGCGCAGAACGACATCGTGCTGCGCGGCCACGCGATCGAGGCACGCGTGTACGCGGAGGATCCCGTCAACGGTTTCCTGCCCACCGGCGGAACCGTGCTGGACGTGGCCGAACCCCGCAGCCCCGGCATCCGGGTGGATTCCGGCATCCGCGCCGGCTCGGTGATCGGCAGCGACTACGACCCGATGCTGGCCAAGGTCATCGGATACGGTGACGACCGGGCCGCGGCACTGCGCACCCTCGACCGCGCGCTCGCGGGCACCGCCGTCCTCGGCGTCACGACGAACATCGACTTTCTGCGCTTCCTGCTGGCCGATCCCGACGTGGCGGCCGGCCGCCTCGACACCGGCCTGCTCGACCGCCGGACACCGGATTTCGTGCCGGTCCCGATCGGCGACGACCAGCTGATCGCGTCCGCCGCCGTCGTGTGGCTGCGCGGGTGGCCGGCAGGCGGCGGCGACCTGTGGGCGGTCCCCACCGGGTGGCGGCTGGGGGAGGCGGCGCCGACGACCGTGCGCCTGCACGCCGGCCACCGCACCGATCACGTCCACATCACCGGCACCCCCGACAGCGCGGTGGTCGCGATCGAGGACGGTCCGGCGCGATCGCTGTCCGCCGCGCTCGACGGTGACCGGCTCGTCGTCACCGTCGACGGGCTGCGCGCCGAGTACGTCGTGGCCGCCGCCGACGGCCGGATCTGGCTGGCCGGCGCAGGGCGTATCGCCGTCGTCGACGAGGTGCCCGAGGAGCCGGTGCGGCCCGACGAGGCCCACAGCGGCGACGCCGAATTGACCAGTCCGATGCCAGGATCGGTGGTGGCGGTCGGGGTCTCCGGCGGCGAAACCGTCGCGGCAGGCGCCGTGGTGGTCACCGTCGAGGCGATGAAGATGGAACACGCGCTGACGTCCCCGGTCGACGGCGCGGTCGAACTGCTTGTCGCCGTGGGCGACCAGGTCAAGGTGGGCCAGCTGCTGGCCCGCATCACCGCGGAAGAGAGCTGATCATGGGTGACTTTCTGTCGACCGGCACACTGCCGGACCACTACGAGCAACTGGCCAAGACGGTCCGCGACTTCGCCCAGGGTGTGGTCGCGCCGGTCGCCGCCAAACACGACGCGGAGCACTCGTTCCCGTACGAGGTCGTCGCCGGGATGGCCGACATGGGCCTGTTCGGCCTGCCGTTCCCCGAGGAGTACGGCGGCATGGGCGGCGACTACTTCGCGCTCTGCCTCGCGCTGGAGGAGCTCGGCAAGATCGACCAGAGCGTGGCGATCACCCTCGAGGCCGGGGTGTCGCTCGGCGCGATGCCGGTGTACCGGTTCGGCTCCGAGGCGCAGAAGCAGGAGTGGCTCCCGCTGCTGGCCAGCGGCAAGGCGCTCGGCGCCTTCGGGCTGACCGAGGCGGGCGGCGGCACCGATGCGGGCGCCACCAGGACCACCGCCAAGCTCGACGACGGACACTGGGTGATCAACGGCTCCAAGCAGTTCATCACCAACTCCGGCACCGACATCACCAAGCTGGTGACCGTCACCGCCGTCACCGGTGAACGCGAGGGCAAGAAGGAGATCTCGGCGATCCTGGTGCCGGTCCCCACCGACGGCTTCACCGCCGAACCGGCGTACAACAAGGTCGGCTGGAACGCCTCGGACACCCACCCGCTGAGCTTCGACGACGTCCGCGTCCCGCAGGAGAACCTGCTGGGCGAGCAGGGCCGCGGGTATGCCAACTTCCTGCGCATCCTCGACGAGGGCCGGATCGCGATCGCGGCGCTGTCGGTCGGCGCCGCCCAGGGTTGCGTCGACGAATGCGTCAAGTACGCCAAGGAGCGCCAGGCGTTCGGTGCGGCAATCGGCACGTACCAGGCCGTGTCGTTCAAGATCGCACGGATGGAGGCCCGCGCCCACGCCGCCCGCGCCGCCTACTACGACGCGGCGGCACTCATGTTGTCGGGCAAGCCGTTCAAGAAGGCGGCCGCCGTGGCCAAACTGGTCGCCAGCGAGGCGGCGATGGACAACGCCCGCGACGCCACCCAGGTGTTCGGCGGCTACGGCTACATGAACGAGTACCCGGTGGCGCGGCACTACCGCGACAGCAAGATCCTCGAGATCGGCGAGGGCACAACCGAAGTGCAGCTGATGCTGATCGCGCGGGAGGCGGGCCTGTGAGCGAGGCGAAGCGGGTTGTCGTCCAGCGGGGGCTGTGGTTCGAGGAGTTCGAGACCGGCGTGCTCTACCAGCACCGTCCCGGCCGCACCATCACCGAGGCCGACAACGTGCTGTTCACCACGCTGACGATGAACACCCAGGCGCTGCACCTGGATGCCGCGTTCTCCGATGCGCTGCCGCCGTTCAACCAGCGACTGGTGAACTCGATGTTCACCCTCTCCACGCTCGTCGGGCTCTCGGTGGCCCAGCTGACGCAGGGCACCATCGTCGGCAACCTCGGCTTCGGCGAGGTGGCGTTCCCGAAACCGCTGTTCCACGGTGACACGCTCTACGCCGAGACCGAGGTGACCGACAAGCGCGAGTCGAAGAGCCGCCCGGGGGAGGGCATCGTCACCTTCTCCCACGTCGCCCGCAACCAGCACGGCGACGTGGTGGCGACCGCGTCGCGGAAGACGATGGTGCGCAAGCGTCCCGAGGCGGACGCCTGATGGCGCTGGGAACCAACGGCCCCGGCTGGCTGTTCTGCCCGGCCGACCGGCCCGAACGCTTCGATAAGGCCGCCGCCGCAGCCGATGTCGTGATCCTCGATCTGGAGGACGGCGTCGCGGCCAAGGACCGGGAGGCGGCGCGCAAGGCGCTGCTCGAGACCCGCCTCGACCCGGACCGGACCGTGGTGCGGGTCAACCCGGTGAGCACACCGGACCACGCGCTCGACATGACGACCCTGGCGCAGACCGGCTACACCACGATCATGCTCGCCAAGACCGAATCCGCCGACCAGGTGCGCTCACTCGCGCCGTTCGACGTCATCGTGCTCGTGGAGACCCCGCTGGGCGCGCTGGCCGTCACGGAGACCGCCCGCGTCGACAACGCCTACGCCGTCATGTGGGGCGCCGAGGACCTGTTCGCCGTCACCGGCGGCACGTCCAACCGCTGGCCCGACGGCAGCTACCGCGACGTGGCCCGGCACGTGCGGTCGCAGAGCCTGCTCGCCGCCAAGGCGTGGGGCCGGATCGCGCTGGACTCGGTGTACCTCGACATCAAGGACCTCGACGGACTGCGGGCCGAGAGCGACGACGCCGTCGCGGTCGGGTTCGACGCCAAGGTCGCCATCCACCCCAGCCAGGTCGCGGTCATCCGGGCGGCCTACGCGCCCACCGAGGAGCAGGTGGACTGGGCGCAGCGAGTCCTGGACACCGCGCGCAGCGAACGCGGGGTGTTCCAGTTCGAGGGGCAGATGGTGGATTCGCCGGTGTTGCGGCGGGCCGAGCGCATCGTCGCGCTGGCACCCCGCAGCTGAGTCCCGGCGCCGCGGCGGCGGGTCGGCCTGCGGACACCCGCTTCAGGGGCATACTGGAAGGTGCCCCGATACGGAGCGAGCAGTGCGCATCGTCGCGCCGGCGCCATACCCTGGCCGCCGGCCGACAGGCCTCACACCCGAGGCCCTGCTCTGACCGCCTCGTACCGAGCACCTCAGTCGCCTGACGGCGCGACCCGCCGCCAGTGACCCCAGGAGGCGGTATGGCCGGGTTCGTCGAACCGATTCGACTGGTGGCGCCCGACGGCGCGCCCACCGACGAGGCCCGGTACCGAAGAGACCTCCCGCCCGAGACCCTGGCCTGGCTCTACGAGTCGATGGTCGTCACCCGCGAGGTCGACACCGAACTCGTCAACCTGCAGCGCCAGGGCGAGCTCGCACTCTTCGCGTCCTGCCGAGGCCAGGAGGCCGCCCAGGTCGGCGCCGCCGCGTGTCTGCGCAAGACCGACTGGCTGTTCCCGCAGTACCGCGAACTCGGTGTCTTCCTCGTCCGCGGCATCCCCCCGGGCGACGTCGCAGCCGTGTGGCGCGGCCGCTGGCACGGCGGTCTCGGCTTCACCAGCAGGTGCTGCGCGCCGATCGCGATCCCGATCGGCACCCAGGGTCTGCACGCGGTCGGGGCGGCGATGGCCGCGCAGCGGCTCGGCGAGGACTCGGTGACCGTCGCGTTCCTCGGCGACGGCGCCACCTCCACCGGTGATGCACACGAGGCGCTCAACCTCGCCGCGGTGTTCGGCGCGCCCGTCGTGTTCTTCGTCCAGAACAACCAGTGGGCCATCTCGGTGCCGGAGCGACGACAGCACGCCGCCCCGTCGCTCGCACACCGCGCCGAGGGCTACGGCATGCCCGCGGTGCGGGTGGACGGCAACGACGTGCTGGCCTGCTTCGCGGTGACGGCCGAGGCCGCGCGGCGGGCCCGCGAGGGCGGCGGGCCGACGTTCGTCGAGGCGCTCACCTACCGGATGGGCCCGCACACCACCTCCGACGACCCGCGGCGCTACCGCACCGACGGCGAGGTCGACACCTGGCGGGCGCGCGACCCCGTCGACCGTTACCGGCGCTACCTGCAGGCCACCGGGGTGTGGTCCGACCGCCTCGACCAGCGGGTGGCGCACCGGTCGCAGCGCCTGCGGGCCGAACTCCGGCAGTCGGTGCTCGACACACCGGACATGGACGTCGCCGAGGTGTTCGACACCGTCTACCACGACATCACGCCCGACCTGATGCGCCAGCGCGACGAGCTGACCGCCGAACTCGCGAAGGAGGGATGAGATGACCCAGACCATCGAACGGCCCGCGGCCAACGGCGGTGACGATGTCCCCCGGCCGATGCTGAGCACCGTGCGCACCGACACCGAGTCGACCATGGCGCGGGCGGTGAACCGTGCCCTGCACGACGCGCTGGCCGCCGACGACCGGGTGCTGGTGTTCGGCGAGGACGTCGCCACCCTCGGCGGCGTGTTCCGGGTGACCGAGGGGCTGGCCGAGACCTTCGGTGAGCAACGGTGTTTCGACACCCCGCTGGCCGAGTCGGCGATCATCGGCATCGCCGTCGGGCTGGCCATCCGCGGCTTCGTGCCGGTGCCCGAGATCCAGTTCGACGGATTCGCGGCGCCGGCGTTCGACCAGATCGTCAGCCATCTGGCCAAGTACCGCATGCGCACGCACGGCGAGGTGGACATGCCGGTCACCGTGAGGATTCCGTCGTTCGGGGGAATCGGTGCGGTGGAACACCATTCGGAGTCCACCGAGAGCTACTGGCTGCACACCGCCGGGCTGAAGGTGGTGGTGCCCGCCACGCCGTCGGACGCCTACTGGCTGCTGCGCCATGCCATCGCCTGCCCGGATCCGGTGATCTACCTCGAGCCCAAACGCCGCTACTGGGAACGCGGTCCCGTGGACACCACGGTCCCCGGACCGCCGATCGGGAAGGCCGTGATCCGCAGGCCGGGTACCGATGTGACGGTGGTGACCTACGGATCCTTGGTGGCGACGGCGACCCGCGCCGCCGAGATCGCCGCCGACCGCTTCGGCTGGGACCTCGAGGTCGTCGACCTGCGGTCGCTGAACCCGCTCGACTTCGACACCGTGGCGGAATCGGTGCGCCGGACCGGCCGCGCCGTGGTCATGCACGAGGGCCCCCGCACACTGGGATTCGGCGCCGAACTGGCGGCACGCATCCAGGAGGACCTGTTCTACGACCTGGAGGCGCCGGTGTTACGGGCCACCGGCTTCGACACCCCGTATCCACCCGCCCGGCTGGAGAAGCTGTGGCTGCCCGGGCCGGACCGGTTGCTCGACTGCGTCGAGAAGGCGATGACGAGGCCATGACCACCACCGTCCGCGACTTCGCGGTGCCCGATCTGGGGGAGGGGCTCGCCGACGCCACCGTCACCGCGTGGCACGTCGCGGTCGGCGACGACGTCGAACTCAACCAGACGCTGTGCACGGTCGAGACCAACAAGGCCGAGGTCGAGATCCCCAGCCCGTACGCGGGCCGCATCGTCGCCCTCGGCGGCGCCGCCGGGGACACCCTCGACGTGGGCGCGCCGCTGGTGCGGATCGAGACCGCCGCGGCGCCGGCCCGCACGGCCGTGCTGGTCGGCTACGGCGCCGACGACTCGATGGACGGCAGCAGGCGGCGGGCCCGTGCGAAACCGCCGGTGCGCAAGCTGGCGGCCGACCTGGACGTCGATCTCACCGCCGTCGAACCATCGGGACCCGACGGGATCGTCACCCGCGCCGACGTCCTCGCGGCGGTCGAGGCGCCGGTCGAGCCACCCGGTGATGCGGCCGAGGCGGACGACGACCCGGTGCGCGGGGCGCGGCTGGAGATGGCGCGCCGGATGGCGGTGTCCCGCCGCGAGATCCCCGACGCCAACGCCTCGGTACAGGTCGACGGCACCCGGCTGCTCAGGCTGAGGGACCGGCTGGGTGCGGAGTCGGTCACGCCGTTCGTGCTGATGCTTCGCCTGCTGATCGTCGCGTTGCGCCATCACCCGCTGCTCAACGCCACCTGGATGGACACCGTCGATGGGCCCCGCATCCACCGGCACTCCGCCATTCACCTCGGAGTGGGCGTCGCGGCGCCGCGCGGGCTGCTGGTGCCTGTGGTGACCGACGCGCACGCCAGGACCACCCGCGAACTCGCGGCCGAGGTGTCGCGGCTGGCGTCCGGCGCGCGGGCCGGCACGCTCACGCCGGGCGAACTGCAGGGCTCGACGTTCACGGTCTCGAACTTCGGTGCGCTCGGCCTCGACGAGGGCGTGCCCGTCATCAACCACCCCGAGGCGGCGATTCTCGGGATCGGCTCGCTCAAGCCGCGCGCCGTCGTGCTCGACGGCGAGGTGGTGGCCCGCCAGACGATGACGCTCACGTGCGCGTTCGATCATCGTGTCGCCGACGGCGCCCAGGTGGCGGCGTTCCTGTGCGAGCTGCGCGAGCTCGTCGAGTCACCGGACCTGGCGCTCGCGGACCTGTAGTCGGGGATCGGCGTTACCGGCGTTTGGCCGCGGCCAGCCGGGCGGCGAACTCGGGTGACTCGATGGACGTGGCCTGCGGGCCGATCTCCACGTCGACGGCCGCCCGGTGCTGGTCGCTGTCGACCGTGCCGGGGTTGGCGGTCGCCCGCATCGACGCCTTCGTGGCGATGACGACGTCGCGGGGCGCCGAAGCCGGGCCCGCAGCGAGGGCGCGCGCCGCCGCGACCGCATCGTCGGCCACCTCGAGCGCCAGCCCGTGGCGGACGGCGGCCTCGGCGTCGAAGCGCATGCCGAACAGCAGCGCCGCCCGCGCGGCCTGCGGCCCGACGGCGCGGTTGAGCATCCACGTCGCGCCGCCGCCGGGATGGATGCCGAGTTTCTGGAACCGGGGATCGAACAGCGCCGCCGGCCCGGCGATGCGGACGTCGGCGGCCAGCGCCAGATTGAGCCCGGCGCCGACGGCTGCCCCGTTGACGGCGGCGATGGTGGGCAGTGCGCAGTCGGCGATCGCGAGAAAGCCGTCGTAGATGCGGCGCAGCCCGTCCTCGGTGGCCTCGCCCAGCGCGGTCAGGTCGGCGCCCGCGCAGAACGCCTTGCCCGCGCCGGTGACGATCACGGCGTGGACGTCGTCGTCGGCCTCGGCGGCGTCGACGGCCCGGCGCAGGCCGGCGGACATCTCGAAGGTGACCGCGTTGCGGCGATCGGGATCGTTGACGGTGATCAGGGCGATGTGGTCGGCGACGTCGACCAGGACCGGGTTGGACACGGCTGTGAGCCTATTCGCACCCGCTTTTTGCCACTGTCGAGTGGCTGCGTCGACCGGCCGGAGCAATGTAGTATCCACCCATGAAGTTAGCGGGACTCACCAAGGGACTGACCACCGCGGTCGCGGGTGCGGCGATCGCCGTTGGCCTGGCTGCGCCCGCGATGGCGCAGCCCGAACCGGACACCGCATTCGCCAAGCGCCTTCAGGCCTACGGCATTTACGGTCAGAAGGACTACAACGCCTGGATCGCGAAGATCGCCTGCAAGCGGCTGAACCGCGGCGTCGACAAGGACGCCGTGCAGTCGGCGAAGTTCGTCTTCGACCAGTTGCAGAGGGGCAGCACCACCGAGCAGTCGTGGCAGTTCCTCGGTGAAGCCATCCCCGTGTACTGCCCGAACCAGATGGTGGCCCTGCAACGGGTCGCCGACCCGGCGGCCCCCGCACCGGCACCGGTGCCGGCAGGCCCCCCGCTGCCGGCCGAGCGCTGACGTCAGGAAGGTAAGACAGACATGCGTAAGAGCATTCGCTCCATGGTCCACTCCGGGATGGTGGCGGTCGCCGCCGCCGGCCTGATGACGGTCGCGCCGGGCGTCGCCTCCGCGGACGCCACCGACGACTATCCGATCCCGAACCGGATCCTGCGGACGCCGTGCACGGCCGAGCAGATCCTGGCCGCCGCCCGCGACGTCGAACCGGTGTACTACGAGCGGTACATGATCGACTACAACAACAAGTCGCCCGAGGTGCACCGCGCGGTCCAGGACCGCATCCACTGGTTCTTCTCGATGGACTACAAGGGCCGTCGCCAGTACTCCGAGGACACCGTGACCAACGCGTTCTACGAGCAGCTGCACTGGAACTGGCCGAACTGGGCGAAGATCTTCTTCAACAACAAGGGCGTCGCCGCGCACACCACGGACATCTGCATGAACTACCCGCCGAACGACATGTCCGTCTGGGTCTGGTAACAACCCGAGCCACCAAGAGATCCGCCCGGCCGTATGGCCGGGCGGATTCTTTTTGCGCTCAGTGCAGCGGGGTCCACCGCAATCATGTGCGCCACAACGAGAACCGCCCGGTCGGATCGACCGGGCGGATCTCGTTTCGGGTGTCGCTCAGACGGACGTGAAGTTCTGCGGCGACTGCGGCCACGCCGTCGGGACCGGCCGCTGCCGAACCCGTTGCGGCCACCAGAACCACGGCCCGAGCAGGGCGGCGATCGAGGGCATCATCAGCGACCGCACGATCAGCGTGTCGAACAGCAGACCCAGTCCGATTGTCGTGCCCACCTGACCGATCACCGTCAGCTCGCTGACCGCCATCGATATCATCGTGAACGCGAACACCAGGCCGGCCGAGGTCACCACCGAGCCGGTGCCGCCCATCGATCTGATGATGCCGGTGTGCAGTCCGGCGTGGATCTCCTCCTTGAACCGCGACACCAGGAGCAGGTTGTAGTCGGCGCCGACGGCGAGCAGGATGATCACCGCCATCGCCATCACCATCCAGTGCAGTTCGATGCCGAGCAGGTGCTGCCAGATGAGCACCGACAGGCCGAACGAGGCGCCGAGCGACAACACCACCGTGCCCACGATCACCGCGGAGGCCACCACGCTGCGGGTGATGATCAACATGATGATGAAGATCAGTGCCAGCGCGGCGATCCCGGCGATCAGCAGGTCGAAGTTGTTGCCGTCCTGCATGTCTTTGAACGTCGCCGCGGTGCCGCCGAGGTAGATCGTCGAGCCCTCCAGCGGAGTGCCCTTGACGGCTTCCTTGGCTGCCAGCTTGATGGCGTCGATGCGCTTGATGCCCTCCGGGGACATCGGATCGCCCTCGTGGGAGATGATGAAGCGCACCGACTTACCGTCCGGCGAGATGAACTGCTCCATGCCGCGCTTGAAGTCCTCGTTGTCGAAGATCTCCGGTGGCAGGTAGAACGAGTCGTCGTTCATCGACGCGTCGAAGGCCTCGCCCATCGAGTTGTTCTCGTCCTGCATCGCGGCCATCTGATCCTGCATGCCCTTCTGGGAGGCATACATGGTCAGCATCATGGTCTTCATCGTCTTCATGGTCTCGATCATCTCGGGCATCATCGTGACCAGTTGCGGCATAAGGGAATTCAGCCGCTCCATGTCCGGCATGAGCGCCTTGATGTCGTCGGTCATCACGTTGATGCCGTCAAGGGTGTCGAAGACCGAGCGCAGCGCCCAGCACACCGGGATGTTGAAGCACTTGGGTTCCCAGTAGAAGTAGTTGCGGATCGGCCGGAAGAAGTCGTCGAAATCGGCGATGTGATCGCGCAATTCCTCGATGTCGACGACCATGCCCTTCATCTTGGTGACCATGCTGTGCGTGGTGTCGGCCATCTGGGCGGTGAGGTTCTGCATCCGCGTCATCGTGTCGATGGTGGATTGCATCTCGTCGGCCTGCTTGAGCATGTCGGCCATCCGGTCCTGCAGATACTTCTGGTTCATCTGCTGGGTGGTGCCCTGCATGCTGATCTGAAACGGGATCGACGTGTGCTCGATCGGCTTGCCGTCCGGCCTGGTGATCGCCTGCACGCGCGCCACGCCGGGCACGCGGAAGATGGCCTTCGAGATCTTGTCGATCACCAGGAAGTCCGCCGAGTTACGCAGGTCGTGGTCGCTGGAGATCATCATCAGCTCGGGATTCATCCGGGCCTGGTCGAAGTGCCGGTCGGCGGCCGCGTATCCCTCGTTGGCCGGCAGGTCGGCGGGCAGGTAGTGCCGGTCGTTGTAGTTGGTCCGGTACCCGGGAAGCGTGAGCAGGCCGATCAGCGCGAGGGCGACGGTGCCGATCAGGATGGGACCCGGCCACCGCACCACTGCCGCCCCGACCTTGCGCCAACCACGGGTCCGCAGTGCGCGTTTCGGCTCCAGCGCCCCGAACTTGCTGGCCACCACGACGATCGCCGAACCCAGTGTGAGCGAGGCGACCACCGCGACGACCATGCCGATCGCCAGCGGGACGCCCAGGGTCTGGAAGTAGGGCAGCCGGGTGAAGCTCAGGCAGAAGGTGGCGCCGGCGATCGTCAGGCCGGAGCCGAGCACGACGTGGGCCGTGCCCTTGAACATCGTGTAGTACGCGGTCACCTTGTCCTCGCCGACACTTCGCGCCTCTTGATATCGGCCTATCAGGAAGATGGCGTAGTCGGTGGAGGCGGCGATCGCGAGTGTGACAAGGAGGTTCGTCGCGAACGTGGAGAGTCCGATGATCTCGTAGTAGCCGAGGAAGGCCACCACGCCGCGGGACGCCGCGAGCGAGAGCACGACCATCACCAGGACGAGGATCAGCGTCATGATCGAGCGGTAGACCAGCAGCAGCATGATGATGATGACCGTGAACGTGACCGCCTCGATCAGTTGCATGCTGCGGTCGCTGGCGATGTGCTGGTCGGCCGCGAGTGCGGCCGGGCCGGTCAGGTAGGCCTTCACCCCGTCCGGCGGCGGAATGCTGTTGATGATCGCCTGGACCGCGTCCACCGACTCGTTGGCCAGTGACTCGCCCTGGTTGCCCGCCAGCTTCAGCTGGACGTAGGCGGCCTTGCCGTCGCTGCTCTGCGCGCCGGTGGCGGTGAGGGGGTCGCTCCAGAAGTCCTGCACGGACTGGACGTGGGCGGGATCGGCTTCCAGCTTGTCGATGAGCTGGTCGTAGTAGGCGTGTGCGTCGTCGCCGAGTGGGTTCTCGCCCTCGAGGACGATCATCACCTGGCTGTCGGAGTCGCCTTCCTCGAAGACCTTGCCCACCTGCTGCATCGAGATCATCGACGGGGCGTCGTCCGGGCTCATCGACACCGCGCGCAGCTGCCCGAC
Organism: Mycobacterium hippophais; assembly: GCF_027529605.1. Lineage (NCBI taxonomy): Bacteria > Bacillati > Actinomycetota > Actinomycetes > Mycobacteriales > Mycobacteriaceae > Mycobacterium > Mycobacterium hippophais. Next base: position 356,887 of record NZ_JAPZPY010000002.1, on the reverse strand, counting down.
CTCTTCGAGCTGCGGGACGACGACGTTGACGACGGCGATCACGGCGATCCAGGCGAGGATGATCGGCACCGCGAAGGCGCGGATCATCCTCGGGATGAACGGCTGCGAAGGGCGTCGGGCGGGCGGGAAAGCGTCGGTGGGCGCGTCGTAGGTGGGTGCGCTCATGCCGATTTCACGTAGCAGAAGGTCTGGGCGTTCACGCCGCTGGAAGTCCTCTCGTCTTTCACGACGTCATCGACGATGACTCGGCAGGAGATGAAGTCACCGTCGCCCTGGGCGACGATGTTGGGAGCCGCCGACGGAGCGGTCGTCTCCAGGGTCAGGCTCCAGGGCAGCGCTGCCCCGTCCACCCGCTGGTGCTTGGCGTCCAGGTCCAGGTAGTTGATGTCGGCGTAGCTGCCGTTGCCGGAGATCTCGTACCGGACGACCTTCGGGTCGAAGGGTTCGGGGTCGTCGGCGAACACCTTGGGTGTCACCGTCACGCCTTCGGCGCCGAAGAATCCCCGGATGCGGTGCACGGTGAATCCGGCCACCACCACGACGATCATGATGAGCAGCGGGATCCAGATCTTCTTGACGATGTCGACGGCCGTCGGCCGCCGCTTGGTCGGCTTCTGGTGCGACGGCGGCGCCGGCGCGGTCGCCGGTTGCTGCCCGACCGGCGGCTGGCTCACCTGTCCGGGACCGTCATAGGTGACGTTGTCCGTCCGAGACATGGTGACCCCTTACATTTCGACCCGATGAATGACGCCAGACAAACAGTCGTCGCGACAGAGATTAGCCTATTTAACTTGTCGTCCGGAAAACAGACGTGCCCGGCTACTGTGCGGTAGCTCACGAGATCCTGTGAGTGTGATGTGGCTCACACTTCGCACCTGGTCGATCGCCTGGTGCCGTGCCTGATGAGCCCTGTATCCGCACGCTGAACGGTGGGTGCAGATTACACGGGACCGGTGGCTGCGACCGGGCTACGTCCCGGGGGCGCTTTGCTGGTCAGGCGGGATGCAGGCTGACGGCGATCCCGGAATAACGCACCATCCCGGTGACCACGTCGATGTCGTCCTTACTGGTCAGCCGGTTGACATTGCAGTCGTGGTGACCGTGCGGAATCGAGACCACGCCCGTCCGGACCGAGTCGTCGAGCTTCGCGATGCCGGTGACCTCGCCGTTCGCGCTGCGCACTGTGACGCGTCCACCGCTCACGACGCCCGCGGCAGCGCCGTCATCGGGATGGACGATGATCTCCGCCGGCTCGCCGAGGAAGTCGAGTTGTCCGTTGAGCTTCTTGCGCTGCCGACGCGGGACCATCATCAATTCGGGCGGCGGCTCGAGGCCCGCCAGCTGCGCGACGAGGATCGGCGGAGCCAGTCGCCAGCCGCCCATCCGGTCGATGTGCCGGTCCACCCACTCCGCGGGCAGCTCGCGGGGGGCCTCCGCCCAGCCGGTCGCGACCACCTCGTCGAAGGGCGTCCGGCCGCCGGCCAGCAGGACGGCGAGGACGTCGTCGTCGGTACTGGTGTCCGGATTGGCGAGCGTGCCGACGTCGTAGCCGAGGCGCCGCGCCAGATCGGCGAACACCCACCACATCGATCGCCGCTCGCCGACCGGCCCCACAACGGCATGGGTGTGCTGGACCGACACCCGCGAGCTCAGGATGTCGTGCAGGGTGATGTCCGGACGTTCGAGCGGGTCCTTGGTCGGCAGGACGTGCGTCGCCAGCCGCGTCGTCTCGTTGTCGATGATCTCCGTGGTGGCGAAGACCTCGAGATTCTGCAACGCGGGGATGAGCTTTCCCGTCTCGGGGAAGCTGGTGACCAGACTGCCGCCCACGTTGATCAGCGCGCGGATGTTGCCCGCCTCGATCTCGTCGGGAAGGACCGCGCACGGCCATTCGTTGATGAACGCCTGCGCCTCCGGCCGGCTGCGCGGACCCGGGCCGAACGATCCCTCGATCGGGGTGATCGGCAGCAGATCACCGAAAGCCTCGAGTTGATAGGCGAACCCGGGGTGGAACCAGGTTCCGCCCGGCCGGTTCATCGCGCCGGTGAGGATCATCAGCACCCACGCCAGCCACTGGGTGACGTTGGCGCGCTCGGCGGTCATGGTCACGCCGGTCCCGGTCTCGATGGCGACGCACCTGGCGCCGCGGACCGCCCTCGCGAGCCGCATGAGGTCGGCTTCGGTGACGTCGGCGTACTTCGCCGTGTGGGCCAGGGTGAACGGCTCCACCGCCGCGGCGAGCTCGTCGATGCCCTGAACGGGGACATCGGGTTTCACGCCGTCGCGCAGGACCTCACGCACCAGGTGGGCCAGCACCGCGTGGTCGGTGCTGGGACGCGGCGCCAGGTGGCCGGTCGCCAGACGGGCGGTCTCGGTGCGCCGCGGGTCGATCACCCACACCTGTCCGCGTGCGGCGATGTCGCGCACGGTGCCCGTCGGGTTGGGCATCGAGATGGCGTGGCCGTGGGAGACCACCGGGTTGGCGCCGACGAGCAGCAGGAAGTCGGTGGTGTCGAGATCCGTCCGGCCGGACAGCCCCATGAATCCGCCGACCAGATCCGACACCAGCGGTTTGGCGGTGCCGTCGATGGTCAGCGGGCTGAACTTGGCCGGGGTGCCGATCGCCGCGTGCAACGCTTCGGCCATCCGGAAACCGGCGCTCTCCATGGTGCTGAAGTAGATGCCGACCGAGCCGGGGCCGTGCTCGTCGATGATCGCGCGCAGGCGGGTGGCCAGGTCATCCAGACAGGCGTCCCAGCTGACGTCCTGCTGGCGTCCGTCGATCCGCATGCGGGGCCGTTCGAGGCGGTCGGGATGGTGGTGCAGCAACGGCAGTGCGCGTCCCTTGGCGCATGTGTAGCCCTTGGAGAACGGATGCTCCTTGTCGCCGCGGACGCGCAGTACCTCGTCGCCGTCGACATCGACGAGGATGCCGCAGACGGATGTGCAGACCCGGCAGAAACTGCGGACGGTGTGCATGTCGGGAAACGTACTCTCGCCTGGCGGGAAGGGATGTGCATTTGAAGAGAACGGCTACGCAAAAACGAGAATGCGGTTTCCGTGGACCGCCCGGCGAATGGGAAGCGCCCCCGGCAGGGATCGAACCTGCGACCAACCGCTTAGAAGGCGGCTGCTCTATCCGCTGAGCTACGGGGGCAGCGGAGCTACTTTAACGCCACGGGCACTCCGGCCCGGTGGGGTGAAGGATTCGCGCGAGGCGCCTCGCCACCGCCATGAAAGCCGCAGCACCGGGACTACCCGCGGACTAGCGTGTTGGCAGCGGTCACAGGCGATGAGGGGGGACAGCGTGGCGACGAGCGACGTGCCGGAACCGGACACGGCGGCACTGCCCGAGGAACTGAGCCCGTTCGACCAGATCCTGCACCGCGGCGAGGCCAATCCCCGCACCCGCTCGGGGATCCTGACCGTCGAGATCCTCGACGTCACACCGGATTGGGACCGGTTCCGCACCCGCTTCGAATACGCCTCCCGCAAGGTGTTGAGGCTGCGCCAGAAGGTCGTCACCCCGACCCTGCCGACCGCGGCCCCACGCTGGGTCGTCGACCCGGACTTCAATCTCGACTTCCACGTGCGCCGGGTGCGGATCCCCGACCCGGGCACGATGCGCCAGCTGATCGACCTCGCCGAGATCGCCCTGCAGTCACCGTTGGACATCTCCCGGCCGCTGTGGACGGCCACCCTCATCGAGGGATTGGAGGGCGGTCGTGCCGCGACGATGTTGCACTTCAGTCACGCGGTGACCGACGGGGTCGGCGGAGTGGAGATGTTCGCCAGCGTCTACGACCTGGAACGCGATCCGCCGCCGCAGCAGGCGCCGCCGCTTCCCATCCCGCAGGACCTCTCGCCCAACGACCTGATGCGCGAAGGCGTCAACCGGTTACCGCTGTCGATCCTCGGCGGTGTCCGCGGGGTGCTCGGTGGCGCCCTCGGGGCCGTCGGCAAGGTGGTCCGCGACCCGGTGTCGACGGTCGGCGGGGTGGTCGACTACGCCCGGTCCGGCGCGCGGGTGGTGGGCTCGGTCGCGCAGCCCTCACCGCTGCTGCGGCGGCGCAGCCTGTCGACGCGCAGTGAGGCGATCGACATGGTGCTCAGCGACCTGCACAAGGCGGCGAAGGCGGCGGGCGGTTCCATCAACGACGCCTACCTGGCCGGCGTGTGCGGCGCGCTTCGCCTCTATCACGAGGCGTTCGGGATGCCGGTCGCGACGCTGCCGATGGCGGTCCCCGTCAGCCTGCGGTCGGATGCAGACCCGGCGGGCGGCAACCGCTTCGTCGGGGTCAACCTGGCTGCGCCGATCGGGGTCACCGACCCGGTGGCGCGCATCGGCAGAGTCCGGGCGCAGATGACCCGCAAGCGTGAGGAGCGTGCGCTCGACATGGTCGGCGCCGTCGCGCCCGTGGCGAGCCTGATGCCCGATTCGGTGCTCGAAGCCATGGCCGGGTCGGTGGTGAACTCCGACGTGCAGGCGAGCAACGTGCCGGTGTACGCGGGGGACACCTACATCGCCGGTGCGAAGATACTGCGCCAGTACGGAATCGGGCCGTTGCCCGGAGTGGCGATGATGGTGGTGCTGGTGTCCCGCTCAGGGTACTGCACCGTCACCGCCCGATACGACCGGGCGTCGGTCAGAGACCCGGACCTGTTCGCCCGCTGCCTCATCGACGGTTTCGACGAGGTGCTCGCGCTGGGCGGCCCGGGCCGGGCGTCACCCGCATCGGTCGCCGACCGGTCGAAGGCATCGTCGAATGGGAGCGCACAGCAGTGACGGCGGACGAGCAGCAATCCGACCCGCGGACCATCCGGCTGCCGGGATCGGTGGCCGAGATCATGGGCGGCCCCGGCGGCCCGGAGATCGGCGCCTTCTTCGACCTCGATGGCACCCTGGTGGCCGGATTCACCGGCGTCATCATGACCCGCGAACGGTTGCGCCGTCGGCAGATGGGCGTCGGCGAGTTCATGGGCATGGTGCAGGCCGGGCTCAACCACCAACTGGGCCGCTCGGAGTTCGAGGATCTCATCGGCAAGGGTGCGCGAATGCTGCGCGGCAGTTCGCTGTCCGACGTCGACGAACTGGCCGAGCGACTGTTCGACAAGCACGTCCGCGACCGCATCTACCCCGAGATGCGCGACCTCGTACGGGCGCACATGGCACGCGGGCACACCGTGGTGCTCAGCTCGTCCGCGCTGACGGTCCAGGTGGAGCCGGTCGCCGAGTACCTCGGCATCGAGAACGTGCTCAGCAACAAGTTCGAGACCGACGAGAACGACTGCATCACCGGCGAGGTGACTCGACCGATCATCTGGGGTCCCGGGAAGGCCAGGGCCGTCCAGGCGTTCGCCGCCCGCAACGGCGTCGACCTCGCCAAGAGCTACTTCTACGCCGACGGCGACGAGGACGTCGCGCTGATGTACCTGGTCGGCAATCCGAGGCCGACCAATCCCGCAGGCAAGCTGGCGGCCGTGGCCGCCAAACGGGGGTGGCCGGTGTTGCGGTTCACCAGTCGCTCCGGCAGCAGCCCGGTTTCGCAGTTGCGCACGGTCGCGGGCATCGCTTCGCTGGTGCCGGTCGCCGCGGGCGCCGTCGGATGGGGTCTGCTCAATCGCAACCGGCGCAGCGGGGTGAACTTCTTCACGTCGGCGTGGAGCCGGCTGGTGCTGACGACCGCCGGCATCAACCTCAACGTGCTCGGGCGCGAGAACCTGACCGCGCAGCGGCCGGCGGTGTTCATCTTCAACCACCGCAACCAGGCCGACCCGCTGATCGCCGGCCGGCTCGTCGAGACCGACTTCACCTCGGTGGGCAAGAAGGAGCTCGAGAACGACCCGATCATCGGCACCATCGGCAAGGTGATGGATGCGGCGTTCATCGACCGCGACGACCCCAAGAAGGCCGTCGAGGCGCTGCACAAGATCGAAGAACTCGCCCGCAAGGGACTTTCGATCCTCATCGCACCCGAGGGCACGCGCCTTGACACCACCGAGGTCGGCGAGTTCAAGAAGGGGCCGTTCCGGATCGCGATGTCCGCAGGCATCCCGATCGTGCCGATCGTCATCCGCAACGCCGAGGTGGTCGCCGCGCGCGACTCCAGCACATTCAACCCAGGCACCGTGGACATCGCGGTGTACCCGCCGATCTCGACCGACGGCTGGACGGTCGAGGACCTGCCCGAGCGCATCGACGAGATCCGCAAGATCTACCTCGACACGCTGAAAGCCTGGCCGCACCAGGAGTTGCCGACGCCTGCGCTGTACAAGCGACCGGCCGGGCAGTCCCCGGAGAAGCCCGAGAAGAAGGCCGCACCGGCGAAGAAGGCAGCGCCTGCGAAGAAGGCCACTGCCGGGAAGAAAGCCGCGCCTGCGAAGAAGACGACTGCCGCAAAGAAGGCGGCGCCGACGAAGAAGGCTGCCGCACAGAAGAACCCGGGCGCGAAGAAGCCCGGTGCGAAAGGCCGCCCGTGAAACGCCCAGCCGACTACTTCGACAGCTTCACCACCACCGACGACGCGCTGGTGCTGGCTGCGGCCTCCTCGCCGGCGGAGGTCCAGTTGCTCGAGGACTGGCTGCAGGCCCAGCGCCGTGACCATCCCGACGTGCGCGTCGAGGTGTTGCAGCTACCCGTCGTCGAGGACCCGCCGCCCGGCGTGCTGGCCCGGTTGGTCTCCGAACTCGAGGCCGACCAGGACCGCACCGTCGTGCCGGTGCGGGTGTTCTGGGTGCCCGGCGGCCTGCCGACCCGCTCGAAGGTGGTCTCGCTGATCTCCGGACGCGACACCTACCGCCCGCCGGAGATGCTGCAGCGGCGCATCCTGAAAAAGGATCCGTCGCGGGCCCGTGTGGTGGCCGGCGAGCCCGCCAAGGTCTCCGAGCTCCGGCAGCAGTGGAGTGACACGACGGTCGCGGAGAACCCAAGGGACTTCGCGCATTTCGTGCTCCGCCGGGCGGCGCTGGCCATCGAGCGGGTCGAGTACCGCCTTCTGGGTCCCGAGTACAAGTCGCCGCGACTGGTCAAGCCGGAGATGCTGGCATCGGCCCGGTTCCGGGCCGGACTCGAGCAGATCGACGGCGCCGACCTCGAGAAGGCCGGCGCGATGCTCGACGAGATGGCCACCGGGTGGAGCAGAGTGTCCATCGACCTGATCCCCGCGCTGAGCCGCGCCATCTTCAGCCGCGGTTTCGATCCGCGCATCGACTACGACCGCGAACAGGTCGAGACGATGCGGCGCAACCTGGAGAACCATCCGGCGGTGATGCTGTGGTCGCACCGGTCCAATCTCGACAACCCGGTGCTCACTGTCGCGCTGTACGAGAACCGGCTTCCGCCGGTGAGCACGTTCGGCGGCATCAACATGGACTTCCCGCCGCTGGGGTCGCTGCTCCGCCGCTCCGGGGTGATCTTCATCCGGCGCAACATCGGCGACAACGCGCTGTACAAGTACGTGCTCAAGGAATACATCGGCTATGTCGTCGAGAAGCGGTTCAACCTGAGCTGGTCGATCGAGGGCACCCGGTCCCGGACGGGCAAGATGCTGCCGCCCAAGCTGGGCCTGCTGTCCTACGTCGCCGACGCATATCTCGCGGGACGTACCGACGACCTTCTGCTGCAACCGGTTTCGATCAGCTTCGACCAGCTGCACGAGACCGCCGAGTACGCCGAGTACGCCCGCGGTGGAGAGAAGGCCGCCGAGGGTGTGAGCTGGCTGTACAACTTCATCAAGGCCCAGGGCGAGCGGAACTTCGGCAAGATCTACGTCCGCTTCCCCGAGGCGGTGTCGATGAAGCAGTACCTCGGCCCGGCGCACGGTCCGGCCGCCGAGGACCAGGCCGTCAAACGCCTTGCGCTGCAGAAGATGGCGTTCGAGGTGGCCTGGCGGATCCTGCAGGTCACCCCCGTCAACGCGACCGGACTGGTGTCCGCGCTGCTGCTGGCCACCCGTGGCGTCGCGCTGACCCTCGACCAGCTGCACCACACGCTGCAGGACTCGCTGGATTACTTGCACCGCAAACAGACTCCGATGACCAACAGCGCGCTGCGGCTACGCACGCCGGAAGGAGTGCTCGCCGCGGTCGACGCACTGTCCAACGGGCACCCGGTCACCAGGGTCGACAGCGGACGGGAACCGGTCTGGTCGATCGCACCGCAGCACGAGCACCAGGCCGCCTTCTACCGCAACACCCTGATCCACGCCTTCCTGGAGACCTCGATCGTCGAACTCGCGCTGGCCTATGCCAGGCGGAGCGACGGCGACCACCTGGCGGCGTTCTGGTCGCAGGCGATGCGGCTGCGCGACCTGCTGAAGTTCGACTTCTACTTCGCCGACTCCGCGGCGTTCCGCGACCACGTCGCCGAGGAGATGTCGTGGCACGCCGACTGGGAGGAACACGTCTCGGCCGGCGGTGAGGAGGTCGACCGCCTGCTGCGGGCCAAGCGGCCGCTGATCGCCGCGGCCATGCTGCGGCCGTTCTTCGAGGCCTACGAGATCACCGCCGACGTGCTGCGCGATGCGCCCGCGGAGATCGCGGAGAAGGACCTCACGAAGCTGGCGCTCGGCCTGGGACAGCAGTATGTCGCGCAGAACCGGGTGCGCAGCACCGAGTCGGTGTCGGCGCTGCTGTTCGCCACCGCCCGCCAGGTGGCCGCCGACCAGGATCTGCTGTCGCCCGCCGAGGACCTCGATCGGCGCCGCGAGGCGTTCCACATCGAACTGTGCGGCATCCTCGACGACATGGACAGCGTCGAGCAGCTCGCACGCTCCCAGTTCGGCGAGCGCGAGGCGCAGCGCCGCTCCGGACAGGACGGCTGAGGCGGCCGACTCCGCACCTCATACCCTGGACGCATGACGACCGTGGCGGCCCGGGTGCGCACCAGCGCAGTGTGGCCGGTGCTTGTCGGCGTCGGGCTGCTGGCGGGGGCGGCCGCCGCGGGCATCGGCGCGCTGTCGCTGGCCGACGCGCTCAGCGCCACCGGGCTGCCCGATCCCGGGCCGGTCACCACCTATGGGCTGCCGTTCGTGCGGGCTGCCGGGGAGATCGCGGCGGTGGTGGCGGTCGGTGCATTCCTGTTCGCGGCCTTCCTGACACCGCCGCAGGCCAGCGGTGTGCTCGACGCCGCGGGCTACCGCGCACTGCGGCTCGGCACCGCCGCGTCGGCGATCTGGGCGCTGTGCGCAGCGCTGCTCGTTCCGCTCACGGTGTCCGACGTATCGGGGCAGCCGCTGCGCGACCACCTCGGTCCGGCTGAGATCTGGGCGGCCGCCGACCTCGTCGACGTCGCGGGCGCGTGGCGCTGGACGGCGCTGCTTGCCGCCGCCGTCACCGTGGCGGCCATGCCGGTGCTGCGCTGGTCGTGGACCCCGGCGCTGCTGGCCGGCGCGCTGATCAGCCTGGTGCCGCTGGCGCTGACCGGACACTCGTCGTCGGGCGGTGCGCACGACCTGGCCACCAACAGCCTGCTCATCCACCTGATCGCCGGCGCACTGTGGGCCGGGGGACTGCTCGCGCTGCTGGCGCACGCCCTGCGCGGCGGCGACCACGCGGACCTGGCCGCCAGGCGCTTCTCGGCGCTCGCGCTGTGGTGCTTCGTCGCGATGGCGGTCAGCGGAATCGTCAACGCGCTGGTGCGGGTGCCTCCGGCTGAGCTGGTGCGCAGCGAGTACGGCGCGCTGGTACTGGCCAAGGTGACCGCCCTGGTGGTGCTCGGCGCGCTGGGGTGGCGGCAACGAACACGCGGCGTGGCGGCGCTGCGGGCCGATCCGTCCGCCCGCGGACCCCTGCTGCGGCTCGCACTCACCGAGGCGGTGGTGTTTGGCTTGACGTTCGGCATCGCCGTCGGGCTCGGCCGGACCCCGCCGCCGTCGCTGCGCACCCAGCCGAGTCCGGTGGAGGTGGAGATCGGCTACGACCTCGCCGGCCCGCCGACCGTGGCACGCATCCTCTTCGACTGGCGTTTCGACCTGATCCTGGGCACCGCGGCGATCGTGCTGGCGGCCGTCTACCTGCTCGGGGTGCGACGGCTGCGCAGGCGTGGCGACGCGTGGCCGGCCGGCCGGACCGCGGCCTGGCTGTGCGGCTGCGCCGCTCTGCTGATCACGACGTCGTCGGGCATCGGGCGGTACATGCCCGCGATGTTCAGTGTCCACATGGTCGCGCACATGCTGCTGTCGATGTTGGTGCCGATCCTGCTGGCGCTTGGCGGCCCCACCACGCTGGCGCTGCGGGCGCTGCCGACCGCGGGCCGCGGCGCGCCCGGTCCGCGCGAATGGCTGCTGGCCGCCCTGCATTCCCGGGTGTCGCGGTTCCTGACCAATCCGATCGTGGCGCTGGTGCTGTTCGTGGCCGGCTTCTACGGCCTCTACTTCGGCGGCATCTTCGACTCCGCGGTCACCAGCCACGCCGCCCACGTCCTGATGAACGTGCACTTCCTGGTGACCGGCTACCTCTTCTACTGGGTGGTGATCGGCGTCGACCCGACGCCGCGACCCATCCCGCAACTGGGCAAGCTGGCCATGGTGTTCGCATCCCTGCCGCTGCACGCCTTCTTCGGGGTCGTGCTCATGGGCACCCAGAGCGTGCTGGCCGAGCCGTTCTACCGGTCGCTGCAGCTGAGCTGGCACACCGACCTGCTCGGCGACCAGAAACTCGGCGGCGGCGTCGCGTGGGCCGCCGGCGAGATACCCCTGGTGCTGGTCATGATCGCCCTGCTGATCCAGTGGCGGCGCAGCGACCAGCGCACCGCCAAGCGACTCGACCGCGCCGCCGACCGCGACGACGACGCCGACCTGGCCGCCTACAACGCGATGCTGGCCGAACTGGCCCGCCGCGAGGGTCGCTGACCGGCCGACCGCCGGATCGATCCACAGTCCCGGGTTCATCCCCAGCCGCCGCCCCTCCGGCGGCGGGAACCCCGCTTCCGTCGGTGCCGCTGCGGTCAATGGGGGCAGCGGCGACGCACAGCCGCCGCATCAGGAAGCGAAAGGGCACACCGAATGTTCGAGACACCGATCACCGTGGTGGGAAACATCGTCAACAACCCGGTCCGGCACCGCGCCGGTGACCAGGAGGTCATGCGGTTCCGGGTGGCCAGCAACTCGCGCCGGCGCACGGCCGAGGGCGAGTGGGAGCCGGGCAACTCGCTGTTCGTCAGCGTCAGCTGCTGGGGCAAGCTGGTGACCGGCGTTGGAGCCGCCCTCGGGAAGGGAGACGCCGTCATCGTTGTTGGACAGGTGTACACCAGCGAGTACGAGGACAAGGAAGGTGTGCGCCGGACCTCGACGGAGGTGCGCGCCACCTCGGTGGGGCCCGATCTCTCCCGGTGCATCGTGCGGATAGAGAGCCGCAGGCACCCCGACATCGCCACCGACGACCAGCAGGCACGCGGCGCCGACGGCGACGACGCCGACAGCGACGCCGCCGAGGCTTCGCCGGACGAGTCCGAGCCGCTGCCACTGACCGCTTAGCGCCATCCGGCCACGCCTAGGATGGTCCGCGAGCATCACCCGCCAACCGAAAGGCACAACCCCGGCATGGCCGAATTCATCTACACGATGCGGAAGGTCCGCAAGGCGCACGGCGACAAGGTGATCCTTGACGACGTCAACCTGAACTTCCTCCCGGGAGCCAAGATCGGCGTCGTCGGCCCGAACGGGGCCGGCAAGTCGAGCGTCTTGCGGATCATGGCGGGCCTGGACCAGGCCAACAACGGTGACGCCTACCTGGCGCCCGGCGCGTCGGTCGGCATCCTGATGCAGGAGCCGCAGCTCGACGAGGACAAGACCGTCCGTGAGAACGTCGAATCCGGCGTCGCGATCAAGGGCAAGCTCAACCGGTACAACGAAGTGGCCGAGCTGATGGCCACCGACTACACCGACGAGCTCATGGAAGAGATGGGCACGCTGCAGGAGGAGCTCGACGCGGCCGACGCGTGGGACATCGACTCGCAGCTCGAGCAGGCGATGGACGCGCTGCGCTGCCCGCCGCCCGACGAGCCCGTCACGCACCTCTCCGGTGGTGAGCGACGGCGCGTCGCCCTGTGCCGGCTGCTGCTGTCCAAGCCCGACCTGCTGCTGCTCGACGAGCCCACCAACCACCTGGACGCCGAGAGCGTGCTGTGGCTCGAACACCACCTCGCCGCCTACAAGGGCGCCATCCTGGCGGTCACCCACGACCGGTACTTCCTGGACAACGTCGCCGAGTGGATCCTCGAGCTCGACCGCGGCCACGCGTACCCGTACGAGGGCAACTACTCGACATACCTGGAGAAGAAGGCCGAACGCATCGCCGTTTCGGGGCGCAAGGACGCCAAGCTGCACAAGCGACTGCAGGAGGAGCTCGCCTGGGTGCGCTCGGGTGCCAAGGCCCGTCAGGCCAAGAACAAGGCCCGCCTGCAGCGCTACGAGGAGATGGCCACCGAGGCGGAGAAGACGCGCAAGCTCGACTTCGAGGAGATCCAGATCCCGACCCCGCCCCGGCTGGGCAACGTGGTCGTCGAGGTCGACCACCTCGACAAGGGCTTCGAGGGTCGCACGCTGATCAAGGACCTGTCCTTCTCGCTGCCACGCAACGGCATCGTCGGGGTCATCGGGCCCAACGGCGTGGGCAAGACCACGCTGTTCAAGACGATCGTCGGCCTGGAGCAGCCCGACAGCGGGACCGTCAAGGTCGGCGAGACGGTCAAGCTGAGCTACGTCGACCAGAACCGTTCGCAGATCGATCCGAAGAAGAACGTCTGGGAAGTGGTGTCCGATGGGCTCGATTACATCGAGGTCGGGCAGAACGAGGTGCCGTCGCGGGCCTACGTGTCGGCGTTCGGGTTCAAGGGCCCCGATCAGCAGAAGCCGGCCGGCGTGCTGTCCGGCGGTGAGCGCAACCGGCTGAACCTCGCGCTCACCCTGAAGGTCGGCGGCAACCTGATCCTGCTCGACGAGCCCACCAACGACCTCGACGTCGAGACCCTGAGCTCGCTGGAGAACGCGCTGCAGAACTTCCCGGGCTGCGCCGTGGTGATCTCCCACGACCGCTGGTTCCTCGACCGCACCTGCACGCACATCCTGGCGTGGGAGGGCGACGACGACAACGAGGCCAAGTGGTTCTGGTTCGAGGGCAACTTCGGCGGCTACGAGGAGAACAAGATCGAGCGGATGGGCGCGGAGGCGGCGCGGCCGCACCGGGTCACCCATCGCCGGCTGACACGCGACTGATCGCACCGTGCGGGGCCGCGGGCGACCGGGGGGCGACTAAGGTCGCTCGTGCGTGCCAGTGCCGGTGCGCACGTGTGAGTCAGGAGTGATCCGCATGACGGGACGTGGCGCCGCGCAGGACGAGCAGCCCGCAACGGAGACACCCGATCCCGACACCGCGAAGGGGTTGGCCGGCGCGTTCGTCGCCGCGTTCCGCGGGATCCACGACGAGTCGTCGGAGCCCGGCGCCGACGACCCGGCCTCCGCAGAGCGGGCGGTGTCATCGAAACTGGTTGATTCGCACTACCGGCTCGGCCGGCGTCGCTCGCCGGGCGAGACGCTGGTCGCCACCCATCCCGTCGCCGACGACGCCGGAGTCGGTCCGGCCCTGCAGATCGTCACCGAAAACGCGCCGCTGCTGATGGATTCGGTGACCGTGCTGTTGCACCGTCTCGGCGTGGCCTACCGCGCGATCATGAACCCGGTCTTCCGGGTGCGACGCAACGCTGACGGAGACCTGCAGGACATCGCGGCCGCCGACGCCGACGCCCCGAACGACGACGCCTCGATTGACGATGCCTCGGACTCCGACACTCGCGAGGCATGGGTGCACATCGCGCTCAGCGGTGAGACCGACCGCGACGCGCTCGCCGAGGCGAAGCGCCTGCTCCCGGACATCCTGGCCGACGCCCGGCAGGTCGCCCTCGACGCGGACGCGATGGTGGCCACCCTCAACGGCCTGGCCGACGAGGTGGAGGACGACTCCGGCGGCCGTTTCCCCGGCGCCGAACGCAAGGACGTCGCCGCGCTGATGCGCTGGCTGGCCGACGGACACTTCGTGCTGCTGGGGTGCCAGCGCTGCCCGGTGACCGACGGCCGGGCGTCCGTCGACCCCGACAGCAGACTCGGGGTGTTGCGGCGCCGCACCGATGTGCTGCCGCAGCTCGCCGCCGACGACGACCTGTTGGTGCTGGCGCAGGCCACCATCCCGAGCTACCTGCGATACGGCGCATACCCGTACATCGTCGTGGTGCGCGAACGCGACGGCTCCGGCAGCGATGACACGGTCGAGCACCGCTTCGTCGGCCTGTTCACGGTGGCCGCGCTCAACGCCAACGTCACCGAGATCCCGCTGGCATGCCGACGGGTGAACGACGCGCTGGCGCTGGCCAAACGCGACCCCGGCCACCCCGGCCAGCTGCTGCTCGACGTCATCCAGACCGTGCCGCGCCCCGAGCTGCTCACGTTGAGCGCCCAGGAGCTGCTCGACATGGCGATGGCGGTGGTGGAGCTGGGATCGCGCCGCCGTGCGCTGCTGTTCCTGCGGGCGGACCACCTCGCGCACTTCGTGTCGTGTCTGGTGTATCTGCCGCGCGACCGCTACACGACGGCGGTCCGCCTGGAGATGCAGGACATCCTCGTTCGCGAACTCGGCGGCGAGAGCATCGACTACACCGCCAGGGTGAGCGAGTCACCCTGGGCGGTGGTGCACTTCAACGTCCGGTTGCCGCATTCGGAGCAACCCGCCCGCGTCGACACCTCGGCGGAGAACGAGAGCCGGATCCAGGACCTGCTGACCGCGGCGGCCCGCACCTGGGCCGACCGGCTGACCGGCGCGGTGCGCAGCGGGTCGATCGCCCAGGGCACCGCCGAGCACTACGCGGTGGCGTTCCCCGAGGACTACAAGCAGGCCGTCGACCCGCTGGACGCGATCGACGACATCGCGATCATCGAGGAACTCACCGACGATTCGGTCAAGCTGGTGTTCGCCGAGGGCGGCGAGGACCGGGTGGGGCAGTTGACCTGGTATCTGGGCGGCCGGTCGGCGTCGTTGAGCCAGCTGCTGCCGATGCTCCAGTCGATGGGTGTGGTGGTGCTCGAGGAGCGGCCGTTCACGGTGAAGCGGGCCGACGGCCTCGCCGTGTGGATCTACCAGTTCCGGGTGACGCCGCACCGCAGCATCCCCGACGCGCCGGCGGGCGCCGAGCAGGAGGCGATGGAGGCCCGTTTCGCCGACGCCGTCACCGCGATCTGGCACGGCCGCATGGAGATCGACCGCTTCAACGAACTGGTGCTGCGCGCCGGCCTGACCTGGCAGCAGGTGGTCATCCTGCGGGCCTACGCGAAATACCTTCGGCAGGCCGGGTTTCCGTATAGTCAATCCCACATCGAGTCGGTGATCAACGACAACGCCGGCACCGCACGCTCACTCGTCACGTTGTTCGAGGCGCTGTTCAACCCTGGCGCAGGGCAGGACGGCGGCTCGAACAAGCGCCGCGACGCACAGAAGGCCGCGGCGGCCGTCACCGCCGACATCGACGCTCTGGTCAGCCTCGACACCGACCGCGTGCTGCGGGCGTTCGCCTCGATGATCGAAGCGACCCTGCGCACCAACTACTTCGTCACCGCGGCGGACTCGGCACGGGCGCAGAACGTGCTGGCGCTCAAGCTGAACCCGCGCCTGATCGACGAATTGCCGCTGCCGCGACCGAAGTTCGAGATCTTCGTCTACTCGCCCCGGGTGGAGGGCGTGCACCTGCGGTTCGGGCACGTCGCCCGCGGCGGGCTGCGCTGGTCGGACCGGCGCGAAGACTTTCGCACCGAGATCCTCGGCCTGGTCAAGGCGCAGGCGGTCAAGAACGCCGTCATCGTCCCGGTCGGCGCCAAAGGTGGTTTCGTCGTCAAACAGCCCCCGGACCTGACCGGTGACGCGGCCACCGACCGGGATGCGCAGCGTGCCGAGGGCATCGCCTGCTACCGGCTGTTCATCAGCGGACTGCTCGACGTCACCGACAACGTCGACAAGGCCAGCGGCGACGTGGTCACCCCGCCTGAGGTGATCCGCCGCGACGGCGACGACGCCTACCTGGTGGTGGCCGCCGACAAGGGCACCGCCACCTTCTCCGACATCGCCAACGAGGTCGCCGGCTCGTACGACTTCTGGCTGGGGGACGCCTTCGCCTCCGGTGGGTCGGTGGGCTACGACCACAAGGCGATGGGCATCACCGCCAAGGGCGCATGGGAGTCGGTCAAACGGCACTTCCGCGAGATGGGAGTCGACACCCAGAGCGAGGACTTCACCGTCGTCGGTGTCGGCGACATGAGCGGAGACGTGTTCGGCAACGGCATGCTGCTGTCGAAGCACATCAGGCTGCTCGCCGCCTTCGACCATCGGCACGTGTTCCTCGATCCCGACCCGGACGCGGCGTCGTCCTGGGACGAGCGCAAGCGGTTGTTCGACCAGCCGCGCTCGTCGTGGGAGGACTACGACACCTCGCTGCTCAGCGAGGGTGGCGGCGTCTACCAGCGCCAGCAGAAATCCATACCGGTCAGCCCGCAGGTGCGTGCCGCCCTCGGTATCGAGGGTGATGCCGAGGAGATGTCGCCGCCCGAGCTGATCAAGGCGATCCTGAAGGCGCCCGTCGACCTGCTGTTCAACGGCGGCATCGGCACCTATGTCAAGGCCGAGACCGAGGCCGACTCGAACGTCGGCGACCGCGCCAACGATCCGGTGCGGGTCAACGGGAACCAGGTGCGCGCCAAGGTGATCGGCGAAGGCGGCAACCTCGGCGTGACCTCGCTGGGTCGGATCGAGTACGACCTCGCCGGCGGGCGGATCAACACCGACGCGCTGGACAACTCCGCCGGTGTGGACTGCTCCGACCACGAGGTCAACATCAAGATCCTGATCGACTCGCTGGTCACCGCGGGCAAGGTCGACCCCGCCGACCGCACCGATCTGCTGGTGTCGATGACCGACGAGGTCGGTCGGCTGGTGCTGGCGGACAACGAGGATCAGAACGACCTGATGGGCACCAGCCGCGCCAACGCCGCCAGCCTGCTTCCCGTGCACGCCCGGATGATCAAGGACTTCGTCGCCGACAAGGGGCTCAACCGCGAACTGGAGGCGCTGCCGTCGGAGAAGGAGATCCGCAGGCGGCTGGAGGCTGGGATCGGTCTGACCTCGCCGGAGCTCGCCACCCTGATGGCCCACGTCAAGCTGGCGCTCAAGGACGACCTGCTGGTCGGCGATCTGCCCGACCAGGAGGTGTTCGCGTCGAGACTGCCGACGTACTTCCCGTCCACGCTTCGGGAGCGCTACGGCGCCGACATCCGCAACCATGAGCTGCGCCGCGAGATCGTCACCACGATGCTCGTCAACGACCTGGTCGACACCAGCGGCATCACCTACGCCTACCGCATCACCGAGGACGCCGGCGTCGGGCCGACCGACGCGGTGCGCAGCTTCGTCGCCACCAACGAGATCTTCCGGATCGGCGAGGTGTGGCGGCAGATCCGCGCCACCGACCTGCCGGTGTCGGTGTCCGACCGGATGACGCTCGATCTGCGCCGGCTGGTCGACCGGGCCGGACGGTGGCTGCTCAACTACCGACCACAGCCGTTGGCCGTCGGCGCGGAGATCAACCGGTTCGCCAAGAAGGTGGAGTCGCTCACGCCTCGCATGCGCGAATGGCTGCGCGGCGACGACGAGGCGATCGTCGACAAGGAGGCTGCCGACTTCTGTCGCAACGGCGCCTCGGAGGACCTGGCCTACATCGTGGCCAGCGGGCTGTACCAGTTCAGCCTGCTCGACATCATCGACATCGCCGACATCGTCGACCGTGAACCCGCCGAGGTCGCCGACACCTATTTCGCCCTGATGGACCACCTCAACACCGATGCACTGCTCACCGCGGTGTCGCAGCTGCCGCGCGGCGATCGCTGGCATTCGTTGGCGCGGTTGGCGATTCGGGACGACATCTACGGATCGCTGCGGGCGCTTTGCTTCGACGTGCTGGCCGTCGGTGAGGTCGAGGAGAACGGCGAGGAGAAGATCGCCGAGTGGGAGGCGACCAACAGTTCACGGGTTGCGCGGGCGCGGCGCACCCTCACCGAGATCTACGAGGATGACGAGCGCGATCTGGCCACGCTGTCGGTGGCGGCGCGCCAGATCCGCAGCATGACTCGCACGAGCGGAACAGGAGCCGGATGACGGCAGTAGGGTTCACCGCACCGGTGCATGTGCGCTGGTCGGACATCGACATGTACCAGCACATCAACCACGCCACCATGGTCACCCTCCTGGAGGAGGCGCGGATCCCGTTCCTGCGCGAGCCTTTCGGCGACAACATCACGACCATCGGACTGCTGATCGCCGAGGTGAACATCGTCTACAAGGGTCAGCTGCGGCTGGTGGATTCGCCGCTGCAGGTGACGATGTGGTCGAAACGCGTTCGCGCGGTGGACTTCACGGTGGGGTACGAGGTGCGCTCCGTCGGCGCCGCGCCGGACTCCAAGCCGGCGGTGATCGCCGACACCCAGCTCGCGGCCGTGCACATCCAGGAGCAACGGCTCGAGCGCCTGACCAGCGCGCAGAGGGATTACCTGCAGCGTCATCTGCGATGAGTGCGCACGAACGCGGCATCTGGCTTGACGACGCCCGGCACCGCGACGACCTCGCCATCTTCGTCGACCGTGCGCTGCGCCTCGACGAAGCAGCCGTCATCCGGTTGCGGGAACGCTCACCCGACCACATCGTCGCTTGGGTGGCAACCGGTTTCGACGTGCTGGCCAGCCGGGTGGTCGCCGGGCGGGCGCGGCCCGCGGACCTCAGTGCGGGCGCCGACGCACTCGCTCACGGCTTGACTGCGGCGGGTGCCGACGGGTTCGTCGACACCGGATTCCCGATGGACTCGGCGTGGCGGGGCGGGCTGCCGCCCGACAGCGGCTTCGTCCATCTCGACGACGTGCCCGCCCGGGCGGTACTGGACTTGGCGGCCCGCGGCGCCGAACTGGCCAAGGAGCACAGCAGCGCCCACGGCCCGCCCGCCTCGCTGCTCGACCAGGAGGTGGTGGCGGTCAGTTCGGCCGACGACAGCGTCGGCATCCCGATGCGGTGCGTCTTCGCGCTGACGGCGATGGGATTCCTGCCGCAGTCGGGGGAGGCGGTGGCCGCCGACGAGATCGTCCGGGTCCGGGTGCTGCCGACGTGGCTGCGCATCGACGCCCGCTTCGGATCGGTCTACCGCCGCCGCGGCGATCCCGCCCTGGTGCTGCGCTGACGCCGGGCGTCAGACCAGCCAGGCGGCGGCGTCGGGCGGCAGCGCGCCGGCCACCAGCGGTGCGCTCGCGAACAGCAGCTCACCGTCGGGCAGCTCGGCCGGCTCTGTGCCGGCGTTGAGCACGCAGCTCAGGCCGCCGGGCAACCGGAACGCAAGGGCGCCGGGCGCCGACTCGAGCCACTCGACCGTCCAGCCGTCGAATTCCGTTCTCTCGCGCCGCAACCGGAGGGCGGTGGTGAAGAACGCCAGCGTCGATCCGTCGTCGGCGGACTGCTTCTGCACCGTGAGCTGCGACCATTCCGGTGGGATGGGCAGCCACGTGTCGGCCGACTCGGAGAACCCGAACGGCGGCGCCTCACCCGACCATGGCATCGGCACCCGGCAGCCGTCGCGGCCGCGTTCGGTGCCACCGGAACGCAGCCACACCGGATCCTGCAGCGCCTCGTCGGGCAGCTCGACGTTGGGCAGGCCCAGTTCCTCGCCGTTGTAGACGAACACCGCCCCGGGCAGCGCCAGCATCACCAGCGCCATGGCCTTCGCCCGCGCCAGCCCGACCGGGCCGCCGCCGTAGCGGGTGACCTCGCGCTCGACGTCGTGGTTCGACAGCGTCCAGGTCGGCGTCGCGTTCTGGAGTGCCACCGCGGCCAGCGAGTTCTCGATGGCGTCGCGGATCTCGGCGGCGTCGAACTCCGCGCGCACCAGCCGGAAGTTGAAGCCCAGGTGCAGCTCGTCGGGGCGCAGGTACGCCGCGAACTCGGCGTTGTCGTACACCCAGACCTCGCCGACGGCGACGGCGTCGCGGTATTCGTCGAGTACCGCGCGGATGCCGCGGTGGATGTCGTGCACGCCGGAGTGGTTGAAGCGGGGGTCTCGCTCGGTGTCGGAGAGCAGCTTGTTCGCGGCACTGGTCATGTCGGGCAGGTCCGCCGGTTTGGACATGCCGTGCGCAACGTCGATGCGGAAGCCGTCGACGCCGCGTTCGAGCCAGAACCGCAGCGTCTTCTCCAGGTCGTCGAACACTTCGGGGTTGTCCCAGTTGAGGTCCGGCTGTTCGGAGTCGAACAGGTGCAGATACCACTGGCCGGGATTGCCGTCGGCCTCGACGACCCGGGTCCACGCCGGACCGCCGAACACCGACACCCAGTTGTTGGGCGGGTGCAGGCCGTCCTGGCCGCTGCCGTCGCGGAACAGGTAACGCGCCCGCTGCTCGCTGCCGGCGCTCGACGCCAGTGCCGCCTGGAACCACGGATGAGCCGAGCTGGTGTGGTTGGGCACCAGGTCCATGGTGATCTTGATGCCGCGGCCGTGCGCCGCCTCGATCAGCCGGTCGAGTGCGTCGATGCCGCCGAACAGTGGGTCGACGTCGCGTGGGTCGGCGACGTCGTATCCGTGGTCGGCCATGGGGGAGACGGTGACCGGGTTCAGCCAGATCGCGTCGACGCCGAGGCGCTGCAGATGGTCGAGTCGCGCGGTCACCCCGTCCAGGTCGCCGACGCCGTCGCCGTCGCTGTCGGCGAACGACCGCGGATACACCTGATAGAACACCGCTCGGGACCACCAGGGCCGTTGTTCGCTCGTCGCACTCTCAGTCATTGCATCAATTGTGCCGACGTCGCGCGGGAGCCGCTCAGAACGACGAATTGACCATGCTCTGGGCCGCCATCTCCAGGTAGGCCAGCAGCTCGCGGCGATGCGCGTCGTCCAGGGTGTTCGAGTCGATCTCGGCGACGGCGGTGTGCATGCAGCGCAACCAGGCGTCGCGTTCGATGAAGCCGATCCGGAACGGCGCGTGGCGCATCCTCAGCCGCGGGTGGCCGCGCTGGTCGGAATAGGTCCGTGGGCCGCCCCAGTACTGCTCGAGGAACATCCGCAGCCGCACCTCGGCGGCGTCGAGCTCGTCCTCCGGGTAGAGCGGGCGCAGGATCTCGTCGTCGCGGACCAGCTCGTAGAACCGCCGCACCAGGGCGTGGAAGGTCTCGTGGCCACCGACTTCGTCGTAGAACGAGCGTTGTGGTTGCGTCACGCATCCATTGTGGCCCCTGGCCCGTATCGGCCGGTCAGCCGGTGATGTCACCCGGAATTCACCGGACTGACCTGCGAACACTCGCAGAATTGTCGTGCGATCGGCGGCGATCCATGGTGGACTGTCTCCTCGGAGGACGAATGGCGCAGCGCAAGAAAAGCCGCGGTCACCGGAGTCCCGGAACCGCGGCGGGTCCCACAGGGTCCGCGACCACGACTGCGCCGACGCGCGCCCTGCACAGTGTCGAGACGTCCCCACCCGTCGTCCGCGAAGCCTCGGTGTGGGGTCGCCGCCGGGTGCTGCTGCTGAACTCGACTTACGAGCCGTTGACCGCCCTCCCCATGCGGCGAGCGGTGATCATGCTGATGTGCGGCAAGGCCGACGTGGTGCACGACGACCCCAACGGGCCCGTGATCCACTCGGCCACCCGCACCATCGTGGTGCCCTCGGTGATCCGGTTGCGCAGCTTCGTGCGGGTGCCGTACCGCGCCCGCATCCCGATGACGCGGGCCGCGCTGATGCACCGTGACCGGTTCCGCTGTGCCTACTGCGGCGGGAAGGCCGACACCGTCGACCACGTGATCCCGCGCAGCCGCGGTGGGGACCACTCCTGGGAGAACTGTGTGGCGGCCTGCTCGGAGTGCAATCACCGCAAGGCCGACCATCTGCTCACCGAACTGGGCTGGAGCCTGCGGTCGACGCCGCTGCCCCCGAAGGGGCAGCACTGGCGTCTGCTGTCGTCGGTGAAGGAGCTCGATCCGGCCTGGGTGCGATACCTGGGTGAGGGCGCGGCCTGAAGCCGGTGTGGGATACGGTTTGCTCGTGAGCACACCGCTGATGCACTCTCTGTTCGTCCTGGTGCCGTTGGGACTGACCGCCGTGCTGGCCCTGCTGATCTGGCGCGGCAAGGGTCCTCATCCGGCGAGCTACAAGATGTCCGAGCCGTGGACGCATGCGCCGATCCTGTGGGCGGCCGAAGAACCTGCCGACCACGGACACGGTGGACACGGCGATCACCTGACTGTGGGAGGCGGCGCAAGTGGCAAGTGGTGAGATCGCGCCCGTCACGCGCGGTGAACTCGACCTTCCCCACGGCTGGGCGCTGACCTCGAGCGGACGGTTGTCCGGGGTGACCGAACCCGGCGAGTTGTCGGTGCACTACCCGTTCCCGACCAAGGACCTGGTGGTGCTCGACGACGCGCTGAAGTACGGCTCGCGGGCGGCCAAGGCTCGTTTCGCGGTCTACATCGGCGATCTCGGCGCGGACACCGCGGCGACGGCGCGGGAACTCCTGGCGAAGGTGTCGACGCCCGACAATGCCGTGCTGCTGGCCGTCTCGCCGGATCAGCGCGCCATCGAGGTGGTGTACGGGTCGGCGGTGAAGGGCCGCGGTATCGAGGAGGCCGCCCCGCTGGGGGTGTCGGCCGCCGCCGCGTCGTTCAAGGACGGCAACCTGATCGACGGCTTGATCAGCGCGGTGCGGGTGCTGACCGCCGGCGTCTCACCCCGCTGACCTCCCGCAACTTCCCGCTCCGCCGGCTGTTTTCGCACTGACCGCAACGGGTATCGCTTGGCCCGCGGGTGCAGGGGCTGCCGCGGAGAGGTGATCGATGCGGCGAGGTTCGGTGGTCCACAGGGCTACCCGCCATGACGGCCTGCAGACCGCGGCGCGGTCCGGGTACGTCGTCAGCGGGCTGCTGCATCTGCTGATCGCCTACGTCATCGTGCGGATCGCCCTCGGCCACCGCGGCGACGCCGACCCCTCGGGTGCGCTGGCGACGGTCGCGGAGACCCGCGGCGGTGAGATCGCGCTGTGGGTCATCGTGGTGGCGCTGGTGCCGCTGATGTTGTGGCGGCTCGCCGAGTCGCTGATCGGTCTGCACCCGGCCGAGAGCCATGACCCGAATCGTGATGACGCGGGAAAGCTGAACCGGCTGAAAGCCTTCGGGCTGCTCCTCGTCTACTGCGGCGTCATGGTCACCGCTGTCCGGTTCGCCGCCGGCGACCGCGAGTCGAGTCGCGACCAGAACACCGGCATCAGTTCCCGGTTGATGCACACCGTGCCGGGTCAGACCGCGTTGATCGTGACCGGCGTGGTGGTCGCCGTCATCGGCGGGTACTACGCCTACAAGGGCGCGTCGCGGCGCTTTCTCGCCGACCTGACGGGTCCGGTGAGCCCGCTGATCGTCGTCCTCGGCCTGTTCGGCTACGTCGCCGAGGGAACCGTGCTCGCCATCGCGGGGGTGCTGCTGGTCGTCGCCGCCGTCGACGTCGACCCCTCGAAGGCGGCCGGGCTCGATGCCGCGGTCAAGGCGCTGGGTGGGACGCAGGCCGGCACGATGCTGCTGATCGGCGCGGCCGTCGGCTTCGGCGCGTACGGGCTCTACAGCTTGACGCTCACCCGCTATTCACGGATGTAGCGCGGGAACGTCCCGCGCCGTTACGACAGGTCGAACTTCCGGGCTCGCAGGGCGCGCTCCACGCCGGCGCGGCCTTCGACCACCAGCCGGCGCAGAGCGGGCGGAACGTCGCCGGCGAGGAAGCGGTCGGCGGCGTCGATGGCCTCCTGGCTGATGTCCGATGCCGGGTACAGCCCGACGACCACGGTCTGGGCCACCTCGCTGGACCGCCGCTCCCACACTCCGGAGATCGCGTCGAAGTACCGCTGGGTGAACGGCGCCAGCAGCTGCTGCTGACCCGGCCGGACGAAGCCGCCGATGATGGCGCGGGCGGTGATGTTGGCCAGCGTGTCGTCCTCGACCACCTGCTGCCACGCGGCGTCCTTCACGGCGGTCTGCGGACGGGCCGCAGCGGCCGCGGCGGCGTTGCGCCTGCCCGCCGCGGTCGGGTCGGACTCGGCCTCGGCGTCGATGAACGGCGTCTCGACCCCGTCGCCGTCCAGATCGCCGCTGGCGGCCAGCGCGGTGACGATCCGCCAGCGCAGGTCGGTGTCGATGACCAGGCCGGACAGATTGACCGCCGCCGGTTCGTTGTCCAGCAGCGTCGCCAGCACGGCGACGTGGTTGCGGGACAGCACCGACGCGCACAGGGCGTTCACGAACGCCAGCTGGTGATCCGACCCCGGAGCCGCTTCACGCGCCAGGTCGAGCAGCCGGTCGCCGAAAGCCGGCCACCCGTCGGCGCTCGCCCACGCCGGGTCGGCGTAGGAGTTCAGCGCCGTCTGCGCCTGCAGCACCAGACGCTGGGCCACGCCCACCTCGGACTCGGCGTGCAGTCCGCTCATCACCAGGGCGACGAAATCGCGCGCCTTGAGTTCGGCCTCGCGGGTCATCTCCCATGCGGCCGACCACGCCAGGGTGCGCGGCAGCGGTTCGCCGATGTCGGCGATGCGGGTGAGCACCGTCTGCAACGAATCCGGGTCGAGCCGCAGCGAACAGTACGTCAGGTCGTCGTCGTTGACCACGATCAGCTTGCCACGCGAAACGCCTTGCAGTGCAGGCACATCGGTCGTCGGACCCTCGATGTCGAGTTCCTCGCGGTGCACCCGCACCAGCTTGCCGGTGACCTCGTCGTCGTCGTACACCCCGACCGCGAGCCGGTGCACGCGGGTCTCGCCGGCACCCGGCGCGGCGCCGCTCTGGTCGATGGCGAACCGGGTGAAGCGTCCGTCGGCGTCGAGGTCGAAGTCGGCGCGCAGCGTGTTGAGCCCGGTGGTCTTGAGCCACTGCCTGCCCCAGCCGGACAGATCACGCCCCGACGCCTTCTCCAGCGCGCCCAGCAGATCGCCGAACGTGGCGTTGCCGAACGCGTGATCGCGGAAGTAGTCGCGCAGACCGGCGAGGAACGACTCCAGCCCGACGTAGGCGACGAGCTGCTTGAGCACGCTCGCGCCCTTGGCGTAGGTGATGCCGTCGAAGTTGACCTCGACCGCGTGCAGGTCGGGGATGTCGGCGGCGACCGGATGTGTCGAGGGCAACTGGTCCTGGCGGTAGGCCCACGACTTCTCCACGTTGGCGAACGTGGTCCACGCCTCGGTGAACTCCGTCGCCTCGGCCTGGCACAGCACCGAGGCGAACGTCGCGAACGACTCGTTGAGCCACAGGTCGTCCCACCACTGCATGGTCACCAGGTCGCCGAACCACATGTGCGCCATCTCGTGCAGCACCGTCTCGCAGCGGCGTTCGTAGGACGCGCGGGTGACCTTGCTGCGGAACACGTAGTCCTCGAGGAACGTCACCGCGCCTGCGTTCTCCATAGCGCCCGCGTTGAACTCCGGCACGAACAGCTGGTCGTACTTGCCGAAGGCGT
Source organism: Mycobacterium hippophais (assembly GCF_027529605.1). Classification (NCBI taxonomy): domain Bacteria; kingdom Bacillati; phylum Actinomycetota; class Actinomycetes; order Mycobacteriales; family Mycobacteriaceae; genus Mycobacterium; species Mycobacterium hippophais. The sequence continues at coordinate 331,340 of NZ_JAPZPY010000002.1, read as the reverse complement.
AGGGCACGCCGAAGTTGCGGTGATAGAAGCCGAAACCCTGCTTTGTCTGGGTGAACAGCCGCTCGGCGTCCATGAACTCGCCGAGCGACCTGCGGCAGAACAGGCCGAGCGGGATCTCGCCGTGCTCGTCGCGGTAGAGGTCGTCCCAGCGGGCGTACGGCCCGGCGATCAACGCCACCAGGTAGGTGCTCATCCGCGGCGTCGTCACATAGCTGTGGGTCTTGGACGCGCCGTCGTCGCGGGTGGCCTCCAGGGCGCCGTTGGACACCACCTCCCAGTGCGCCGGCGCGGTCACGGTGACGTCGAAGGTGGCCTTGAGGTCGGGCTGGTCGAAGCACGCGAACATCCGCTTGGCGTCCGCGGTCTCGAACTGTGAGTACAGGTACACCTCGCCGTCCACCGGGTCGACGAAACGGTGCAGACCCTCACCGGTGTTGGAGTAGCGGCAGTCGGCGTCGACCACCACGACGTTGTGCTCGGCCAGCCCGGTCAGCGCGATGCCGGTGGCCTCGTCGTAGCCCGAGACGTCGAGGTCCCGGCCGTTGAGGGTGGCGCCGCGGATTGTGTCGGCGGCCAGGTCGAGATAGGTGTCGGCGCCGGCCAGGGCGTCGAACTCGACGGTGGTCACCGAGCGGAACGTGCCCTCGCCGGGTTTGCCGTCACCGTCGGTGAGGTCGAGGTCGATGCGGTAGGAGTTCACCGTGACGAGGGCGGCGCGCTCGGCGGCCTGATCGCGGGTCAGATTCGGGAGTGCCACGACCGCCAACCCTAGTGGGCGCGGCGCCGGAAGGTCGGGGCAGAGGGCCGGGCGAGGTCAGTCGCGGTGCGGCCTCACCGCAGACCCGGGTTCCCCAGCCATCCGAGGAAGTCGCCGGTGCCCACCTTGGACATCATCGACGGGCAGTACATCTGGATGGCGATGCCGGCGAAGAACGCGGCCATCTCCGGTGGGACGCCGTCGTTGCGGACGGTGGAGACCACCTTGGCGAAGTTCTTGCCGGGTTCCACCAGCATCGGGCACACCCGCTTGCCGAGTTCGACGGTGTCGGCGGGATTGCCGTAGCCCACCCCGGCCCGGTTGAGCGCGGTGAGGAAGGCGTCGTCGACCGGGTCGGCCGCGGCCGGCGGTGCGAAAAGTGTGGCTCCCGCGACCAGCGCGGAGGCGCCGATGAGCGCCCATCGTCGATTGACTGCTGCCGGCATCGCTGCTCCTCGTCCAGGGGTGGGAGTCCGGTCGAGGCCGCTCCGTGTACTCGAGCAACACTGGTTCACTTCAGTCACAGCAACAACACGCTTCGGTCAAGATTCACCCACCAAAGCGCGTCGCGTCGCCGGCGAAACCGCGATGCGTGCTGATCGCCGCCGAGGGGAACACCGGCGACACGAGCTCAGTTGTGTTGAGCGGAGTGCACCCGTGAAACCGAGAGGACTGTCAATGGCCGGGAAAGATGTCGCAGGATTCTGGTTCGACCCGCTGTGCCCGTGGTGCTGGATCACCTCGCGCTGGATCCTCGAGGTCGAGAAGGTGCGTGATATCGAGGTCGAATTCCGGGTGATGAGCCTCGCGGTGCTCAACGAGGGACGCGACCTGCCCGAGGAGTACCTCGAGATGATGAAGAAGGCCTGGGGACCGGTTCGCGTGGCCATCGCCGCGGAGCAGCTCAAGGGCCGCGAGGTCCTGCGTCCGCTCTACACCGCGATGGGCACGTTGATCCACAACGAGGGCAACAAGGACTTCGACGACGTGATCGCCAAGGCGCTCGAGCAGGTGGGTCTCCCGGCCGAGCTGGCCGAGGCGGCGAACAGCGACGAGTACGACGAGGCGCTGCGCACCAGCCATCACGAGGGGATGGACGCCGTCGGCGAGGACGTCGGCACCCCGACCATCCACATCAACGGCGTCGCCTTCTTCGGTCCGGTGCTCTCCCGCATCCCGCGCGGCGAGGAGGCCGGAAAGCTGTGGGACGCGTCGGTGATCTTCGCGTCGTACCCGCACTTCTGGGAACTGAAGCGCACCCGCACCGAGGCGCCGGAGTTCGACTGACCGTCAGCGCAGCCCGGCCACGGCGGCCTCGATCTCCGCGACCCGCCCGAGGTCGAGGCCCCACGGTTCGGCAACGCCTACCCGGCGATCGAGTTCCCACAGCACGCAGCTCTCGCCGGGTCGGGCGACCATCGACCAGGCGATGACGGTGCGCCGCAACTGATCCGCGAGCGGGTCATGGCGCGCACCCGGCGGAGCGCCGCCCTCGGGGTGGTGGTGCAGGAAGCGGCCGTACGCCTCGTCGCAGAACGCCGAATACCGTGCCGTGCAGAGGATCAGGCCGTGCCACGCCTCGTCGACGGCACGCGACGGCATGCCGATCACCTGGTCGTCGCGCATCGCAGCGGCACAGCAGCGCAACCACTGCCGCAAACCGGTCTCCACCAGCTCGCGAGGTTGCCACGGACACGTCTTGAACACCGCTGGGGGCAGCTCGAGCCGGGTCACCGCGGAGTCCGCCCGGGTCAACGGATCCACCCGCCGCCGCCACATGTTTTCACTGTATGCGCAGGGGCTGTCGCGGCGTAATCTTCAGCCATGAGCACGGGGGTGATCTTGACGGCGGTCGCCGTCGGGGGAGTGGCGATGATCGTCGCCGCATATTTGCTGATGCAACGGCGGCGGCGGCTGACGACCGCACCGGGCCGCGCTGAGGACGTCTGGGCCGCCGGGCTGGTCAACGAACGCGCTGCGCCGGCCGCGCGGAAGAAGGTCAAGGACCGGCGCGAGCTGTGGGCCCGCCGCTACGGTGCCGGTTCGGCCTGGGCCGCGGGGGGAACGGGCGGCGCGTACTACGTCAACTACGACGGCGGGACGCCGACCGTCGACGGCGGCGCGGGCGGCGCTCCCGACGGCGGTGCCGGGTGCGGCGGCGGTGGCTGCGGCGGCGGAGGCGGTGGCTGCGGGGGTTCCTGACACCCGCGCCGATCCCAATTGTTTCGATTGCGTTTACTCCGGTTGCGGTCCAACGCATCCGACCCCACCGTTGACCGATGACAGTCGCCGAACCCGCCGACATCCTCGAACAGTCCGACGGCACCTACCGTGACCGGGTGGTGGCCGTCGAACCCGGCGGCAACGAGGCCATCGCCGAGGCCGATCGGCACGGCAGGCCCAGCCAGCTGTTCTGGACCTGGGCGTCGCCGAATCTCGAGTTCGCGACGGTGTTCGTCGGCGTGCTGGCCGTCGCCGCCTACGGCATGACCTTCTGGCAGGCCGTCGCCGGCCTCGCCCTCGGCACCGGCCTCGGCGCCCTCGCGCACTACTTCCTGTCCGCCCGCGGGCCGCTGCACGGGGTGCCGCAGATGGTGTTGGGACGGTTGGCTTTCGGCTTTCGCGGCAACGCTGTGCCCGCGGTGCTGATGTCGATCACCGCAGGGGTGGGCTGGTTCGCCACCAACAGCGTCAGCGGCGCGTACGCGCTGTCCACCCTGTTCGGCTTCGGACCCCTGGTGGGGCTGGTCATCATCGTGCTGCTGCAGACCGGGCTGGCGTTCTTCGGCCACAACCTGGTGCAGGCGTTCGAACGCTGGACGTTCCCGCTGCTCGCGGTGATCTTCACGGTCGCCTCGGTGGTCATCCTGTGGCAGGCCGACCTCGGCGCACCCGCGGCCGAGGGCGGTGTCGGCGGCACGGGCGGCTTCCTGCTCACCGTCGGAACGGCTTTCGGCTATGCGGCGGGATGGACGCCGTACGCGGCCGACTACACGCGGTATCTGCCGGCGAGCGTATCGACCCGACGGACCGGATCCTTCGCCTCCGCCGGGCTCTTCCTCGGGTGCATCGGCCTGATGAGTGTCGGCGCCGCCTCGGTGACCATCGGCGCCGGTGACGCGCTGGGGGACCCCACCGCCTCCTTCACGGCCCCGCTCGCCGGATGGCTGGCCGGTGCCACGCTGCTGGCCATCGCGATCGGCGCGATCGCGGCGAACTCGATCAACGTCTATTCGGGCGCAATGGCTTTCGTGACCATCGGGATCAAGTTGCCGCCGCACATCGCCCGCGCGCTGGTGACGGTGTTCTTCGGCGTGGCCGGGTTCCTCGTCGCGTGGTGGGCCCTGCCCGACGCGGCGCACAGCTACGAGGCGTTCCTGCTGATCATCGCCTACTGGATCGGTCCGTGGCTGGGAGTGGTGTTCGCCGACCAGTACCTGCGCCGCGGCCAGCGGGTGGCCGGATTCCTCTACGACCGTTCGTACACCAACTGGCCGGGCCTGCTGTCCTTCGGCATCGGACTCGTCGTGTCGGTGCTGCTGTTCTGCAACCAGCAGAAGTTCGTCGGCTTCGCCGCACGCGAGCTGCCCGGGCTGGGCGACGTCACGTTCTATGTCGGCTTCCTGCTGGCCGGTGGCTGCTATCTGCTGATGTGCCGCGCCCGTATCGCCGCGGAGCGTCTCGCGGTATGACGTCACCGCAGGACATGCTCGAGGTCGCGTATCGGGAAGCGCGACAAGGGCTTGCCGAGGGCGGCATCCCGATCGGTGCGGCGCTGTTCGCGGTGGACGGCACACTGCTCGGCAGCGGACACAACCGAAGGGTGCAGGAGGACGATCCCTCCATCCACGCCGAGACCGACGCATTCCGGGCCGCGGGCAGGCAGCGCGACTACCGGTCCACGGTGATGGTGACCACGCTGTCGCCGTGCTGGTACTGCAGCGGACTGGTGCGGCAGTTCAACATCGGCGCGGTGCTGATCGGCGAGGCCCGCACGTTCTCCGGCGGCCACGAGTGGCTGGCCGAGTACGGTGTGTCGGTGACCGTCCTCGACGACGACCGATGTGCGGACATGATGCGCGAGTTCATCGCTGCCCGACCCGGTCTGTGGAACGAAGACATCGGAGTCGCGCAGTGAGTTCGATTGCCACCGTGGACCTCTCCCGCTGGCGCGCGGGCGGTTCAGGTGCCCAAAGGGTGGCCACCGAGGTCGACGACAGCCTGCAGCGCGCCGGTTTCATCCTGGTCACCGGTCACGGCGTGGACGCCGCACTGGCGGCCGACGTCCGTGCCGCCGCCCGCGCCTTCTTCGCCCAGCCGGTGGCAGTCAAGCAGCGTTATGCGGTGCCGGTGGGCGGGCACGGCTGGATCGGCCCCGGCGCCGAGGCCAACGGCTACGCCGAGGGCACCGAGACGCCGCCGGATCTCAAGGAGAGCTTCAGCCTCGGCGCGGAGACGCAGACCGGCGATGCCGACGTGGACCGGATCTGGTTCGCGCCCAACGTCTGGCCCTCCGAAGTGCCGGGTCTGCGCGCCCTGGTGACCGCCTACACCGACGCGGTGCGGCAGGTGGCCGACGAGTTGCTCGCGTTGTTCGCCCACGCGCTGAGGCTGCCGGACAACCCGTTCGCGACGCTCGCCGACCGGCCGACGTGGACGATGAACATCAACCACTACCCGCCGGTGAGCGTGGTCGGCGAGCCCGAGCCGGGCCAGTTCCGGATCGGCCCGCACACCGACTTCGGCACCGTCACCATCCTCGACCGCGAACCGGGGGCAGGCGGCCTGCAGATCTACTCGGAGGCCGACGGCTGGACCGACGCGCCCTACGACCCGGACGCGCTGACCGTCAATATCGGCGACCTGCTCGAGTACTGGAGCGGACGGCGCTGGCCGTCGGGCCGGCACCGCGTCCTGCCGCCTCAACCGCACGCCCCCGAGGAGGACCTCGTCTCGCTGATCTACTTCTACGAGGCCAACCACGACGCCCGGGTGACGCCGCTCGCGCCACCGGTCGGGCGGGTGGCGGGGCTGGCGCCGGTCACCTGCTCGGATTTCATCAAGGAGCGGCTGGACGCGATCACCGTGTCCTGACACCGGCGTCTGCCACAATGGCCGCCATGCGTGTCTACCTCGGTGCCGACCATGCCGGTTTCGAACTCAAGCAGGCGATCATCGAGCACCTCGAGGCCGGCGGTCACGAGCCGATCGACTGCGGCGCCCACAGCTACGACGCCGAGGACGACTACCCGGCGTTCTGCATCGCCGCCGCCTTGAAGACCCTGGCCGACCCGGAGAGCCTGGGCATCGTGCTCGGCGGCTCGGGCAACGGTGAGCAGATCGCGGCCAACAAGGTGCCCGGCATCCGCTGCGCGCTGGCGTGGAGCACCGAGACGGCGTCACTGGCCCGCCAGCACAACAACGCCCAGGTGATCGGCATCGGCGGCCGGATGCACACCCGCGAGGAGGCGCTCGCCATCGTCGACGCCTTCGTCACGACGCCGTGGTCGGAAGCCGAGCGGCACCAGCGCCGCATCGACATCCTCGCCAAGTACGAGCAGACGCACGTCCCCCCGCCGGTGCCGGGGGCGCCGGAGTAGCGATGCCTGAGGGGCACACTCTGCACCGGCTCGCCCGGTTGCATCAGAAGCGCTACAAGGGCCGTCGAATGCGGGTGAGCAGCCCGCAGAGCCGGTTCGCCGACGGCGCCGCGATGGTCGACGGTCGCACCTTCACCGGTGCCAGCGCGTGGGGCAAGCACCTGTTCCACCATTACGACGGCGGCCGGATCGTGCACGTGCACCTGGGGTTGTACGGCCGGTTCGACGACTTCACCCTCACTCCCGGCGACCCGCCGCCCGATCCGGTCGGCCAGGTGCGCATGCGCATCTTCAGCAGTGAGTACGGCGCCGACCTGCGCGGTCCGACGGCCTGCGAGGTGGTCGACGAGGCGCAGGTGTCCGACATCCTGGCCAGGCTGGGGCCCGATCCGCTGCGCCGGGACGCCGATCCGAGCACCGCGTGGGCGCGGATCGCCAAGTCCCGTCGGCCGATCGGCGCGCTGCTGATGGATCAGACGGTGCTCGCCGGCGTCGGCAACGTGTACCGCAACGAGCTGCTGTACCGGCACCGCATCGACCCGTACCGCACCGGAATCGACGTCGCTTCAGGTGAATTCGACGCCATGTGGGCCGACCTGGTGGACCTGATGAAGGTCGGCGTGCGGCGCGGCAGGATCATCACACTGGAACCGGACGACGACCACGGCGCACCGTCGTACCGCAAGGGCAGACCGCGCACCTACGTCTACCGCCGGGCGCTCGAGCCGTGCCGGATCTGCGACACCCCGATCCGCACCGCGGTGCTGGAGGGCCGCAACCTGTTCTGGTGCCCGCACTGCCAGCGCTGAAGGTGAGCGGGCGCGGCGCCGCTTTTGACGAGAGAATCGGCGCGTGGAACTGATCCTGGTAGTCGTCGGCGCCATCGTGGTCACCGCCATCGCCCACCGGCGCGGCCTGGAACCCGCGCTGATCATCGTCGTCATCGGTGGCGCGGTGTCCTTCCTGCCGGAGTTCGAGCCGCCCGAACTGGATTCGCACATCCTGCTCACGGTGGTCCTGCCGCCGCTGCTCTACTCCGCGGCGCTGAACTTCTCCTTCCCGACGTTCCTGCGCAACATCCGCCCGATCCTCGGCCTCGGCGTCGGCCTGGTGGTGGTGTCCGCGTTCGCGGTGGCGATGGTGTCCTCCTGGCTGGTGGTGGTGCCGCTGACGTTCGCCACCGCGCTGGTGCTCGGCGCGATCGTCGCGCCGCCCGACGCCGTCACCGCCGTGGCGGTGGGACGCAAGCTCGGCCTGCCCAAGCGGGTGATGGCGATCCTGACCGGCGAGAGCCTGATCAACGACGCCGCGGCGCTGACGTTGTTCTCGATCGCGGTCGCGCAGGTCGCCGGGAGCCACACATTCATCGAGAACCCGTTCCTGCTGTTCGGCTACAGCGCGCTCGTCGGCCCGGTCGTCGGCGGCGTGCTGGGGTACGTCACGCTGTGGATCCGCCGCAGGCTGGCCAATCCCGGGCTGGAGACGGTGCAGGGCCTGGTGGTGCCGTTCGCCGCCTTCATCGCCGCCGAGGAACTGCACGCCTCCGGGGTGCTGGCCGTCGTCGTCGCCGGCTTCGTGGTCGGCAACGGCACCCTGGACGCCGGCTACCAGACGCGGCTGCAGGAGCGCTACGTGTGGAACTCGGTGGACGTACTGCTCGAGGCGTTCGTCTTCGCCTACATCGGCCTTCACCTGCGGTTCGTGCTGGAGGACCTGCGGGAGGCGCACGAGTCGCTGGTCGAGGTGGCCGTCGCATCGGTGATCGTGCTGCTGATCGTGCTGGTGATCCGGCCGCTGTCGGTGTTCGCGATCTTCGGCCGCAACAAGCTGTCCAGCCACGTCGGGAACCGGCTGAGCGTGCCGGTCCCGGTCGGTGGCCGCGGCGCGCTGGGCACGCGGCAGCGCAAGAGACCCAGTGCGGGTTGGCGCGCCCGCATCGACCGGCGGTCGCTGTCGTGGCAGGAGAACGTGGTGGTGTCGTGGACCGGGATGCGCGGCGTGGTCACGCTGGCCGCCGCGGCCGCCATCCCGGCGACGACGGCGGCGGGGGATCCGTTCCCCGAGCGCGCCACCATCCAGGCCATCGCCTTCGTGGTCAGCGTCGGCACCCTGCTCATCCAGGGCTGGACGCTGCCGGTGCTCATCCGCAGGCTGCAGATCTCCCGGTTCTCCGACGACCACGCCGCCGACCGCGAGGAGGAGCTCAAGGCCGAACGCGTCGTCCACGATGCGCTGGACGCCGTGCTCGCCGAATTCCGCGCCAACCCGCCGGAGAACATGGACCCGCGGGTACTCGCCGAGATCCGCGCGGCGATCACCCGGCAGTCCGAGGAGATCGACGAGATGCCCGACCCCGAGGCGCCGACCAAGCGGGCGAAGGTCTACTCGGCGCTCTACCGTGACGTGCTCGCCGCCCAGCGGGCCGCGCTCATCGCCGAGCGTGACGAGGGGCGCATCGAGGACGAGGCCGTGCGCGCGATGCTCGAGCGGCTCGACCTGCAGGAGGCCGGAGTCTCGGCGCGACTCGAGAGCCGCTTCTAGCGTCGCGAGGGCTCGAACCTGAGCTCCTGTGCGCTAATTCGAGGACTTCGCGCACACAAGTTCAGACTCGGCGGTCAGAAGCCGCCGAAGTCGCCGCCACCGAAGTCGCCGCCACCCCAGCCGCCGCCGTCACCGCCGCCCCAGCCACCGCCGTCACCGCCGCCGCCGTCGAAGCCACCCGCGTCGCCGCCGTCGGCACCCTCCGCACCTTGGTCGTAGCCCTGGGCGAACCCCTGCTCGTAACCCGTACCGGCCATCCCGGAGAACAACGCGCTGAACAGGAGCACCGAGCCCACACCCCACGCGCCGGCGACCAGCGCCGGCTTCCACCACGGCTCGGAGTACCAGCCCGCAGGCACCGGGCGACCCGCAACGGTGCCTCCCGGGTAGTAATTCGGGGTGCGTTGCGACGGGCTCGGCGACGCCTGGATCTCGCGGCCCTCGAACTCGACGCTGCGGGACTCGGTCACCGAGCCTGCGGTGCGCTGGCCGGCCAGCGACTCGAGCTCCGGCCCGGGGTCCATGCCCATCGCGACCCGGGCCGCCCGCACGTAGTAGAGGCCCTCGACCGCGCTCTCCTTGGCCAGCAGTGCCTGCTTCGCCGTCGTCGCCTGGTCGATCTGTGACGAAGCGGCGGTGTAGCGCTCCGACGCGTCGGCCATCGCCTGCTTGGAGGCGTCGTCGTTGCCGCTGAGATTGAGCACCTGGCCGCCGAGGCGTTCGATCACCCGGCGGGCGTCGGCCTTGGCGTCGGCCAGGGACTCCGCCGAACGCTTGCCCGCCGACTTCGAGGCGGCGTACACCACGACGGCGATCGTCGCGACGACCAGGACGATGAGCACGAGCAGAACGCCGTTCATGCCTTTCAGCGTACCGACAGGAACGGTCGAGACCGGGTGCGCGAGATTCAGCCCTGAGCGACTCTCAGGGCGGCGTAGACCTCGTCGGAGAGCGCCAGGCTGCGCGGGTCGGCGTTGCACTTCGTGGCGTCGAACCGGTTCATCACGTAGGCGTAGCCGATGCGGTGTTCGAGGTCGGCGAACGCGAAGGAGCCCCCGGACCCGCCGTGCCCGAACGACCGCGGGTTCGGCCCGGCGACGCGGCGCTGGTTGGGCATGTAACCCAGTCCCCACCCGTGATCGGCGACGCGCGATCCGAGCACCAGGTCGGTGTCGTTGCCGCCCTGACAGATTCGCACCAGATCGAGGTGCTCGGCGGAGAGCAGCTTGCCCTGGGCCAGTGCGTTGTAGAAGGTGGCCATGCCGATCGCGGACACGTGGGCGTTGGTGGCGGGGAACTCGCCGCGGCGCCACCGCGTCAGCGCGTGTGAGCCCAGCTCGTCGTCGGGGATGTGGCCCATGGCGACCGACAGCCCGGCCTTCGGGTGCTCGGCCAGCGAGACCGGCAGGGCGGGTGCGTCGCCGGCGGCGAGCACGTCGCGGATGTGCGGCTTGCCGATCATGTCGGCGCACCGGTGGTGTTCGGCGGCGGGCAGACCGATGTGGACGTCGATGCCCAGCGGCTCGGCGATCTCGGTGCGCAGGTACTGGCCCAGGGTTCGGCCGGTCACCCGGCGGACCAGTTCGCCGAGGATGAATCCGAAGCTGACCATGTGGTAGCCCTGCGCGGTGCCCGGTGACCACCAGGGTTCGGTTGCGGCCAGCCGCGCGCACACCGCGTCCCAGTCGGTGGTGTCCGACCAGTGCAGCGGGGTGCGCGGTCCGATCACCCCCGAGCGGTGCGACAGCACCATGGCGACCGTGATGTCCTGCTTGCCGGCCTGCGCGAACTCGGGCCAGTAGGCGGCCACGGGCGCAAACAGATCGAGCTCGCCGCGGTCAGCCAGCAGGTGGATGCAGGTGCTCGTCAGGCCCTTCGATCCGGAGAAGACACTGGCGAGGGTGTCGCGCCGCCACGGTCGTCGCGCGGCGGCGTCGGCGTGCCCGCCCCACAGGTCGACGACCAGGTCGCCCTCCACCCAGACGACCACCGCGGCGCCCACGTCGCCGCGTTCGGTGAAGTTCGCCTCGAACGCGTCGCGGACCTTGGCGAACAGCGGATCACAGCGGCCGTGCACGGGCTTGTCTGTCACTGTTCCCCTGTCCGGGCGCCGCCGGGCCCGTCGGGTCGAGGCGAAAAGCCAACTCGCGCAATTTGACTGACGATGCTATCGGCCGAAATGGCGACGGCGGCCGAGGCGATCGGATCGTTACGCGGTCGGTACCGATCGGTGTCACGGCATGATTGCTGGTGGCCGCTTCAGCGAATCGAGGGATTCGCACGGTGCTGCCGTCGGGAAGGCCGCATACTGAGCTCCTGCGCTCGACCACAATGGGGAGAATCATGAAATTTCAAGCGATTTCGGGTGTGGCGGGGGCCGCCGCGGTATTCGCGACCGCGGCCGTGGCATCGCCGGGTGTTGCGAATGCGGCGAACGACGGATTGTTCAGCGGCACGTACGTCATCGCCCCGTTCGGCGACACCGTTCACGTCACGTCCGATTGCCCCGAGTGCGACGCCGTCGGCACGGGTCCGTCGAGGACGGTGGTCATGAACTGGAACGGCGTCGGCTGGCAGCACACCCACGAACTGGCGGGCTGTGGTGTGGCCACCGGCACCGGGACGCCGACCGTCGTGGCCGACGGCTACGTCCAGGAGCTGACGCTGGTGTCGGTGAGCAGCTGCCCGGCGGCGAATACCACGGCGGTGTGGACGCGCGTCGGCCCCTGATTCCGATTGCCGCGCCGGGCCCTGATCCCGCCTACCTGATCTAGCTTCGAGCGAAGCAAACCGAAGGGACGACCTCGTGTTCAAGCTTTCCACCGCCAGCGCAATTCTCGCCGGGGTGGGCGCGTGCGGCGTCGTCGCATTCGCTCCGATCGCCGGTGCGCAGGATCCGCCGTGTGAACAGCGGCCGCCGGACCAACAGCAGCAGTGCCAGCAGGACCGGGCCGCCGGCATCGCCGACCAGGTTGAGGGCGCCCTGGAACAGGGGCAAGACGCCCTGGAACAGGGGCAAGACGCCGTGCGACAGGGCCCAGTCAAGCCGTTGATCGACCCGGCAACGGGCAAGGTCAACCCCGGCCCAACTGGCCTGCGCGCACTGATCAATGGCGTTGACACCTGTTTGCCGGTCGGGGTACCTGCTCCTATAGGAGCGGACGTGCGGATCGTTCCGGGCGATACGACCGGCAGCTGCATCTTGGGGCCGTAGAAGGTCCGACGCCGGCGCAGGAAACTGCTAACTACCTGCGTTAACGGGCCTGTCAAGCCGTGCTGTGGAGCGGGCGACGGGAATCGAACCCGCGTAGCTAGTTTGGAAGACTAGGGCTCTACCATTGAGCTACGCCCGCATGTTGTGCACCGCAGATCGTACCGGCGCGCCGTCGATCAAGGCCAATTGGCTGCCGCGCGCGCATGCGTGCCGCCGGCAACACGTAGTATCTCGCGTGGTCAGTGACGCGCGTGCGGGCGACGAGGACCACCTTCGGGGTGTAGCGCAGCTTGGTAGCGCATCCGCTTTGGGAGCGGAAGGCCGCAGGTTCAAATCCTGTCACCCCGACAGCACCACCCGTATTCAGACATCGAGGAGTCAAAGAGCGTGAAGAGCACCGTCGAGAAGTTGAGCCCCACCCGGGTGCGCATCAACGTGGAGGTGCCCTTCACGGAACTGGAGCCCGATTTCGACCGCGCTTTCAAGCAGCTGGCCCAGCAGGTCCGGCTGCCCGGCTTCCGGCCCGGCAAGGCGCCCCGCAAGTTGCTCGAGGCGCGCGTCGGCCGTGAGGCGATGCTCGACCAGGTCGTCGGCGAGGCCGTTCCCGGCAAGTACTCCGAGGCGATCACCACCTCCGAGGTGCAGCCGCTGGGCCAGCCCGAGATCGAGATCACCAATAAGGAGTACGGCGAGGACCTGGTCTTCACCGCCGAGGTCGACATCCGGCCCGAGATCGAACTGCCCGATCTGGCATCCCTGGCGATCACCGTCGACCCGATCGAGGTCGGCGACGACGAGGTGGACGCGGAGCTGCAGAACCTGCGCGCCCGGTTCGGCACCCTCACCGGTGTCGACCGGCCGGCCGCCGAGGGCGACTTCGTGTCCATCGACCTGTCGGCCACCGTCGACGGCGAGCCGGTGCCCGAGGCCGCCACGGAGGGCCTGTCCCACGAGGTCGGCTCCGGTCAGCTCATCGACGGCCTCGACGAGGCGATCACCGGGCTCTCCGAAGGCGAGAGCAAGGACTTCACCACCACGCTCGCCGCGGGTGAGTACGCCGGCCGCGAGGCCGTGGTGACCGTCACCGTCAAGTCGGTCAAGGAGCGCGAGCTGCCCGAGCCCGATGACGAGTTCGCCCAGTTGGCAAGCGAATTCGACACCTTCGAGGAGCTGCGCGAGAGCCTGGTCGAGCAGGTCCGCCGGGTCAAGCGCGTCACCCAGGCCGAGCAGATCCGGGACCGCGCGCTGGAGGCGCTGCTGGAGCAGACCGAGATCCCGCTGCCCGAGAAGGTGGTGCAGGCCCAGGTCGACGACACCGTGCACAACGCGATCCACGGCTTCGACCACGACGAGGAGCGGTTCGCCGAGCAGCTCGCCGAGCAGGGCAGCACCCGCGAGGAGTTCGACGCCGAGACCCGCAGCGACGCCGAGAAGGCCGTCAAGACCCAGCTGCTGATGGACGCGGTGGCCGACAAGCTCGACATCCAGGTCGGCCAGAACGACCTGACCGAGCGCCTGGTGCTGATGTCACGCCAGTACGGCATCGAGCCGCAGCAGCTGCTGCAGGTGCTGCAGCAGAACAACCAGCTGCCGGCGATGTTCGCCGACGTGCGGCGCGGGCTCACCATTGCCGCGGTGGTGCACGCCGCGACGGTCACCGACACCGAGGGCACGGTCATCGACACCACGGAGTTCTTCGGGCCCGCCGGTGAGGCTGACGCCGGGGACGACGTCACCGCCGAGGCCGACGACGTCACCGCCGAGGACGATACCGCCGACGAGGCCGATGACGACGCCGCCGAGGACGCCGCCGACAACAAGTGACGCGTCCGGCGGGCGCGAGCGAAGCGACCGGGGACACGCTGTGAGCGAACGCGCCCCCGTCAGGGAGTGCGGCGCGGCGCGGTTTGGTTAGTGTCGGTGAAGACAACCGATGAAGTTCGAGAGCGACGAAGACGTACGAGAAAGAGGTACTCAGCCGATGACGGAAATGCGTGGCGGGTCGCCAGGGCTCACGCTGCAGGACTCGGTCTACGAGCGGTTGCTCGCCGAGCGCATCATATTCTTGGGCTCTCAGGTCGACGATGACATCGCCAACCGGATCTGTGCGCAGATCCTGTTGCTGTCGGCCGAGGACCCCGTCAAGGACATTCACCTGTACATCAACTCGCCCGGCGGCTCGATCAGCGCCGGCATGGCGATCTACGACACCATGGTGCTCGCGCCGTGCGACGTGGCGACCTATGGCATGGGTATGGCCGCATCGATGGGTGAGTTCCTGCTCGCAGCGGGCACCAAGGGCAAGCGCTACGCCCTGCCGCACGCCCGCATCCTGATGCACCAGCCGTTGGGCGGCATCACCGGCGGCGCGGCGGACATCGCGATCCAGGCCGAGCAGTTCTCCTCGATCAAGAAGGAGATGTTCCGGCTGAACGCCGAGTTCACCGGTCAGACCATCGAGCGCATCGAAGCCGACTCCGATCGCGACCGCTGGTTCACCGCGCAGGAAGCCCTCGAGTACGGCTTCGTCGACCACATCATCACCAGCGCCAGCATCAACGACGGAGTGGCACCCTGATGACCAATCACACTGACCCCCGCGTCATGCCCCAGGCCCGCTACATCCTGCCGTCGTTCATCGAGCACTCGAGCTTCGGCGTCAAGGAGTCCAACCCGTACAACAAGCTGTTCGAGGAGCGCATCATCTTCCTCGGCGTGCAGGTCGACGACGCGTCGGCCAACGACATCATGGCCCAGCTGCTGGTCCTGGAGTCGCTGGATCCCGACCGCGACATCACCATGTACATCAACTCGCCCGGTGGCTCGTTCACCTCGCTGATGGCGATCTACGACACCATGCAGTACGTGCGTGCCGACATCCAGACCGTGTGCCTGGGCCAGGCCGCCTCGGCCGCGGCGGTGCTGCTGGCCGCGGGCACCCCGGGCAAGCGGCTCGCGCTGCCCAACGCCCGGGTGCTGATTCATCAGCCCGCGCTGTCCGGCGTGATCCAGGGCCAGTTCTCCGACCTGGAGATCCAGGCCAAGGAGATCGAGCGGATGCGCACCCTGATGGAGGTGACGCTGGCGAACCACACCGGCAGGTCCCCGGAGCAGATCCGCAAGGACACCGACCGCGACAAGATCCTCACCGCGGCCGAGGCCAAGGATTACGGCGTCATCGACACGGTGCTCGAGTACCGCAAGCTGTCGGCGCAGAAGGGCTGACCACCGCCGCGGAGAACCCCGACAGTCGGTCGGGGCAATCCGCGGAGCTGAACGGCCAGTTGGCGGAAACGGCCGGGTGAACGTCTGCCGACGGCGGTCCGAGCGCCCGGTATCGTGGGGTCAGCGAACACACGACGCGACTGGCGGGTGCTTCGAGGGACGTCCTCTCGGTCTGGTAACGGCGGCGACACGCCAGCGCGTCCGGAGCGTTCCAACGGTTGTCAGGCGATATGTTGGCGCGACAGTTGAATACCAACGACGCGATTCGGCTCTAAGGTCGCACCGCGCCGGAGCAAGCGGGTAGCGTCGGGATGAACGCCTCGGCGACGCCCGAAGTGAACCACCAGTCCGATTCACCGACTTGTGAACAGGAAGTAGGCCTCCACCACCATGGCACGTATCGGAGACGGCGGTGACCTGCTGAAGTGCTCGTTCTGTGGCAAGAGTCAGAAGCAGGTGAAGAAGCTCATCGCGGGTCCCGGGGTGTACATCTGTGACGAGTGCATCGACCTGTGCAACGAGATCATCGAAGAGGAGTTGGCCGACGCCGACGACGTCAAACTCGATGAACTCCCCAAGCCCGCGGAGATCCGCGACTTCCTCGAGGGCTATGTCATCGGGCAGGACACCGCCAAGCGCACGCTCGCAGTGGCGGTCTACAACCACTACAAGCGCATCCAGGCGGGGGAGAAGTCGCGCGATTCGCGCGCCGAGGCCGTCGAGCTGACCAAGTCCAACATCCTGATGCTCGGCCCGACCGGCTGCGGCAAGACCTACCTCGCCCAGACGCTGGCCAAGATGCTCAACGTCCCGTTCGCGATCGCCGATGCCACCGCGCTCACCGAGGCCGGCTACGTCGGTGAGGATGTCGAGAACATCCTCCTGAAGCTGATCCAGGCCGCCGACTACGACGTCAAGCGCGCCGAGACCGGGATCATCTACATCGACGAGGTCGACAAGATCGCCCGCAAGAGCGAAAACCCGTCGATCACCCGCGACGTGTCCGGTGAGGGTGTGCAGCAGGCGCTGCTGAAGATCCTCGAGGGCACGCAGGCATCGGTGCCCCCGCAGGGCGGCCGCAAGCACCCGCACCAGGAATTCATCCAGATCGACACCACCAACGTGCTGTTCATCGTGGCCGGCGCGTTCGCCGGGCTCGAGCGGATCGTGCAGGACCGAGTCGGCAAGCGCGGGCTGGGCTTCGGCGCCGAGGTGCATTCGAAGGCCGAGATCGACACGCAGGACCACTTCGCGGAGGTCATGCCCGAAGACCTCATCAAGTTCGGTCTGATCCCCGAGTTCATCGGTCGCCTTCCTGTCGTCGCGTCCGTGACGAACCTGGACAAGGAATCGCTGGTGCAGATCCTGTCCACGCCGAAGAACGCGCTGGTGAAGCAGTACACCCGGCTCTTCGAGATGGACGGCGTCGAGCTCGAGTTCGATGAGGACGCCCTCGACGCGATCGCCGACCAGGCGATCCATCGCGGCACCGGTGCCCGTGGTCTGCGCGCCATCATGGAAGAAGTCCTGCTGCCGGTGATGTACGACATCCCCAGCCGCGATGACGTCGCCAAGGTGGTCGTCACCAAGGAGACCGTGCAGGACAACGTGTTGCCGACGATCGTGCCGCGCAAGCCGACGCGCGCCGAACGCCGCGACAAGAGCGCCTGATCTGACGCGCTGAGCAGAGCGGGACGGCAGCGTCGTCCCCTCCTCGACGCTGCCGTCCCTTCTGCTGGTGGCTCATGCCGTGCCGACGGCGGCCACCTCTTCCCCCTGGCGTATCGCGACCGGCGCGCAGACACAGACGACTGCCGGTGCGGTGTGGATCCCCTCCAGTGAGCGGTGCACGACGGCGAACTGGACGGCATCGCTGTCATCCCTGCGGGTCTGCTGCAGCACGGCCTCGGTGAGGCCGGCCCGGTCCGACTCGGTCAGTTCAGTGGCATGTGCCTGTTCGACAGCCCGCCGGTCGGCGCCCGTCAGCCCGAAATGGACCTCGCGCCAGCCGTCCCAGCCGTCCGGGCGGTGTTCCCGCCAGACCAGCACCGGCTCGGGGGCCGACGGTGTGAGCAGGCCGCACACGGAGCTGACGAGTCCCCAGATCAGGAACGCGGTGATCGCGACGAACTGCAGCTCGGTCAGCATGGTTCGAGCTTGCGGGCCGCGGCGTGCAAGCGCATGAGTAGTCGACTACGCGACTTCGCGCGGCGCCGCATCGCCGCGCTCGGCGATCACGTCGTGCACGAGCGCGGCGATCTCGGCGACGCCGTCGCGCCGGGCATAGCCGGCGGCGAGGTCGCGGGCTCTGCGCCCGTAGCGGTCGTCGTCGAGCACCGCACGAACCGCGGTGCGCACCGCTTCCGGTGACGGTGTGCCGGTGCGCAGGTCGATGCCCGCTCCGGCCCAGGCCACCCGGGCCGCCACCTCCGGCTTGTCCTCGGTGTCACCGGCCACCACCAGCGGCACTCCGGCGCTGAGTGCGCGCTGCACGGCGCCGTAGCCGCCGTTCGTCACCATGACGTCGACCTTGGGCAGCAGCAGGTCGTGCGGGATGTATTCGGCGACATGAACATTGCTGGGCAGCGGAATCCTCAGGTCGGTCACCGGCCTGCCACCGGTGGTGGCGATCACGGTGACGTCCTCACCGCCCAGTGCGGCGATCGTCGGTGCGAGCAGTCGGCCGAGGTCGGCGTTGTCGATGGTGCCCTGGGTGACGTGCACGATCGGGCGCGCCGTGTCGAGCTGTTCCCACCAGGACGGAAGCGTCACGCCGGATGACGGTGCGGGATGAACCGCGCCGACGTATCGCACGGTGGTGGGCAGATCGCTGCGCGGATAGTCGAATTCGGGGATGGTCGGCGCGATGTAGCGGTCGGCCAGCAATCCCGCGTCCAGGACGAAGGTCCGCAGCGGGCCGGCGCCGAGGCGGTTCACCACGTCCTCGGCCGCCCGCTGCGACTCCCGCAGTAGCACCTTCTGAGCGAGGACGGTGAGCGCCCGGTTCCGCAGCCGGCCCGGCCAGGACGACGAGGGCGCCATGCCGAGGCCGCCCGGTGCGGTGTCGCGGCTGGTGATCATCAGCGGTGTGGTGGTGTAGGCGAGCACCGGCGGCCGGCCGGCCCGGTCGCCGAGCAGCAGCGGTAGCACACCCAGGAAGGCGGCGTCGACGATCACGGCGTCGAACCTGTTGTGCGCCAGGACTTCAGATAGCGCGCGGGCCTGGTGCGGCATCGGTGCGACGAACAGGTGGGTGATGTCGAAGTTGACGCGTGCGACACCCGTCGTCTCGGCGCGCCCGGGGAAGTCGATGTCGAGGCGCGACAGATCGAAGTCGGCCTCAGCGGGTATGGCGGCCGGGGTGGCGCCGACGGCACGGACCCGTTCGGCGTGGGTGGCCGACGTCAGCACGGTGACG
Source organism: Mycobacterium hippophais (assembly GCF_027529605.1). Lineage (NCBI taxonomy): Bacteria > Bacillati > Actinomycetota > Actinomycetes > Mycobacteriales > Mycobacteriaceae > Mycobacterium > Mycobacterium hippophais. Next base: position 312,585 of record NZ_JAPZPY010000002.1, on the reverse strand, counting down.
CGGTCGCCTCGGTCGATCAGTCCGGCGGCGACGCTGAGCAGCGGGCTCACGTGGCCGATCGGGGGCATCGCGACGATCAAGATCTCCGCCATGGGAGGGCTCCTTCGAGTGGTCGATTGTGTTCCGACCACTTCGACGAGCCACCACAGTCAAAGGTTCACTGACCGCCCATGCTGAGCAACTGGGCGATCGGCAATCTGCTGTCCGGCGCCGCGGCGGCCATCATCGCCCGGTGCGCCTGTTCCGCGCCGGTGGCAGGCGGAATCACCAGCAGTAGGCACTGGGTCCGGTTCAGGCCACGCACTGCTAGCGTGTCGACCGGCTGACTGACGTATCCGTCGAGACGCACCACCCGGTCACCGACGGTGGCTTTGGCGGGCGCGACGGCCCACTCGCCGAGGTGGTACATCACGCGCTCGATGCGGCCGAGGCGGACCGACAGCACCGCCAGCAGATCCGGCAGTTCCGCCTGCAGGTCGTCACTGTGCGGCCACCACGCTCCGTCGACAAACCCGGTTGGCGCCGCCTTGGGCTTCAGTCGCAGCCGGGGTGTGTAGTCCGGCGGGCTCGGGTGGCGGCTGGCTGTCGTTGCTGTTGAATCTCTTTGCGTCATGGCGACGCTCCTGTCCGGGCCGTGACACGACCCGATTCCGTCGACAGCGACACGACCTCTGAACGGTCACATGCGAACGGCCGTCGACTCCCTCACGCTACCCGCCGGTCCGCCACGGCATCCGCGAACGCCGGGCCTGACGCCGCCGCTCCAGGGCGCTGCGCAGCCCGTATCGCACGTGGGGATCCGCCGGCCATGCGGGGTCACCGTCGAATCGCCGCTCGGACGCGGTCTCCGGGGCGTCGTCCACCGTGGCGGTCAGGAACCGGTCCGGCAGCGCGAGTTTGTGGATGGTGCGCAGGGTGAGGAAGTACTGCCGGGCCAGCGGGCCGGTGGTGTAGGGCAGGTCGTACTTCTCGCACAGCTGCCGCACCGACACCGCGATCTCAGGAAGGCGGTTGCTGGGCAGGTCGGGGAACAGGTGGTGTTCAATCTGATAGCAGAGGTGGCCGCTGAGGAACGCCATCAACGGGCCGGCGGTGAAGTTGGCACTGCCGAGCATCTGGCGCAGGTACCAGTGCGGCTTCGTCTCGTCGGTCAGCACCGCGGGATCGAACTTCTCCGCCCCGTCGGGGAAGTGGCCGCAGAAGATCACCAGGTAGGCCCACAGGTTGCGCAGGACGTTGGCCGCGGTGTTGGCGCCCAACGTCCGTCGCCAGCGCCGCCCGCTCAGCGCGGGGAAGACCACGTAGTCCTTGGTGACCTGACGTGAGATCTTGCGCAGCAGCGCTTTCCGTCCCGCTGTTCGCTCGGCGGCGGTGTCCACACGGTCCCGGTTGGAGTGCACCCCGTGCAGCGCGATGCCCCATTCGAAGATGAGTGCGAGCAGCACGTTGCGCACCGGCTGGATGAGGTGCTCCGGTTTCCAGGTCTGGTCCCGGGTCACCCGGATCACCCCGAAACCGATATCGTCGTCCATGTCGAGGATGTTGGTGAAGACGTGGTGGGTGTAGTTGTGCGAGTAGCGCCACTGCGAGGACAGTCCCGCCATGTCCCACTCCCAGGTGTTGGAGTGGATCTCCGGGTCGTTCATCCAGTCCCACTGGCCGTGGCCGACGTTGTGCCCGATCTCCATGTTCTCGATGCTCTTGGCGGTGGCCAACGCGACCGTGCCCAGCAGCCAGCCAGCACGGCTGCGGCTGCACTGGATCGTCAGCCGCGCCGCGATGTCCAGCGTGCGCTGCAGGAAGATGGTCCTGCGGATGTAGGCGGCGTCACGGGCGCCGAGATCGTCTTCGATGCGGGTGCGCAGGGTGTCGAGTTCACTGCCGAATGCGTCGAGGTCTGCGTCGGTCAGATGCGCGTAGGCGCGGACCTGGCTGATCACCATGGGTCAATCCTTGTTCGATGGGACGAAGCGCGCGTGTCACCGGGACGCGCGAATGGGGTTCCTTCCCATCCGTGATTGCGCTCGCGTGGTGAACGCATCCACGAGTCAGAAGCGGTGTCCGCCGAGCCAGGTATCGCCCCGGCGGAACGACCGACGTTCAGTTCCGTGCCCTTGCCACTCTACGGGTGCGCGTCGTGTGTCGCACGGGCCCGCCGGTACCTGCGGACTCACCGCGTGACGCGGTCCGGCCGGGTGTACACGTTCATCGAGTCGCCCCGCAGGAACGCCACCAGCGTGAGTCCGGACTGGCTGGCCAGGTCGACGGCGAGCGACGACGGCGCCGACACCGCGGCGAGCACCGGGATGCCGGCCATCACCGCTTTCTGGGTGAGCTCGAACGATGCGCGACCGCTGACCAGCAGCACCGTGCCCGTCAGCGGGACGCGGTCCTGTTCGGTCGCCCAGCCGATCACCTTGTCGACGGCGTTGTGCCTGCCGATGTCCTCGCGCACCACCAGCAGCGTGCCGTCGGTGGTGAACAGCGCGGCGCCGTGCAGGCCGCCGGTGCTGGCGAACACCTTCTGCGCCCGGCGCAACTTGTCCGGCATGGCCGACAGCGTCCCTGCGGGAACGGTCGACGGATCGTCACCCGGACAGTGCCTGCTCGACAGCTGCACGGCCTCCAGCGACGCCTTGCCGCACACCCCGCAGGACGACGTGGTGTAGAAGTTGCGCCGCACGTCGACGTTCGGCATGGGCACCGTCGGCGCCAGGGTGACGTCCAGCACGTTGTAGGTGTTGGCGCCGTCCTCGTCCGCGCCGCGGCAATAGCGGACGGTCAGCACGTCGTCGCGGTGGCCGATGACGCCTTCGGTGAGCAGGAAACCCTGCGCGAGTTCGACATCGGAGCCCGGTGTGCGCATCGTGACGGTGATCGGCGTGCCGTTCAGGCGGATCTCCAGCGGCTCCTCGACCACCAGCGTCTCCGGCCGGGCGACGGTGTCCTCGCCGGTGAGGTGGTGCGCCCGTCGGCGGGTGGTCACTCGTCCCATGTCGAACCGCTCACCAGATCGCTGGGTGCGCTGGCCCTCTCGAGCCGGATGACGACGGCCTTGGAGACCGGGGTGTTCGACCTCGCGGCGACGTGGTCGAGGGGCACCAGCGAATTCGTCTCCGGGTAGTAGGCGGCGGCGTTGCCCGCCGGTGTCGAGTACGGCACCACCATGAAGTCCTTGGCCCGGCGTTCCTGCGTCTCGCCGCCGACGGCGAACTCCGACACCAGGTCGACACGGTCACCTTCGGTCAGCCCGAATTCGGCGAGGTCGGCGGGGTTGACGAAGACGACGCGCCGGCCACCCTCGACACCGCGGTAGCGGTCGCTCAGCCCGTAGATCGTGGTGTTGTACTGGTCGTGGCTGCGCAGGGTCTGCAGCACCAGCCGGCCGGGCGGCACCGGCACCCATTCGAGCGGGTTGACCGCGAAGTTGGCTTTGCCTGTGCTGGTGGGGAACTCGCGCGAGTCGCGGGGGCCGTTGGGCAGCTGGAAGCCGTCGGGTGCGCGCACCCTGGCGTTGTAGTCGTCGCATCCGGGCACCACGGCGGCGATGGCGTCGCGGATGGTGTCGTAGTCGGCGTTGAACCGCTCCCACGGCACCGGATGGTCGGGGCCGAGCAGCTCGCGGGCCAACTGACAGACGATCGCGACCTCGCTGCGCACCTCGTCGCCCGGCGGGTGCAGGCTGCCGCGCGACAGGTGCACCATCGACATCGAGTCCTCTACGGAAACCTGTTGTTTCACCCCGTTCTGCAGATCACGGTCGGTGCGGCCGAGCGAGGGCAGGATGAGCGCGGTGCGGCCGTGCACGATGTGGCTGCGGTTGAGTTTCGTCGACACCTGCACGGTGAGCGAGCAACTGCGCAGCGCGGCCTCGGTGACCGCGGTGTCCGGCGTCGCGAGCGCGAAATTGCCGCCCATGCCCATGAACACCTTGGCCCGGCCGTCGCGCATCGCCCGGATCGCGTCGACGGTGTCCACGCCGTGGTCGCGCGGGCTGTCGATCCCGAAGTGGGCGTCCAGCGCGGCGAGGAACGCCTCCGGCATCTTCTCCCAGATGCCCATCGTGCGGTCGCCCTGCACGTTGGAATGGCCACGCACCGGGCACAATCCGGCCCCGGGCTTGCCGATCATGCCGCGCATCAGCAGCACGTTGGCGATCTCGGAGATCATCGCCACCGCATGCCGGTGCTGCGTGAGCCCCATCGCCCAGCACGCCACGGTGCGCTGCGAACCGGCGATCATCGCCGCCACCCGTTCCAGCTGTTCGCGGTCGATGCCGGTGGCCTCCAGCACGGTGTCCAGGTCCACCGCCCGGGCGTGCGCCTCGTACTCGGCGAAGCCTGCGCAGTGCTTGTCGATGAATTCGCGGTCGACGACGGTGCCGGGCTGCCGGTCGTCGGCCTCCAGCAGCAGGCGCGCCACGCCTGCGAACAGCGCCATGTCGCCGCCGAGGCGGATCTGGACGAACTCGTCGGCGATCGGCACCCCGTGCCCGACCACGCCGTGCACCTTCTGCGGGTCCTTGAAGCGGATCAGGCCGGCCTCCGGCAGCGGGTTGACGGCGATGATCTTTGCGCCGTCGGCCTTCGCCTTCTCCAGCACCGACAGCATCCGGGGATGGTTGGTGCCGGGATTCTGGCCGGCGATGATGATCAGGTCCGCGGTGGCGACGTCCTCGACGCTGACCGATCCCTTGCCGATGCCGATCGCATCGCCCAGCGCGGCGCCCGAGGACTCGTGGCACATGTTCGAACAGTCCGGCAGGTTGTTGGTGCCGAAGCTGCGGACCAGCAGCTGGTACAGGAATGCGGCCTCGTTGCTGGTGCGGCCCGAGGTGTAGAACACCGCCTCGTTCGGGTCGGCGAGGGCCCGCAGTTCGGCGGCGATCAGCCGGTACGCCTCGGCCCAGCCGATCTCGCGGTAGTGGTCGTCACCGGGACGCAGCACCACCGGGTGGGTGAGCCTGCCCTGCTGGCTCAGCCAGTATTCGGGGCGGGCCTCCAGGTCGGCGATCGAGTGCCGGGCGAAGAACTCGGGCGTCACCACCCGCTTGGTGGCCTCCTCGGCGACGGCCTTCGCGCCGTTCTCGCAGAACTCGGCGAACTTGCGGCCGCCGGGCTCCTCCGGCCAGGCGCAACCGGGGCAGTCGAACCCGTGCCGCTGGTTGAGCCGGACCAGCGACGCGGCGGTGCGCAGCGGACCCATCGACTTGAAGCCGCGCTGCAGCGACACCAGCACGGCCTTGACGCCCGCGGCCTCGCCTTCCGGTCCGGTGGTGACCGCGGCGTGCTCGTCGTAGTCCGCCTCGATGTCGCGGGTGACACCGCGTCCTCTGCGTAGTCGAAGCCCCATGAAACCAGCGTAGGCGTCGTCGCAACGCCGCGGCCGCGGGTCGGGGTGCCGAGGTGGTGACGCCGCGGGACGGCGATTGAATTCTGCCGGTGACGGGCGCGTAACAAGTTTGCCATCGACCGTTCCTAGTGTTGGCCGGTCAACCGTCGGCGTGAGACACGCGCGGACCATGCAGTGATAGGAACTTCATTGAGCGGAAATGCCGTGCGTCTGCAGGCCATCAACAACGTCGAGGCGTACGTGCCGCCGGCGATCAGCTTCGATCCCGCCGAGGCGCCCGGCGAGATCTTCGGATCGAACGTGTTCACCAAGGCCGAGATGCAGTTGCGGCTGCCCAAGTCGGTGTACAAGTCCGTGGTCGCCACCATCGAGAAGGGCGCCAAGCTCGACCCGGCCGTCGCCGACTCCGTCGCCTCGGTGATGAAGGACTGGGCGCTGTCCAAGGGGGCCACCCACTACGCCCACGTCTTCTACCCGATGACCGGGTTCACCGCCGAGAAGCACGACAGCTTCCTCGAGCCGGTCTCCGACGGGCAGACGCTGGCCGAGTTCGCCGGCAAGACCCTGATCCAGGGTGAGCCCGACGCGTCGAGTTTCCCGTCCGGCGGCCTGCGCAGCACCTTCGAGGCGCGCGGCTACACCGGCTGGGACGTCACCAGCCCGGCGTACATCCTGGAGAACCCGAACGGCAACACGTTGTGCATCCCGACGGTGTTCGTCTCGATGACCGGTGAGGCGCTGGACTTCAAGACGCCGCTGCTGCGCAGCCAGCAGGCGATGGGCGCTCAGGCCGAGCGCATCCTGAAGCTGTTCGGTCACAGGGACTTCGATCACATCGTGTCGTTCTGCGGTCCTGAGCAGGAGTACTTCCTGATCGACCGGCACTTCTTCCTCGCCCGCCCGGACCTGATCAACGCGGGCCGCACCCTGTTCGGCACCAAGCCGCCGAAGGGCCAGGAGTTCGACGACCACTACTTCGGCGCCATCCCCGAGCGCGTGCTCGGCTTCATGATGGACACCGAACGCGAGCTGTTCAAGCTGGGCATTCCGGCCAAGACCCGCCACAACGAGGTCGCGCCCGGCCAGTTCGAGATCGCGCCGATGTTCGAGCGGGCCAACATCGCCGCCGATCATCAGCAGTTGCTGATGACCACGTTCAAGACCATCGCCAAGAAGCACGGCATGGAGTGCCTGTTCCACGAGAAGCCGTTCGCCGGGGTCAACGGTTCGGGCAAGCACGTGAACTTCTCGATGGGCAACGCGCAGTTCGGCAGCCTGCTGGTGCCCGGCGACACCCCGCACGAGAACGCGCAGTTCCTGGTGTTCTGTGCCGCGGTGATCCGCGCGGTGCACAAGTACGCCGGCCTGCTGCGGGTGTCGGTCGCGTCGGCCACCAACGACCACCGTCTCGGCGCCAACGAGGCGCCGCCGGCGATCATCTCGATCTTCCTCGGCGATCAGCTCGCCGACGTCTTCGACCAGATCGCCAAGGGCGCGGCGACGTCGTCGAAGGGCAAGGGCACCATGATCATCGGCGTCGACACACTGCCGATCCTGCCCACCGATCCGGGCGACCGTAACCGCACCAGCCCGTTCGCGTTCACCGGCAACCGCTTCGAGTTCCGCGCGCCCGGTTCGGGCCAGACGATCAACGTGCCGATGATCATCCTCAACACGATCATGGCCGACTCGCTGGACTACATGGCTACGGTGCTGGAGAAGGCCGTGTCCGAGGGCGAGGCGTTCGACACGGCGGTGCAGACGCTGCTCACCGAGATCATCACCGAGCACGGCGCGGTGGTGTTCAACGGCGACGGCTACTCGGAGAACTGGCACATCGAGGCGGCCGAGCGTGGACTGCCCAACCTCAAGACCACCCTCGACGCGGTTCCCGAGCTGATCAAGCCGGAGGCGATCGAGGTGTTCGAGCGGTACGGCGTGTTCAGCGAGCGCGAACTGCACAGCCGCTACGAGGTCCGCCTCGAGCAGTACGCCCTGACCGTCGCGGTCGAGGCGAAGCTGGCGCTGGAGCTGGGATCGACGGTCATCCTGCCCGCGGCGGTGCGCTACCAGACCGAGCTCGCGCAGAACGTCGCGACGCTCAAGGCGGCCGGCATCGAGCCCGACATGACGCTGCTGCAGAGTGTTTCGGAGCCGATCGGCGAGCTGACCGCGGCGGTGTCGGCGCTGAAGGCCGCGCTGGCACATCACCCCGAGGGCGCACTCGAGGAGGCGACCCACGCCCGTGACGGCCTGCTTCCCGCGATGGACGCGGTGCGTGCCGCCGCGGACGCCCTCGAGGGCATCGTCGCCGACGACCTGTGGCCGCTGCCGACCTACCAGGAGATGCTCTACATCCTTTGATCCGTGTGCCGCGTACCCGTACCGCCGCCGGGTGTGAGGGTTCCCGTCCTGCACGGGCCCTGGTAACCGCAGCCCTCACACTCGGCGGCCACGCTCACGCGGGGTCGATGATCTGCACTACTCCGCCGGACACCCCGGCGACGAACAGCCGGCCGGTTGTCGCGTCGACACCGAGGGTGTACGGGTTCTGCACGGTTGGCAGCCGCTGGATCTCGCGTGGCTGCGCCGACGCCATGTCGTAGCCGACGAGCTCGTTGGTGCCCGACGAGGCGACCCACAGCCGGTCGCGTGTCGGGTCGTAGGCGATGCCGTAGGGCCCGCCGGCTTGCGGCACCGAGGCGACCTCGCGCGGCGTCGGCCGCGGCTCGAACACGCGCACCGCGTCGCCGCGGGTGTCGGTGGCGATCATCCGGCCGTGCCGGTCGGCGACCAGATGGGTCGGTCCCTCTCCTGCCGGTGTCGACCCGACGATGGTCAGCCTGTCGCTGTCGTAGACGGTCAGGTCGTTCTTGCGCACATCGAGCAGGCCCATCGAGGCGCCCACCGGCGCGAGCCCGGCCGGCTGGACGCTGTCGGTGAAGACCTTGACGATGTCGTCGCCACGCACCGCGGCGACGGTGCCGCCCAGTTCGTTGGCGACGAACACGGTGCCGTTCGGGGCCTGCGCGGCGTCGTGCGGGACCGTCCCGGTGATCACCTGCCGTTCGGCCCGGCCGCCGGGCAGCTCGACCCGGACCAACGCGTCGGCGCTCTCGACGGGCACCAGGACCGGTCCGCCGGGCGCGGCGAGCTGCAGGTGGCGCACGAAGCCGGGCAGCGGAGTGCGCGACACGATGTCACCGCTGTCGGCGTCGAGCAGCACCAGTGCGTCGGGTTTCCGGGTGGCCACCGCGACGATGCGGGTCTGCGCGTCGACGACGACACCTTCGGGGGCGGTGCCGACCGCCACCGTGCGGCCGGGCACCGGCGCGGTCTGTGGCGGCGCCTGTTGCGGTTCGGCGGGCGGTGGCAGGTCGCCGGCAGGCGGGCGGCTGCCCTCGGTCGGCACCCCGGAGGGCAGCAGGCCGGTGGTCGTCGCTGCCGCACCGGACGTCGATGGCTCGGCGGGGGGCTGCTCTGCGGCCTCACCGCCGCAGCCCGCGAGGATCAGCACCAGGATCAACAGCAGTGGCCGCAGGGTCATGGCGGTCGGATAGCCACGGCCGCCCGCACCGAGACGGCCCGCCCCGGATCGTAAGAATTCCGCAACCAGGAGGTTCCCGCGTCCGGGAATGGGGAATGTGCAGGTCGACATGAGACCCACACCCCACCGAAACCGGTACCGATGGCCGGCCTGACGCTGCTGCTCGGGCTGGCGGCGGCCACCGTGCTGCTGGCTCCGCTCGCCGAGCGCATCAACCTGCCCTACCCCGTGGTGCTGCTGATCTTCGGCCTCGCCCTGGCCTACGTGCCGGGGCTACCGCCGCCGACGGTGAACCCGGAATTGATCCTGCCGCTGGTGCTGCCGCCGCTGCTGTTCGCCGCGGCCCGGCGCACGTCGTGGCGGCAGTTCCTGGACAACCGTCGCGCCATCGGCCTGCTCGCCATCGCGCTGGTCGGAGTGACCGCGTGCACGGTCGGCGTGGTGCTGCAGGCGGTGGTGCCCGGGCTGCCGCTGATCGCCGCGCTCGCACTGGGCGCCGCCGTGGCGCCGCCCGACCCCGTCGCCGCCACCGCGGTGGCGCACAAGCTGAAACTGCCCCGCCGGTTGCGCACCATCCTCGAGGGCGAGGGGCTGTCCAACGACGCGACGTCGCTGGTCCTCTACGAGGTGGCCGTCGCGTCGACGGTCACGGGGGCGTTCGTGCCGTGGCATGCCGGTGCGACGCTCGGGGCGGCGGTGGCGATCGGGATCGCGGTGGGCCTGGCGATCGCCGTGGCGACGCGCTGGCTGCTGAAGAAGTTGCCGGCCCACCCCGCGGGCAGCGCACTGGTGCTGGTGATGCCGTTCGCGGCGTACGTGGCCGCCGATGCGGCGCACGGTAGCGGGGTGCTCGCGGTGGTCACCATCGCGCTGGCGCTCAGCCGCTACGCCGATCAGGAGTCCGCGCAGACCCGGCTGGTGTCCGGGACGACGTGGGAGATCATCGAGTTGTTGGTCACCGGCGCCGCATTCGCGTTCGTCGGCCTGGAACTGCGGGCCGTCGCCGAGCAGGTGTCCGGGTCACTCGGCACGCTGATCGGGCAGGCGCTGCTGATCACGGCCGTGGTCGTGGTGGTGCGGTTCCTGTGGATCTTCCCCGTCGCCTCGATCGACGAGAAGATCATGCGGCGACGCAGCGACAGACCCGAACCCGTCGGCTGGCGGGAGATGACGGTGGCGTCGTGGGCGGGCATGCGCGGGGTGGTCACGCTGGCGGCGGTGCTGGCACTGCCGCCCGGCTTCCCGGAGCGCGAGCGGCTGATCTTCATCGCGTTCGTGGTGATCATCGGCACGATGCTGGCCCAAGGCCTCACCCTGCCGGTGCTGGTCCGCGTTCTCGGTGTCACCGTGTCGGGCGACGAGCAGGACGCCGAGGAACAGGAGCTGCTGCAGCGGGCCCGGGACGCCGGATTCCGCCGCCTCGACGAGGTCCGCGACCGCGGCGACGTCGACTCCGAGGTGATCGACGAGGCCTGCGAGAACGCCACCCGCATGTGGCACTCGCTCGGGTTGACCCGAGACGAGGCCGACCGGCAGGACACGGTGCACGTGCACGACGCCTGCACGGTGAACGCGCTCAAGGAGGAGGTGCTCGAAGCCGCTCGCGACGCGGTGGTGGGCGCCCGCGCGAAATCGGGGACCGACCCCACCGTCGTCGATCGCGTGTTGCGCCGCCTGGACGCCCGCGGCACCTCGGACTGAGCGCCGAAAGTACGGTTGTTGACGCCGTTACTCGCGATTCGCGTCAACAACCGTACTGTCGGCGCCTTACTGGTTTTGCGGGAAGCCCAACTCGATGCCGCCGTGGCTGGGGTCGAGCCAGCGGCTGGTGATGGCCTTCTGCCGGGTGAAGAACTGCACGCCGTCCATACCGTGGGCGTGGGAGTCGCCGAACAGCGAGGCCTTCCAGCCGCCGAAGCTGTAGTACGCCATCGGCACCGGGATCGGCACGTTGATGCCGACCATGCCGACCTGCACCTCGTTCTGGAAGCGCCGGGCGGCGCCGCCGTCGTTGGTGAAGATCGCGGTGCCGTTGCCGTAGGGGTTGGTGTTGATGAGATCGAGTGCCTCGTCGTAGGTTTCGACGCGCACGACCGACAGCACGGGGCCGAAGATCTCGTCGGTGTAGACGCTCATCTCGGGGGTGACGTGGTCGATCAGGGTGGGCCCGAGCCAGAAACCCTGCTCGCCGCCGTCGGCTTCGACGGAGCGGCCGTCGACGACGATCTTGGCGCCGTCGGCCTCGCCGGCGTCGATGTAGGACGCCACCTTGTCGCGGTGGGCCTTGGTGACCAGCGGGCCCATGTCGGAATCCTTTGTGCCGTCGCCGATCTTCAACGGCGTGGTGCGTTCGGCGATCTTGGCGACCAGGTCGTCGGCGATCGGGCCGACGGCCACGCAGGCGCTGATGGCCATGCACCGCTCACCGGCGGAGCCGAAGCCGGCGTTGACCATCGCGTCGGCGGCCAGGTCGAGATCGGCGTCGGGCAGGATCACGGCGTGGTTCTTGGCGCCGCCGAGGGCCTGGACCCGCTTGCCCGCCGCGGTGCCGGTCGAGTACACGTACTGCGCGATGGGCGTCGACCCGACGAAGGAGACGGACTTCACCTTCGGGTTGGTCAGCAGTTCGTCGACGGCGGTCTTGTCGCCCTGCAGCACGTTGAACACCCCGTCGGGCAGGCCGGCCTCGGCCCACAGCGCGGCGATCCACAGTGCCGCGGACGGGTCCTTCTCCGAGGGCTTGAGCACGACGGTGTTGCCCGTGGCGATGGCGATCGGGAAGAACCACATCGGCACCATCGCCGGGAAGTTGAACGGGCTGATGACGCCGACGACGCCGAGCGGCTGGCGGACCGAGTAGACGTCGACCTTGGTCGAGGCGTTCTCGGTGAACCCGCCCTTCAGCAGATGCGGGATGCCGCAGGCGAACTCGACGACCTCCTGGCCGCGGCTGACCTCGCCGAGTGCATCGGAGACCACCTTGCCGTGCTCAGCGGTGATGATCCGGGCCAGCTCGCCCTTGCGGGCATTGAGCAGTTCCCGGAAGTTGAACAGGATCGCGGTGCGCTTCGCCAGCGAGGTGTCGCGCCACGCCGGGAACGCCGCGGCGGCGGCGTCAATGACGGCGCGAGCGTCCTCGACGCCGGCCAGGGCGACCTCGCCGGTGACCTGACCGGTGGCCGGGTTGGTCACCGGGGCCGTACCGGTGCCGGTGCCGGTGAACGGCGCGTTGTTCATCCAGTGGGTGATCGTGCTCATGGTCGGGCTCCGTACTTCGAGACGTACTCGGTCATGGTCTTCAGTTGGTAGCGGGACACGTCGTGGGCGGTCTCGTCCTCGGCGAACACCGACGACACCATCACGGTGTCATCGCGGTCGTAGAAGCCGAGTTCGGCCAGGCCGCCGAAGAATTCGTCCCAGTCGACGTCGCCGTCGCCGATCTTGAGGTGCTGGTGCACCCGCACCGGATTGCCCGGCGGGTTGGTGATGTAGCGCAGGCCGTGGCTGCGGTGGTGGTCCATGGTGTCGGCGACGTGCACCAGGCGCAGTTTGTCACCGGCGGCCCGCATGATGGCTGACATGTCGGCGCCCATATGGAAGGTGTGGCAGGCGACGTAGACCATGCCGATGTTCGGCGAGTTGACCCCGCGGATGATGCGCACGGCTTCGAGGCCGTCCTCGACGAAATCGTCGGGGTGCGGGTCGATTCGGACGTCGATGCCCTCGCGCTCGAAGATCGGCACCAGTTCCTCCATCGACCGGAAGAACGCCCGCTCGGATTCCTCGGCTTTCTCCGGGCGGCCGGAGAACTCGGTGTTGATGACGTTCACCCCGAGGTCGACGGTGATCTGGACGACCCGCTTCCAGTTGCGCACCGCTGCTTCGCGGGCATCCTCGTCGGGGCCCGACCACCGCAGCACCGGTAGCACCGACGCGATGCCGACACCCGCGTCGGCGCACGCCTTGCGGAAGTTGGCCACCAGGTCGTCGTCGGCGCGGGGGTGGTTGAAGAACGGGATGAAGTCCCGGTGCGGGGTGAGTTGCAGGTGCTCGTAGCCGAGTTCGGCGACCAGCGCCGGGAACTCGAGCAGGTCGTGGTCGTGGTGGAACGGTGTGGGGTCCAGGGCGATCTTCACGTCAGGCCCCCGGGATCGACGCGCGGTCGACCATCGTCACGTCGACGGGCAGTCCGCTGTTCAGCGACTCCACGCCCGCCTCACACACCGCGGCGGCGGCGTACCCGTCCCAGGCCGACGGCCCGTCGACATTCACACCGCTACGGACCGCGTCCACCCAGCGCTGGAACTCGGTGTCGTAGGCCTGGCCGAACCGCTCGCGGAACCCGGGCGTGATCTGCCCGCCCCACGTGCCGTCGCCGCGCTTGCGGATCAGTCCGACGTCGAGACCGATCATCGCGCTGCCCTTCTCGGCCACCACTTCGGTGCGCACCTCGTAGGCGACGCCGGTGGTGACGAACAGTTCGACGTCGACGTGCCTGCCCGACGCCGTCCGCATGATCGCGATCTGCGGGTCGGCAAGCCCCTGTGGTGCGCCGGGATTGGCGGCCGGCTTGATGATCTGGATCGAGGTGATCTCCTCGTCGAAGAGGAAGCGGGTGACGTCGACCTCGTGCACCAGCGAGTCGCGGACCACCATCGCGCTGTCGAACGTCGGTGGCACGGCGGGGTTGCGGTGCGCGCAGTGCAGCACCAGCGCGCGGCCCAGCTCACCTCCGTCGAGCAGCGCCTTCAGCTGGGCGTACTCGTGGTCGAACCTGCGCATGAAGCCGACCTGGATCAGCCGGCGGCCCAATTCGGCCTCACGTCTGACCACGCCGAGGGCGGTCTCCACGTCAGTGGTCAACGGTTTCTCGCACAACACCGGCTTGCCGTGCTCGAGGCAGGCCAGGAGTTGCTTCTCGTGGGTCGGGCCCGGGGTGGCGAGCACGACGGCGTCGACGTCGGGATCGGCGATGGCGTCGAGGGGGTCGACGACCGCGCGGCATCCGGGGATGGTCGCGGCGATCTGTTCGGCTTTCTCGGTGACGTAGTCGTTGACCACGGCCACCCGGGCCCCGGAGATCCGGGTGCTGAGTCGCGCCACGTGGTCGGCGCCCATGACGCCCACACCGAGGACGGCTACACGCAAGTCAGGCATGGCTTCTCATTCCTGGTTGAAGCGGACGGAGGGGACACCGCACGAGCCCAGGTAGGACCGGGTGCGCTGGGCGATGGGCAGGGGAGCGTCGACCTCGCACGGGTACATGTCCTGTTCGACGATCGCGAAGACGTCGATACCGAGCCGTTCGATCTCCGCGAGCAGCGGTGGCATCTCCGGAACACCCAGCGGCGGTTCGATCATCGCGCCGAGCCGGACGGCCTCACCGAACGGAAGGTCCTCGGCCTCGACCTTGGCGACCACCGCCGGGTCGACCTGCTTGAGGTGCAGGTAGCCGATCCGTTCGGGCGCCCGGCGGATGATGGCGATGTTGTCGCCGCCGCAGTAGCTGATGTGCCCGGTGTCCAGGCACAGGTTGACGAACTCGCCGTCGGTGCCGTCGAGGAACCGGTAGACGTTCTCCTCGGTGTCGACGTGGCTGTCGGCGTGTGGGTGGTACTGCGCACGCACGCCGTACTTCTCGAACATCGCCCGGCCGAGTTCGTCCATGCCCTTGGTCTTCTTGCGCCACTGCTCGGCGGTGAGATCGCGGTCCTCGAGCACCTCGCCCGTCGCGGGGTCACGCCACATCTCGGGAATGACGACCACGTGCTTGCCGCCGACGGCGGCGGTCAGCTTGGCGACGTCCTCGACCTGGCTCCACACCGCTGACCACGAGTCGTCGCCGTCTTTGTGCAGATGCTCGAACACCGTGCCGGCCGACAGCTTCAGGTTTCGCTTGGCGAGCTCGTCGGAGAGCACGGCGGGTTCGGTGGGCAGGTAGCCGAACGGACCGAGTTCGATCCACTCGTAACCGGATGCCGCGACCTCGTCGAGGAAGCGGGTGTAGGGCGTCTGCTGCGGGTCGGCGGGGAACCACACGCCCCAGGAGTCGGGGGCGCTGCCGACGAGAATGGTGCTCACGCTGTGTCCTTCGTGCTCAGGAGGGTCGGAGGTGGGGCCGCTGGATCGTCTTCCAGTCGGCGTAGGTGCGGTGGGCGGCCTGTGTGGACTCGAGGGTGGAGACCTCGCTCACCGGTACGTCCCACCAGGATTCGCTGTCCGGCGCGGGGATCAGCGGGTCGGTCTCGACGTGGATGACCGTGGTGCGGTCGTTGGCCTTGGCCACCTTGACGGCGTCACCGAACTCGGCCGCGGTGCTCACCTTGATCACCTCGGCGCCGAGGCTGGCGGCATTGGCGGCGAGGTCGACGGGCAGCTTGTCGCCGTCGAGCCGGCCGTCGCGGCCACGGAAGCGGTACGCGGTGCCGAACCGCTGCGAGCCGAGCGCCTCGGACAGCGACCCGATGGACGCGAAGCCGTGATTCTGCACGAGCACGACGATCACCTTGATGCCCTCCTGGACGGCGGTCACCAGCTCGGTGGCCATCATCAGGTAGGAGCCGTCGCCGACCATCACGAAGACGTCGCGGGTCTCGTCGGCCATCCGCACGCCGAGGCCGCCCGCGACCTCGTAGCCCATACAGGAGTAGCCGTACTCGACGTGGTAGCCCTTGGGATCGCGGGTGCGCCACAGCTTGTGCAGATCGCCGGGCATCGACCCGGCCGCGCACACCACCACGTCACGCGGATCGCTGAGCGTGTTCGCCAGGCCGATGACCTGGTTCTGGTTCAGCGCGACACCGTCTTCCACCGCGTAGGCGGCCGAGACGGTGTCGTCCCATTCCGCGGCCAGCGCGGCAGCGCGGGCGCGGTAATCGTCGCTCACCGCATACCCGTCCAGTGCCGCACCGAGCGCATCGAGCGCCTCGCGCGCGTCGGAGACGACGCTGATGCCGCCCTGCTTCACCGAGTCCAGCGACGCCACGTTGATGTTGACGAACCGCACGTCGGGGTTGTTGAACGCGGTGCGCGACGCGGAGGTGAAATCGCTGTAGCGGGTGCCGATCCCGATGACGACGTCGGCCTCGGTGGCCAGGGCGTTCGCCGCGGTGGTGCCCGTCGACCCGATGGCGCCCATGCACTGCGGGTGGTCGTAGGGCAGCGCCCCCTTGCCTGCCTGGCTCATCCCGACCGGGATTCCGGTCCTCTTGCTGAATGTGGCGAGCGCGTCGGTGGCCCCGGAGTACACGACGCCGCCACCGGCGACGATGAGCGGGGTACGCGCCGACCGGATCACCTCGGCGGCGCGCTCGATCACCGAGCGTTCCGGCAGTGGCCGCGCGACGTGCCAGGTGCGTTCGGCGAAAAACGATTCCGGCCAGTCATGGGCCTCGGCCTGAACGTCCTGCGGGATCGCGACGGTGGCCGCGCCGGTCTCGACGGGATCGGTGAGCACGCGCATCGCGCCGAGCAGCGCGGCGGGCAGCTGCTCGGGCCGCCACACCCGGTCGAAGTACCGCGACAGCGGTTTGAACGCATCGTTGACGGTGACGTCGCCGCTGGACGGCAGTTCGAGTTCCTGCAGGACGGGCGCGCTGGCGCGGGTGGCGAAGGTGTCGGCCGGAAGCAGCAGCACCGGGAGCCGGTTGATCGTCGCCAGTGCGGCGCCGGTCAGCATGTTGGTCGCCCCGGGGCCGACACTGGCGGTGACCGCCCAGGTCTGCAGCCGGTCCTTCTGCCGCGCGTACGCGACGGCGCTGTGCACCATGGCCTGTTCGTTGCGGCCGAGTACGTAGGGCAGCTTCGGGGCGGTGCCGGCTTCGTGCGCGGTCACCTCGTCCTCGAGCAGCGCCTGCCCCAGGCCCGCGACGTTGCCGTGGCCGAAGATGCCGAAGCAGCCGGCGAAGAACTTCGTGCGTTCGCCGTCGCGTTCGACGTACTGGTTGCCCAGGAAGCGGATGGTGGCCTGCGCCACCGTGAGTCGGACGGTTGCTTCTGTGTCGGGCGTCTTCTCGGCCCGCTTCGGTGCGGTGGAGACCACGATCAGTGTCCTCTCGGTGCGTGCAGGGGAAGGCGGGGGTCGACGGCCTGGTCGGCCCAGGTGCCGCGCAACCAGGTGTGCTCGGGATCGTCGACGATCTTCCAGGCGCGTTCCTCGCCCGGTCCGGCCATGACGTTCAGGTAGTACATGTGGTAGCCGGGGGCGGCGACCGACGGGCCGTGGTAGCCGTGCGGCACCAGCACGACGTCGCCGGTGCGCACCTCTTCGAGCACTTCGATGGGGCGGTCCGGCGTGCCGTACACCCGGTGGTAGCCGAAGCCCCGCGAACCGTCCGGGCCGGGGGCGATCTCGAAGTAGTAGATCTCCTCGAGTTCGCTTTCGGTCGGTGTGTTCTCGTCGTGCTTGTGTGCGGGGTAGCTCGACCAGTTGCCGCCGGGGGTGATGACCTCGCAGGCGATCAGCGAGTCCGCTTCGAAGACGTCCGCGGTGCCGAAGTTGTGCACCTGGCGGCTGCAGTTGCCCGCACCCCGCAACTCCACCGACACGTCCGCCGCGGCGACCCGCCGGTTCGGGAAGGACCGGGTGGCGTGGGCTCCGCAGATCGCGAAGCGGCCCTCGCCGGAGAGCACGTACGTCTGGCCGACTCCGAGATAGACCATGTCGGACGGACCGTCGAACACCGAGGCTCGGGGCGCGAGTTCGAAGCTCTCGCCGCCACAGTCGACGGCGCCGCCGCCGGCCAGCGGCAGGATCATCACCTCGGTGTCACCGGTGGCGAACTCGGCACGCCCGGTGCCGTCGAGTTCGAGCACCTGGAGCGAGGATTCGGTCCAGCCCGCCGACTCCGGGGTGACGTCGACGGTGTGGGGCGGCGTCGCGCTGCGGGCCGGGATGTAGAGCTTGCTGTGCATCGTCACCTCACCATCGACACGGCGGTGGCGACGGCCGTGCGGACGTCGTCATCGGGGGGGTACAGCAGGGTGCGGCCGACGATGAGGCCGCGCACCGCGGGCAGCGCGAGCGCCTTCTCCCAGCTGGCGAATGCCTCGTCGGGATCGGTCGGATCGCCGCCGAGCAGCAGCGTCGGCATCGTCGTCGCCTCCATGACGCGGTCCATCTCGTCGACGACGGGAAGCTTCATCCAGGTGTAGGCGGAGGTGGAGCCGAGCCCCTGAGCGATGTGGATGGACTTGATCACCGCGTCGGGGGACAGGTCGTTGCGGACCTTGCCTGCGACCCGGCCCGACATGAACGGTTCCACCATGGCGACCAGTCCGTGCGCGGCCAGTTCGTCGACCGCCCGCGCACACGCCACCATGGTCGACACGGTGCCGGGATCGTCGACATCGATGCGGCACAGCATCTTCCCACCGTTCATCCGCGCCGCGGCGGTGGAGGCGGCGGTGGCCCCCGTCATCCGGTCGTCGAGTTCGAACGCCGCGCCGGCCAGCCCGCCGCGGTTGAAGGACGAGAACACCACCTTGTCCTCCAGCGCGCCGAGCAGCACCAGGTCGTCGAGGATGTCGGCGGTGGCCAGCACGCCGTCGACGCCGGGGTCGGCGAGCGCGGCCCGCAACCGGTCGAGCAGATCGACGCGGCTGTTCATCGCCGTGACACGCGATCCGACGGCGAGCGCGCCGCGCGCCGGGTGGTCGGCCGCCACGATCATCAGCCGGCCGTCGCCGCGGACGGTCGGGCGGGTGACGCGGTCCGCCCAGGCTCTGGCGACCGCGCCGGGATCAGCAGCACGTAAGCCGGTGATGTCGGCGTAGGTGAGGTCAGACATTGACGGCCTCCACGGCGGTCTGTTCGGCGAGCGACGCGACCTCGGCCGTGGTCGGCATCGCGGTCGAGCACTCGAGCCGGGTCGCCACGATGGCGCCTGCGGCGTTGGCATAGCGCAATGTCTTCTCCAGCGGCCAGCCGTTCAGCAGGCCGTGGATGAGGCTGCCGCCGAACGCGTCGCCGGCGCCCAGGCCGTTGACGACGTCGACGTCGTTGGGCGGCACGGTGACCGAGCTGTGCCGGGTCTTGCCGAGCACGCCGCGTGGCCCCTGCTTGACGATGGCGAGCTCGACACCGACGTCGAGCAGCGCCTCGGCGGCCTTGCGCGGATTCGACTCGCCGACGGCGATCTCGCACTCCTCGCGGTTGCCCACCGCGACGGTGACGTGGGGCAGGGCGCGCTGCACCTGTTCGGTCGCGGCGGCGGGCGACTCCCAGAACATCGGCCGGTAGTCGAGGTCGAGCACCGTCAGCGGGCTTCTGCCGCGAGCCTCCCAGGCCGCGAAATGGGCGGTGCGGCTGGGTTCTTCGGAGAGCCCGGTCACCGTCGACCAGTACAGGCGGGCGGTCCTGATCGCCTCGGTGTCGAGTTCCTCGGTGCTGATCTGCAGGTCGGGAGCCGACGGCTTGCGGTAGAAGTACAGCGGGAAGTGGTCGGGCGGGAAGATCTCGCAGAAGGTCACGGGCGTTGGATATTCGCCGTGCACGGAGACGAATCGGCTGTCGACGCCCAGGCGTTCGAGCTCGGCGCGCACGAACCGGCCGAACGGGTCTGCCCCGACTCCGGAGACCAGCGCGGTGCGGTTGCCGAGCCGGGCGGCAGCAACCGCGACGTTGGCGGCGCTGCCGCCGAGGAACTTGCCGAACGACTCGACATCTTCGAGCCCGACACCGGTTTGGAGAGGATAGACGTCGACGCCGCTGCGCCCGATGGCCACGACATCGAACGGTTCCGTGCTGGTCAATTCGGCTCCCAGGGATCGGGGGGCGGTAGGTGTCTACGACTGTGCCTCGCGTCACTCGACGCTGTCAATAGTTTGTCCTGACATTCTAACTTTCAGTCATGCGGATGTTAACCTTCAGCTACTCTTTCCTGACCGAGGCCGGAGATCGGAGTGGACGTGCCCCTAGCCGTCGAGCTGGACAGGTCGAGTCCTGTGCCGCTCTACTATCAGCTCGCCCAGGCGATCGAGGCCGCCATCCGCAACGGCGAGCTGGCGCCCGGTGATCGCTTCGAGAACGAACTCGCCCTCGCGAGTCGCCTGACGCTGTCGCGGCCGACGACCCGGCGGGCCATCCAGGAACTCGTCGACAAGGGTCTGCTGGTGCGCAAGCGGGGTGTCGGCACCCAGGTGGTGCAGAACCCGGTGCACCGCAGGGTGGAGCTCACCAGCCTGTTCGACGACCTCGTCCGGGCCGGCCAGGAGCCGACCACCAGGCTGCTCGAGTACCACGCCGGCGTCGTGGACGAGGAGATCACCACCGAGTTGAGCCTGGCCGAGGACCATGAGGTCGTCACGATCCAGCGGCTGCGGAGCGCCAACGGCGAGCCGCTGGCCGTGATGACCAATTACCTGCCGGTCGAACTCGCGCCCGACGCCGACGAACTCGAGGCCAGCGGCCTCTATCAGGCGCTGCGCGGTCGCGGCGTGCACATCCGGCTGGCCCGGCAGCGCATCGGGGCCAAGCCCGCCACCAGGACCGAGGCCCGGCTGCTCGACGAGAAGGCCGGCGCACCCCTGCTGACGATGGCTCGCACCGCTTTCGACGACTCGGGCAAGGCCGTGGAGTTCGGCAGCCACTGCTACCGGGCCTCGCGCTACTTCTTCGAGACCACCCTCGTCGACCGCTAGAACCCCCGCGATTCGTGCACCCGCGAGCGGTCGGCGCTCCTGCAGGTGCGCAAATCGCTAGGAGAAGGCGGCTCGAAACGCCTCCAGGGCCGCGGTGCTGTCCATCGAGGCGAACGCCTCCAGCCCCACCGTGCCCGTATAGCCGATGTCGCGCAGCGCCGTCGCGATCGCCGGGTAGTGGATCTCGCCCGAACCCGGTTCGCACCGACCGGGCACGTCGGCCACCTGGACCTCCCCGATCGCGTCGCCGCACCGCCGGACCAATTCGACGAGGTTCCCCTCGCCGATCTGCGCGTGATAGAGGTCCAACATCATCTTGACGTTCGGGTGGCCGATGCCCTCGACCAGTGCGAGCGTGTCCTTCGCGCGGGCCAGGGGTACGCCCGGATGGTCCACCACGGTGTTCAGGTTCTCGACGCAGAACGTCACGCCTGCGGCCGCACCGAGTTCGCCGATGCGTTCCAGGGCCCTCGCGGCGGTCAGCCACATCTCCCCGGTGGCGCGCTGCCGGGGTCGTGCGGCCCGACCGTCGACCAGTTCCGCGGTGTGCAGGTTGAGTCGCGGAACCCCCAGCGTCTCGGCGGCTTTGATGGCCAGCGAGGCGGTGCGGACGACCTCGTCGGCCCCGTCGCGGTCGACCAGGTCGCCACTGAGGTATCCGGTCATGGACGAGAAGCGGGCTCCGGTGGCGGCCAGCTGATCGAGGTCCTTGTCGTGCCAGCTCCAGATCTCCACGTCGAAGCCGAGTTCGTCGATGCGCCTGACGCGCTCGTGGATTGGCAGGTCGGTGAAGACCATCTCCGAACACACCGCCAGCGTGAGGCCGCTCATGCCGGCACTGGATTCGGCGGGACGGGGGTCAGGCCGACGGGTGCCTTCGTCTCCACAGATCGACGCGCAGCCAGAGCTATCTCGAGCGCGATCCGGGCGTCCACGCCGGTGACCGAGGGCTCGGTGCCCGCCAGCACACTGTCCGCGAAGTGCGCGAACTGGGCGGTGTAGGCGTCGGCGAACAACTCGGTGTTGACCCGCCCGGCGTGCTCCGGGGCGAGCCCGGCCTGCAGGACGCCGCCGGAGCCGAAGACCTCGCCGCGGATGTCGTAGCCGTAGACGGCTTGGAAGCTGGCCTCCGCAACGGCGAAGGCGCCGTTGTCGAAACGCAGTTGCACGACCGAGGTGTCGAGGAAGCCCTGCTCCGCGAACTGGGGGTGAACCAGCGCGTCGGCCTGCGCGTATACCTCGGTGACCCGCGCGCCCGGATTGAGCCAGGCGAGCGTGTCGAAGTCGTGGATCAGCGTCTCGTTGAAGATCGTCCACGGCTTGACGCGTGCGGCGACCTCGGCCGAGATGCCGGGATCGCGGGTCAGCGACCGCAGGAGATGCGGTGTGCCCACCGCTCCCGCGTCGACGGCGGCGCGCATGGCGGCGAAGTCGACCGCGAAGCGACGGTTGAAGCCGACCTGCAGGGCCACCCCCGCGGCGCGGGCCGCATCGACGGCCCGGTCGGCGTCGTCGAGTGTCAACGCCATCGGCTTCTCGCAGAACACGTGCTTACCCGCCTGTGCGGCGGCGACGACCAGGTCGGCGTGGCTGGCGGCGGGCGAGCAGATCGCCACGGCGTCGACGTCGGGGTCGGCGATCAGTTCCAGCGGGTCGCGGTAGTAGCGCTGATCCGGGAAACGTTCCACTGCCGCGGGTGTCGGATCGGCGACGGCGGCCAGGCGGGTGTTCGGCAGTCGGGACGCCAGTGTCTGCGCGTGGAAGCTGCCGATCCAGCCGGCGCCGATGAGGCCGAAGGACAACGGTGAGGACATGGAGGGCTCCGATCGACTAGAACGTTCTAGTCACGCTAGAGCGATCGACCGGGTTTCGTCAACGAGCGCGCTAGAACGATCTAGAATCGACTCGTGGATCGCAGACCGACACTGCAGGATGTGGCCGCACGCGCCGGCGTCTCACGCGCCCTGGTGTCGATCGTCATGCGTGACGCGCCGGGGGCCGGTGCGCAGACTCGGGAACGCGTACGCCGGGCCGCCGACGAACTGGGGTATCGCCCAGATCCCCGCGCGCAGCGGCTTCGTCAGCACCGCTCGAGGCTCATTGGGGTCACCTTCACCGTGGGTCAGGAGTTCCACGCCGATCTGGTCGACGGCGTGTACGTCGCCGCGGAAGCGCTCGGCTACGACGTGGTACTCAGCGGGATCACGCCGCACCGCGACGAGCCCCGCGCGCTGCGCACTCTCGTCGATGATCGATGCGAGGGCCTCGTTCTCGTCGGCCCGGAGATCCCGGCGCGCCGGCTCGAGGAGTTGGCTGCGAGTACTCCCGTCGTCGTGCTCGCTCGGCGGGTCCGCGGCGTGGACGCGGTCCGCAGCGACGACGTCGCCGGCGCGGCGCTCGGCGCTCGCCACCTCATCGACCTGGGACATCGCGACATCGTCTACCTCGGTGGAGGGCGGGCGGCTGGCGCGGCCGAACGCCTACGCGGCTACCGCCGCGAGATCCGCTCCGCGAACCTCGTCGAGGACGTGCGCGCGGGCGGGCTCACAGAGCGCGAGGGTGCGGCGGCCGCAACCGCCATGCTGGCCGAATCCGAATTGCCGAGTGCGGTGTTCGCCTTCAACGACCGGTGCGCGCTGGGTGTCATGGACGTGCTCATCCGTGCCGGATTCGCTGTTCCCGAAGAGATTTCGGTGCTCGGTTTCGACGACAGCCCGCTCGCCGGCCTCGCCCACATCGATCTGAGTACCGTTCGCCAGGATTCCGCCGGGTTGGCGCGAGCAGCGGTGCAGCGCCTGGTGTCCCGGCTCGATGGGGACGCCGGCGCACCGGATCTCGTCGACCTGGTGTGTGAGCCGTCCCTGGTGGTGCGCGGAACGACGCGCGCGCCTCGACAGCTGGCTGCCCGCATATGACTTGCAGTCCTAATGTCAGGACAAAGTATTGACTTTCCGGTGTGAGCCGTATTACATCAACGGCGAGGCGTGTCGGCCGCCACTGGCGGGCGCCGCGGCGATCTGACAGCGAGGAGACAGACAATGGCGTTCAAGCGGCTCGCGGCGATCACGGGGGCGGGCGTTCTGGCGCTGGCCGTCGCGTCGTGTTCATCCACCGGCGGGCGACCCGATTCGGCCGGGGGCGGAGACGGCGGAGGCACGGTCGACACCCCCCGCAAGACCATCGCGATGATCACCCACGAGGTGCCCGGCGATTCGTTCTGGGACCTGATCCGCAAGGGCGCCGAGACGGCCGCCAAGAAGGACAACATCGAGCTGCGCTACTCGAACGATCCCGAGGCGCCCAACCAGGCCAACCTGGTGCAGAGCGCCATCGACAGTGGTGTCGACGGCATCGCCGTCACGCTCGCCAAGCCCGACGCCATGGCCCCCGCGATCAAGGCCGCCATCGACAAGGGCATCCCGGTGGTCGCGTTCAACTCCGGATTCGACAACTTCAAGCAGATGGGCATCCAGGAGTACTTCGGGCAGGACGAGAAGCTGGCCGGCATCGCCGCCGGCGAGCGCCTGACCAAGGACGGCGCGAAGAAGGTCGTCTGCATCATCCAGGAGCAGGGCCAGGTCGCGCTCGAATCACGTTGTGCGGGTGTCAAGCAGGGTTTCAAAGGGCCGAGCGAGATCCTGAACGTCAACAGTAAGGACATGCCGTCGGTCGACGCGACGATCACGGCCAAGATGCAACAGGATCCGGCGGTCGACACCTTCGTCGCGCTCGGTGCGCCGATCGCGCTGACCGCCGTGCAGTCGAAGACCAACGCGGGCAGCAACGCCAACATCGTGACGTTCGACACGAACGCCGCGCTCGTCGACTCCATCAGTCAGGGCGACGTGCAGTGGGCCGTCGACCAGCAGCCGTACCTGCAGGGCTATCTCGCCATCGACGGGCTCTGGCTGTTCCTCAACAACAAGAACCTGATCGGCGGTGGTGAGCCGACGCTGACCGGCCCATCCTTCATCGACAAGTCCAACATCGACGCCGTGGCCGAGCTGGCCAAGGCCGGCACTCGGTAGCGGCAGGAGAAGACGACATGACCACACAGGCAGATCTGGACCTCGGCGACCACAAGGTCGTGCGCGACGAGCGTGTCAAAGAGCGGAACCGCCTGCAGCGGTTGCTGATCCGTCCGGAGATGGGCGCCGGCATCGGCGCGATCGGCATCTTCGTGTTCTTCCTGGTCGTCGCCGCACCGTTCCGCGAGGCGGGATCGCTGGCGACGGTGCTCTACGCAAGCTCCACGATCGGCATCATGGCGTGCGGCGTGGCGGTGCTGATGATCGGCGGCGAGTTCGACCTGTCGGCGGGCGTGGCGGTGACCTTCAGCTCGCTCGCCGCGTCGATGCTGGCCTACAACCTGCACCTCAACCTGTGGGTCGGCGCGCTCCTCGCGCTGGTGCTCGCGCTGGTGGTGGGATTCTTCAACGGGTATCTGGTGATGAAGACGAAGATCCCCAGCTTCCTGATCACGTTGAGCACGTTCTTCATGCTCGCCGGCATCAACCTCGCGGTGACCAAGCTGGTTTCCGGCCAGGTCGCCACGCAGAGCGTGAGTGACATGCAGGGCTGGGACTCCGCGCAGAAGGTCTTCGCCTCGTCGTTCACCGTCTTCGGCGTCAGTATCCGCATCACCGTGGTCTGGTGGCTGGTGTTCACCGCGGTGGCCACCTACGTGCTGTTCAAGACGAAGATCGGCAACTGGATCTTCGCGGTGGGTGGCGACGCCGACAGCGCACGCGCCGTGGGCGTCCCGGTCACCAAGGTCAAGATCGGGCTGTTCATGTTCGTCGGCTTCTGCGCCTGGTTCGTGGGCATGCACCTGCTGTTCGCGTTCAACACCGTGCAGTCCGGTCAGGGCATCGGCAACGAGTTCTTCTACATCATCGCCGCGGTGATCGGCGGCTGCCTGCTGACCGGTGGCTACGGCACCGCGATCGGGGCCGCGATCGGTGCGTTCATCTTCGGCATGACCAACCAGGGCATCGTCTACGCGGGGTGGGACCCCGACTGGTTCAAGTTCTTCCTCGGCGCGATGCTGCTGTTCGCGGTGATCGCCAACAACGCCTTCCGCAACTACGCAGCGAAGAAGTGATCTGATGACCATCTCTGTCGAAAAGCCCTCTCACGACGTCCCTTCCGGCGGCCGGGTGCCGCTGGTCGAACTGCGCGACGTCGGCAAGTCCTACGGGAACATCACCGCGCTCAACGGCATCTGCCTGCGGGTGCACGCGGGCGAGGTCACCGGCATCCTCGGCGACAACGGCGCGGGCAAGTCCACGCTGATCAAGATCATCGCCGGGCTGCATCAGCAGACCGAGGGCGAACTCCTCGTCGACGGCGAACCCACCCGGTTCGGATCGCCCGCCGATGCGCTCGGCAAGGGCATCGCGACGGTGTACCAGAATCTGGCCGTCGTGCCGTTGATGCCGGTGTGGCGCAACTTCTTCCTGGGCCAGGAGCTTCGCAAGTCGTCGTTCCCGTATTCGCTGGACGCCAACGCGATGCGGGCCACCACGCTGATCGAGCTGTCCAAGATGGGCATCGACCTGCCCGATGTCGACGTGCCGATCGGCTCGCTGTCCGGTGGGCAGAAGCAGTGTGTGGCCATCGCGCGGGCGGTGTTCTTCGGCGCCCGGGTGCTGATCCTCGACGAACCGACCGCGGCGCTGGGCGTCAAGCAGTCCGGCGTGGTGCTGAAGTACATCACCGCGGCCAAGGAGGCGGGCTTCGGCGTCGTGTTCATCACGCACAACCCGCATCACGCCCACATGGTCGGCGACCACTTCGTGCTGCTCAACCGTGGCCGCCAGAAGCTCGACTGCACCTACGACGACATCACCCTCGAGCACCTCACCCAGGAGATGGCCGGCGGCGACGAACTCGAGGCGCTGTCCCACGAGCTTCGCAGCGGCAAGTAGCGATTCGCCGGAATCGCTTCACGCGGGCCGCGCGCAGCGGCGGAGTTCGGCGAGGTAGGCCGAGATCGCGTCGCGGTTGCGGGTGACGTGGTCGATCCGGTCGCCCATCCGGTCGCACTCGCGCTGCAGTACCGCGATGATCTCCGGCGACGCGTCGGCGAAGTGGATGTCGCGCGGTGTCTTCAGGCAGGGCAGCACCTGCCTGATCACCCGCGTCGGCAGGCCACCGTCGAGCAGGCTGCGGATCTGGGCGATCTGGTCGACGAACTCCTCGCCGTAGTCCCGGTATCCGTTGGCCGAGCGCTGCGGCACGATCAGACCCTGGTCCTCGTAGTAGCGCAGCAGCCTGGTGGAGACCCCGGTGCGCCGCGCCAGCTCGCCGATCCGCATGTGACGCACCTCACTCCGTTGCCGGGGTTGACCTTGACATCGATGTCAGGGTTCGACGATACCGCCGTGGACACCCAACTCATCACCTACACACCGATCACCGAACGACCGGCCATCCGGTGGCCCGGCGGCGCCCGGGTGGCGTTCTACGTCGGGCTGAACGTCGAACACTTCGAGGTCGACCGCCCGTCGACCAGCATCCATCCCGACACCGCGGCGCTGACTCCCGACCCGCTGAACTACGGCTGGCGCGATTACGGACTGCGCGTGGGGATCTGGCGCCTCATCGAGATCTTCGACAGGCACGGGATCCGGCCGAGCGTCCTGCTGAACTCCGATGTGGCGCAACACTATCCGCAGGTGATCCGGGCCGGCGTCGACCGCGGGTGGGCGTGGCTGGCACACGGCAGGAACAATTCCACGCTGCAGACCGGTCTCGGCGACGACGAGCGCGACTACCTGCTCGAGGTCCTCGACACCATCGAGAAGGCCACCGGGCAGCGCCCTTCCGGCTGGCTCGGCCCCGCTCTGACCGAGACCTTCCGCACGCCGGAACTGCTGGCCGACCTGGGTGTCCGCTACACGCTGGACTGGACCAACGACGACCAGCCCTATCCGTTGCGGACCCCCGGCCTGCACAGCCTGCCGTATTCCGTGGAACTGAACGACATCCCGCTGTTCGTCGGCAAGAGCCTCCCCGGTGACCAGTTCGTCCAGATCGTGAAGGACCAGGTCGATCAACTGCACGCCGACGCCGAACACAGCGGCAGGGTGATGGCACTGGCGCTGCACCCGTTCGTGACTGGCCAGCCGTTCCGCGCCAGATATCTCGACGAGGCGCTGCGCTACGTCGTCAACCATCCCGACGTGTGGGTCACCACATCCGACGAGATCGCCGCGCACTACCTCGCGGAGCGAGGGTGACCGACACCTCAATTCGACCGCAATTCACCAGGTCGACATCCGTTGCACGGGTGCGTCGACGTGCCGATTCGCCGCAGATGGGCACAATGGAGTCATGGAGCCACATCCCGCACGGAGCCGCGCCTCGGCGTGGCGCGATCCGATGTCGGTCGGCTGGTCTGCCCACCGCCAACTGCTGATGCTGCGGTTGCGGTGGCACGAACGCCGGCACGCCGACACCGACCGCAGACGGCCGCTGGGACAGCTGAGCCAGCGGCTGCACACCAACCGACGCCCCTAGCGCGGCGCCATCCCGGCCGCCCGGTAGGCGTCGTCGACGTAGGCCATGTTCTCGGTCGCGTCGGCGAGATCGATCGGAAGCGGCGCACCGGTTTCCACGTGGGCGGCGAAGGCTTCCAGCTGGTAGGTGTAGGACGGCCGAGTGCCCAGCCGTTCGACCGAGACGCCCGCCGCGGTGCGCACCGTCACCCGGTCGTCGTCGTGGGGCTTGATGAAGTCGTGCACCAGAACCTCACCCGTGGTTCCGGCGATCCGCAAGGTGAACGAATAGTCATCGGCCACCATCGAATTCGTCGACAGGCCGGTGGCTCCGCCGGGGAAGGCTACCTCGACGTCGCAGCGGGCGTCCACACCCGGGAAGCGCTGTTCGGCACGGGCGCTCACGATCGACGGGCGGCCGAGCCTGCGCAGCAGGTGCATCCCGTAGCAGCCCAGGTCCATCATTGCGCCGCCGGCCATCGCCGTTGACCAGCGTGGATCATCGTCCGCCGGTGCGGGCATCGCCATCCGGACCTCTGCGCGGACCAGTTCGCCCAGCGTCCCGTCGGCCGCGAGCTGCAGCGCCCGCTGGGTGACCGGGTGGAAGAGATAGTGGAAGCCCTCCATCACCGTGACCCCGGCGGTGCGTGCGGCGTCGGCAACCTGACGCGCCTCGATGTGGTTGCGGGCGAATGGCTTCTCCGTCAGCACCGGCTTACCCGCCGCGACGGCCGCGAGATTCCACGGGGCGTGCAGCGCGTTGGCCAGCGGGTTGTAGACGACGTCCACCTCCGGATCGGCGACCACGTCGGCGTAGGTGCCGGCCACCCGCTCGATGCCGTGCTTGTCGGCGAACGCCTGCGCGCGGTGCGGGTCGCGCGCGGCCACGGCCACCAGCCGGTGACCCAGTTCTCGCGCCGGGTCGACGATGGCGAACTCGGCGATCCGGGAGGCGCCGAGGACACCGATGCGCAGCGTCACACCGTGACCGCGCGGCAGACGTCCTGCAGGAAGTCGACACTGGCGCGGACGTCGGCGACCGGCCCGGCACCCGTCGGCTCACCGTCGAGGATGGTGTCCTGTTCCATTACGAACCAGCCGTCGAAGCCGTTGGTGCGCAACGTCGTCACGATCCCGGTGATGTCGACGTCACCGGCGCCCAGCGGGGTGTACATGCCCATGTGCACGGCCTCGGTGTAGGTGAGTTCGCCGGACTGCACCCGCGCCGCGAGCGCCGCGTCGACGTCCTTGAGGTGGGTGTGCGCGATCCGGTCGGGGTGTTCGCGGGCCAGTTGCAGCGGGTCGGTGCCACCGATCAGCAGGTGCCCGGTGTCCAGGCACAGCGGGATCGCCGAGCCCGACAGCACCCGCTCGACGTCGGCGCGGGTCTCGACCATCGTCCCGACATGCGGATGCAGGACTGCGAGCAGCCCGCGCGCGGCAACGACGGCGGCCAGCCGGTCGAGGTTGGTCAGCAGTGTGCGCCACTGGTCGTCGTCGAGGACAGGCCGCGAGTCGTATCCGTCGGCGCCGGTGGCCGCGGCGAGCACCACGACGCCGGCGTGCGCGTCGACCAGTGCCTCGAGCGGACCGGCGAGGTCGTGGATCGGGTCCTGAGCGGCGTCGTGAGCCACCACCGGCACGAAGCCGCCGACGCACTCCAGCGCGTGGGCGCGCAGCGTGGCCTGCAGCGCAGCGGGGTCGGTGGGCAGGAAACCCTCCGGCCCGAGTTCCGTCGCCGTCAGCCCGACGTCGTGCATCTCGGCCAGCACGCGGTCGGGATTCAGTTGATGGCCCCAGCCGGGCACCTCGCAGACTCCCCACGAGATCGGCGCTCCCGCGATCTTGATCGGATTCATCGAGTTCATCGGTTACGGACCTCCTCGACGCGCACCGGCGCGTTCTTGTGCAGGGACTCGGTGGCGGCCTCAGCGAGCCACGCCACCTCGACGGCATCGGCGACCGTCGCTCCCCGGATGGGGCCGCCCCTGGTGACGTCGACGAATGCCGCCAGCTCGGTGCGGAAGGCCTCGGTGAACCGGTCCATGAAGAAGTGGTGCGGCTTGCCGGTGGGAAAGTCGCTGTGCGGGTCGAGGTTTCGTACGGGCGCCCCGGAGTCCCAGCCGGCGACCACGGTGTCGTCGAATCCGTGCACCTCGAGGCGGCAGTCGTACCCGCGGGCGTTGTACCGCGCGGCGGAGACCAGGCCCATGGCGCCTCCGTCGAACGTGACCACCACGGCGGCGGTGTCCACATCGCCGTAGTCGGCGAACAGCGGATCACCCTGCCGGGTTCCGGTCGCGTAGACCTCGACCGCCTCCTGACCGGTGACCCAGCGCAGCACGTCGAAGTCGTGCACGGCACAGTCACGGAAGATGCCGCCTGAGCCCCTGATGTAGTCCATCGGCGGGGGAGCGGGGTCCATCGTCGTGCCGCGCACGGTGTGCAGGGTCCCGACCGAACCGTCGTCGACCGCCCGCTTCACCGCGGCGAACGCGGCGTCGAAGCGGCGCTGGTAGCCGACCTGCACCGGCACGCCGGAGCGCGCGATCAACTCGGCGACCCGTGCGCTCTCGATGGCGGTCGAGGCGATCGGCTTCTCGCAGAACGTCGGGATGCCTCGCTCCACGGCGGCCAGGGTGAGCTCGGCATGGGCGGGTGTCGCGGCGGCGACCACCACGCCGTCGACGCCGGAGGCGAGCAGTTCGGCGACGCTGTCGACGGCCTTGACCCCGTGCTGGGCCGCGACGGCCGCGGCAACGTCGGTGCGCTCGTCGGTGATCACCAGGCCGTCGATTCCGTCGATGGCGCAGAGCGTTTCGGTGTGGAAGGCGCCGATCCGGCCGAGGCCGATCACTCCGAGGGTGGTCATGGGGTTCTCCGATCGTTGTGGGCGTCGAGCGCCGTATCGAGTGCGGCGGGGGGCAGACCGTCGGCCAGGGCGGCCAGCACGGCGTCGACCTGACTGGGTGGCGCGAGGTTGCCGAGGGGTTGATCCCGGTCGAGGTTGGTGGGGAACGCGTAGCCCTCGGCGGTGGCGTTGACGACGTTGGTCAGCTCCCGCTCGGAGCGGCCCGCGGCCTTCATGGCGAGCAGCGCCGGGTAGACGGCGCGCACCATCGCGGTGCGGTCCAGTGACTCCATCGCCCGACCGAACGGCGAGGAGATCTGCAGCAGGTTGGCCATCCTGCGGATGTCGGTCGACGTGTTGGACCCGGCACCGTGGTACAGCGCCGGATTGAAGAACACCGCGTCGCCCTTGCGCAGCGGCACCTGCACGTGATGCGCCGCGAAGTAGTCGATGAACTCGGGTCGGTGGAAGGCGACGTAGCCGCCGTCGAATCGCTGTGAGTACGGCAGCAGCATGGTCGGCCCGCTCTCCAGCGGCATGTCGCAGTGCGCCACCGCACCCTGCAGCGTCAGGGCCGCCGCAAGCCGGTGCAGGTGCGCCGGATAGCGGGTCAGGTGATCGGCGTCGACGAACCCGAGGTGGTAGTCGCGGTGCGGAACCTGCGCCGCACCACCGGGATTGACGACGTTGACCTGCGAGGTGACCTGGTAGCGCGGCCCCAGCCAGGCCTGCGACACCAGCGCGAGCGCGTCGGTGGCGTAGTACTCGGCGAACACCTCGGGGGCGAACAGGGCCAACTTCTGGGCGGCGTTCCAGATGCGGTCGTTCGCACCGGCCTCGCCGAAGTGGTCGCCCGCGGCGGCGCCCTCGGTGCGCTGCGCGTCGATCAGCGCGGTGAACGCGGCACTCGCGCGGTCCACCACGTCGTGGGCGAAGGCGTCGGTGAACACCACCACTCCGGGCCCGTCGGCGAGTGCCCGGATCAGCTCGGCCTGCAGCGCACGGCGGTCCGGGCGCGCCAGCGCGTCGGCCGGGTACACCGGCACGCCGGCCCGGACGTCGCCGGCCAGCGGATAGTCGGCCGGATCGGTGGTACGCGAGACCTGCGCGTGGAAGTCCTCCAGGCGGCAGTCGGCGTCCTCGATCCACGCGCCGTCCGTGGTGGTCGCTGAGGCGGTCATGTCCGATAGTCTTGCGGTGACCCACCCCGCAATCAACGGCAAAAAGCCCTCAAAAAACCCTCACTGACGTGCGCGAGCAGACGCAAAGCGCCGCGCTGGACGGCGTGTCGCGGGCAACATGCGTCTGCTCGCCGGGAGAACGGGACCCAGACCCATGGCGCACCGCTACAAGGTCCGCGAGATCGCCCAGCAGGCCGGGCTGAGCGAGGCGACCGTCGACCGCGTGCTCAACAACCGTGCCGGCGTCCGGGAGAACACCCGCGCGGAGGTGGCGCAGGCGATCGCCGACCTGGACAAGCAGCGGGCGCAGCTGAGGCTCAACGGCAGGCGCTACCTGATCGACGTGGTGATGCAGACCCCTCAGCGGTTCTCCGACGCCTTCCGCGCGGCGGTCGAGGCGGAACTGCCCGCCTTCGCGCCGGCGATGGTGCGGGCGCGCTTCCATCTGTGGGAGTCGGGGGAGACTGCACAGATGGTCGACGCGCTGGGCCGCATCCGTGGCAGCCACGGCGTGGTGCTCAAGGCGCAGGACGATCCGGAGGTCGCCGCGGCCGTCGACCGTCTGGTGGGCGCGGGCGTCCCGGTGGTCACCTACGCCACCGACGTGCCCGCCAGCGCGCGGTCCGGGTACGTCGGCATCGACAACCACGGCGCGGGGGTGACCGCGGCCTACCTGATGGACCAGTGGCTGGGCGCGTCCCGATCCGACGTGCTGATCACGCTGAGCCGCACGGTGTTCCGCGGCGAAGGCGAACGTGAGGTCGGCTTCCGCTCGGCCCTGCGCGGCTCGGGCCGGGGCATCGTCGAGGTCAGCGACAGCGACGGTATCGACGCGACCAACGAGCGGCTGGTGCTCGAGGCGCTCGACCGGCACCCCGCCATCGAGGCGGTGTACTCGGTCGGCGGCGGCAACACCGCCACGGTGGCGGCGTTCGAGAAGGTCGGCCGGCGCTGCCGGGCGTTCATCGCCCACGACCTCGACGCCGACAACCTGCGGCTGCTGCGGGACGGGAGGATCTCGGTGGTCCTGCACAACGACCTGCGCGCGGACGCGCGGCTGGCGATCCGGTCGATCCTGGCGCAGCGGGGAGCGCTGCCCGCCGAACCCGTGCGGCCGGCGCCCATCCAGGTCGTCACCCCCTTCAACCTGCCGGTGTGACGATGGAGTCGTCGTCGGGAGACAATCCCCGATAACATCTCGCGCCACGGCCTCAGGTGGCCACAGGGTGAACGGGGAGGGGCAGCGGTGCGACAGCTCGTCGGCGGGGTGACCGTGATGGGGAACCTCGCCGTCGACGTGATCAACGGTGCGGCGCCGAGCCCGGGAGGCTGTGCGTCCTTCGCCGGCGTCGCCCTCGAGGCGATGGCGGGGCCGGGACGCATCATCGGCATGGCCGCCGAGCGCGACCACGCGCTGTTCGATCCGCTGGTCGACCGGTTCGGCGCCTTCCTCCGCGTCCTGCCCGGACGGCGCACCAGCAGCTTCCGGCTCGACTACGTGGACGTCGACCACCGCACGATGACCGTCGAGGCCATCGGGCCGGTGTGGGGTGAGGCGGAGATCGCGGCCGCCGACCCGGACACCACCTGGATCCATCTCGCCCCGCTGCTGCGAGGGGACTTCCCCGCCGAGACGCTCGCGCTGCTCGCCCGCCGCGGGCACCGGATCGTCTATGACGGACAGGGGCTGGTGCGGGCCGACCGGCTGGGACCGCTGACACTGGACCGGCACTTCAGCGATGAGATGCTGCCGCACCTCGCAGTCCTCAAGCTCGCCGAGGACGAGGCGGTGATCGTCGCGGACGGCGAGTTCGACGCGTCGACCGCCGAACGGCTCGGAGTGCCCGAGATCCTCGTGACCTTCGGGTCGGAGGGCTGCGACGTCTACACCGACGGTTCGGTGATCAGGGTGCCCGCGGCGTGGCAGGTGAGCGGCGTGCAGACCACAGGCGCCGGCGACATGTTCACCGCCTGCTACACCGCCAACAGGTCGGCGGGCGCGGATCCCCACGAGGCCGTCGCGCTGGCCAGTGAGCTGGTGGCGCGCGAACTCGACAAGCGCCGCCAGAAAGAACCCGTCGGACGGCCCTGACGTGCTGCTGAGCAGCTGCTCAGCAGTGCTAGCCACGTGCTACCGGTGGGTAACTTTTCCTTAGAAATGACGACGCGTGAAAACGTGACCAACGACACACATTGACGGGTGTCAACTTGTCTTTCACGTCACTGAGCAGCGAATACTACCGACGTGGCCCGGCGACGCGCGGGCGTGTGTGGTAAAGCCTCGCCTAAGAGAAGTGCAATAATCGGTACTGACAGTGACATCAAACGGCGACGCGCCGCTGCGCGAAGCCGAGACCTCCGTGGGTTCCGCCCGGCGGCGGGTTGTCATTGACCGCGACTCGATCACAGCACCACGACCCGGGAAAGGCAGGGGGATGGGCTCGAACGGCAACGCAGCTGGTCCGGCAGCCAGTCCAGCACAGCCACGGCAGAAGCTGGAGAAAGTCGTCATCCGATTCGCCGGTGACTCCGGCGACGGCATGCAGTTGACCGGTGACCGGTTCACCTCCGAGGCGGCGTTGTTCGGCAACGACCTTGCGACGCAGCCGAACTACCCCGCCGAGATCCGGGCACCTCAGGGCACGCTGCCCGGCGTCTCGTCCTTCCAGATCCAGATCGCCGACTACGACATCCTCACCGCGGGTGACCGCCCGGACGTCCTGGTCGCGATGAATCCCGCGGCGCTAAAGGCCAACGTGGGCGACCTCCCGCGCGGTGGTCTGGTGATCGCCAACTCCGACGAGTTCACCAAGCGCAACCTGGCCAAGGTCGGCTACGAAGCCAACCCGCTGGAGAACGACGAGCTGTCCGACTACGTCGTGCAGGCCGTTCCGATGACCACCCTGACGCTCGGCGCGGTGGAGGCGATCGGCGCGACCAAGAAGGACGGCCAGCGCGCGAAGAACATGTTCGCCCTCGGCCTGCTGTCCTGGATGTACGGCCGCGAACTGCATCAGAGCGAGGCCTTCATCCGGGAGAAGTTCGGCCGCAAGCCCGACGTCGCCGAGGCCAATGTGCTGGCGCTGAAGGCCGGCTGGAACTTCGGTGAGACCACCGAGGCCTTCGCCACCACGTACGAGGTCTCGCCCGCCAAGCTCAAGTCCGGCGACTACCGGCAGATCTCCGGCAACACCGCGCTGGCCTACGGCATCGTGGCGGCCGGACAGCTCAGCAACCTGCAGGTGGTGCTCGGCACCTACCCGATCACCCCGGCCTCGGACATCCTGCACGAACTGTCCAAGCACAAGAACTTCAACGTGCTGACCTTCCAGGCCGAGGACGAGATCGCCGGCATCGGCGCGGCCATCGGCGCCTCCTACGGCGGCGCACTCGGTGTGACCAGCACGTCCGGCCCGGGCATCTCGCTCAAGTCGGAGGCGATGGGTCTGGCCGTGATGACAGAACTGCCGCTGATCGTCATCGACGTGCAGCGCGGCGGTCCGTCGACCGGTCTGCCGACCAAGACCGAACAGGCCGACCTGCTCCAGGTGCTCTACGGCCGCAACGGTGAGTCACCGGTCGCCGTGCTGGCACCGCGCTCTCCGTCGGACTGCTTCGACGTCGCCGTCGAGGCCGTCCGGATCGCGATCGGCTACCACACCCCGGTGGTCATCCTCTCCGACGGCGCGATCGCCAACGGCTCGGAGCCGTGGCGGATCCCGGACATCACCACCTATCCGTCGATCGAGCACACCTTCGCCAAGACCGGCGAGCCGTTCCAGCCGTACGCTCGTGATCCCGAGACGCTGGCCCGCCAGTTCGCGGTCCCCGGCACACCCGGTTTGGAGCACCGCATCGGCGGGCTGGAAGCCGCCAACGGTTCGGGCAACATCTCCTACGAGCCGAAGAACCACGATCTGATGGTGCGGTTGCGCCAAGCCAAGGTCGACGGCATCGCGGTGCCCGACCTCGAGGTCGACGATCCCAGCGGCGACGCCGAACTGCTGATGCTGGGCTGGGGCAGCTCGTACGGCCCCATCGGCGAGGCGTGCCGGCGGGCGCGGCGCAACGGCATCAGTGTCGCCCAGGCGCACATCCGGCACATGAACCCGTTCCCCGCCAACCTCGGTGACGTGCTGCGTCGCTACCCGAAGGTGGTGCTTCCGGAGATGAACCTGGGCCAGCTCGCGATGCTGCTGCGCGCCAAGTTCCTCATCGACGTGCAGTCGGTGACCAAGGTGGAGGGGATGGCGTTCCTGGCCGACGAGGTCGAGGGCATCATCGACGCCGCCCTGGAGGGCACACTCGCGGAGAAGGAAATCGACAAGGCCAAGTTCGCACGACTGGCCGCGGCCACCATCGAGGGCCCCGGCCAGGACGATGTGGAAACCGATGCGACCGGTGTGGGAGTGAAAGCATGACCGACCTAGTCGGATCCGATCTGAACCTGACCCCGCTGTCCAAGA
This sequence comes from Mycobacterium hippophais, assembly GCF_027529605.1. Lineage (NCBI taxonomy): Bacteria > Bacillati > Actinomycetota > Actinomycetes > Mycobacteriales > Mycobacteriaceae > Mycobacterium > Mycobacterium hippophais. Next base: position 276,046 of record NZ_JAPZPY010000002.1, on the reverse strand, counting down.
CGGCTCATGTGCCGACGACGGTCCAGCCGCAGAAGGGCAAGGACTTCACCAGCGACCAGGAGGTCCGCTGGTGCCCCGGCTGCGGTGACTACGTCATCCTCAACACGATCCGCAACTTCCTGCCCGAACTGGGGCTGCGCCGGGAGAACATCGCCTTCGTCAGCGGCATCGGCTGCTCGAGCCGTTTCCCGTACTACCTGGAGACCTACGGTTTCCACTCGATCCACGGGCGGGCGCCGACCATCGCCACCGGCCTGGCGCTGGCGCGCGAGGACCTGTCGGTGTGGGTGGTGACCGGTGACGGCGATGCGCTCTCGATCGGTGGCAACCACCTGATCCACGCGCTGCGCCGCAACATCAACCTGACGATCCTGCTGTTCAACAACCGGATCTACGGTCTGACCAAGGGCCAGTACTCGCCGACCTCCGAGGTCGGCAAGATCACCAAGTCGACGCCGATGGGCTCGCTGGACTACCCGTTCAACCCGGTGTCGCTGGCACTGGGCGCCGAGGCAACCTTCGTCGGCCGGGCGCTCGACTCGGACCGCAAGGGCCTCTCCGAGGTGCTCCGCGGCGCCGCTGCGCACCGAGGTGCCGCCCTGGTGGAGATCATGCAGGACTGCCCGATCTTCAACGACGGCTCGTTCGACGCGCTGCGTAAGGAGGGCGCCGAGGAGCGCCTGATCAGCGTCAGTCACGGTGAGCCGATCACGTTCGGCGCCGACGGCGAGTACTGCGTCGTGCGGTCCGGCTTCGGGCTCGAGGTGGCCAAGACAGCGGATGTGTCGGCCGACGAGATCGTCGTGCACAACGCCCAGGCCGACGACCCCGCGTACGCGTTCGCCCTGTCGCGGTTGAGTGAGCAGAACCTCGAGCACATGGTGATGGGCATTTTCCGCCAGGTCAGCAGGCCCACGTACGACGATGCTGCCCGCGGGCAGGTCCGTGCGGCGCGCGAGGCGCGGCCGCACGACACGGCCGCACTGCAATCGCTGCTTCGCGGCAAGGACACCTGGACCGTCGACTAACGTCGCAGGGGTGACGCCCGCCGTGCCGCTCGCCGCAGTCGTTCTGGCCGGCGGAGCGTCCCGGCGGATGGGACGTGACAAGGCCACTCTGGTCATCGACGGCCCGGCGGGACCCGCCACCCTGGTCGAGACCGTGGTGGCCGCTGTCAGCGGTCGTTGTGCGCCGGTGCTGGTCATGGCGGCCCCCGGCCAGCGGCTGCCCGTATTCGACATCGCACCCGAGCCGTCGGTGCTGCGCGACAAGGAACGCGGCGTCGGACCCCTCCTGGCCACCGGCCGCGGCCTGCGTGCCGCCGCCGAGGCGGGGCTGGAGTGGGCCTTCGTCTGCGCGGTGGACATGCCGCACCTCTCGGTCGATCTCATCGACGCCCTCGTCGGCCCGGCGGCACGGCTGCGCCCCGACGTCGTGCTGCCCTGGGACGGCCGTGACCACTACCTGGCAGGCGTGTACCGGACCGCATTGCATGAGCGCATCTCGACACTCGTGGCGGCCGGGGAACGCAGCATGCGAGCTCTGGTGGACCGCGTCGACACCCAGCGCATCGTCATGCCGGAACAACGGGCACTGACCAACGTCAACACCTCCTCCGATCTCGGCCGACTCGGCAGCCGGTGAACTCCAGCAAATTGCTGTGAATCTCTGGATTCAAGAGCCCGGAGGCTCCTATTTCGCCGTCATCGTTGAATGCACCGAATTCGGTGCCTTTATTCAGTGGCGGCAATTTGATTGTTTCGGCCGTCGAATTACCGCCCTGCGATGGCACGGTGGTTCCGATGTGCCTGCGCCGTAGGGTCTTTCGCCTGATCTGCGGCTGATGTCGTTGCCGGGAAGCCGTTTCCCGAGCGCGTACAGGACGACGTGTCTGTCCAACCGATGTCTTGATGAGGCGTCGGTGTGGGATCCGCCCCCCGTGACGGTGCCGGACCCGGCGGACGGGGCCGAGCGCGGCGTCCCGTCGTGAGTGTCTCGAGATGCCGAAAACCGTTGCCTGCTACTGACGCCCGGCCGATCACGGCCGGCGTGGCCTCCGGCTTCGGTTGGCGCCGTCGCGCATGGAAGCTCAACGGCATGTGGCCGAATACGCTGTGCCACAACATAATTCTCGTATTATCCGCTTCGGTACCCTCAGCAGCCGTCAGCGAACCGGCTCACCACGGATCATCCGAAAAATGCTGCGCGAGGGGGCTCGATACCCGTTGATGTTGCCGCACAAACCCGTTTCGGCGGCCGATTCCGCCCGAGTCGGGTAACCCAGGTCACATTTTGTGCGTGAACTGCCTCACGATCTTTCGCCTGCGTAACGATATTGCGTTCCGCGTCGATACCGCCGCTGACCTGCACAGGCATGCGCTGGCTCGGCGTCGTGATCTGCCCGTGATCAAACCGGGATCGGTGTGAGGACGATATGACTTCGCCCGAATCGGTTTTGTACGGTTCGACCCGGCTTCGGAATTGGAGCAAATAATTTCAAAAACCGAGAACCTGCGTGTGAGCGGGTCCGCGTACGGGTGGGGACACCCCGCGGCCGCCGGGATCCACCCGGCGGGGCGAGATCGCCGCCCCTGGCGTGCCTGACCGAGACGGCACGCCCCGGCTTTCCAGCCTCCTGTGAGGCGACGCGACCCATCCGGGCCGTCGCCGGCGCGCGCTTGGCGAAAGGATCGAACTTGAAGAACATCCGCAAGACGTTTGGGCTGGCCGCCATCACCGGGGCGCTCGCCGTGGCCCCGATGGCACTGGTGACCGGTACCGCGAATGCGGACAGCGGCGTCAACTGGGACGCCGTTGCCTCCTGCGAGTCCGGCAACAACTGGTCGACCAACACCGGAAACGGCTACTACGGCGGCCTGCAGTTCGCCCTGGGCACCTGGAAGGGCAACGGCGGCTCCGGCATGCCGCACCATGCCTCGCGCGAGGAGCAGATCCGCGTGGCCGAGAACGTGCTCAACAGCCAGGGCATCGGCGCATGGCCGGTGTGCGGCGGGCGCGGATAACACGTCGCAGCAGATGATGGCGGTGCCGGGCATGCCCCGGCACCGCCACTTCTTTCTCTCCAGCACCTCTACTGCGTTGCGCCCCGCTGAGAACTTCGGCCCCTCCTGTAACGCGTGACGCCGGTCACACGAATCACCGGATAAGTCACGAGGTCGGGGAAGGACCGCTATGACCGTCAACTGCACGAACGGCATCATCGGCGCACTGCGGAAAGTGCTGGTCCGGGTCGGCTGGCTCACCGCGATCGCGGCGGCGATCGCCGTGCCCATGCTGCTGTCCCCGGCGACGGCGAATGCCGACTCGCTGAACTGGGATGCGATCGCCGAATGCGAGTCGGGCGGCAACTGGTCGACCAACACCGGCAACGGGCACTACGGCGGCCTTCAGTTCAAGCCGTCGACCTGGTCAGCACATGGTGGCATGGGTAACCCGGCGACCGCCCCGCGGTCCGAGCAGATCCGGGTGGCCGAACGGGTGCTCGCCAAGCAGGGCATCGGCGCCTGGCCCAAGTGCGGTCCCCGTGGCGGTGCGCCGGCGATCTGGACTGTCCGCGGCCCTGCCCCCGCGCCCGCCGCGGGCGGCTGCGACGCGATCCGCACCGGAAGCGTGTTCGGCCTCTTCGACCTGCGCCGGCTGTGTTCGTCGGTGCTCAGCCCGCTGACGTCGCTGAGCGTGCCACGCTGATCTCGTTGCCCTGCGGGTCGACCAGCTGATCCGGCCCGTCCTCGACCGCGCCGGCGGCGAGCAGGTGGCCGGCGCCCCGCACGACCGTCGGCCGCCAGCGGTTCGGCCCGACTCGCTCGTCGTCCACCCGGACGAACTTCCAGATCAGACCCTCCCAGCCCGCACAGCCCCGCAGCCAGCGCGGCGTGCCGTCCGGCCCGTCATCGACACGAGCACCCACCAGCGGCGCCCACCACGCCGCCAGTGCTTCGGGCCGGTCGCTGTCGGTACACACCGCGAACGCCTCCGCAGGCGCGTCGGCGGGCAGCGCCGGCACCGGGAAGGCGCAGAACTCATTGCCCTCGATGTCGGCGAGCGTGACCCAGCCGGGCAGATGAGCGGCGAGCAGCCGGGCGCCGAGTGCGATCAGACGGTCCGGATCGTCGACGTAGACATCGAGGTGCACGCGGTTCTTCACCGCTTTCGGCCCTTGCTGCTGCGGGTCGAAGTGCAGCAACCGCTGCTGCTGTCGGACGCCGAGCACGCCGGCCCAGAACTCGCGCAGCGCCGCTGGGTCTGCTGCGTCGACCGCGAGTGGGCCGAGGGCGACGCTCACCGCGGCGGATCGTCGGGCATCGCGAACGCCGAGCGGGCCGCCACCGACGCCAGGTGGCGGGCCAGCACCGCTTCCGGCACGAGCACCGAGGCCCGGCTGGCCGCGGCGCTGAGCAGCGCGGGACGCAGGTTGATCACCCGGCCGATCATCGCGGCTTCGCGCACCAGTGCCCGCGTCCGCGGCCGCCGGAACCGCGCGTACTCGGCGAACGCCGTCGGCAGGTCGGCGCACCGGTGCACCATTGCGGCGAGAACCACCGCATCCTCGAGGCCCTGGCAGCCGCCCTGGCCAAGGTGCGGCCGCATCGGATGAGCGGCGTCACCGACCAGCACCACCGGGCCGCGTGACCACTGGCGCGCGAAGTCGCGGTCGTAGAGGTCGTTGCGCAGCACGTCACCCTCGGCCGTCGCGGCCAACAGCGCGGGGGTCGGCTCCGCCCACGAGGCGAACCGTTGCCTGAGGTGGTTGAGTTCGCCTCCCGGCGCCGTGCCGCCCTCGGCTGCCCGCTCGGTGGCGAACCAATAGGTGTGGTCGGGGCCCAGCGGCACGTGGCCGACCTCACGCCCCGCACCCATCGTCTCGCCCGCGAGATCGGGATCGAGAGGGTAGGCGGCGATAGCCCGCCACGCCGTGTAGCCGGTGTAGCGGTGATTCAGCTGCCCGTTCAGGTGGCGCGCCACCATCGACCCGACGCCGTCGGCGCCGACGACGGCGTCCACGTCGCGCGCCGTCGCATCTGACAGGACGACCCGGACGCCGGTGGCGGTGAGGACCAGTTCGTCGGCCGACAGTCCGGTCTCGACGGTGCCCGGGCGCAGCGCCCCGGCCAGGATCTCGGTGAGCGCATTGCGCCGGATCACGACAAGGGGCTCGCCCAGCGCCCGCACCATGCGCTCGGCGGCGGGGCGGCGAAGCCACGACCCGTCTTCCCAGCGCATCGCGCCCGCGGTGACACGCCCGCCCGCTTCGCGCACCGCGTCCCCGAGGCCGATCTCGTCGAGCGCCGCCAGCGCGTTGGGCCAGATGCTGATGCCGGCCCCGGTGGCGGTGTCGGTCTTCGCCTCGGCGATCGCGACGTCGTGTCCGCGCTGTTGCAGGGCCACCGCGGTGGCCAGGCCGGCGATGCCGGCGCCGACGATCAGTATCCGCTGCGCCATCGGTCGAACGTAGCGTGTGCTACCAACGGGACATGACTGCCGCCGCCGACACGACGCCCTTCGCCGACCTCGACGAGTACCTCGCGCTGCCGCGGGTGTCCGGCCTCGCGGTGTCCCCGGACGGGCGCCGGGTGGTGACCACCATCGCCGAACTCGACAAGAGCCGCACCGAATTCGTCTCTGCGATTTGGGAACTGGATCCGGCCGGCGAGCAGCCGGCGAGACGGCTGACCCACGGGGCCAAGGGGGAGTCGGCACCGGCGTTCACCGCAGGCGGCGATCTGCTGTTCGTGGCGGCGCGCCCGGCGCCCGGCGACGACAGCCCGCCCGCGCGTCTGTGGCGGTTGCCCGCGGCCGGCGGAGAGGCGGTCGAAGTGCTCGCGCCGGCAGGCGGGGTGGCCGGGGTCCGCACCGCCAGGGGAGCCGACACCACGATCGTCACCGTGCCGCTGCTGACCGCGGCCACCGACATCGGCGACGATGCGAGACTGCGGGCGCTCCGCAAGGACAACAAGGTGACCGCCGTGCTCCACACCGGGTACCCGGTCCGTCACTGGGACCACGACCTGGGACCGGATCACCCCCACCTGCTCGACGCCGCCGGCCCGCGCGATCTGACACCCGAACCCGATGCGGGGCTCAATGACTGCACCTTCGACGTGAGCGCCGACGGCCGGTTCGTCGTGACCACGTGGGACGTGCGCGGACCCGGCGCATCCGTGCGCCGCACGCTGGTGCGCGTCGACGTCGCGACGGGGGAGCGCACGCCGCTCGCCGAGGACGCCGGTGCGGACCTGGACCTGCCCGCCATCGCGCCGGACGGCTCCGCGGTGGCGTTCACCCGCGAGACGTACTCCACGCCGACGCAGGCGCCACGAATCACACTGTGTCTGCTGAGATTCGACGACACACAGTTCGTCGAGCTGACCGCCGATTGGGACCGGTGGCCCTCCTCGGTGACCTGGACCGCGGACTCCGCGGCGCTGATCATCACGGCCGACGACGCCGGACGCGGGCCGGTGTTCCGCGTCGATCCGGCGACCGGTGCCGTGGAGCGCGTCACCGGCGACGACCACACCTACACCGATGTGCGCACTGCGCCCGGCGGAGTGATCTACGCGCTGCGCAGTTCCTATGCCGCGCCGCCGCATCCGGTGCGCATCTCCGCCGACGGCACCATCACCGTCCTCGCCGCCGTCGACACGCCCCCGTTGCCCGGCACACTGACCGAGGTGACGGCCACCGCCGCCGACGGCGCAACCGTCCGGTCCTGGCTGACGTTGCCCGACACGACGCCCGACGCGGCGCCGGCGCCGCTGGTGCTGTGGGTGCACGGCGGCCCGCTCGGCAGTTGGAACACCTGGCACTGGCGGTGGAATCCGTGGCTGCTCGCCGCGCAGGGCTATGCGGTGTTGCTGCCGGATCCCGCGCTGTCCACCGGTTACGGCCAGGACTTCGTCCAACGGGGCTGGGGGGCATGGGGATCCGCCCCCTATACCGACCTGATGGCGGCCACCGACGCGGCATGCGCCCACCCGCGCGTCGACGGCACCAGGACCGCAGCCATGGGCGGATCCTTCGGCGGCTACATGGCGAACTGGATCGCCGGCCACACCGACCGGTTCGCCGCCGTGGTGACCCACGCCAGCCTGTGGGCGCTCGACCAGTTCGGCCCCACCACCGACGGCGCCTACTGGTGGGCGCGGGAGATGACCCCCGAGATGGCCGCCGCCAACTCCCCGCACCACCACGTCGCCGCCATCGGGACGCCGATGCTGGTCATTCACGGCGACAAGGACTACCGCGTGCCGATCGGGGAGGCGTTGCGGCTGTGGTACGAACTGCTCACCGAATCCGCACTGCCTGCCGACGAGCACGGCGACACCGCGCACCGGTTCCTGTACTTCCCCACGGAGAATCACTGGGTGCTCCACCCCGCCCACGCCAAACTCTGGTACCAGGTGGTGCTGGCATTCCTGGACCAGCACGTGCTCGGCCGGCACGTCGAGCGGCCGGAACTGCTCGGGTAGCGTCGGGCACATGAGCCAGGAACAGCGTCAATACGACATCGTCCTGTACGGGGCCACCGGCTTCGCCGGCCGGCTCACCGCCGAGTACCTGGCCCGGGCCGGCGGGGACGCGCGCATCGCGCTGGCCGGGCGATCGCAGGACAAGCTGCTCGCGGTCCGCGACTCGCTCGGCCCGAACGCCGCGGACTGGCCGCTGATCAGCGCGGACGCCTCGCAGCCGTCGACCCTCGACGCGATGGCCGCGCAGACCCGCGTGGTGATCACCACGGTCGGCCCGTACACCCGTTACGGCCTGCCCCTGGTCGCCGCCTGTGCCGCGGCGGGCACCGACTACGCCGACCTGACCGGTGAGACGATGTTCATCCGCGACAGCATCGACCACTACCACAAGCAGGCCGCCGACACCGGTGCGCGCATCGTGCATTCCTGCGGATTCGATTCCGTGCCATCCGATCTCACGGTGTACGCGTTGTACCGCAAGGCCGTCGAGGACGGTGCGGGCGACCTCGGCGACACCACGCTGGTGGTCCGCTCGTTCGCCGGCGGAGTGTCCGGGGGGACGCTCGCATCGATGACCGAGGTGATGCGCACGGCGGCCTCCGACCCCGATGCCCGGCGGCAGATGAACGACCCGTACACCCTGACTCCGGACCGCGCCGCCGAACCGGAACTCGGCGGCCAACCCGACCTGCGGTGGCGGCGCGGCGCCGAGATCGCCCCCGAGCTGGCCGGGTACTGGACCACGGCGTTCGTGATGGCGGCGGCCAACACCCGGATCGTGCGGCGCAGCAACGCCTTACTGGAGTACCCCTATGGCCGCCGGTTCGAGTACGGCGAGGTGATGAGCGTGGGCCGGTCGGTCGCCGCTCCCGCCGCCGCGGCGCTGGGCGCGGGCGTCAACGGCGCGGTGTTCGCGCTGGGCACGCGCTTCTTCGACAAGCTGCCCCGCAAGGCCGTGGAGCGCGTCCTGCCCAAGGCGGGCACCGGGCCGAGCGAGAAGGCCCGCGAGCAGGGCCACTACACGGTGGAGACTTACACCACGACCACCAGCGGCGCCCGCTACGTGAGCCGGATGTCCCAGCAGGGCGATCCCGGCTACAAGGCGACGTCGGTGCTGCTCGGCGAGTGCGGGCTGGCGCTGGCGTTCGACCGTGACAAGCTGTCCGACCTGCGGGGAGTGCTCACCCCGGCGGCGGCGATGGGCGACGCCCTGCTGGCCAGGTTCCCGGTGGCCGAGGTCTCGCTGGAGACGTCGCGGCTGGGCTGAGCCGGCCCGGCCGAACAGCCGTCGGACAAGATCAGGTCAACTAGGGTGACCACCATTGGCGCTTCAGCGACGAAGGTGGGAAACATGGCAGGCCTCGACGAACTCTTCGCACAGATCCCGGTTCAGGACATCGCCAGGCAACTCGGCGCCGATCAGGGTGAGGTGGACAACGCCATCCGCACACTGGTGCCCGCACTCGTGGGTGGCGTCCAGGAGAACGTGCAGGCGGACAGCATCGACTCCAGTGAGCTCGAGTCCGCGGTCCACCAGCAGGCCGCGAGCGGGCTGCTCGACGGTGGTGTCAGCGTCGACCAGGTCGACAAGAAGGACGGCGACAAGATCGTCGCGAACATCTTCGGCGGCAACGACAGCGGCGCGGTCGCCTCGGCGCTCGCAGGCAAGGGCGCCGGCGGCAGCGATCTGATCAAGCAACTCCTACCCATCCTCGCCCCGATCGTGCTCGCCTACATCGGCAAGCAGCTCTCCCAGAAGCAGTCCGCCCCCGCCGAGGCGCCGCAGCAGCAGTCCTCGGGCGGAGGGCTCGGCGACGTGCTGGGCAGCATCCTCGGCGGCTCCGGTGGCGGCGGCGGAAACAACCCGCTGGGCAGCATCCTGGGCAGCGTGCTCGGCGGCAACCAGGGCGGCGGCAACCAGGGCAACGTGATCGGCGAGATCCTCGGCGGCATGCTGGGCGGCAAGAAATAGGCGCACCACCGCCGCCCCCGAACTGGACCCCGGCGCCGGGTCAGTACGGGCCGAACCCGTACGGCGCACCGCCGTATGCACCGCAGGCCGCGCAGCAGTCGGTGATCAACCGCTTCCTGCGCCGGCCGCCCGGGTGGCTGCTCGCCGGCGCCGCACTGCTGTGCGCCGCCGCCTTCTGCTGGGCGAACAGTTCACTGGGGACGGCGTTCGGCACCGCGTTGCTGGCCCTCGGCGCCAGTTCGGTCGTGGTCGCCTGCTGGCTCTTCCGGACCGTCGCCAGTGCGATCACCGCCAGGCGCTTCTTCGTCCGAACCCTCGTCGTGCCGTTGATCTTCGGTGCCACCGCGGTCCTCATCGGTGTCGACGCGCCTGCGCGACTGCGCTTCGCCCAGGCGCGACCCGGCTTCGAGCACGCCGTCACCTCGATCGAGCGTGGCGCGGATCCCGCGCGGTTCGTCGGCCGGATCGGGACGTACCGCATCAGTCAGATCAGCACGTACGGCCGTGACGTGTACTTCACCATCCCGGGTGGGTTCCTCGGCACCAACGGACTGGCGTATCTGCCGGACGGGCCGTCCGGGCCCGAGCACCAGGGTGAGTTGAACAGCATTGAGACGCCGTTCACAGGCCCGTGGTACAAGTTCAGCCGCGCCTGGGACTGACCAGGACCCGTGGGGCCTCCGTGCACGTCGATCCCTAGAATTGACCGGTGACCGCCACCCCTGACGCCCGAGCCGACGCCCTGCCCAAACAGTGGGACCCGGCCGCGGTAGAGGACGAGCTGTACCGGGGATGGGTGGAAGCCGGCTACTTCCGGGCCGACCCGTCCAGTGGCAAGCCGCCGTACTCCATCGTGCTGCCGCCGCCGAACGTGACCGGCAGCCTGCACATGGGCCACGCCCTGGACCACACGTTGATGGACGCTCTGACCCGCCGCAAGCGGATGCAGGGCTACGAGGTGCTGTGGCTGCCCGGCATGGACCACGCCGGTATCGCCACCCAGACCGTGGTCGAGAAGCAACTGGCCGTCGACGGCAAGACGAAAGAGGACTTCGGCCGGGAACTGTTCATCGACAAGGTCTGGGACTGGAAGCGCGAATCGGGCGGCACGATCGGCGGCCAGATGCGCCGCCTCGGCGACGGGGTGGACTGGAGTCGCGACCGGTTCACCATGGACGACGGCCTGTCACGGGCGGTGCGCACCATCTTCAAACGGCTCTACGACGCCGGACTGATCTACCAGGCCGAGCGGCTGGTGAACTGGTCACCGGTGCTGCAGACCGCGATCAGCGACCTCGAGGTGAAGTACGAGGACGTCGAGGGCGAGCTGGTGTCGTTCCGCTACGGCTCCATGAACGACGACGAACCCCACATCGTGGTGGCCACAACCCGGATGGAGACGATGCTCGGCGACACCGCGATCGCCGTGCACCCCGACGACGACAGGTACCGCCATCTGGTGGGCCGGACCCTGCCGCACCCGTTCGTCGACCGCGAGCTGATCGTCGTCGCGGACGAGCACGTCGACCCCGAATTCGGCACCGGCGCCGTGAAGATCACCCCCGCGCACGATCCGAACGACTTCGAGATCGGACTGCGCCACCAGCTGCCGATGCCGACGATCATGGACACCACCGGCCGGATCGCCGACACCGGAACAGAATTCGACGGCATGGATCGCTTCGAGGCGCGGGTGCGGGTGCGCGAGGTGCTCGCCGCGCAGGGCCGCGTCATCGCCGAGAAGCGGCCGTACCTGCACAGCGTCGGACACTCCGAGCGCAGTGGCGAACCGATCGAACCGCGGTTGAGCCTGCAGTGGTGGGTGAAGGTGGAATCGCTGGCCAAGGCCGCCGGTGACGCCGTACGCAACGGCGACACCGTGATCCACCCGCCCAGCCTGGAGCCCCGGTGGTTCGCCTGGGTCGACAACATGCACGACTGGACCATCTCCCGGCAGCTGTGGTGGGGCCACCGGATCCCCATCTGGCACGGCCCCGACAGCCAGACGGTGTGCGTGGGCCCCGACGAGACCCCGCCGCAGGGCTGGGAACAGGACCCCGACGTCCTCGACACCTGGTTCTCCTCGGCGCTGTGGCCGTTCTCCACCCTCGGGTGGCCGGAGCGCACCGCCGAACTCGAGACGTTCTATCCGACCACCGTGCTGGTCACCGGCTACGACATCCTGTTCTTCTGGGTGGCCCGGATGATGATGTTCGGCACCTTCGTCGCCGACGATCCGGCGATCACCCTCGACGGGCAGCGGCGTGCGCAGGTGCCTTTCGAGAACGTGTTCCTGCACGGCCTGATCCGCGACGAGCACGGCCGCAAGATGAGCAAGTCGCGCGGCAACGGCATCGACCCCCTGGACTGGGTGGAGATGTTCGGCGCCGACGCGCTGCGATTCACCCTGGCCCGCGGCGCCAGCCCCGGCGGCGACCTGTCCATCGGTGAGGACCATGCCCGGGCGTCGCGCAACTTCGCCACCAAGCTGTTCAACGCCACCCGGTTCGCGCTGATGAACGGGGCCGCCCCGGCCCCGCTGCCCGATGCCGCCGCGCTGACCGACGCCGACCGCTGGATCCTCGGCCGACTCGAAGAGGTTCGGGCAGAGGTGGATTCAACGCTGGACAGCTACGAGTTCAGCAAAGCGTGTGAGTCGCTGTACCACTTCGCCTGGGACGAATTCTGCGACTGGTACGTGGAACTCGCGAAAGTGCAACTCGGCGAGGGTGTTTCACACACGACAGCGGTGCTCGCCGCGGTGCTCGACACCCTGCTCAAACTCCTGCACCCCGTGATGCCGTTCGTCACCGAGGTCCTGTGGAAGGCGCTCACCGACGGTGAGTCGCTGGTGATCGCGGACTGGCCGAAGCCCTCGGCATTCGCCCCCGATGCGGTTGCCGCGCAACGCGTCGCCGACATGCAGAGGCTCATCACCGAGGTGCGCCGGTTCCGCAGCGACCAGGGGCTCGGCGACCGCCAGCGGGTTCCCGCCCGGCTGTCCGGCGTCTCCACGGCCGGTCTCGACGCACAGGTGCCCGCGGTGCGGTCGCTGGCCTGGCTCACCGACGCCGAAGCGGGGTTCACCGCCTCGGCCGCCGTCGAGGTGCGGCTCTCCGGCGGCACGGTCGTCGTCGAGGTCGACACCTCCGGCACCGTCGACGTCGAAGCCGAACGCAAGCGGTTGCAGAAGGACCTGGCTGCCGCCGAGAAGGAGCTGACGCAGACCACGGGCAAGCTCGGTAATGACGCCTTCCTGTCGAAGGCGCCCGAAGCCGTGATCGAGAAGATCCGGTCCCGTCAGCAGCTGGCCCGCGAAGAGGTCGAGCGGATCTCGGGCCGTCTGGCTGCCCTGTGATGACGGTCGAGCCGACCCCCGACGAGATCGCCGCCCTGCTGCAGGTCGAGCACCTGCTCGACCAGCGCTGGCCGGAGACCAAGCTCGAGCCGAGCACGACGCGCATCAGCGCGCTGCTCGAACTGCTCGGTTCGCCACAGCGGGGATACCCGTCGATCCACATCGCAGGCACCAACGGCAAGACCTCGGTGGCCCGCATGGTCGACGCCCTGCTCACGGCCCTGCACCGCCGGACCGGACGCACCACCAGCCCGCACCTGCAGTCGGCGGTGGAGCGCATCTCGATCGACGGCGCACCGATCACACCGGCGCAGTACGTCGAGACGTACCGCGAGATCGAACCGTTCGTCGAGCTCGTCGACCAGCAGTCCGAGGCCGCCGGCGGCCCCAAGATGAGCAAGTTCGAGGTGCTCACCGCGATGGCGTTCGCGGCGTTCGCCGACGCGCCGATCGAGGTGGCCGTGGTGGAGGTCGGCATGGGCGGGCGCTGGGACGCCACCAACGTCGTCACCGCGCCCGTCGCCGTCATCACCCCGATCGGCCTCGACCATGCCGACTACCTCGGCGGAACCATCGCCGAGATCGCCGCCGAGAAGGCGGGCATCATCGTCCGGCAGGACCAGGACGACCTGGTGCCCATCGACACCGTCGCGGTGATCGCCCGCCAGGCGCCCGAGGCCATGGAGGTGCTGCTGGAGCAGACGGTGCGCGCCGACGCCGCGGTGGCCCGGGAGGATTCCGAGTTCGCGGTGCTGAGCCGCCAGGTGGCCGTCGGCGGGCAGCTGCTGGAGCTGCAGGGGCTGGGCGGGCGGTACTCCGACATCTTCCTCCCGCTGCACGGCGAACATCAGGCGCACAACGCGGTGCTCGCGCTGGCCGCGGTGGAGGCGTTCTTCGGGGCGGGGGCGTCGCGCCAGCTCGATGTCGACGCGGTGCGGGCCGGCTTCGCCGCGGTGTCCAGCCCCGGCCGGCTGGAGCGCATGCGCAACGCGCCGACGGTGTTCATCGACGCCGCGCACAACCCGGCCGGAGCGGCGGCGCTGACGTCGGCGCTGGACGACGAGTTCGACTTCCGGTTCCTGGTCGGCGTCGTGTCGGTGATGGCGGACAAGGACGTCGACGGCATCCTCGCGGCACTGGAGCCGGCGTTCGACCAGATCGTGGTGACGCACAACGGTTCTCCGCGTGCCCTCGAGGTCGACGCGCTGGAGCTGCTGGCCCAGGAGCGGTTCGGCCCCGACCGGGTGCTCACCGCCGCCACGCTGCCCGACGCGATCGAGGCGGCCACCGCGCTCGTCGAGGAGGCCGGTCAGGAGGGCGAGGGACTGTCCGGCGCGGGCATGGTGATCACCGGTTCGGTCGTGACCGCCGGCGCGGCCCGCACGCTCTTCGGACGGGACCCGCAATGAGCGAACAGCCCGTGCCGCAGGGTCCCGACCCGTGGCGCAGTTTTCGCGGCGTGATGGCAGGCACGCTGATCCTCGAGGCGATCGTGGTGCTGCTGGCATTGCCGGTCGTCGCCGTCGGTGAACCGGGCCTGACGCCGCCGAGCATCGGCTACCTCGTCGGCCTCGCGGTGCTGATGGTGCTGCTGGCGGGGCTGCAGGGACGGCCGTGGGCGATCTGGGCGAACCTGGGGCTGCAGGTCCCGGTGATCGCCGGTGCGGTGCTGCACGGCGCGATCGGATTCATCGGGGTGCTGTTCGCCGGGGTGTGGCTGCTGATCCTGTACCTGCGGGCCGAGGTGAAACGGCGCCAGGACCACGGATTGTTACCGGGCCAGCAGCCGCCCGCCGCCGGGCTGCAGGGACGCGACTCGGGCGATGACGTTCAGGAGTGACCGGTACGCTCTCATTCCGTGACTGAGCGGACCCTGGTACTCATCAAGCCCGACGGTGTGAAGCGTCGCCTGGTCGGAGAGATCCTGAGCAGGATCGAGCGCAAGGGGCTGACCATCGCGGCCCTCGAGCTGAAGACCGTGAGCGAGGAACTCGCGCGCAAGCACTACGCCGAACACGAGGGGAAGCCGTTCTTCCCGTCGCTGCTCGAGTTCATCACCTCCGGACCGGTGCTCGCCGCCGTCGTCGAGGGACCGCGCGCCGTTGCCGCCTTCCGCCAGATCGCCGGCGGAACCGACCCGGTGGAGAAGGCCGTGCCCGGCACCATCCGCGGCGACCTGGCCCTCGTCACCCAGGACAACCTGGTCCACGGCTCGGATTCGCCCGACTCCGCGGTGCGTGAGATCGAGCTCTGGTTCCCGGGCGGCTAGACCTGCCGAACCGCGAGTTTGCGGCGCTTGGTCGGTCGGGCGCCGATGGTGTGGGATACTGGTCTCGGGTGAGCGGCCTTCATCCGAGGCCGGCCCACCCGAATGAAGACTTCGACGAGCGCGACCACCGTCCCGAACGGTGTGGCGCAGACCGTCCAGCCGTCATTCAGCCAGGCACCGAGTAGGTCCTGACCTGGGGCCGCCCGGAGCGAGACCACAACAAGTCCGGAGAAGTGACCGCCGGGCACAAGAGCGCAAGCCCTCGCGTGGCCGCGTCGATACGACGCGCCCGGGGGCTCGAGGAGAATACGTGGCCGACAGTGACAACTTTGCAGCCCACACCGAAGAGCCTTCAGCGGCAGAGCCGGCACCACCGGCCCAGCCGCAGGACGGCCTGCCTGACCGGCTGAGGGTCCATTCGCTGGCCAGGGTGCTCGGCACCACCAGCAAGCGGGTGCTCGACGCGCTGGCGCAGTTCGACGGCCGCACCCGCAGCGCGCACTCCACCATCGACAAGAGCGACGCCGAACGCGTGCGCGATGCCCTGGCGTCGGCAGAGGGCGACGACGCCGCGGAAGCGCCTGTGACCGAGCAGCCGTCGGACCGGCCCGCCGAGGCGCCTTCCGAACCGGCCACCGAGGAGCCGGCCGAACCGGCCGCCGCCGAGGAACCGGAATCCCGGCTGATGCTGGAGACGGCTCCCACCCCCGCCGCCTACCTTCCGCTGTTCGTCGCGCCGCAGCCGGTCACGGCCGAGGCGCCGGACGACGATGATGACGACGACGACGAGGACGACGAGCCCGAGACGGCGTCGGACTCCGATGACGACCAGGCCGACCGGCCCGCCGCACGCAGGCGCAGGCGAGGACGCCGTGGCCGTGGCCGCGGCCGCGGCGAGCAGAACGACGACGCCGGTGACTCCGAGGGCGACGACCAGCCCGACAACAACGACGAGTCCGCCGATCAGGACAACGGGGACGACTCCGACGACGACAACGGCGACGACGACGGCCAGGACTCCGAAGGCGCCACCCGCCGCCGGCGCAGGCGTCGCCGCCGCAAGTCCGGCACCGGCGACGACGGTGAGTCGGGCTCTCCCGACGACCCGCCGAACACCGTCGTGCACGAACGGCCTCCGCGGGAGAAGTCGGCGAAGAACGCCAAGGACCCCGACGAGATCCAGGGCATCAGCGGGTCCACCCGGCTGGAAGCCAAGCGGCAGCGCCGCCGCGACGGTCGCGACGCGGGCCGTCGCCGGCCGCCGATCCTGTCCGAGGCGGAGTTCCTCGCGCGCCGCGAGGCCGTCGAACGCGTGATGGTGGTGCGCGACAAGGTCCGCAGCGAACCTCCTCACGAAGGCGCGCGCTACACCCAGATCGCCGTGCTCGAGGACGGCGTCGTCGTCGAGCACTTCGTCACGTCGGCGGCCCAGTCGTCGCTGGTCGGCAACATCTACCTCGGCATCGTGCAGAACGTGCTGCCCTCGATGGAGGCGGCGTTCGTCGACATCGGCCGTGGCCGCAACGGTGTGCTCTACGCCGGTGAGGTGAACTGGGAGGCCGCCGGACTCGGCGGCGCCCAGCGCAAGATCGAGCAGGCCCTCAAGCCCGGCGACTACGTCGTCGTTCAGGTCAGCAAGGACCCCGTCGGCCACAAGGGCGCACGGTTGACCACGCAGGTGTCGCTGGCCGGCCGCTACCTGGTGTACGTGCCGGGGGCGTCGTCCACGGGGATCAGCCGCAAGCTGCCCGACACCGAGCGTCAGCGGCTCAAAGAGATCCTGCGCGAGGTGGTGCCGTCGGACGCCGGCGTGATCATCCGCACCGCGTCGGAGGGCGTCAAGGAAGAGGACATCCGCTCCGACGTCAACCGGCTGCAGGAGCGCTGGAACCAGATCGAGGCGAAGTCCGCCGAGGTCATCCAGAAGAAGGCCGGCGCCGCGATGGCGCTCTACGAAGAGCCCGACGTGCTGGTCAAGGTGATCCGCGACCTGTTCAACGAGGACTTCTCCAGTCTCATCGTGTCCGGCGACGAGGCCTGGAAGACGATCGACAGTTATGTCAACGCCGTCGCCCCCGACCTGGTGCCGCGGCTGACGAAGTACGAGCCCGCCGGATCCGGGGACGGCGGGTCGGCCCCCGACGTGTTCGCCGTGCACCGCATCGACGAACAGCTCGCCAAGGCGATGGACCGCAAGGTGTGGCTGCCCTCGGGCGGCACCCTGGTGATCGACCGCACCGAGGCGATGACCGTGGTCGACGTCAACACCGGCAAGTTCACCGGATCCGGTGGCAACCTCGAGCAGACGGTCACCCGGAACAACCTGGAGGCCGCCGAGGAGATCGTGCGCCAGCTCCGGCTGCGCGACATCGGCGGCATCATCGTCATCGACTTCATCGACATGGTGCTGGAGAACAACCGCGATCTGGTGCTGCGGCGTCTCACCGAGGCGCTCGCCCGTGACCGCACCCGCCACCAGGTGTCGGAGGTGACTTCTCTCGGGCTGGTTCAGCTGACCCGGAAGAAGCTGGGCACCGGGCTGGTGGAGGCGTTCTCCACGGCGTGCCCGCACTGCGCCGGACGCGGGATCCTGCTGCACGGCGACCCGGTCGACTCCACGTCGTCGGGCGGCGGGCGCAAGTCCGACTCGGGCGGTGGCGGCGGCAGTGGAGCCGGCGGCGGTGGCGGCGGCAGGCGCGGCAAGCGTGGCAAGAAGGGCGCCAAGCCCGAAGAGGTCCCGGTCGCCAAGGTGCCGAGCCACCCGGCCGGCGAGCACCCGATGTTCAAGGCGATGGCGGCGGCGAACGGCAGGCCCGAGGACGATGACTCTGACGACGGTGAGGACGACGAGACCACCGCCGGCCGCGAGCGCGGGGACGACGAGAAGCTGCACGAGGCCGTCGGCGAGGAACTGGCCGACGAGGACTTCGAAGACTCGGACGACGAAGACTCCGACGACGAGGATTCTGACGACGACGACTCCGATGACGAGGACTCGGATGACGAGGACTCGGACGAGGTCGAACTCGACGCCGATGAAGAGGACGAGGACGAGATCGACGACGACATCGTCGTCATCTCCGACGACGACTCGGATGATGACGACGACTCGGATGACGACGACTCGGATGACGACGACTCGGATGACGATGACGACTCGGATGACGACGACGATGACGACGACTCGGACGACGACGACGAGGACTCCGACGACGAGGAAGACGTCGAGCCCGAGGTGATCGCCGTCTCGAGCCGGCGTCCGCGGCGACGTGCCGCGGCCCGGCCGGCGGGCCCGCCGGCAGGCGACTGAGTGTGAGACCGCTGGCGGTTTGACCCTCTACCCGCTGGTCACGTACCCTTGACCAGTTGTCACCAGGCTGCACGTAATCCGGGCCGGTGGCAGCGGGAACAGATGTTCAAGCATCTGAAGCCCGCACCCCAAGACCCGCGCTCGCGCCCCCCGGGTAGCGCGCGCCCGCGATACGAAGAGGTAGACCATCGATGGCGAGCTACGCAATCGTCAAGACCGGCGGCAAGCAGTACAAGGTCGCCGTCGGTGACATCGTGAAGGTCGAGAAGCTCGACGCCGACGCGGGCGCCTCGGTCTCGCTGCCCGTCGCACTCGTCGTGGACGGCGCGAACGTCACCAGCGCCGCCAAGGAGCTGGAGAAGGTCGCGGTCACCGGCGAGGTGCTCGAGCACACCAAGGGTCCCAAGATCCGTATCCACAAGTTCAAGAACAAGACCGGCTACCACAAGCGCCAGGGGCACCGTCAGCAGCTGACCGTGCTCAAGGTCACCGGAATCAAGTAGGGGAGCGAACGGACATGGCACACAAGAAGGGCGCTTCCAGCTCGCGCAACGGTCGCGACTCCAACGCCCAGCGGCTGGGTGTTAAGCGGTTCGGCGGCCAGGTCGTCAAGGCCGGCGAGATCATCGTGCGGCAGCGCGGCACCCACTTTCATCCCGGCGTGAACGTCGGCCGCGGCGGCGACGACACGCTGTTCGCCACCGCACCCGGCGCCGTCGAGTTCGGCATCAGGCGCGGGCGCAAGCTCGTCAACATCGTCCCGGTCGCCCGCCCGGAGGCTTAAGCTTCGCGACGGTGACGCTGCGGGGGACTCGCGAGCGCTTTTCCGCCCCGGCGTTACTTTCGGAGGAGTACTGCAATGCCCCGCTTCGTCGACCGCGTCGTGATTCACGCGACCGCGGGCAACGGCGGTCACGGCTGCGCCTCGGTGCACCGCGAGAAGTTCAAACCTCTCGGTGGTCCCGACGGCGGCAACGGCGGCCGTGGCGGCAGCATCGTGCTGGTCGTCGATCCGCAGGTGCACACTCTGCTGGACTTCCACTTCCATCCGCATGTCGTCGCGCCGTCCGGCAAGCAGGGCGCCGGCAGCAATCGCGACGGCGCCGCGGGCGCTGACCTCGAGGTGCGGGTGCCCGACGGCACGGTGGTGCTCGACGACCAGGGCCGCGTCCTCGCCGACCTGGTGGGTGCGGGCACGCGATTCGAAGCGGCCGCCGGTGGACGCGGTGGCCTTGGCAATGCGGCGCTGGCGTCACGGGCCCGCAGGGCGCCCGGCTTCGCGCTGCTCGGGGAGAAGGGTCAGGTCCGCGACCTCACCCTGGAACTCAAGACCGTCGCCGACGTCGGTTTGGTCGGCTTCCCCTCGGCGGGCAAGTCATCGCTGGTGTCGGTGATCTCGGCGGCCAAGCCCAAGATCGCCGACTATCCGTTCACCACGCTGGTTCCGAACCTGGGCGTGGTGTCGGCTGGAGACAACACGTTCACCGTCGCCGATGTGCCCGGGCTGATCCCCGGTGCGTCCGAGGGCCGTGGCCTCGGCCTGGAGTTCCTGCGACACATCGAGCGGTGCGCCGTCCTCGTCCACGTCGTCGACTGCGCGACGCTGGAACCGGGCCGGGACCCGGTGTCCGACATCGAGGCGCTGGAAGCCGAATTGGCCGCCTACACCCCGACGCTGCAGGGTGACACGGCGCTGGGCGACCTCACCGAACGGCCACGTGCAGTGGTGCTCAACAAGATCGACGTGCCCGACGCGCGCGAACTTGCCGACTTCGTCCGCGACGAAGTGGTCCGCCGCTTCGGGTGGCCGGTGTTCGAGATCTCGACTGTGAGCCGGGACGGTTTGCGGCCGTTGACCTTCGCGCTGTGGGAGCTGGTCAGCGCCTACCGGGAGGCGCAGCCACCGGTGGTGCCGAGGCGCCCCGTCATCCGTCCGGTCCCGGTGAACGACAGCGGGTTCACCGTGGAATCGGACGGCCAGGGAGGATTCGTGGTGCGCGGCGCGCGACCCGAACGCTGGATCGGCCAGACCGACTTCGAGAACGCCGAGGCGGTCGGGTACCTCGGAGACCGGCTCAACCGGCTCGGGGTCGAGGACGAACTGCTCAAGCTCGGTGCGAAGCCGGGATGCGCGGTCACGATCGGCGACATGACCTTCGACTGGGAGCCGCAGACCCCGGCCGGTGTCGACATGCCGTTGTCCGGCCGTGGCACCGACATCCGCCTCGAGCAGACCGACCGCGTCCGGGCCGCCGAGCGCAAGGTCGCCAGGCGGGAGCGCCGCCGCTCCGGCGGTGACGAGTGACCCCGGACGGGGTCGGCTCCGCACGCTCCATGCACCGCGAGGCCGTCCGCACCGCACGCAGCATCGTCGTCAAGATCGGCACCACCGCGCTGACCACTCCGGCCGGGGTGTTCGACGCCGGCCGGCTGGCGACGCTGGCCGACGCGATCGAGTCCCGGATGAAGGCGGGCTCCGACGTGGTGATCGTGTCCTCCGGTGCGATCGCCGCCGGCATCGAACCGCTGCGGCTGTCCCGCCGGCCCGCCGATCTGGCGACCAAACAGGCCGCCGCGAGTGTCGGACAGGTCGCCCTGATCAACTCGTGGAGCGCGGCGTTCGCCCGCTACCAGCGCACCGTCGGGCAGGTCCTGCTGACCGCGCACGACATCTCGATGCGGGTTCAGCACACCAACGCCCAGCGCACTCTCGACCGGTTGCGGGCACTGCACGCGGTGGCGATCGTCAACGAGAACGACACCGTGGCCACCAACGAGATCCGGTTCGGCGACAACGACCGGCTCTCGGCGCTGGTGGCGCATCTGGTCGGCGCCGATGCGCTGGTGCTGCTGTCGGATGTGGACGGCCTGTACGACTCCGATCCGCGAAAAGGCAACGCGCAGTTCATCGCCGAGGTGGCGCGTCCCGACGATCTGGACGGCGTGGTCGCCGGCCGCGGCAGTCACCTCGGCACCGGCGGCATGGCCTCGAAGCTGTCGTCGGCGTTGCTCGCCGCCGACGCGGGGGTGCCGGTGCTGCTCGCCGCCGCCGCCGACGCGTCCGCTGCGCTGGCCGACGCCTCGGTGGGAACCGTGTTCGCCCCACGCGCCGAACGCATGTCGGCGCGACGGTTCTGGGTGCGCTACGCCGCGGAGGCCGCCGGCGCGCTGACCCTCGACGACGGCGCCGTGCGCGCCGTTGTCGGCCAACGGCGTTCACTGCTGTCCGCAGGCATCACCGCGGTGTCGGGCCGGTTCTACGGCGGCGACGTCGTCGAACTGCGGGCACAGGACGCGACGATGGTGGCCCGCGGGGTGGTGGCCTACGACCACTCGGAACTGGCGACGATGCTCGGCCGCTCCACCTCCGACCTGCCCGCCGAGATGCGCAGGCCCGCCGTGCACGCCGACGACCTGGTCGCCGTCTAGCGGTTCGTCAGGCGTCCCACGAACCGCTTGATCCGGGAGGCCCGCTCCTCGGCCTCCTCGAGGGGGTCGTCGTCGGACGGCCGGACCCGGATGCCCTTCGCCTCGGCGGTCGCGGTGAGCGACGACCGCACGGCGCCGTCGGCGAGCAGCAGCGTGGCCAGAATGCCCGGCGAGAGGGTGCGGCGCCGCACCAGCCCCTGATAGTTGACTTCGGCGGGGATCTTCACGTCCAGCTTGCGCAGCGCATCACCGGTGGCGGCGACGATCGCCGTCAGCGCGGCATCCGAGGCGACGCCGACCACCAGGCTGCGGCCCGGGAAGCGGGGCAGCGGCAGCTTGTTCAGCTGCTTGTCGAGGGCGCCGGAGAACAGGTAGCCGAACAGGCTGACCGTCTCGATGTCGGCGACGTCGGCCCACTCGACGTCATCCCCGTCGAATTCGACGGCGTCGGCACTGATGGCGACCCCGCCGAAGTGGTTGAGCAGGCGCAGCGGCTTAGCGAGCAGATCGGGGGGCCGCAGCACGGCGGCCAGGGTGTCGCCGACACCGGCGGCCCACCTCCCGTCTGCGGGGCCTGGGTCGGGACGCCAGCGGTCCAGCACGGAAGTCACCCGGGCAGTCAAGCGGAGGCGGACAGCGCAGGCAACTCGTCGGCCAGCAGCGCCAGCATCGGCGAGCAACCGTTGTCGAGCTTCACCGTCGCCAGGTCGTCGCCCCGGGTGGGCCCTCGGTTGAGGATCGCGACCGGCATGCCGCGCGCCGCGGCGTGCCGGACGAACCGGTATCCGGAGAAGACGGTCAGCGACGATCCCGCCACCAGCAGCACGTCGGCCGCGTCGACCAACGCGTATGCCCGGTCCACCCGCTCCTTGGGCACGCTCTCGCCGAAGTACACGATGTCGGGTTTGAGCATGCCGCCGCAGCGCTGACAGTCGATGATGCGGAACGACGACGTGTCGCCGACGACGGCGTCCGCATCGGGGGCGACGGCGATCCCGCCGACCGCCTCCGCCAGCTCGAGGAAGCCCGGGTTGGCCGCCTCCAGCAGGTCGGCCAGCGCCGCCCGGGACATGGTGTGCCCGCAGTCCAGGCAGATCACCTGCGCGTAGGTGCCGTGCAGGTCGATGACGTGCCTGCTGCCCGCCTTGGTGTGCAGCAGGTCGACGTTCTGGGTGATCAGTCCGCTGACCACGCCGGCGCGCTCCAGCGCGGCCAGCGCGCGGTGGCCGGCATTCGGCAGCGTCGCGGCCATGTGCCGCCAGCCCACGTGGTTGCGGGCCCAGTAGCGCTGCCGGAACACCGGGTCGCCGGTGAACTGGCGGATCGTCATCGGATTGCTCGGCGGCGAGTCCGGGCCGCGGTAGTCCGGGATGCCGGAGTCGGTGGACATCCCCGCGCCGGTGAGCACCGCGACGCGCCGACCCCGCAGCAGGGCGACGAGTTCGGGCGATTCCACGTCCACCAGAGTAGGGGCAGGCCCGACAACGGCCCCGGAACCGCAGCTCCGGGGCCGTTTCCGACAGGTGCTACTCGCTGTGAGAGGTGACGGTCACGTCACCGTCGACGGCCTGCACCTCGACCTGCTTGCCGGTGTGCTCGTCGCCGTCTACCGGCACCGCGATGCTCAGCACGCCCCGACCGTAGGTCGCGGTGATGGCGTCCTCGTCGGCGCCGACGGGCAGCGGGACGGTCCGGGTGAACGCCCCGTAGCGGAACTCGGAGCGGCCGTTGCTCGCGATCTTCTCGGCCCTGGTGGCCCTGACGGTCAGCTGACCGTCGCGCACCGTGACGCCGATCTCGGCGGGGTCCACCCCGGGCAGCTCGGCGCGCACCTCGTAGCGGCCGTCGAGCACCTCGTCCTCGATACGGATCAGGTGGCTGTCGGAGAACGGCCGAAGGCCGGCCATGGTCGGATAGTTCGGGAACGCCGGGAAGCCGGAGAACAGCTGCGACAGGTCGGACAGTTCAGGCAGGAAGGTGCGCGACGGGCGCTGCACCGCGAGCTTGGTCATGGTTCCTCCAGCAGTGGTCGGGTGGTGTGGCATCGACCCTGCGCGGCCGAGGCGAAATCGGCGGATCGGGCGTGGTGCGAGCTGACGAACTGCCGGCCAACACGAACCGAATCGCGTTCGCGGTCAGCCGATTCGACCGGTCACCCCAGGCACTCGGCGGCCGGGACGATCTCGGCGCTCATGTTCTCCTTCATCATCGTCAGCGCCGCGTCGCTGAGTTCGGGGTCGATGTGCGCCACCGCGTCGGGCGGGACGACGACGGGGAAGTGCCGGACGTAGGCGTCGAGGGCGGTGTAGAGGATGCACTGCTCGGTGACCTGGCCGGTGAGGATCAGCCGCTCGGGCGAGAGTTGGCCGAGCAGGTAGGCCAGCGGGGTCGCATAGAACGCGCTGTGGCGCACCTTCGTCATCAGCCGGCACTTCTCCGGCGGGGCGATCGGCTCGACCAGGTCCTTGCGGTCACCCTCGAGCGCCGAGCGCACGATGTCGCTGAATTCGGCGGTGAAGTCGCCGTAGTTGTCGTTGACGTAGATCAGTTCCACGTCGTCGCGCTCGCGTGCGCCGGCGATCAGCCCGGCCAGGGGATCGATGATCTTCTCGACGTTCGGCGCCAGCTTCTCGGCATCGGGATGTTGGTAGGTGTTCATCATGTCGATGACCAGCAGGACGGTTCCACTCATGTGTGCTGCATACCCCGCGAAGTTTCCGGGCAACAATGAGGCATGGATTTCTATTCGGCCTACCGTCACGGCTTCGTGCGCGTCGCCGCCTGCACCCATCACACCGCGCTCGCGGACCCGGTGAAGAACGCGGAATCGGTGCTCGGGTTGGCGCGCGAATGCCACGACGACGGCGTCGGGCTGGCCGTGTTCCCGGAGTTGACGCTGTCCGGTTACTCCATCGAGGACATCGTCCTGCAGGACGCGCTGCTGGAGAGCGTCGAGGCCGCGCTGCGCGACGTGGTGGCACAGTCGGCGGATCTGCTGCCGGTGCTGGTGGTCGGGGCGCCGCTGCGGCATCGCAATCGCGTCTACAACACCGCCGTGGTGATCCACCGCGGCCGGGTGCTCGGGGTGGTGCCCAAGTCGTACCTGCCGACCTACCGGGAGTTCTACGAGAAGCGCCAGATCGGCGCCGGAGACGACGAACGCGGCGAGATCCGCCTCGGCGGCGAATGGGTGCCGTTCGGTCCGGACCTGCTGTTCGCCGCCACCGACGTGCCGCACTTCGTGCTGCACGTGGAGATCTGCGAGGACATGTTCGTCCCGGTGCCGCCGCACGCGGAGGCCGCACTGGCCGGCGCAACTGTGCTGGCCAACCTGTCCGGCAGCCCGATCACCATCGGGCGGTCCGAGGACCGCTGCCTGCTGGCACGTTCGGCGTCGTCGAGGTGCCTGGCGGCCTACGTCTACGCCGCGGCCGGCGAGGGCGAGTCGACCACCGACCTGGCCTGGGACGGGCAGACGATGATCTGGGAGAACGGGGTGTGCCTGGCGCAGTCCGAGCGGTTCCCCAAGGGGGAGCGCCGGTCGGTCGCCGACGTCGACCTGCAGCTGCTGCGCAACGACCGGCTGCGGATGGGGACGTTCGACGACAACCGCCGCCACCACGGCATCGACGACGACGCGTTCCGGCGGATCGAGTTCACCCTCGACCCGCCGACCGGCGACATCGGCCTGCGCCGCGAGGTGGAGCGCTTCCCCTTCGTGCCCGTTGATCCCGCCCGCCTCGAGCAGGACTGCTACGAGGCCTACAACATCCAGGTGTCCGGCCTGGAACAACGGCTTCGCGCACTGGACTACCCGAAGATCGTGCTGGGACTGTCCGGCGGCCTGGACTCCACCCATGCGCTGATCGTCGCCGCCCGCGCGATGGACCGGGAAGAGCGCCCCCGCAGCGACATCCTGGCGTTCACCCTGCCCGGCTTCGCCACCGGCGACCGGACGAAGAACAACGCGGTCCGCCTCGCCGAGTCGCTCGGGGTGACGTTCGAGACCATCGACATCAAGTCGACCGCCGAACTGATGCTCAAGGAGATGGACCACCCGTTCAGCCGCGGCGAGAAGGTCTACGACGTCACCTTCGAGAATGTGCAGGCCGGTCTGCGGACCGATTACCTGTTCCGGCTGGCCAACCAGCGCGGCGGCATCGTGCTCGGCACCGGTGACCTCTCGGAGCTCGCGCTGGGCTGGTCCACCTACGGTGTCGGCGACCAGATGTCGCACTACAACGTCAACGGCGGGGTGCCCAAGACCCTGATCCAGCACCTGATCCGGTGGGTCATCGCGTCGAACCAGTTCGAGGACGAGGTCAACGAGGTGCTGCAGTCGGTGCTCGACACCGAGATCAGCCCGGAACTGGTGCCCGCCGGTGAGGACGAGGAGATCCAGAGCAGCGAGGGCAAGGTCGGACCCTATGTGCTGCAGGACTTCTCGCTGTTCCAGGTGTTGCGCTACGGATTCCGTCCTTCGAAGGTCGCGTTCCTGGCCTGGCACGCGTGGAGCGACGCCGAGCGCGGTGACTGGCCGTTCGGGGTTCCGGAGAGCAAGCGGCCGTCGTACTCGATCGAGGAGATCCGGCACTGGCTGCAGGTGTTCGCCCAGCGGTTCTACTCGTTCAGCCAGTTCAAGCGCTCGGCGCTGCCGAACGGCCCCAAGGTGTCGGCGGGCGGCTCGCTGTCGCCGCGCGGTGACTGGCGGGCGCCGTCGGACATGTCGGCGCGCACCTGGCTCGACGAGATCGAACGCGAGGTCCCGGAACGCTGAGGGCTACAGGCGCCCGTCGATGCGCAGGTCGGGATGCACCCACTCGGGGGAGCGCCGCTGCTTGAACGCCATGAAGCCCTCGATCGACTCGGGTGCGCCCAGGCTGGCCTGCATGCCGATGCGGTCGTACAGGCCGACGTAGTCGTCGATGCTCGACTTGATCACCGAGCGGGCGCCCGGCGCCGTGCGGCAGCACTGCGCGAGCACCTCGCGGGCCGTGTCATGCAGGTCGTCGTGGGGAACCACGCGGGCCACCATGCCCCAGTCCAGCGCCTCGGCGGCGGACAGGGTGCGGCCGGTGAACATCAGGTCGCGGGTGCGGACCGGCCCGATCAGGCGGGCCAGCATGTGGCTGTAGTACGTGTCGGCGATGCCGCGGTACAACTCCGGCACCCGGAACGTCGCCCGCTCGCTCACCACGGCGATGTCCGCGCACAGCGCGATCTGCATCCCGCCGCCCTGACACAACCCGTTGACCGCCGCCACCACCGGCTTGACCGACTGCCGCAGCGTGTCGAACGGCAACGCGTCCATCCCGAGCGCGGACCCGAAGGTCAGCCAGTTGTCCTCGCCGCCACCGCCCATGTCCCCGCCGGGGGCGAACACATCGCCGGTCCCGGTGATCAGCAGCCCGGCCAGGTCCGGGTCGGCGTCGACATGCTTCACGGCGTACTTGATGCCGAAGTACATCGCCGGAGTCATCGCGTTGCGCGCCTCCGGGCGGTCCAGCGTGCAGACGCCGAACGGACCCTCCCTGTCGAAGCGCAGGAACTTCGTTCCCAGCCAGTCACCCTCGGGCGGTCGCGGAGCGTCGGTCACGCCGTCTCCCTTCCTGTTCGTCGTCGATGTCATCCGAACACGGCGCGCAGTCACCTGCGCCCGGCACCAGGGTCGCCAGCGCGCCCGCCACACACGCCCGGCGCAACGCCGTCTCGTGGCCGCGCAGCCAATCCGCGGCCAGCACGCCGGCGAACACGTCGCCGGCCCCGGTGGTGTCGACCGCCCGGACGGCCGGGGCTGGGACGTCGAAGCGTTCCCCGTCGCCGAGATAGCTCGCGCCGCGCGCGCCGCGGGTGATCACCAGATGCGCCACCGGCCAGTGCCAGTCGGCCGCCTCCGCCTCGTTGACCACCACCACGTCGGCCAGTTCGGACAGTGCCAACAACTCGTGGGCCTTCGCGCCGGCCGGTGAGGCGTTGACGATGACGACCGCGCCCGCGTCGCGCCCCATTCGGGCGGCGTCGACGGCGGTCTGGACGGGGATCTCCAACTGCAGCAACAGCACCTCGGCGGCGGCGATGACGTCGCGTACCGCGGCGGATTCGACCCGCAGCGCGGCGTTCGCGCCCGGCGCCACCACGATGCTGTTCTCCGCCGCCGCGTCGACCATGATCACCGCCGACCCGCTGGGTCCCGGCACGGTGACCACCCCGTCGAGGGCGACCCCGTTGCCGCGCAGATGGCTTCGCAGCGACTGCGCAGCGGCGTCGTCACCGAGCGCGGCGACCAGCGCCACCTCGGCGCCGGCCCGCGCGGCGGCCACCGCCTGGTTGGCGCCCTTGCCGCCCGGCGCGCTCGAGGTCGACGACGCCAGCACCGTCTGTCCTGGCCGCGGCAACGCGGAGACCCGGTACGTCACGTCGGCATTGACACTGCCGACCACGCAGACCCGCGTCGTCATAGTCATCTCACGCTAGACCAGCGCCACCGGCTGCGGTCTCTGACACGCGTCGAGCGCCGGGCACAGGTCCGATACGCTGGGCTGATGAGTCTGCAAGCACCGCCGGTTGCCGACTTGCGCCAGCAGGTCCACGATGCCGCCCGACGCGCCAGGGTCGCGGCCCGCGTCCTCGCGACGCTGCCCACCGCGACCAAGGACCGGGCGCTGCACGCTGCGGCCGACGCGGTCCTCGCCCGGGTGCACGACATCCTGGCGGCCAACACGGTCGACCTGGACACCGCTCGGGCAGCCGGCACCCCGGCCGCGATGCTGGACCGGCTCGCCCTCAACCCCCAGCGGGTCGACGGCATCGCCGCCGGACTGCGACAGGTCGCCGGTCTGCCGGACCCGGTGGGCGAGGTGCTGCGCGGACGCACGCTGCCCAACGGCCTGCAGCTGCGCCAGCAGCGGGTGCCGCTCGGTGTCGTCGGCATGGTCTACGAGGGCAGGCCGAACGTCACGGTGGACGCCTTCGGGCTGACGCTGAAATCCGGCAACGCCGTACTGCTGCGCGGCAGTTCGTCGGCGGTGCACTCGAACGAGGCACTCGTGGTGGCGCTGCGCGCCGCCCTGGCCGCCGAGGGGCTGCCCGTCGACGCCGTACAGCTGCTGCCCAGCCACGACCGGGCCAGCGTCACCCACCTCATCCAGGCCCGCGGCCTGGTCGACGTGGTGATCCCGCGCGGGGGAGCGGGACTGATCGACGCGGTGGTGCGCGACGCCAAGGTGCCCACCATCGAGACCGGCGTCGGCAACTGCCACGTGTACGTCCACGAGGCCGCGGACCTCGACGTCGCCGAACGGATCGTGCTCAACGCCAAGACCCGTCGGCCCAGCGTCTGCAACGCCGCCGAGTCCCTGCTCGTCGACGCGTCGATCGCCGAACACGCGGTGCCCCGCCTCGCCGGTGCGCTGCAGGCCGCCGGGGTGACCGTGCACGGCGACCCGACCGAAGACGAGCTGCGGGCCGAGTTCCTCTCGCTGGACATCGCACTGTCGGTGGTCGACGGCCTCGACGCGGCCATCGCGCACATCAACGAGTACGGCACCGGTCACACCGAGGCCATCGTCACCACGGATCTGGCTGCCGCTCAGCGGTTCACCGAGCAGGTCGATGCGGCGGCGGTGATGGTCAACGCGTCCACCTCGTTCACCGACGGTGAGCAGTTCGGCTTCGGCGCCGAGATCGGCATCTCGACCCAGAAGCTGCACGCTCGCGGGCCGATGGGGCTGCCCGAACTGACCTCGACCAAATGGATCGTCTGGGGAGACGGTCAGACCCGCCCCGCCTGACTTCAGAGTTCCTAGGAGATTGACCTGTGAGCGTTCCCGCACGCCCCGCGCCGCTGTTCGCCGACATCGACGACGTCGCCGCCAAGCTCGCCGAGACGGGCTACCTGCCCGACACCGCAACGGCCACGGCAGTTTTCCTCGCCGACCGGCTCGGCAAGCCGCTCCTGGTGGAGGGGCCCGCCGGCGTCGGCAAGACCGAACTGGCCCGCGCGGTGGCGCAGTGCACCGGCTCGGAGCTGGTCCGGCTGCAGTGCTACGAGGGCGTCGACGAGGCCAGGGCGCTCTACGAGTGGAACCACGCCAAGCAGATCCTGCGCATCCAGGCGGGCAACGCGGCCGATGCCGGCGACTGGGACCAGACCAAGATGGACGTCTTCTCCGAGGAGTTCCTGCTGTCGCGCCCGCTGCTGACGGCGATCCGGCGCACCGACCCGACGGTGCTGCTCATCGACGAGACCGACAAGGCCGACATCGAGATCGAGGGCCTGCTACTCGAGGTGCTCAGCGACTTCGCCGTCACGGTGCCTGAACTCGGCACCATCAAGGCTGAACGCGCACCCTTCGTGCTGCTCACCTCCAACGCCACCCGCGAACTGTCCGAGGCGCTCAAACGGCGCTGCCTGTTCCTGCACATCGACTTCCC
This sequence comes from Mycobacterium hippophais, assembly GCF_027529605.1. Classification (NCBI taxonomy): domain Bacteria; kingdom Bacillati; phylum Actinomycetota; class Actinomycetes; order Mycobacteriales; family Mycobacteriaceae; genus Mycobacterium; species Mycobacterium hippophais. The sequence goes on along the minus strand of NZ_JAPZPY010000002.1, from coordinate 245,785 downwards.
CGACCCCGATCTCGAGCGACGGATCCTGCTCTCGCGGGTGCCCGACCTGCCCGAGCACATCGCGTCGGAACTCGTCCGCATCATCGGGGTGCTGCGCGGCATGCAGCTCAAGAAGGTGCCGTCGGTGGCCGAGACCATCGACTGGGGCCGTACCGTGCTGGCGCTGGGCATGGACACCATCGACGACTCGATGATCGCCGCCACCCTGGGTGTGATCCTCAAACACCAGTCCGACCAGCAACGCGCCGCAGGAGAGCTGAGGCTCAACTGATGCCTCCGCGCCGCGTCCGACCTCCGCAGCCGCTGGCTCCGCACGGCCTGCCGGGTCACCTCGTCGAGTTCGTCGAAGCGCTTCGCGGCTTGGGCATCTCGGTCGGCCCGTCGGAGACCGTCGACGCCGGCCGGGTGATGACGGTGCTCGGACTCGGCGACCGCGAGGTGCTGCGCGAAGGCATCGCGTGCGCGGTGCTGCGCAGACCCGACCACCGCGACACCTACGACGCGATGTTCGACCTCTTCTTCCCCGCCGCGCTCGGCGCGAAGACCGTGCTGGAGGACGAGGACGGCGAGAGCGACGACGAGCAGGGACTGCCGCCCGAGGACATCGAGGCGATGCGCGACGCGCTGGTGAAGATGCTGGCCGACAACCCCGACCTGGCCAACCTCGACGAGCGGCTGACCGCGATGATCGCGCAGATCGTCGAGGCCTACGGCCGCTACAACTCCAGCCGCGGACCGTCCTACTCGTCCTATCAGGCGCTCAAGGCGATGAGTCTGGACGACCTGGAGGGCCGGCTGCTGGCCGGACTGCTGGCACCCTACGGCGACGAGCCGTCACCGACCCAGGAGCAGATCGCCAAGGCGCTTGCGGCGCAACGTATCTCGCAGCTGCGCAAGATGGTGGAGTCGGAGACCAAGCGCCGCACCGCCGAGCAGCTCGGTCGCGAGCACGTGCAGATGTACGGCGTGCCGCAGCTGGCGGAGAACGTCGAGTTCCTGCGCGCCTCCGGGGAACAGCTGCGCCAGATGCGCCGGGTGGTGGCGCCGCTGGCCCGCACCCTCGCGACGCGGCTTGCCGCGCGGCGGCGCCGGTCACGGGCCGGCGAGATCGACATGCGCAAGACGCTGCGCAAGTCGATGTCGACCGGCGGGGTGCCGATCGACGTGGTGCTCAAGAAGCCGCACCCCGCGCGACCGGAACTGGTGGTGCTGTGCGACGTGTCCGGCTCGGTGGCCGGGTTCAGCCACTTCACCCTGATGCTGGTGCACGCGCTGCGCCAGCAGTTCTCCCGGGTGCGGGTGTTCGCCTTCAACGACACCACCGACGAGGTCACCACGCTGTTCGGGCCGGACGCCGACCTGGCGGTCGCGGTGCAGCGCATCACCCGCGAAGCGGGCGTCTACACCCGCGACGGCCACTCCGACTACGGCAACGCGTTCTCGTCGTTCCTGCACGGCTTCCCGAACGTGCTGAGCCCGCGCAGTTCGCTGCTCGTGCTCGGCGACGCCCGCAACAACTACCGCAACCCCGAGATCGACCTGCTCACCCAGATGGTCACCGCGAGCAGGCACGCGCACTGGCTCAACCCCGAACCGCGCCACCTGTGGGGCAGCGGCGACTCGGCGGTGCCGCGCTACGAAGAGGTCATCACGATGCACGAGTGCCGGTCGGCCAAACAGCTCGCCGGTGTGATCGACGCGCTGCTGCCGATCTGATCCGCAGGTAACGCTCCCGTAAGCTCGCTTTTCGTGGCAACTCGGCGCAGGCTCGGCGTGATGGGCGGGACGTTCGATCCCATCCACAACGGCCACCTGATCGCTGGCAGCGAAGTCGCCGACCTGTTCGATCTCGACGAGGTGGTGTTCGTGCCGACCGGCCAGCCCTGGCAGAAGCACAACCGCCAGGTGACCGCCGCCGAGGACCGCTACCTGATGACCGTCATCGCCACCGCGTCGAACCCACGGTTCTCGGTGAGCCGCGTCGACATCGACCGCGGCGGGGCCACCTACACCAAGGACACCCTGCGCGACCTGCGCGCACAGAACCCGGACGCCGACCTGTACTTCATCACCGGCGCCGACGCGCTGGCCTCCATCCTGTCGTGGCAGAACTGGGAGGAGATGTTCTCGATCGCCCGGTTCGTCGGCGTCAGCAGGCCGGGTTACGAGCTGGACGGCAAGCACATCGCTGCGGCGATGCGCGAGCTGCCCGCCGACGCGCTGACCCTTGTCGAGGTGCCCGCGCTGGCGATCTCGTCGAGCGACTGCCGGCTGCGGGCGAAGGAGGAACGGCCGATCTGGTACCTCGTACCCGACGGTGTGGTGCAGTACGTGGCCAAGCGCGGGCTCTACACCGCGCCGGCCGACACAGAGGGAGACAACCGATGAGCGCAACCGACGAGGCGATCGAGATGGCCACCGTCGCGGCGCGGGCCGCCGCCGACAAGCTCGCCGACGACGTGGTGGTCATAGACGTGTCGGGCCAGCTCGTCATCACCGACTGCTTCGTCATCGCGTCGGCGTCCAACGAACGCCAGGTCAATGCGATCGTCGACGAGGTGGAGGAGAAGATGCGGCTCGCCGGCCACAAACCGGCCCGGCGGGAGGGCACCCGCGAGGGTCGCTGGACGCTGCTGGACTACGTCGACATCGTCGTGCACATCCAGCACCAGGACGAGCGGAACTTCTACGCACTCGACCGGCTGTGGCGGGACTGCCCGACGGTGCCCGTCGATCTGGACGGGTCGCCGTGACCGTCCGGCGGCTGGTGATGCTGCGCCACGGCCAGACCGAGTACAACGCGGGCAGCCGGATGCAGGGCCAGCTGGACACCGACCTGACCGACCTCGGCCGCGACCAGGCCGTCGCGGCGGCCGAGGTGCTGGCCAAGCGGCAGCCGCTGCTGATCCTGTCCTCGGATCTGCGACGCGCCCTGGACACCGCGACGGTGCTCGGCGAGCGTTCCGGCGTTCCGGTGGGTGTCGACGCGCGGCTGCGTGAGACCCACCTGGGTGACTGGCAGGGCCTGACGCACCTTGACGTGGACGCCGCGGCGCCGGGCGCCCGGCTGGCATGGCGCGACGACGCGCGGTGGGCGCCGCACGGCGGTGAGAGCCGCGTCGACGTCGCCGCGCGCAGCATGCCGCTGGTCGACGAGATCATCGCCGCGCAACCGGACTGGGGCTCCGACCGCGACGGGGCGGACGCCGACCGGCCGGTGGTGCTGGTCGCGCACGGCGGTCTGATCGCCGCCCTCACTGCGGCGCTGCTCGCGCTGCCGGTCGACAACTGGCCGGTGCTCGGCGGCATGGGCAACGCCAGCTGGGTCCAGCTGTCCGGGCATTCCCGGCCCGACGCCGAGGCCGTGCGGTGGCGGCTCGACGTGTGGAACGCCTCGGCGCAGGTGGCCAATGACGTCCTCTGAGTGCAGCGGGCCGCCGGACCGGACGCTGCTCGTGTTCGCGGACTCGCTGGCCTACTACGGCCCGACCGGCGGGCTGCCCGCCGACGATCCTCGGATCTGGCCCAATCTGGTTGCCTCGCAATTGGGTTGGGAGCTCGAACTGATCGGCCGGATCGGCTGGACGTGTCGCGACGTGTGGTGGGCGGCCACTCAGGACCCGCGATCATGGGCGGCGCTGCCCCGGGCCGGAGCGGTGATCTTCGCGACCGGCGGCATGGACTCGCTGCCCTCGCCGCTGCCCACGGCGCTGCGCGAACTGATCCGCTACGTCCGCCCGCCGTGGTTGCGGCGCTGGGTGCGCGACGGCTACGGCTGGGTGCAGCCCCGGTTCTCCCCGGTCGCCCGCGCCGCCCTGCCCCCGCACCTGAGCGTCGAATATCTCGAGATGACCCGCGGGGCCATCGACTTCAACAGGCCAGGCATCCCGGTGGTGGCATCGTTGCCGTCGGTGCACATCGCCGACTCCTACGGCAGGGCGCACCACGGCCGGGCCGGCACGGTGCGTGCGCTGACCGAGTGGGCGCAGGAACACGACGTCCCACTCGTCGATCTCAAGGCGGCGGTGGGCGACGAGGTGATGAGCGGTCGCGGGAACCCCGACGGCATCCACTGGAATTTCGAGGCACATCAGGCGGTGGCCGAGCTGATGCTCAAGGCGCTGGCCGAAGCCGGTGCCGGCGAACCGGATCCGGCGGGCTGACGATGCCGGTCATCGTGGTCACCGACTCGTCGTCGCGGCTGGCGCCCGACGACCTCAAGCAGTACGACATCCGGCAGGTGCCGCTGCACGTGCTCGTCGACGGCGTCGATCTGCGCGACGGCGTCGACCCGGTGCCCTACGACATCCACGACCACGCCCACGCGACGACGGCCGGCGCGACACCCGCCGAGCTCGTCGACACCTACCGGCAGGCGTTGCACGACAGCGGCGGGGACGGCGTTGTGGCGGTGCACATCTCGGCGGCGCTGTCGAGCACGGTCGGCTCCGCAGTGCAGGCGGCGCGGGAGTTCGGACCCGCCGTGCGGGTGGTGAACTCCCGGTCGGCGGCCATGGGTGTCGGCTTCGTCGCCCTCGCGGCGGCGCGGGCGGCGGCGACCGGTGCAGACCTGGACGCGGTCGAGGCGGCGGCCAGGGCGGCGATGCCGCGGGGGCACGCGTTCATCGTCGTGCACCGGCTGGACAACCTGCGGCGCAGCGGCCGGATCGGCACCACCGCATCGTGGCTGGGCACCGCGCTGGCGCTCAAACCGTTGCTGTGCCTCGACGTCGACGGCCGCCTGGTGCTGTCCCAGCGGATCCGCACGGTGTCCAAGGCGCACGCGGCGATGGTCGACCAGATCGCCGAGTTGATCGGTGACCGGCGGGCGGCCGTCACCGTGCACCACGTCGACAACCACGACGCCGCCGACCAGATCGGGGCGGCGCTCACCAGCCGGCTGCCCCAGGTCGAGTCCCTGACGGTGACCGACATGGGCCCGGTGCTGTCGATCCACCTCGGCGGTGGCGCCGTCGGTGTGGTCGTCCAGATCAGCGAGTGACCCGCGGCGCCGATCAGAGCTGCGCGCGGCCCGTGACCGGTGGCAGGTCCTTGAGTGTCACGATGCCGGGGCGCGCGGCCACCACGGCGGGCACCGCGTTGGTGACCGGCATCGCCGTGTAGATCATGCCGAGCCCCATGAAGCCCGGCTCGGTCCAGTCCCTCGGCGGCAGGCAGTGCAGCACGGTGCGCATGTTGGGCAGCCCGAACACCTGGATGACGTGGCCGTGCTCGAGCGGCTTCGGCGGTGTGACATGCGAACCCATGGTCCAGTTGAACCCGACACTCACCACGTTGCGATCGCCGACCCAGCCGCGGTGGTAGCCGTACACGCCGCCGACGGTGCCCGCCGGGATCTGCATGAAGCCCAGATCGCTGTCGCCGGTGGCGGCGGTGAACTCGACGTCGAACGTCATCCGGTCCACGGTCGCGCCGATCGCGTCGGCCATCATCGCCGCCGATTCGGCGAACACCTCGCTCTCGCGGCGCACGCTCTCGGCGAGGCCGGGGGTGTCGGGGTCCCGGCCGAACCCCATCGCCGACTGCGTGCCCGCGGATTCGTAGGTCGAGCAGTCGACGGACTCGGTGATGCGGATCTCGTCGACGCGTTCGCACGACCCGGACAGCACCATGCCGACCATGTTGGTCATGCCGGGGTGTGCGCCGCTGCCGAAGATCGTCGATTCGCCTGTCTCGCAGGCTTTCCGGATCCGGTCCAGGTCCTCGGGTGTCTGCTTGCCGCCGGTGATCCACGCCGCGGTCGAGCACACGTTCACACCGGCCTCCAGTAGCCGGACCAGCTCGTCGACGCTGGGCCACAACGGGTTGTAACAGCACGCGTCGGGCCTCAGCGCGATCAGCGCGTCGATGTCGTCGGTCGCCGTGACGCCGGTCGGCTCCGGCCACCCCGACAGCTCGGCCGCGTCGACGCCGACCTTGTCCGCGCCGTGTGCGTACACCCCGACCAGTTCCATGTCGCTGCGGCCGATGATGGCGTGCAGGGACCGCCGCCCGATGTTGCCCGTCGTCCACTGGATCACGCGCAGTGGCCGGTTCGCCGCCGGTGCGGTCATCTGGTGCCTCCTCGTCGAGTCATGTGGGTAGACACTATTCGCCCGGTGTGCACGGTCGGCAGGGAGTTGTCCACAGTCGTGCGTTCATCCCCAGCGGCGGCTCCGACGCCTCCGTGGCGGCCGTCGCAGTCGGCTCCCGGACCTACGGTCGGCGCATGCCCACCGAATTGCAGTCCGACAGGCCGGCCCGCCGTCCCGGCGCCGGCGCGGACGACGCCGTGCCCGTCGACGGCGATGCCGACCGGCCCACCGGCGACCGGTCCGACACCGCGCTGTCGCGGTGGCTGCCGGAAGACCTGTCGGACAACGGCTCCCGAGGTGCGTCGGCACGGGGATGGCTGGCGACGGTGCGGGCCGATCCCGGCCGGGCGGGCGTGGCGGCGCTCGCCCTCGTCGGGGTGGTCGCCGTGCTGGTGACCGTGTTCACCGTGATCCGCGACAAGCCGCCGCCGGTGGCCGCGGCGAAACTGCCGCCGGTCGCGGCGGTCTCCTCCGCCGGTCCGCAGGCACCGCCCGTCGACGACGGGCCGGTGGTGGTCAGCGTCGTCGGCCTCGTGCACAAGCCGGGCCTGGTCACCCTCGCTGCGGGCGCGCGTATCGCCGACGCCCTCGAAGGTGCGGGCGGCGCGCTGGACGGTGCGGACCTCGTCGGGCTGAACCTCGCGCGACGTGTCACCGACGGCGAGCAGATCATCGTCGGCATCGCGGCGCCGCCGGGCCGGCCGACCACGATGGGCAGTTCGGTGAGCGACGCGACTCCCGCCGCGCCGCCGGGGGCCCCGCCGCGAGATCCGGGCTCCGCACCGCCGGAAGCGGTGGACCTCAACACCGCGACGGCCGAACAGCTCGACGCGCTGCCCGGCGTCGGACCGGTGACCGCGGCGGCGATCATCGCGTGGCGCGACGCCAACGGACGGTTCACCAGTGTCGACCAGCTCGGCGACGTCGACGGCATCGGTCCGGCGCGGCTGGACAAGCTGCGCGACCTGGTCCGGATCTGATCCGCGGGTGGACAGCGACCGCCCGCTCGACCTGCGGCTGGTGCCTGCCGCGGCGACCGGCTGGGCGGTCACCGCCACCACCACGCTGTGGCATGCCGGGGCGGCGGTACTGGTGACACTCGTCGCGCTCGCCCTCACCGCCGCCGCGGCCTGGTGGGCCGGCGGCCGCGGCGACCTCGGTGAGGCCCTACGGACTGCCGGGGCGGGTCTGGCGGCGGTCGCTGCGGTGGGCGCCGCGTTCACCGTCGCCGCGGCGGTGCGCACGCACCAGGTCGACGACCACCCCGTCGCCGCCCTGTACGGCCGGACCGCCAGCGTCACGGTCACCCCTGCGGAGAGCCCGCGCTCGCTGGGCGGCGGCCGGCTGATGTTCCGCGGCACGCTGCAGGCGGTCGACGGCCGGCCGTCGTCGGGCAGGGTCGTCGCGTTCGCGTCGGTGTCCGGGTTCGCCGATCTGACCGCCGGCCGGCCGGCGACCTTCCGGGCGCGCGTCGGCGCACCCGACCGCCGCGATCTCACGGTCGCGGTGCTGTCGGCGACCGGCGAGCCGACGCTCGGTGAGGCGTCGGCCGTGCAGCGGGCCGCCCACGGCATCCGGACCGGATTCGCCGCCCAGGCGCGCAGGGTGCTGCCGCCGGACCAGGCGGCGATGCTGCCCGCGCTGGTGCTCGGCGACACGTCGGCCGTCACGGCGTCGACCACGGCGGACTTCCGCGCCGCGGGCCTGACCCACCTCACCGCCGTCTCCGGCGCCAACGTGACCATCGTCTGCGGGGCGGTGCTGTTCAGCGCGGGTGTCCTGGGTCCGCGGACGGCGGTGCTGCTCGCGGCGCTGGTGCTGCTGGCGTTCGTGGTGGTCGTGCAGCCGTCGGCCAGCGTGCTGCGCGCGGCGGTAATGGGTGCGATCACGCTGCTGGCGGTGGTGTCACACCGCAGAAGGCACGCCGTGCCTGCGTTGGCGGGCAGTGTCGTCGCCCTGCTCATCGGCGCCCCCGAGCTGGCCGTCGACGTCGGGTTCGCGCTGTCGGTGTCGGCGACCGCGGCGCTGATCGTGCTGGCGCCGGTGTGGTCGCGACGCCTGGTGGCGCGGGGCTGGCCGAAACCGCTGGCCGACGCGACCAGTGTCGCGGTCGCCGCACAGCTGGTGACGGCGCCACTGGTGGCCGGCATCTCGGGGACGTTGAGCATGGTCTCGATCGCCGCGAATCTCGTTGTCGCCGCGGTGATCCCACCGATCACGGTGCTCGGCACCGCCGCGGCGGCGCTGTGCCCGCTGTGGCCGGCGGGCGGGCAGCTGCTGATCCGGTTCACCGGCCCCGAACTGTGGTGGCTGCTGAACGTGGCGCGCTGCGCCGCTGGTGTCCCGGGCGCCGCCGTCACGGTGCCGTCGGGGTTGCCCGGTGTGGGCGTGGTGGCCTTCGGCGGACTGGCGCTGGTGATCTGCTGGCGGCTGCGGTGGGTGCGCGTCGCCTGCGCAGGCGCGGCCGTGTGCCTGCTCGCGTGGACGCTGGCGGGCCACGCCGCGGTTGATGTCCGGACGGCGTGAAACGATCGGGGGGTGAGTCGAGAAGTCGGTGGACTGCACCTGGTGCTCGGTGACGAGGAGCTGCTGGTCGAACGCGCGGTCGCCGGTGTGCTGCGCGACGTGCGCAATCAGGCGGGTACCGACGACGTGCCCGTCGACCGGCTGCGCGCGGGCGAGGTCAGCACCAGCGAACTGGCCGAACTGCTCAGCCCGTCGCTGTTCGCCGACGCGCGGGTGGTGGTGCTCGAGGCCGCGGCGGAGGCGGGCAAGGACGCGGTCGCGCTGATCGGCTCCGTGGCCGCGGACCTGCCGCCGGGCACCGTGCTCGTGGTGGTGCACGCCGGTGGTGGGCGGGCCAAGGCACTGGCCGATCAGCTCAAGAAGCTCGGCGCCGAGGTGTATCCGTGCGCCCGCATCACCAAGGCCGCCGAACGCGCCGACTTCGTCCGCCGCGAGTTCCGCGCGCTCAAGATCAAGGTGGGCGACGACACGGTCACGGCGATGCTCGACGCGGTCGGCTCCGACATCCGCGAGCTGGCGGCGGCGTGTTCTCAGCTGGTGGCCGACACCGCCGGGGAAGTGGACGCCGTCGCGGTGCGCCGGTACCACTCGGGCAAGGCCGAGGTGAAGGGCTTCGACATCGCCGACAAGGCGGTCACCGGCGATGTCGCCGGGGCGGCCGAAGCGCTGCGGTGGGCGATGCTGCGGGGGGAGCCGCAGGTGGTGCTGGCCGACGCGCTGGCCGAAGCGGTGCACGCGATCGCCAGGGTGGGTCCGCTGACGGGGGATCCGTACCGGTTGGCCGGCGAGCTCGGCATGCCGCCGTGGCGGGTGCAGAAGGCGCAGAAGCAGGCCCGGCGGTGGTCGCGCGCGTCAGTGGCCGAGGCGATGCGCCTGGTGGCCACGCTCAATGCGGATGTGAAGGGAGCGGCCGCGGATCCCGAGTACGCGCTGGAAGCGGCGGTGCGCCGGGTGGCCGAACTGGTGGCCGACTGACCTGCGGCCGGGCGGGCTCAGAGCTTGTTGAGCGCCAGGGCCAGCGCAGACTTCTTGTTGGCGGCCTGGTTCTTGTGGATGACGCCCTTGCTGGCGGCCTGGTCGAGCTTGCGGCTGGTGGTCTGCAGCAACTCGGCGGCCTTGTCCTTCTCGCCGGCGTCGACGGCCTCGCGGAAGCCGCGGACAGACGTGCGCAGCGCGGACTTCACCGACTGGTTGCGCAGACGGCGGCGCTCGTTGGTGAGGATGCGCTTTTGCTGCGACTTGATGTTGGCCACGCGGTAATTCCTTCGTAAGTCTCGGGTGATTCGGAACAGTTCGACAGAAGTCTCGGCGCCGGCCCGCGTCGGCGGGCAGCGACTGCTCAGGGTACCAGCGGGCGGGTCGATCGACCAAAGCGAGCCGCACTGGCCTGCCGAAACGGCCGGAGTCATGCAACATGGCGGGGTGAGCCTCCGCACCCTGCCCACCGAGTCCGCCCGTTCGTCGCGCAGCACCACCCGGGCGGCCAGACGGCACGAGGGCATCTTCGGCGGCTACAACAAGCTGGGCGGCTACGACCAGGCCTTCGACGAGATGTTCGACAACCAGGGCAACGTGCGAGGACCCTACAAGGGGATCTTTGCCGAGTTGGCCCCGTCCGACGCTTCCGAGCTCGAGGGACGGGCCGAAGCGCTCGCACGCGCGTTCTTCGACCAGGGCGTCACCTTCTCGCTGTCGGGGCAGGAGCGGCCGTTCCCCCTCGACCTCGTGCCCCGGGTGATCTCGGCCGCCGAGTGGACGCGGCTGGAGCGCGGGATCACCCAGCGGGTGCGGGCGATGGAGATGTACCTCGACGACATCTACGGCGAGCAGGAGATCCTGCGCGACGGCGTCATTCCCCGCCGCCTCGTGACGTCATGCGAGCACTTCCATCGCGAAGCCGTCGGCATCCACCCCCCGAACGGGGTGCGCATCCACGTCGCCGGCATCGACCTGATTCGCGACGCGCAGGGCAACTTCCGCGTGCTCGAGGACAACCTGCGTTCGCCGTCCGGGGTGTCCTATGTGATGGAGAACCGCCGAACGATGGCGCGGGTGTTTCCGAACCTGTTCGCCACCAACAGGGTTCGCGCTGTCGGCGATTATTCGTCGCACCTGCTGCGGGCTCTGCGCAACGCCGCTGCCAACAACGTCGCGGATCCGACGGTGGTGGTGCTGACCCCTGGGGTCTACAACTCCGCGTACTTCGAACACTCGCTGCTGGCCCGGCAGATGGGCGTCGAACTCGTCGAGGGCCGCGACCTGTTCTGCCGGGACAACACCGTCTACATGCGCACCACCGAGGGGGAGCGGCAGGTCGACGTGATCTACAGGCGCATCGACGACGCCTATCTGGACCCGATGCAGTTCCGGCCGGACTCGGTGCTCGGCGTCGCGGGAGTGCTCAACGCCGCGCGGGCGGGCAACGTGGTGATCTCCAGTGCCGTCGGTAACGGAGTGGGTGACGACAAGCTGGTGTATACCTACGTGCCGACGATCATCGAGTACTACCTCGGGGAGAAGCCGCTGCTGGCCAACGTCGACACGTTCCGCTGCTGGCTCGAGGAGGAGCGCGAGGAGGTCCTCGACCGGGTCGACGAACTGGTGATCAAACCGGTGGAGGGGTCCGGCGGCTACGGCATCGTGTTCGGTCCCGACGCTTCGGCCAAGGAACTGGCCACGATCTGCAAGAAGATCCGCAGCGACCCGCGCGGGTGGATCGCCCAGCCTGTGATGCAGCTCTCGACGGTGCCCACGCAGATCGACAGCAAGCTCGCGCCGCGGCACGTGGATCTGCGGCCGTTCGCGGTCAACGACGGCGACGACGTGTGGGTGCTGCCCGGCGGGCTGACCCGGGTGGCACTGCCGGAGGGGTCGCTGGTGGTCAACTCCAGCCAGGGCGGCGGCTCGAAGGACACCTGGGTGCTGGCCTCGCGGACGTCGGCCGCCGAGCGTGAACTCGCGGCTGCCGAGGTGGTGCGGTCGCTGCCGAAGTCGGCGAAGGGGCCGCAGACCGAACGCAACGGGGACAGCCAGACACAAGACCAGCAGCAGCAACAGCAACAGTAAGGGGATAGCGAATGCTCGCGCGAAATGCGGAGTCGCTGTACTGGATCGGACGTTACGTCGAACGGGCCGACGACACCGCCCGCATTCTCGACGTGACCATCCACCAATTGCTCGAAGATTCGAGCGTCGACCCCGATCGGGCATCGCGGACACTCCTGCGCGTACTGGGCATCGAGGCGCCCGACGCGTCGCAGCTCGACGTTTGGTCGCTGACCGATCTCGTCGCGTTCAATCGCAACACGCGGGGTGACGGCACGTCGATCGTCGATTCGATATCTGCGGCGCGCGAGAATGCCCGAGGCGCCCGTGAAGTCACCTCGAGTGAGATCTGGGAGTGCCTGAACACCACGTACAACGCACTGGCCGAGCGTGAGCGCGCCGCCAAGCGCCTTGGCCCGCATGAATTCCTGTCTTACGTGGAGGGCCGGGCGGCGATGTTCGCGGGGCTGGCGGACTCGACCCTGTCGCGTGACGACGGATACCGGTTCATGGTGCTGGGACGCGCGATCGAGCGCGTCGACATGACCGTCCGCTTGCTGCTCTCGCGGGTGGGGGACAGCGCGTCGTCGCCGGCCTGGGTCACGTTGTTGCGGTCAGCGGGCGCTCATGATGCCTATTTGCGCACGTACCGTGGCGCACTCGACGCCGGCCGGGTGGTCGAGTTCATGTTGCTGGACCGGCTTTTCCCGCGGTCGATCTACTATTCCCTCCGTCTGGCCGAGCACAGCCTCGAGGAATTGCTGCACCGCCCGCAAAACCGTCTGGGCGCCACCGCCGAGGCCCAGCGCCTGCTCGGCCAGGCCCGCAGCGAGTTGGAGTTCCTGCAACCCGGGATGCTGCTCGAATCCCTTGAAGAGCGGTTGGCCGGGTTCCAGCAGACCTGTTTCGACGTCGGAGAGGCTTTGGCACTGCAGTACTTCCACGCCGCCCCGTGGGTGGCGTGGACCGATGCCGGGCGCAGCGGCGGCGTGGTGATCGAAGAGGGGGAGATCTGATGTGGCGGATGCGGGTCGTGCACTCGACCGGATACGCGTATAAGTCGCCGGTGACGGCGTCGTTCAACGAGGCCCGGCTGACCCCGCGGTCGGATTCCCGGCAGAACGTCATTCTCAACCGCGTCGAGACCGTGCCGGCCACCAGGCAGTACCGCTACGTCGACTACTGGGGCACCGCGGTCACCACCTTCGACCTGCATGCGCCGCACACTGAACTCGAAGTCACCGCGTCGTCGGTGGTGGAGACGGATCCCGCTGGGCATCCCGAGGAACCCGCCGGCTGGGAGGACCTGAAGTCCGAGGGAGTGTTCGACCGGTTCGACGAAGTGCTCTCCCCGACGGACTACACGCCCCACAGCAAGCGCATCGCCCGAGTGGGCGAGCGGATCGCCAAGTACCACGACCCGCAGGAGGCGGTGATCGCGGCCGCGAACTGGGTGCACAGCGAACTCGAATACGTGCCCGGCACGACCGGGGTGCACTCCTCGGGTCTGGACGCCCACCGGGAGGGCAAAGGGGTCTGCCAGGACTTCGCCCACCTGTCGTTGATCCTGTTGCGCAGCATCGGTATTCCGGCCCGCTACGTGTCCGGCTATCTGCATCCCACACGGGAGGCCGCGGTGGGTGACACCGTCGAAGGGGAGAGCCACGCGTGGATCCAGGCGTGGACCGGAGGGTGGTGGCACTACGACCCGACCAACGACAAGGGAATCAACGAGCAGTACGTCAGCGTGGGCGTCGGCCGCGACTACTCCGACGTCACGCCGCTGAAGGGCATCTACTCCGGTGAGGGCTCCACCGATCTCGACGTCGTCGTGGAGATCACCCGGCTGGCCTGACGCACACGCCCGGATGTACCTCGACGCGGTGCAGGTCGTCGCCCAGTTCGATCTGGCGCGGGAACACCGACGCGGCCAGCGCCCGCCAGTCGTCCTCCGTGCCCGGCGCGATGGCCGGGACGTAATGGGTGAGCACCAGGATGCCGACACCGGCGCGGGCAGCGGTCGCGGCGGCCTGCTCGACCGATGAGTGGTAGTCGCAGATGTCGCGGAACCGTTGCTGTGGAAGCGATTCGATGAGGTCGCGGCGAATGGCGGTGTGCACCAGCGCACCGGCGCCCGCCGCGAGGGCGTCGAGGCTGTCGCACGGAACGGTGTCACCGGCGAGGACCGCCGACGCACCGTGATGCTCCACGCGGAACGCGATCGTCGGCGCCACCGGGCGGTGATCGGTGGGTGCGACCACGATGCGCACGCCGTCGCGGTCCCAGACGACGCCGTCGGTGCGCTCGTGCACCTCGACGGCGGGAGGCGCGGTGAGATCGGCGTGGTGGGCGATCCGGTAGCCGATGTCGCGGCCGAACGCCTTCAGCGTCAGGTCGACCACCTCGGCCGTCCCGGGTGGTCCGATGATCGTCAGCGGCACCTGTTCGGTGAACGTGGTCACCCACCGGGTGATCAGCAGGTCACCCAGGTCGGCGATGTGATCGCTGTGCAGGTGGGTGAGCAGCAGTGCCGTGAGGCCTGCGGCGCCGACGCCGGCGGCCGCCATCCGCTGCTGCACACCGCGTCCGCAGTCGACGAGGAGCGTCTGGCCGCCGGCCCGCACCAGCGTCGACGGCCCGGCCCGGCGCGGGTCGGGGATCGGGCTGCCGGTTCCCAGCAGGGTCACCTCGATCATGGCTCATACCTACCGCGTCGACGGCGTGCCGGTGGGCGGTCTGGCCGGATTCCACCGCCCGGATCGACGCCGGGGCGCGCCCGCCGATTCATTCCCGGGCCGTCGAAACCCTCCGCGACGTGCGCCGCCCGCCTAGCCTGATATGACGTAGCTCACAATCGGAGGCTTCCCATGCGGATCGCGGACGTGTTGCGGACGAAAGGGGCGGCGGTCGCGACGATCACGCCGGAGACGTCGGTCAGCGGGCTGCTCACCGAACTGTCGGTGCGCAACATCGGTGCGATGGTGGTGGTCTCACCCGACGGGCTGGCGGGCATCGTGTCCGAGCGCGACGTCGTGCGCAAGCTGCACGAGATGGGCGCGGACCTGCTGGGGCGGCCGGTGTCGGAGATCATGACGACCGTGGTGGCGACCTGCGACCCGGAGGACACCGTCGACAGCCTCAGCGCGCTGATGACGCGCAACCGGGTGCGGCACGTGCCTGTGGTGGTGGACGGACGGCTCGCCGGCATCGTCAGCATCGGCGACGTGGTCAAGACGCGGATGGAAGAATTGCAAGCCGAGCACGAACAGTTGCAGGCCTACATCACCCAGGGATGACCACTGTGCCGACCGACATCGAGGTGCGGCCGCCGGTGCGCGCCGAGATCCGCGCGCTGGCGCGCACGCTGGGGCGGGCGTTCTCCGACGACCCGGTGATGGCGTGGATGGTGCCCGACCCGGCGCGCCGCGCGAAAGGGCTGCCGACGATGTTCGCGGCGATGACCCGGCATCACTTCATGGCCGGCGGCGGCGTCGAGGTCGCCCGGCGTGGGCAGGACATCGGGGCAGCCGCGCTGTGGGACCCACCGGGACGCTGGCAGCACTCGCGGCGCGAGGAGTTCCGGATGATGCCCTGGTTCCTCTGGGCGGCGCGCGGCCGCGTCGCGCGCGGGCAGCAGCTCACCGAGTTGATGAAGGAGCACCATCCCGAGGAACCGCACTGGTACCTGGGCGTCATCGGCAGCGATCCGACGGTGCGCGGCGGCGGTTTCGGGCAGGCGCTGATGCGGTCCCGGCTCGACCGGGTGGACGCCGAGCACGCGCCGGCCTACCTGGAGTCGAGCAACCCGGACAACGTCGCGTACTACCAGCGTTTCGGTTTCGACGTCACCGGCGAGATCAAGCTCCCGGACGGCGGCCCCAGCATGATCCCGATGTGGCGGGCGCCGCGCTAGTCAGCTCCAGGAGTACTCGGCGCGCAACCGGGTGGCGATGATCTCGAATCGGTCCCGGTCCAGCACCGCACCCTCGCGCCGGATGCCCTCCTCGGGCACGTCGAGCACCCGGTCGAGGCGCACCCAGCTGGGCCGGCCGTCGTCGTCCCAGCCGCCGCTGCCGATACCGATCCAGTCCGGGTCGTCGTGGTGGTGGTCCCGGCTGCTCAGCATGAGGCCGAGCAGCGTGCGCCGGTCACGGCCCACCACCAGCACCGGGCGGTCCTTGCCGCGCGTCGGGTCGTCCTCGTAGACCACCCAGGTCCAGACGATCTCGCCCGGGTCGGCGCGGCCGTCGAGATCGGGGGCGTAGACCAGCTTGCGGGCCCGGTGCGCGGTCGGGACGCTGTTGTCGGTGACCGGCCTGCCGCTGGTGATCGCCGCGGTCGGCTGACCCGCCGCGGCGCCGGCCAGGGCGGACAGGCCCGCCTCCAGGCCGACCTTGAGGCCCTGCTGGAGTCCCTGCTGCACGGTGCGCGGCTTGTTCTCGGACTGCTGGAGCTGGCGGATGAACTTCGGCGCCTCGTTGAACACGAAGTTCTTTGCGGCGGTCCCCGCGAACCGCTGGAACGACTTCCACTGCGGAGGCATGGAATCGAGCATAAGTGACCGGCGGGAGCTGCGATTGTGTCGCGACCGCCGGTGGTCGATACCCTTTAGGGGCGCACCACGCGCGTCCCACCCAGCCTCACCAGGAGATTCCCATCAGCAGCTTCGCCGACAAGACGTTCACTGCGCCGGCGCAGATTCGGAACTTCTGCATCATCGCCCACATCGATCACGGCAAGTCGACGCTGGCCGACCGGATGCTCGGGATCACCGGCGTCGTCGCCGACAGGGACATGCGCGCGCAGTACCTGGACCGGATGGACATCGAGCGCGAGCGCGGCATCACCATCAAGGCGCAGAACGTGCGGCTGCCGTGGTCGGTCACCAGCGAGGACGGATCAGACGAACAGTACGTATTGCACCTGATCGACACCCCGGGCCACGTCGACTTCACCTACGAGGTGTCCCGGGCGCTGGAGGCCTGCGAGGGCGCGGTGCTGCTGGTGGACGCCGCCCAGGGCATCGAGGCGCAGACCCTGGCGAACCTGTACCTGGCGCTCGACCGCGACCTGACGATCATCCCCGTGCTGAACAAGATCGACCTGCCCGCCGCGGACCCGGACCGCTATGCCGGGGAGATCGCCCACATCATCGGCTGCGAACCCGAGGACGTGCTGCGGGTGTCGGGCAAGACCGGCGTCGGTGTCCGCGAACTGCTCGACGCGGTGGTCCGGCTGATCCCGGCGCCGGTCGGCGATGCCGAGGCGCCCGCAAGGGCGATGATCTTCGACTCGGTCTACGACATCTACCGCGGCGTCGTCACCTACGTGCGCGTGGTGGACGGCAAGCTCAACCCCCGCGAGAAGATCAAGATGATGTCCACCGGCACCACCCACGAGCTGCTCGAGGTGGGCATCGTCTCGCCGGAGCCGAAGGCCACCGAGGGCCTCGGGGTCGGCGAGGTCGGCTACCTCATCACCGGTGTGAAGGACGTCCGCCAGTCGAAGGTCGGCGACACGGTGACCACCGCGCGCCACGGCGCCACCGACGCGCTCACCGGCTACCGCGAACCCAGGCCGATGGTGTACTCGGGGCTCTACCCGGTCGACGGCTCGGACTACCCGAACCTGCGCGACGCGCTGGAACGGTTGCAGCTCAACGACGCGGCTCTGGTGTGGGAGCCGGAGACGTCGGTGGCGCTGGGCTTCGGTTTCCGGTGCGGCTTCCTCGGCCTCCTGCACATGGAGATCACCCGGGAGCGGCTGGAACGCGAATTCGACCTGGACCTGATCTCCACCTCGCCCAACGTCGTGTACCGCGTCGTCAAGGACGACGGCACCGAACTCGTGGTGACGAATCCCTCCGACTGGCCGGACGGCAAGGTCGGCTCTGTCTACGAACCCGTCGTGAAAACGACGATCATCGCCCCCAGCGAGTTCATCGGGACCATCATGGAGCTGTGCCAGTCGCGGCGCGGCGAGCTCGGCGGAATGGATTACCTGTCGCCCGAGCGTGTCGAGCTGCGTTACACCATGCCGCTGGGGGAGATCATCTTCGACTTCTTCGACTCCTTGAAGTCGCGCACCCGTGGCTACGCCAGCCTGGACTACGAGGAGGCGGGCGAGCAGGAATCCGACCTGGTGAAGGTCGACATCCTGCTGCAGGGTGAGGCGGTGGACGCGTTCAGCGCGATCGTGCACAAGGACTCGGCGCCGGCATACGGCAACAAGATGACCACCAAGCTCAAGGAACTGATACCCCGCCAGCAGTTCGAGGTGCCGATCCAGGCGGCGATCGGCTCGAGGATCATCGCCCGCGAGAACATCCGGGCGATCCGCAAGGACGTGCTGAGCAAGTGCTACGGCGGCGACATCACCCGCAAGCGCAAGCTGCTGGAGAAGCAGAAGGAGGGCAAGAAGCGGATGAAGACCATCGGACGGGTCGAAGTTCCGCAGGAGGCCTTCGTGGCCGCCCTGTCCGCCGACGCGGCCAGCGACAAGCCGAAGAAGTAGCCGATGCGGGCGGCGGCGGTGCTGGCGGCGGTGACGCTGCTCGCCGGCTGCGCGTCGCCCCCGCAGCCGCCGGTGCCCCGATCCGCTGCGCCGCCACCACCCACCGCGGCGCGTCCGCTCGGCACGCTGTTGCCCACCCAGGACGAACTGGCTGCGGCACTGGGCATTCCGCCCGCGGGATTCATGGGTCAGCTGGTCGAGGGCGGCGCCGACACGTTGTTGCGGGGCGTCGACCGGACCGAGGCGACGCCGGTCGACTGCGTCAGCCCGACGTACCGCCTCCAGCAGATGGTCTACGCGGAGAGCCCGGTGCGGTCGGTGGCCACCCGGTCATGGGCCGGCGGAAGCGTGGCCGGGCCGTCCATTTCGGCGTATCTCGGTGTGGTGCAATTCGACACGGCCGACGAGGCACAGCGGTTCTTCGCCGCCTCGGCGCAGAAATGGCGGCACTGCGACGGCCAGACACTGCTACTGCAGCAGCCCGACCGCGGCACCCGCGAACAGAGCATGATCACCGACGTGGCGGTCGGGGACCGCGTGGTGTCCGCGGTGGTGCTGCACGACGCCGGCGACTCCGACTCGCTGACCCTGCAGCGCGCACTCGGGGTCGCGGGGGACTGCGTCGTCGACGTGGAGATCACCGATCTCGAGGACGCCAAGGCGGCAGGCGCCGACGGGGCGGTCGACGTCGCCGATCTGATGTTGGACAAGATCGCGCGCTGATCGGTCCGTCAGCCGCCGCGCGGCCGTCGGGTCGGCCACAATGTGTCGGTGACGAACGCCGGTGGGCTGCGGATGGTTGTTGTGGTCGCCGTCGTCGGCGCCGTGATGCTCCTCACCGGGTGTCAGGCCACCGTCGCCGGCACGGCCGTTCGGCCGGAGGGCGCCGCCGAACTGGAGGAGGCCGACCTCGACGCCGTGCTGCTGCCGATAGGCACCCTCAACGCGACGGTCGGCGCCACGGACATGGAGGTCACCAGCGACTCCGAGGAGATGGGTGACCACAGCGACGAGGTGTCCGATCCGGACTGCGTCGGTGCCATCTTCTCCGCCGAGGAATCCGTCTACGCCGGCTCCGAGTGGACCGCCATGCGCGACCAGGTGGCGGCCGAACCGGGTGACGACAACGAGCACTGGGTGCAGCAGACCGCCGTGCTGTTTCCCGGCGAGATGCAGGCACAGGATTTCGTCGACGAGTCGCGGTCGATGTGGGACAGCTGCGCAGGAGACGTCATCGCCATCGGCGCCGGCGCCACCACCTATCTGTGGGAACTACAGGACATCCGCGATGCGCAGGGAATCCTCGCGCAGACCTCCAGTCAGGAGGACTCCGGCGGCTGGTCGTGCCAGCATGCGATCTCGGCGGTGAGCAACGTCGTCGTCGAGGCGTGGGCCTGCGGGTACACGATCTCCGATCAGGCCGTCGACGTGGCCACCGCGCTGATCGTCAACGTCGAGAGCTGACCTCAGGCCGTCGACAGCGGCGTCAGCCGCGCGTTCGCGACGAGCTGGCCCCAGGCGTTGAACGCCTCGAGATGCGCTGAGGACTGGCCGGATTCCCCGACGGACAGGTCGACCAGTGCGCCGGCGATGCTGCCGATGCCGATCCCGGTGCGGTTCACCACGCTCACCAGTTCGTCGAACGCCGCGCGATCCCGGCAGCCTCGCAACCCGACCAGGACGCCGACCGCGACGTCGATGACCCGTCGCGATGAATCGGTGCGGATGTCGTATCCCATGTTCGCCTCCTGGTGTGTGGGCACCATGCTGTCCTGCGGTTGCGGTGCCGACAACCAATGGATACACGGTGATCCTGAACATCCGGTGTCAGTTGCACCCGGTCACGCCGCGCGTGTCGTGTCAGCCGCGTTCACCGGCTGTTCGACCGTGCCGGGTGGGGGGTTCTGACAGACTCGGCGACTTGCGCCGGTCGCACGTCGCCGTCGGGGAAGATCGGCCACATGAAGTACGTGCTCCTCATCTGTGACGACGAGACGGACGCGCCCACCAACGAGGAACTGGCCGCCGACCCCGTCTACCAAGCCTGGGAAGCGGACCTCGAGCGACGCGGCGCAGAGCTCGCTGGCGAGCGGCTGCGGCCGGTGGCCGACGCCACCACGGTCCGCGTCCGCGACGGCGAAACGCTGGTGTCGGACGGGCCGTTCGCCGAGACCAAGGACTTCGTGGGCGGCATCTCCATCATCGATTGCGCGGATCTCGACGAGGCGATCGAGATCGCCGCGGGCCACCCCTACGCGCGCCGCGGATGTGTCGAGATCCGCCCGGTCTGGGTCTGGGAGTGAGCGGACCCGACCACATCCGAACCGCCGTAGCCGATGCCTACCGCGACGAGTGGGGACAGGTGGTCGCCACGCTGATCGGATTCACCGGCGACTGGGACCTGGCGGAGGATTGCGCGCAGGACGCGTTCGCCGCCGCGATGACGACGTGGCCGCGCGACGGCGTGCCACACCGCCCGGGCGCCTGGCTCACCACGACCGCCCGTAATCGGGCGATCGATCGACTGCGCCGGGACGCGGCAGGCGCCGCCAAGCTCCGCACCCTCGCACTGACCGAGGAGCGGGACGAGCCGGCGGTCGACGAGATCCCCGACGAACGCCTGCGGCTCATCTTCACCTGTTGTCATCCGGCACTGCCGTTCCCGGCGCGGGTTGCGCTCACCCTGCGTACGTTGGCCGGCCTGAGCACCGCCGAGATAGCCCGCGCATTCCTGACCGCCGAGCC
The DNA here is from genome assembly GCF_027529605.1 of Mycobacterium hippophais. Taxonomy (NCBI): domain Bacteria; kingdom Bacillati; phylum Actinomycetota; class Actinomycetes; order Mycobacteriales; family Mycobacteriaceae; genus Mycobacterium; species Mycobacterium hippophais. The sequence goes on along the minus strand of NZ_JAPZPY010000002.1, from coordinate 224,861 downwards.
GGCCATGGCGAAACGACTGGTCCGTGCGAAGCGCAAGATCAGGGAGGCCGGCATCCCGTACCGGGTCCCACCCGCCGAGCTCCTGCCGCAGCGACTCGCCGCGGTGCTGGCGGTGCTGTACCTGATCTTCAACGAGGGCTACAGCGCCGTCGACGAGGGCGACGACCGAGACCGCCGGACGCTGACGGCCGAGGCCATCCGGTTGACCCGCGTCCTGGTCCGGCTGATGCCCCAGGAGCCCGAGCCGGTCGGGCTGCTCGCGCTGATGCTGCTGCACGAGGCCCGGCGTGCGACGCGGACGGACGACGGCGTCCTCGTCACGCTGGAATTCCAGGACCGTTCCCGGTGGGACCGGGCGCTGATCTCAGAGGGGGTGGCGACGCTCGATCAGGCACTGGCGAAGCAGCGGCCCGGGCCGTATCAGGTGCAGGCCGCGATCGCCGCCTGCCACGCGACCGCGGCCGACGCGGCGAGCACGGACTGGCCGCAGATCGCCGCGCTGTACTCCGAGCTCGCCCGGCTGGCGCCCTCACCGGTCGTCGACCTGAACCGGGCCGTCGCGGTCGCGATGGCCGACGGGATTCCCGCAGGTCTGGCCCTCGTCGACGAGCTCGCGGCATCCGGGCTGCTCGACGGCTACCACCTCCTGCACGCCACCCGGGCCGACCTGCTCCGCCGGGCCGGCCGTACCGCCGAGGCGCGGGCGGCCTACGAGGATTCCGTCGGTCTCGCGCCGTCGGACGCCGAACGCCGGTACCTGGCCGAGCGCCTCCGCGGCCTCTGACGGCAGCTCGTCGAAACTTCCGCCCGGCCGGTGTCCATCCCGGGCGGCTCCCTTCGTCGGTGAGGTAAAGCACCGAACAGAAGGGAAGATCCCGTGAACACCTCTCGACAGGCCAACCGCGTCCTGGCCCTGCTCTTTCTCGGCGCATTCGTCATGGGCAGTTCCGAACTGCTCATCGTGGGAGTGCTCAACCTCGTCGCAGGAGACCTCAGCATCTCCGTCTCCGCGGCCGGCACGTTGGTGACCGGCTACGCGCTGGGCCTGGCGCTCGGTGGTCCGATCTTGACCGCGTTGACGATCAAACTCGACAGGCGCACGGTCATGTGCGGGACGCTTCTGCTGGCCGTCGCCTGCAACCTCGTCGTGGCACTGAGCACGAGCTACGACCTCACCCTCGTGGCGCGAACCCTCACCGGCGCGTTCGCGGGACTGTTCGACGCCACAGCCTTCGCGGTGGGCATCGCGGTGGTTCCGCCGCACCGGGCAGGCCGGGCGCTCGCCGTCGTCATCTCCGGTGTGGCGGTGTCCGCCGCGGTCGGCGTGCCGCTGGGCACCGTCGGCGGTCAGGCGCTCGGCTGGCGCGGGTCCTACCTCGCGATCGTCGCGCTCATCGTGCTCACACTCATCGCCACGGTGGCGATGATCCCTTCGGTGCCGAGCACCGGCGCCGGGGTGGGCGGCCAGGCCAGGTACGCCTTCGCCCCGCGGGTGCTGGCCGTGCTCGTCCTGTGCGCCCTGGTGTTCGGGTCGACGTTCGCCGCACTGACCTACATCGTGCCGTTCCTGCAGGACGTCACCGGGGTGCCGGAAGCGCTGGTCGGCGTGTTCCTGCTGGCCTACGGCGTGGCCGCCGCGCTGGGCTCGTTCGGCGGCGGGCGGTTCGCCGACCGCAACGCCGCGGGCACGCTGATCGTGGGCGCCGCGGTCGCCGCGGCGGCACTGGCCGGGCTGCACCTCTTCGGCACGAACCCGTACCTGGTCGGCGTCCTGCTGCTGGCACTCGGCGCCTGCGCGATGGGCATGGGCCCGTCGCTGCAGTACCGCGTCGTCACGCTGGCCGGTCCCGGCGGCGAACTGGCGCAGTCGCTGCCCGCCTCGGCGATCAACCTCGGCATCGCGTTCGGCTCCTTCGCCGGTGGCGTCGCGCTCGGCATGTTCGGCGGCTCCGCGGCGATCCTCACCGGACTGGCGATCGCCGTCATCGCCGTACCGGTCGCCTGGGCCACCAGCCGTCTGCAGCCCCCGCCGGCGACGTCGCACAGCGAGAAGGTGTGCGCCGACCACGGGTGACGGCGGCGGGGGAGGTGCGACTACATCGGGGCGTTGGCCGGCACGAACACCCCGGAGCTGTCCGCCTCCTCCTCGGCGCGGATGACGTGCACCACCGCGTTGATCAGCGCCAGGTGGGTGAACGCCTGCGGGAAGTTGCCCAGGTGGCGGCCGGTCCGCGGCTCGATCTCCTCGGCGTACAGATGCAGCGGACTGGCGAAGGACAGCAGCCGCTCGCACAGGTGCTTGGCCCGGCTCACCTCGCCGATCTCGACCAGCGCGGACACCAGCCAGAACGAGCAGATGGTGAAGGTGCCCTCCTCGCCGGTGAGGCCGTCGTCGGTCTCCTCCACCCGGTACCGCAGCACCAGGCCCTCCTCGGTCAGCTCGTCGGCGATGGCGAGCACCGTCGCACGCACCCGCGGATCGTCCGGCGGAAGGAACCGCACCAGCGGCGCCAGCAAAAGCGACGCGTCCAGCGCGTTGTCGCCGTAGCGCTGGGTGAGCACGCCACGGTCGTCGACGCCGTGCTTGAGGATGTCGGCCTTGATCTCCTCGGCGATCGTCCGCCACTGCTGGGCGTAGCTCTTCTCGCCCTGCAGTTCGGCGAGTTTCGACCCGCGGTCGAGCGCCACCCAGCACATGATCTTGCTGGAGGTGAAGTGCTGCGGCTCGCCGCGCACCTCCCAGATGCCGCGGTCGGGTTCGCGCCAGTGCTTGATGGCCTCCTCGACCTGATTCTTCAGCACCGGCCACAACGTCGGCGGGATCTGCTCGCGCGACTTGGCGTGCAGGTACACCGAATCGAGCATCGTGCCCCAGATGTCGTGCTGCATCTGGTTGTACGCGCCGTTGCCGATGCGCACCGGCCGCGCGTTGTCATAGCCCGAGAGGTGGTTGAGCTCCTCCTCGACGAGGCTGCGCTCGCCGCCGACGGCGTACATCACCTGCAGCGGATGGCGCTCACCGTTGTTGGCCCCCGACACGTCGGCGATGAACGCGAAGAAGTCGTCGGCCTCGCGGTCCAGCCCCAGCGTGTAGAGCCCCCACAGGGCGAACGTCGAGTCGCGCACCCAGGCGTAGCGGTAATCCCAATTGCGTTCGCCCTGAGGCGTTTCCGGCAGCGACGTGGTGCTGGCCGCCAGCAGTGCGCCGGTCGGCGAATACGTCAGCCCCTTCAGGGTCAGCGCGCTGCGCTGCAGGTAGGCCCGCCACGGATGGTCGGGGAAGTCACCGATGTTGATCCACTGCCGCCAGGCCTCACTGGTCTGCCACATCTTGTCGGCGGCTTCCTCGTAGGTCTGCGGCGAGGGATGCTTCGACCAGCTCAGCGCCACGAAGACGTTGTCGCCCTCCTTCAGTCGCGTCCGTGCGCGGGCCTCGCGGCCCTCGAGGCCGATGCGCAGATTGGTGGTCAGCCGCAGCGTCGGGTGCGAGTCGGGGTTCTTGGTGGCGCGGGCGATCGCCTCGCCGTAGGCCTGCGCCGAGTACTCCCAGCTGGCGTTGTTGCGGTGGTAGTCGAACGACGGCTCGCAGTTCATCACCAACTCGACGGTGCCGCTGACGCACTTCACGGTGCGGAGCAGGATGTGCTCGGCGTCCCAGTCCATCGGCGTGCGGCGGTGGGTGCGTGACCGCGCATCGATGTCATGCCACGGGCCCATCACCAGCGTGTCGCGCACGATGACCCAGCCGGTGTGCGTCTGCCAGGTGGTCTCCAGGATCAGGCTGCCCGGCAGGTAGCGGCGCGCGGCGGGCACCGAGACGCCGTAGGGGCCGAGCCGGAAGTGGCCGGCGCCGCGGTCCAGGATCGAACCGAAGACACTGGGGGAGTCGGGACGGGGGACGCAGAGCCACTCCACCGAGCCCGCCGAGGAGATCAGGCAGGTGTTCTCGCAGTCCGACAGGAACGCGTAGTCGGCGATCGGCGGGAACGGGTTCCGCAGCGATCCGCCACCCGCATACGGCACCGGCGCCGTCACCGTCAGCGGCGACTGGGTGTCGTTTCGCGGCGGCGCCGGGGGCGCGTCGTCAGCCGGCGGGGTGTGCTGCAGAACCATTCGGACATCATCGACCGCCGGGGTGCCCCCCGTCTACTCGTGCCGATTGTTCGCCGGATTTGCTGTCACCGGCGTGCCCAGGTCGGTGCGTGTTCGGGCAGCGGGCCGATCGCCACCCCGTAGGCGACGGCCCGGCGCAGCGCCGGAAGTCGGTTGGCCACCTTGACCGCCCGCGGTGCGGGGCGGGTCGCGGCTCCCGCGGTGAACGCCGCCGCGATGGCACGGTCCTGCACCAGCCGCTGCACCCGCTGGATCAGCGCGGCGGGCAGCCAGCGGCGGGCCTGGACGGCGGCCAGGTGGCGGCGGCGCACGGTGCCGTCGCGGAGCGGGCCGGCCAGGATGCGGGCTGCGGCCACCGCGTCGGCGACCGCCAGGTTGATGCCGACCCCACCGATCGGCGACATCGCGTGCGCCGCGTCGCCGATCATCAGCAGCCCGTCGGTGTACCAGCGCCGCAACCGGTTCAGTTGTACGTCAAGCAGTTTCACGTCATCGAAGGACTCCACCGAGGTGAGCCGGTCGCCGAGCCAGGGCAGCAGGCCGGTCACCTCGCGACGGAACGCCTCGATGCCCTCGGCGCGCATCGGCTGATCGGCGCCCTTGGGGATGAGATAGGCGATCTGGAAGTAGTCGCCGCGGTCGATCAGCGCGCAGCCGTGGCCGGACCGGAAGATCCCGGTCAGGCCATGCGGGTCGGAGTCGTGGCGCGGCAGCCGGAACCACCACACGTCCATGGGTGCGCCGAAGCTGCGCCTTGGCAGTCCCGACGCGTCGCGCAGCGTCGACCCGCGGCCGTCGCAGGCGACGGTGAGCTCGGCCCGCAGCTCGCGCACCTCGCCGTCAGCACCGCGATAACGCACTCCGGTGACCCGGCCGCTGCCGTCCCGCAGCGGTCCCAGCACCTCGCTGCGGCGCAACAGCCGGAACGTCGGTTCGGCGTCCGCCGCCCGGGCCAGCAGCTCGAGGAAGTCCCACTGCGGGACGAGCGCGATGTGCTGGTGCGCCCCTGGCAGGCGGTCGAGGCCGACCTTCAGCGCCGTGTCCTGGATGGTGACGTTGACCTCGTCGATCAGGCGGTGCGGCACGCGGGCGAACTCGCCGGACAGACCGAGCTCGTCGAGCAACCGCAGCGTGCTGGCGTGCACCGTGTCGCCGCGGAAGTCGCGCAGGAAGTCGGCGTGCTTCTCCAGCACGGTCACCGCGACGCCGCCGCGGGCCAGCAGCAGGCCCAGCATCATGCCTGCGGGTCCGCCACCGGCGACGACGCACGTGGTGGACTCGACCGGGCCGGACATCGCCACATTGTCCGTCACCGACGGCCGGCCGCCTAGCGTCCGTCGCCTAGTGTTGTGTCCGTGGGCGCATTCCTGAGCTGGTGGGACGGCGTCGAGCTGTGGCTTTCCGGTCTGGGGTTCGTGTTCCAGACGGTGGTGGTGATGCCAGTGGTGCTGGTGCTGGCCTACGGCGCCGCCGTGGTGCTCGACGGCGGCCTGAACCACGGCACCCGGCTGCTTCGCCGGATCCGGCACGACGAAACGGACCACATGTGAGCGGATTGCCGCGGTCGCGGGTGACGTTGGTGCTGGTGGTCCTGGTGCTGCTGGTCGTCGTCACCTGGTTGTTGACCCGCTGACCGGGCGCACTCCCCGAGTGGCGGGTGCGCCCCACTCTGTTATTCTTCGCGCCATGCAAGCAGTGTCCGGCACCACCGAGGGTCACATCGTGGCCCTCATTGCCGTGGGTTGCGCTGTTGCAGATGTTTTCTGTTGTTGTCGCTGACTTCATTCCGTCCTGCGGTCTGGTGTCGGTAGTCGGCTGACGCCGTCTGGTGACAAGACAACGCCTTTCCGCTGTGGCGGGTACATCCCGTATCCCACCTGCGAAAGGCCATTCATCGTGAACACAGGCTCCCTCGTCAGACGCTGGCGGCAAGCGGCCGTCATCGGCGCCGCCGCGACGCTGCTGGCGGCCTGCGGTGGCGGCTCCAGCGACGTCGCCGGCGAGGGTGGCAGTGACGCCGACACGACGCTCACCCTGGTCGCCTTCGCCGTGCCGGAGCCGGGCTGGTCGAAGGTGGCGCCCGCCTTCGCCGCGACCGAACAGGGCAAGGGCGTCGCGGTCACCGGTTCCTACGGCGCGTCGGGTGACCAGTCCCGCGGCGTCGAGTCCGGCAAGCCCGCCGACGTGGTGAACTTCTCCGTCGAGCCGGACATCACCCGCCTGGTCAAGGCCGGCAAGGTGGCCGAGGACTGGAACAGCAATGCGCTGAAGGGGATTCCGTTCGGCTCCGTGGTGAGCCTCGCCGTTCGCGAGGGCAACCCGAAGAACATCCGCGACTGGAACGACCTGCTCAAGCCGGGCGTCGAGGTGATCACGCCCAGCCCGTTGAGCTCCGGTTCGGCGAAGTGGAACCTGTTGGCGCCGTATGCGTTCGCCAGCAACGGCGGGCAGAACCCGCAGGCAGGCATCGACTTCGTCGACAAACTGGTCACCGAGCACGTCAAGCTGCGCCCGGCGTCCGGTCGCGAGGCCACCGACGTGTTCAAGCAGGGCAGCGGTGACGTCCTGCTGGCCTACGAGAACGAGGCGATCAACTTCGGCCTCGAGTACGTCAACCCGTCCCAGACGTTCAAGATCGAGAACCCGGTCGCCGTGGTGAACACCAGCCAGCACCTCGACAAGGCACGGGACTTCGTGAACTTCCAGTTCACCCCCGAGGCGCAGAAGATCTGGGCCGAAGCCGGCTTCCGGCCCGCCGATCCGAAGGTGCTGGCCGAGTTCACCGACAAGTACCCCGCCCCGGCGAAGCTGTGGACGATCGACAACCTCGGCGGCTGGAAGAAGGTCGACGCCGAACTGTTCAACAAGGACAACGGCACCATCACGAAGATCTACCAGAAGGCCACTGGATGACCACCGGGCTCGATCGCAACCCTGAGGCGATCCGGCCCGAACTCTCCGGCGACGGGGACCCGGGCCCTCGCCGTCGCCCCCTGATCGGCGGCTACGGCAGCACCGGCCTGCGGGTGGGCGCCGCGACGCTGTGGTTGTCCCTGATCGTGCTGCTGCCGCTCGGCGCGATCCTGTGGCAGTCGGTGGGCGGCGGCTGGGAGGCGTTCTGGTCGGCGGTCACCTCGCCCGCCGCCATCGCGTCCTTCCGGGTGACGCTGACGATCTCGATCGGCGTCACCGTGGTCAACGCGGTGTTCGGGCTCCTGGTGGCCTGGGTGCTCACCCGTGACCAGTTCCCCGGCAAGCGGTTGGTCGATGCGCTGATCGACCTGCCGTTCGCGCTGCCGACCATCGTCGCGAGTCTGGTGATGCTGGCGCTCTACGGCCCGGCCAGCCCGGTGGACCTGCAGTTGCAGCACACCAAGTGGGGCGTCGGCATCGCGCTGCTGTTCGTCACGCTGCCATTCGTGGTCCGCTCCGTTCAGCCGGTGCTCCTCGAACTCGACCGCGAGGTCGAGGAGGCGGCGGCGTCGCTGGGCGCCAACAACTACACGATCCTGACCAAGATCATCCTGCCCGCGCTGCTGCCGTCGCTGCTCTCGGGTGCCGGGCTGGCGTTCTCCCGCGCCATCGGGGAGTTCGGGTCGGTGGTGCTGATCGGCGGGGCGGTTCCGGGTGAGACGGAAGTGTCGTCGCAGTGGATCCGGACGCTGATCGAGAACGACGACCGCGTCGGTGCGGCGGCCATCTCGATCGTGTTGCTCGCCATCTCGTTCGTGGTGCTGTTCGTCCTGCGGGCGATCGGGTCGCGCGCGGCCAAGCGGGAGGCGCTCGCACGATGACCCTGTCCCCGTTCGTGACCCGCCTGCTGCGCTTCGTCGCGCTGGGCTACCTCGCGGTGCTCGTCGTCGTTCCGGTCGGGCTGATCCTCTGGCGCACACTCGAACCGGGCATCGGCGAGTTCTTCAGCTCGATCAGCACACCCGCCGCGATCTCGGCGCTGCAGCTGTCGCTGCTGGTGGTGGCCATCGTGGTGCCGCTCAACGTGCTGTTCGGCGTGCCCACGGCACTGGTGCTGGCACGCAACAGGTTCCGCGGCAAGAGCATTCTGCAGGCGATCATCGACCTGCCGTTCGCCGTGTCGCCGGTCGTCGTCGGCGTGGCGCTGATCCTGCTGTGGGGATCGTCCGGGCTGTTCGGATTCGTGGAGAACGACTTCGGCCTGAAGATCATCTTCAGCTTCCCCGGCATCGTGCTGGCGAGCATCTTCGTCACCGTGCCGTTCGTGATCCGTGAGGTGGAACCGGTACTGCACGAGATCGGCACCGACCAGGAGGAGGCGTCGGCCACCCTCGGCGCCCAGTGGTGGCAGACGTTCTGGCGGATCACGCTGCCGTCGATCCGGTGGGGGCTCACCTACGGCATCGTGCTGACCATCGCGAGGACACTCGGCGAATACGGCGCGGTGATCATGGTGTCGTCCAACCTGCCCGGGCAGTCGCAGACCATGACCCTGCTCGTGTCCGACCGGTACTTCCGAAACAACGAGTACGGCGCCTACGCCATCTCGACCCTGTTGATGGGCGTGGCGGTGCTGGTGCTCGTCGCCCAGGTGATCCTCGACGCCCGGCGCGCGCGGGCCGCAAAATAGGTTCCAAGGAGAGCAGACACATGACCGATGCGATCACCATCAGCGGTGCGAACAAGCACTACGGAGATTTCGCCGCCCTGGACAACGTCGACTTCGTGGTGCCCGAGGGATCCCTGACCGCGCTGCTCGGGCCGTCGGGTTCGGGAAAGTCGACCCTACTGCGCGCGATCGCGGGCCTGGACCAGCCAGACACCGGGACCATCACCATCAAGGGCCGCGACGTGACCAACGTGCCGCCGCAGCGGCGCGGAATCGGCTTCGTGTTCCAGCACTACGCGGCGTTCAAGCACCTCACGGTGCGGGACAACGTGGCGTTCGGCCTTCGCATCCGCAAGCGCCCGAAGGCCGAGATCAAGGACAAGGTCGACAACCTGCTCGAGGTCGTCGGGCTCGCGGGCTTCCAGACCCGCTACCCGAGTCAGCTCTCCGGCGGCCAGCGCCAGCGCATGGCCCTGGCCCGCGCGCTGGCCGTCGACCCCGAGGTGCTGTTGCTCGACGAACCGTTCGGCGCCCTGGACGCCAAGGTCCGCGAAGACCTGCGGGCGTGGCTGCGCCGGCTGCACGACGAGGTGCACGTCACCACGGTGCTCGTGACGCACGACCAGGCCGAGGCGCTCGACGTCGCCGACCGCATCGCGGTGCTCAACAAGGGCCGCATCGAGCAGGTCGGGTCGCCGACCGAGGTCTACGACACCCCGGCCAACGCGTTCGTGATGTCGTTCCTGGGGGCGGTCTCCTCGCTCAACGGCACCCTGGTGCGGCCACACGACATCCGGGTGGGGCGCAACCCCGAGTTGCCGATCGCCGAGAGCGAGACGGTGAAGTCGACCGGGGTGGTGAAGGCCATCATCGACCGCGTCGTCGTCCTCGGCTTCGAGGTCCGCCTCGAGCTGACCAACGCCGCCACCAAGGCCCCGTTCACCGCGCAGATCACCCGCGGCGACGCCGAGGCACTCGGCCTGCGCGAGGGGGACACGGTGTACGTCCGCGCGACCCGCGTGCCGGAGATCCCGGGCGGCGCGGAACTACCCCAGACCGAAGAGGCGGAGCTCGGCGCGACGACGAGCGCCTAGGAGTCGCAGGTCGGTCCGGCTAGGCGGCCACCGCCGACGAGGTCACCTCGTCGAAGCGGTCCAGCACCGTGGCCGCCACCAGGTTGTGCGAGCCCAGCGGCTCGGCCATCGCCATCGATTCGCGCGCGGCGAAACCGGCCACCCGATCGGTGATCCTGCCGGGAGCCAGGAACCACGGCACGATCACCACGTGGTCGGCTCCGCGGTGACGCAGCGCCGCGGCGGCCTGCGCCGGCGTGTTGTGCGGCACGGTGGCGAACGCCACATCGGCTCCCGCCCAACGGGTTCCGATCGACAAGGCGTGCGCCACGGTGGCCGTGCGGGCATTGGCCGCGGCACTCGACGATCCCACCGCGGCCACCATCACCCCGAGCCGTTCATCGTCGGGTGACACGCCGGCCTCCGACAGGCGTTGTCGTGCCACGGCCAGCAGCGCGGGATCCTCGCCGAGGACGGCAGCCTGCCCGGCCCGGCAACCGGACTCGGCGATCAGCGCCGGGATGTCGGTCCTAGCGTGGAACGCGTCGGCGAGCAGGAACGGCACGACGACGCCGTCCGGTGTCTGCCGCAGCACCTCGCCCAGCCGCGGACCGGTGTGGTCGAGGAACGCCGCGCGCACGTCCAGCCACGGCCGCAGGCGCCGGATCCGGCCCGCCACGGCGTGGGTGACCTCCGCCGACCGCGGGTCGGCGGAGCCGTGGGCGGTCAGGATGAGGGTCGGCTCGGGCCGTGGGGGCTTGGGCCGCGTCACGACGCGTGCAGCCCGCATTCCGTCTTGGCCAGGCCCTGCCAGCGGCCGCTGCGCGGGTCGGCGCCCTCGATCGGTTTGGCCGTGCACGGCGCGCATCCGATCGACGGGTAGCCCTCGTAGACCAGCGGGTTGACCAGCACACCGTTGGTGTCGATGTACGCCTGCATGTCGTCGTCGCTCCAGGCGGCCAGCGGGTTGATCTTGACCAGTCCGAAGGCCTTGTCCCAGCTGATCAGCGGGGCGTTGGCGCGGGTCGGGGCCTCCACCCGGCGGATGCCGGTCACCCACGCCGAGTAGCCGCGCAGCGCCTTGCTCAGTGGTTCGACCTTGCGCATCCGGCAGCACTCGTTGGCCTCCCGCTCGAACAGGTTCCTGCCGAACAGCTCGTCCTGCCTGGCCACCGAGTTCTCGGGCGTGACGTTGACGACGTTGATGTCGTAGACCGCCTCGACCGCGTCGCGTGTCCCGATCGTCTCGACGAAGTGGTAGCCGGTGTCGAGGAACAGCACGTCGACGCCGGGGCGCACCTTGGCGGCCAGATCCACCAGCACCGCGTCCTGCATGTTCGACGCGACGATGTAGTTGCCGCCGAAGTTCTCGTCGGTCCAGCGCAGCAGGTCGCCGGCCCCCGCATCGGGTCCGAGTTCGGCCGCCCCGCGTTCGGCCAGCGCCTGCAGGTCGGTCTCCGTCATGAGATCGCTCATCGATTTCCTCCGCTCGTCACGCGGGCGCTCACCGCAGATCTGCGTCGTCGGCCCGCAACGCCCACGTAGCGAAACGCTCGCCGTCCTCGCGTTGTTTCACGAAATTGCGCACAACCCGCTCGATGTAGTCGCCGAGTTCGGTCGCGAGCACCTTGTGCTGACGCAACTTGCGGCCGAAGCCGCTGTCCAGGCCGAGGCTTCCGCCGAGATGCACCTGGAATCCCTCCTCGGGTCCGTTGCCGTCGTCGATCATCTGGCCCTTGAACCCGATGTCGGCGACCTGGATGCGGGCACACGAATTCGGGCAGCCGTTCAGGTTGATCGTCACCGGCACGTCGAGCTGGGCGTTGATGTCCTCCAGCCGCTTCTCCAGTTCGGGCACCAGCACCTGGGAGCGGCTGCGGGTCTCGGCGAAGCTCAGCTTGCAGTACTCGATGCCGGTGCAGGCCATCAGGTTGCGCCGCCAGTGCGACGGTGTGGACGGCAGACCGAGCGCGTCGAGGCCGGCGCGCAGCTCGTCGAGCTTGTCGTCGGGCACGTCGAGCACGATCAGCTTCTGGTAGGGCGTGAAGCGGATCCGGTCGCTGCCGACGGCCTCGGCCAGGTCGGCGACTTTGGTCAGGATGGTGCCGGACACGCGACCGGCGATCGGGGCGACGCCGACGGCGTTCAGCCCGTTCTTGAGTTTCTGCACGCCGACGTGGTCGATGGGGCGGGTCACCGGGTCCGGCGCCGGGCCGTCGATCAGCTTGCGGCCGAGGTACTCGTCCTCGAGCACCTGGCGGAATTTCTCGACGCCCCAGTCCTTGATCAGGAACTTGAGCCGCGCCTTCGCCCGCAGCCGGCGGTAGCCGTAGTCGCGGAAGACGCTGACCACTCCCTCCCACACGTCGGGCACCTCGTCGAGCGGCACCCACGCGCCGACCCGCTGGCCCAGCATCGGGTTGGTCGAGAGGCCGCCGCCCACCCAGAGGTCGAATCCGGGACCGTGCTCGGGGTGGTTCACGCCGATGAACGCGACGTCGTTGACCTCGTGCACCACGTCCTGGAGGCCGGAGATCGCGGTCTTGAACTTGCGCGGCAGATTCGAGTACTCCGGCTTGCCGATGTAGCGCTTGACGATCTCGTTGACCGCAGGCGTGCCGTCGATCACCTCGTCGAGGGACTCACCGGCCAGCGGGGAGCCCAGCACGACGCGGGGGCAGTCGCCGCACGCCTCGGTGGTCTGCAGGCCGACTGCGTCGAGTCGCTGCCAGATCTCCGGCATGTTCTTGACGTCGATCCAGTGGTACTGGATGTTCTGCCGGTCGGAGATGTCGGCGGTGTCGCGGGCGAATTCCGTCGAGATCGTCCCGAGGGTGCGCAGTGCCGCGGCGCTCAGCGCGCCGCCGTCGCTGCGGACCCGCAGCATGAAGTACTCGTCTTCGAGCATGTCGGTGTTCTCGTCACCGGTCCAGGTGCCGTCGTAGCCGGGCTTGCGCTGGGTGTAGAGGCCCCACCAGCGGAAGCGGCCGCGCAGGTCACCCTTGTCGATGCTGTCGAAGCCGCCCTGGGCGTAGATGTTCTCGATCCGCGCCCGCACGTTGAGCGGGTTGTCGTCCTTCTTGGCCTGCTCGTTGGCGTTGAGCGGTTCGCGGTAGCCCAGCTTCCACTGGCCCTCGCCGCGCGGACGCTTGGGGGCCCGGGCCTTGGGCGGGGTGGGGGTTTCGGTCACGGGGTGTGGCTCCTTCGGAGGAGCCGGCGTACGGAACGCGCTGTTCACCGGTGGCTGTCCGGCGGCGCAGATCCGGGGCCAGCTGGAAGTTCAGGTGGGCAGGTCTACGGCACTAGGGCAGACAACACGAGGTACATACGCGCTTGAAATCGACATGCCGACGCACCACCAGCGAGACGCGGGGGAACTGGGCGGCAGTCACGCACCTGATTGTGCCACGAATTGCGCCGACCTCCCTAACCGGGCCAGATTTGCGCTCACGGTGAGCGAAAGGGTGCACTGGCGGGATCAGGGAAAATGGCACCATGACCGTCAACGGCGCGCCGGCAGGCCGGCCGGTGCTGGCCGCGACACCGGGCCGCCCCTTCGGCATCTACATCCATGTGCCGTTCTGCGCGACCCGCTGCGGGTACTGCGACTTCAACACCTACACACCGTCCGAGCTGGGCGGCGCCAACCCGGACGGCTGGTTGGCGGCGCTGCGCGTCGAGCTCGACCTGGCGGCCGCGCAGCTGGGTGCGCCGCCCGCGGTGCAGACCGTGTTCGTCGGCGGCGGCACGCCCTCGCTGCTGGGCGGCGACGGCCTTGCGGCGGTGCTCGACGCGGTGCGCGACCGGTTCGAGCTCGCGCCCGGGGCCGAAGTCACCACCGAGGCCAACCCGGAGTCGACCTCGCCGCGCTTCTTCGACCGGCTGCGCGCCGCCGGCTTCACCCGGGTGTCGCTGGGCATGCAGTCCGCGGCCGGGCACGTGCTCGCGGTGCTGGACCGGGTGCATTCGGCCGGCCGGGCGCCCGCCGCGGCGGCCGAGGCGCGCGCGGCGGGCTTCGAGCACGTCAGCATCGACCTCATCTACGGCACGCCGGGGGAGCGCGACGACGATCTGCGCCGGTCGGTAGACACCGCACTGGAGGCGGGCATCGACCACCTGTCGGCCTACGCGCTGGTGGTTGAGGACGGCACCGCCCTGGCCCGGCGGGTGCGGCGCGGCGAGGTCGCCGCGCCCGACGACGACGTGCTGGCCGACCGCTACACGCTGCTGGACGCGAGGCTGTCGGCGTCGGGACTCACCTGGTACGAGGTGTCGAACTGGAGCAGGCCGGGCGCCGAGTGCAGGCACAACCTCGGCTACTGGAACGGCGGTGAGTGGTGGGGCGCCGGACCCGGCGCGCACGGCTACCTTGGCGCCACCCGATGGTGGAATGTCAAGCATCCGAACGCCTATGCCTCCACGCTCGCCGAGCGCACCCTGCCGGTCGCGGACTTCGAACTGCTCGACGACGTCGACCGGCACGTCGAGGACGTGATGCTGCGGCTGCGGCTGCGCACCGGCCTGCCGCTGGCCGTTCTCAGCGTGGTCGAACGGGAGCGGCTGGGCGGCGCGGAGGCCGACGGCCTCGTCGTGCGCGCGGCCGACCGGGTGGTGTTGACCGACCGCGGCAGGCTGCTGGCCGACGCGGTGGTGCGCCAGCTGCTCGACTGAGAGCGCGAACTGACGGCATCGGCGATGCGCCAGAACCGTCCCGAAGAAGGTTGTCGCTGCGGTACTTTCGGCCCGGTGTCCGACCTGACGAACCGCCAGATCCTGCTGCGCCGCCGTCCCACCGGCCTGATCGGGCCTGCCGACACCGAACTGGTCAGTACACCCGCGCCCGAACCGGCCGACGGTGAGGCCCTGCTGCGCAACACCTACATCGGCATCGACGCCGCCGCCAGGACGTGGCTCAACGACCAGCCTGGCTACCTGCCGCCGGTCGGCATCGGCGAGGTGATCCGTGCGGCCGGGATCGGCGAGGTGGTGGCGTCGCGGTGCCCGGCGTACGCGGTCGGCGACGTGGTCACCACGCTGTCGGGGTTCCAGGAGTACGTCATCATCCGCGACGACCTCTTCAGCACGCCGATGCCCGGAGAGAACGACCAGTTGGCGATCATGTCGATCTACGGCCCGACGGGAGCGACGGCGTATTTCGGCATGACCGACATCGGCCGCCCGCAACCCGGCGAGACGGTGGTGGTGTCGGCGGCGGCGGGCGCCACCGGCTCGGTCGCCGGACAGATCGCCAAGATCGCGGGCGCCCGCGTGGTCGGCATCGCCGGCGGGCCGCACAAGTGCCGGGCGGTGGTCGAGGAGTTCGGCTTCGACGCCTGCATCGACTACAAGAACGGCAACCTACCCGCCGCACTCAAGGAGCACTGCCCCCGCGGCGTCGACGTGTACTTCGACAACGTCGGCGGGCCGATCCTGGACGCCGTGCTCGGCCGGCTGGCGTCCAGGGCGCGCGTCGTGCTGTGCGGGGTCATCTCCAGTTACCTCAGTGGCGAACACCCCGGCCCGGCGAACTACGTCAGCCTGCTGTCGAAGACCGCGCTGATGCAGGGGTTCAACGCGCTCGACCAGTGGGGCCGCTTCGACGAGGCCTTCGCCGCACTGCGGCAGTGGGAGCGCGACGGGCTGCTGGTGCACCGGCAGACGATCTTCGACGGCGTCGAGTCGTGCGTCGACGCGCTCAACGGCCTCTTCACCGGCGCCAACATCGGCAAGACGCTGGTGAAGGTCAGTGAGCCGGCGGCGCCGTGACCTGACGTTGCGCGCGCGGCATCCGGCGCCGCGCCGGGGCGGCGACGTGATGTGCGCAACACCTGCCGCCCGGTGCGGCGCCGAAACGCCGGAGGGGCTGGTCAACGGCGGATGGGAGGCGTTCCGCCGGCCCTCAGGTAGGTGACTGCCGGAAATTTTCGTGTGCCAATATTGTGCGCATGTCAGTCGAGCACTTAGGCAAGGCTAAGCAGACCTCGTCCGTGTCGAGTGCTGAGTCGGGCCGGTACTGACGTGTCGACTGACGAACCGGTCGCCGTCATCGGTCTGGGCTGCCGCGTGGCTGGCGACGTCGGCACGCCCGCCGACTTCTGGAACTTCCTGCTCGAAGGCCGCAGCGACGTGCGCGAGGTGCCCGAGCAGCGCTGGGAGCCGTACCTGCGGCGGGATCCGCGCAACGCCGCGGTGCTGCGCGAGACCACCCGCTGGGGCACGTTCCTCGACGACCTCGCCGGATTCGACGCCGACTTCTTCGGCGTCTCGCCGCGGGAGGCCGAGTTGATGGACCCCCAGCAGCGCCTCGCCCTCGAGGTCAGCTGGGAGGCGCTGGAGCACGCCGGGGTGTCGCCGCGGTCACTCGCCGGCGGCGACACCGCCGTCCTGATGGGCGTCAACTCCGACGACTACGGCAAGCTGCTCATGGAGGACCTGCCGGGCATCGAGGCGTGGACCGGCATCGGCACGTCGCTGTGCGGGATCGCCAACCGGGTGTCGCACCTGCTCGACCTGCGCGGACCCAGCGTCGCACTGGACGCGGCGTGTGCGGCCTCGCTGGTCGCGGTGCACCAGGCGTGCCAGATGGTGCGTGCGGGCGAGACCTCGCTCGCCCTCGCCGGCGGCGTCAGCGCCCTGATCGGCCCTGGCCTCACCCGGGTGCTCGACGAGGCCGGCGCCACCGCACCCGACGGGCGCTGCAAGACCTTCGACGCCGCTGCCGACGGCTACGGCCGCGGTGAGGGCGCCGGCGTGGTGGTGCTCAAACGCCTCGCCGACGCCCAACGCGACGGTGACCGCGTGCTGGCGGTGATCCGCGGCGGTGCGGTCGCCCAGGACGGCCGCACGGTCGGCATCATGTCGCCCAACGGCGAGGCGCAGGCCGACATGTTCGCCCGCGCCTGCCGGACGTCGGGCATCGCGCCGTCCAGCGTCGGCTACGTCGAGGCACACGGAACAGGAACGCCGACAGGCGATCCCACCGAGGTCGGGGCACTGGCCGCGGTGTACGGCGCCGGCCGTCCCGCCGACGACCCCTGCCGCATCGGGTCGGTCAAACCCAACATCGGCCACCTCGAGGGCGGCGCGGGCGTGCTCGGGCTGATCAAGACGGTGCTCGCGCTGCATCACGAGGCGATCCCGCCGACCGCCGGGTTGCGCCGGCTCACCCCGGCGGTGGACTGGGCAACCAGCGGGCTGCGGGTGCCCACCGAGACCGAGCCGTGGCCGCGCGGCGAGACGCCGCGCCGGGCCGCGGTATGCAGCTACGGCTACGGCGGCACCATCGCCCACATCCTGCTCGAGGAGTCGCCGGTGGCGACGCGGGCGGACCGCGGCCGCGCCCACGCCGGACCGGTCGTCGTCCCGCTGTCGGCCCGCTCCGGTGTCCGGCTGGAGCGCCAGGCCGAGGCGCTGGCAGACCACCTCAGAAGTGTCGACCGACCGCTGCCCGAGGTGGCCGCCACGCTGTGGGCCCGCCGGGCCCACGAACCGGTCAGGGCCGCCGTGATCGCCGAGCAGCACCACGAACTGGTCGCCGGACTCGATGCGCTGGCCCGCGACGACGTCAGCCCGAACCTCGTCACCGGCGTCGTCCCGGCCGGCGAGCCAAGGGACGCGGTGTGGGTGTTCTCCGGTCACGGGTCGCACTGGGCGGGCATGGGCCGCGAGCTGATCGCGGCCGAGCCGGTGTTCGCCCGCGTCATCGACGAGGTCGACGAGGTGTTCGGCGCCGAGCTGGCCTTCTCGGCACGCGAGGCGCTCAGCACCGGCGAACTCGGCGGCACCGACCGCGTCCAGGCGCTGACGTTCGCCATACAGGTCGGCCTCGCCGCGGTGCTGCGTGAGCGCGGAGTCACGCCGGCGGCGGTGATCGGCCACTCGGTCGGTGAGGTCGCCGCGTGCGTCGTGGCCGGCGTGTTCGACCTTCGGCAGGGTGCCGCCGTCGCGTGCTACCGCGCCCGGGGCTTCCGATCGGTGATGGGACAGGGCGCGATGGCCCTGGTCCGGCTGCCGTTCGACGACGCCGCGCGGCGGCTCGCCGGGCGCACCGACGTGGTGGCCGCCATCAGCGCCTCCGCGGAGTCCACGGTCATCTCCGGTGTCGCCGACGCGGTGGACGCCGTGAGCCGGGCGTGGGACGACGACGGTGTCGTCGTGCGCCGCGTGAACACCGATGTGGCGTTCCACAGTCCGGCGATGGACGGGCTGACCGGGGAGCTCGCCCGGCTCGTGGCGACCCTGCCGCCCGCACGGCACGCGACGGTGCCGCTGTACACCACGGCGCTCGCCGACCCCCGGTCGACGGCCCCGCGCGACCCGGACTACTGGGTGGCCAATCTGCGCGGACGGGTCCGGTTCGCCGAGGCCGTTACGGTCGCGGCGCAGGACGGGCACCGGCTGTTCCTCGAGGTGTCCGCCCACCCGGTGGTGGCGCACTCGATCGTCGAGACGCTGCTGCACCTCGGCATCGACGAGCACGCCGTCGTCCCGGTACTGCGCAGGCAGACCGCCGAGGTGCGCGCCGTCGCCACCGCGGTGGCCGCCCTGCACTGCCACGGCGCGCGGGTGTCGCACGGCATCGGCGCCGACACCCCCTGGGCGGGCGACCTGCCCGGCACGCAGTGGCGGCACCGGCACTTCTGGCGGGTGCCCACCCCGCCGCCCGGCGGGCACGGCGTCCACGACCCCGCGACCCACACCCTGCTTGGCGGCCGGACCGACGTCGCCGGCGCCGTCGCGACGACGATGTGGCAGACCCGGCTCGACGTCGACAGCCGGCCCTACCCCGGAGACCATCCGGTGCAGGGCACCGAGATCGTCCCGGCCGCAGTGCTGCTCAACACGTTCCTGGCGGCGGCGAGCAACGGCGGGCGCGCCGGTGCGGGCGTGGCCGACGTGCGGTTGCGCACCCCCGTCGCGCCGGGGCGGGCCCGCGATCTGCAGGTGGTGCTGCAGGACCGGGCGCTGACCCTGTCCACCAGGCTGGTGGACGGCGACGGGGGTCGCGACGACACGCGGGACGGCGGCTGGCTCACCCACACCAGCGCGGTGCTGGCCGCGGACGAGATGCGTTCTCCGCAAACGGAACTGGACCTGGACGCCGCCCGGAACCGCTGCGCGGAGCTCCTGCCGCCGCGCCATGTCATCGACACCCTCGCGACGCTGGGCGTCGCCGCGATGGGCTTCGGCTGGGACGTCGAGGACCTGCGTCGTGGCGACGGCGAGCTGGTGGCGGTGGTGGCCGCCGAGGCCGACGGTTCGGCGCCCGCGTCATGGGCGTCGCTCCTGGACGCCGCGACCTCGGCCGCCTCGACGATCTTCGACGGGCTGCCGCGCCTGCGGATGCCCGCCCGCATCGAAGGGGTGCGGGTGTACGGCGACCCGCCGCCGGTCGCCGCGATGCTGGTGCGGCGGCGGCCCGGCACCACCGTCACCGACGTCTCGATCGCCGATCCCTCGGGGGCGGTGTTGCTGTCGATCACCGGGATGGGATTCGAGGAACTCGAGACCTCCGCGCGCGGCTGGTCTGGCGACGACGCAGGCCGGATGCTGCACCGAGTGGCATGGCACGAGATCGCCTGGCACGACGACGATCTACCCAGCGGCGTGGTTCTCGTCGGGGGAGACGTCGACGGCCTGGACGCCGCGGTGCGTGACCTCACCGCCGCAGGCGTGGCCTACCGCGCCTTCGAGGATCCGGCGGAGCTCGCCGCGCTGTCGGCGAGCGCCGAGATGCCGGAACTGTGGCGGGATCTGGGCCGCACCGCGGTGGTGCTGGTGCTGCCGCGGTCCGACGATGCGCCCGAGGCGTCGATCGACCTGGTGACCCGGACGCTGACCACCCTGCTGCACACCGGTGCGACGGCGCGGCTGTGGGTGCTGACCACCGGAGTGCACGAGGGCGGTGACCTCGCCCACGCACCGCTGTGGGGGCTGACCCGGGTGGCCGCGGCCGAACACCCGCAGCTGTGGGGCGGCGTGCTCGACGTCGTGGACGGCCCGCTGCCGCTCGGCGCGCTCTCGCTGCCCGGGCACGGTGTGGTGGTGGTGCGCGACGGCGCCGCCCTGGCCGCCCGGCTGGCGCCGGCAGGCGCGAGAATGGCTGCGCCGATGGAGTGTTCACCGGCGGGCAGCTACCTGATCACCGGCGGAACCGGCGCGCTGGGGTTGCGGATGGCGCAGCGGTTGGCCGACCTGGGCGCCCGGCGGTTGGTGCTGCTCTCCCGGTCGGGACTGCCCGAGCGGTCGGCATGGGGCGAGCACGCCGATTCGGAGGCGGTGCGCGGGGTGCGGGCGCTGGAGGACCGGGGTCTCGCGGTCACCGTCGCCGCGCTCGACATCGGCGCACCCGGTGCGGCCGACGATCTGCGCGCCGTGCTGTGCGACCTGCCCCCGGTGCGCGGGGTGGTTCATGCGGCCGGCGTGGAAGCCGGTGCGCTGCTGGCCAACACCACCGCCGAGGACTTCGCGGCGGCCATGCACCCGAAGGTGCACGGCACCCTCGCCCTGCACGAGTTGTTCCCGCCCGGAACGCTGGACTGGATGGTGCTGTTCTCGTCGTGCGGCTACCTGGCCGGCTTCCCGGGGCAGGGCGCGTATGCGTGCGCGAACTCGTTCCTCGACGTGATGGCGCGGCATCGCCGCGGTCTGGGCGACCGCACCACGAGCGTGGCGTGGACGGCATGGCGCGGCCTCGGCATGGGCTCGTCGTCGGAGTTCGTCGCGGCGCAGCTCGACGCGCTGGGCATGGGCACCGTCGGCGCCGACGATGCGATGCGGGCGCTCGATCTGGCGATGCGTGACGACGATCCGAACGTCGTTGTGCTGCCGCTGCTCCCGAGTGCCTCCGCGGTGCCGATGCTGGCCGACGTGGCGCCGTCGGACGACGCGGTCGACGACGGTCCTCCAGCGGAGGAGATGACCTCGGGCGAGACGGATCCCGCGGTGTTGGGGCAACGGGTGCTGGCCGCGGTCGCCGCGCAGCTTGGCCTCACCGAGGCCGACGTGAACCCAGACCTGCCGCTGGTCGAGCTCGGCGTCGATTCGATCATGACCGTGCGGCTGCGGCGCCAGCTGGAGAAGCAGACCGGGCTGGTGCTGCCGCCGACGCTGTTGTGGGAGCACCCGACGGCCGCGGCCGTCACGGCCAGGCTCGTCGAGATGCTCACTCCCGGCGAGAAGGTCGACGTCTAGCGATTTCGGCGCGGAAACGTTCGCTCAGCGATCGTGAGCGCGCCGAAATCACCCGGTGATGGCGGCGATAACCTTCTTCTTGTCCACCTTGCCGACCGGTGTGGCGGGTAGCGACGGCATCGCGACGAGCGTGTCGGGCCTGGCGTGCGCCGAGGCGCCGCGCTCGTCGAGGAAGGCGTTGAGTTCGGCCAGTGTCACCGGGGCGCCGCTGAAGACGACTGCGGCGCAGATCGTTTCGCCGAGATACTCGTCGGGCAGGGCGACGGCCGCCGCCGCGTAGATCGCCGGGTGGGCGAGCAGGTGGTCCTCGAGGTCGGTGGCCGACACCGTCTCGCCGCCGCGGTGGATGACGTCCTTGATGCGGCCGGTCACCTCGATGTTGCCCGCGAGCGGACCGTCGGCGAACAGGCGCACCCGGTCGCCGCTGCGGTAGAAGCCGTCCGGGCTGAAGGAGCGCGCGTTCGCCTCCTCGGCGCGGTAGTAGCCGTTGATCGTGTACGGCCCGCGCACCAGCAGTTCGCCCTCTTCGCCCGGCGCGACCTCGACGCCGTTGTCGTCGACCACCCGCAGCTCGTCGTGCGGTGACATCGGCCTGCCCTGGGTGTGCGTCACCACGTCGACGGGATCACCGGGCCGGGTGAACTGCAGCATGCCCTCGGCCATCCCGAAGATCTGCTGCAGGCCGTCGGTCAGGCCGTCGTAGATGAAGCGGGCCTCCTCCGGCGACAATCGCGACCCGCCGACCTGCACGAGGCGCAGTGACGTCGGCAGCACCGGTTCCCACTCGCAGGCCTGGGCCCACAGCCTGGCCAGCGCATTGACCAGACCGGTGACGGTGACCTGATAGCGGTCGATCAGGGCGAACGCCGATTCCGGGCTCGGGTCGGCGGTGAACACCGTGGTCGCGCCGACCGTCATCGCGCCGAGCAGTCCCGGGCAGCCGAGCGGGAAGTTGTGGCCGGCGGGCAACGCCACGAGATAGACGTCCTCGGAGGTCATCTGGCACTCGCGGGCCATGCCCACCGCGTTGTAGACGTAGTCGTCGTGGGTCCGGGCGATCAGCTTGGGCAGCCCGGTGGTGCCGCCCGAGACCAGCAGCAGCGCGGGTGCGTCCGGATCGAACGGCGCCGAAGATGCTGCGGCGCCGTCGAATCCGGTCAGTGTCGACCAGGGCGTGAACGGTCCCGCATCCCCGTCGACCACGATGTGGCGCAGCGCCGGGTGCTGGTCCTGCAGTCCGGCCGCGAGTTCGCGATAATCGAAACCCTTGACCTGATCGGCGATGACGAGCCCGACGGCGCCGCTGACCGAGGCGAAGTGT
Source organism: Mycobacterium hippophais (assembly GCF_027529605.1). Classification (NCBI taxonomy): domain Bacteria; kingdom Bacillati; phylum Actinomycetota; class Actinomycetes; order Mycobacteriales; family Mycobacteriaceae; genus Mycobacterium; species Mycobacterium hippophais. The sequence continues at coordinate 202,579 of NZ_JAPZPY010000002.1, read as the reverse complement.
CCCATCTCGGCCGCCCGGTGCCCCGGCAGGCACAACACCGGCACGGCGCCGGCACGCAGCGCTCCGAACAGCGCGACGGCGAACTGGCAGGAGTTAGGGAGTTGCACGAGGATCCGGTCGCCGGGGGCGATGCCCAGCGCGCTCAGCCCTGCGGCCACCCGGTCGGCGACCCCGTCGAGTTCGGCGAAGGTGTAGGCGCGGTCGGCGTCGACGACGCCGAGCTTGTCCGGCCAGGCGGTGGCCGCGTTCCGGAGGATGGAGTCGAGCGGGCGCCCCGTCCACAGCCCGGCCTGCCGGTAGAGCTGCGCGCGTTCGGCCGGGAACGGTACGAAACCCTGCCGGGGGTCGTCGGCCGGGGCGTCGTCGCCGGTGCGGGTGTCACGCGAAAAACCCGTGCTCATAGGTGGAATCCGCCCCTCGGGGTTGGTGTGTTCGGTGCACCGAATATAAGGTAGCCTGCTGCGAGTTAGGGCAGCCTGTACTAAATCTCATAGCCACCTGGGAGGCATCACGTGGGTGACGCCGCGACGAGTTCCGCGACCGTTCGCGACGAAGTCGCCGAGCTCCTCGGCATCAGCCCGGACAGCCTCGACCCGCAGGCCGACCTGATCGCCTCCGGTCTGGACTCGATCCGGATGATGTCGCTGTCGGGCCGCTGGCGCAAACAGGGCATCGATGTCGGATTCGCCGCGCTGGCAGCCGATCCCACGGTTCAGGCCTGGTCGGAGCTGGTGGCCCGCTTCCGCCCGCAGGATCGGGCACCGCAGCCGACGCCGGCGGTCCAGCCCAGCGATCCCGACGAGCCGTTCCCGCTCGCCCCGATTCAGCACGCGATGTGGGTGGGCCGAAACGACGATCAGGTGCTCGGTGGTGTCGCCGGCCACCTCTACGTCGAGTTCGACGGGGCCGGAGTGGATCCCGGACGTCTGCAGGACGCGGCGAGCAGGCTGGCCCGGCGTCATCCCATGCTGCGCGTCGAGATCCTGCCCGACGGAACCCAGCGCATCAGCGACCGCGACCTCCCGGTCACCGTCCATGACCTGCGCGAGCTCGCCGTCGAGGCGGCCGAGGACAGGCTGGAGGAGATCCGCGACGCGAAATCCCACCAGCTGCTGTTCGGCGAGGTGCTCGAGATCGGCCTGTCGCTGCTGCCCGGCGGGCGCACCCGACTGCACGTCGACATGGACATGCAGGCCGCCGACGCGGTGAGCTACCGCAACTTCATGGCCGACCTCGCCTCGTTCTACCTGGGCCGCGACCTGCCCGAACTGCAGTACACCTACCGCGAGTACCGGGCCGCGCTGACGGCGGCGGCGCCCGGACCGACCGACGAGGACCGCGACTGGTGGGCCGAGCGCATCCCCGATCTGCCAGAACCGCCGACGCTGCCGCTGGTGCCGCGCGCCGAGCAGCGCAACCCGCGGCGCAGCATCCGCAAGTGGCGCACCCTCGACGTCGAGACCCGCGACGCGCTGTTCGCCGCCGCCCACCGGCGCGGCGTCACGCCGGCGATGGCGGTCGGCGCCTCCTACGCCGGGGCACTGGCGCGGTGGTCGGTCAACCAGCGGTTCCTGCTCAACCTGCCGATGTTCGGCCGCGAACCGTTCCACCCCGACGTCGACAAGCTGGTCGGCGACTTCACCTCGTCGCTGATGCTCGACCTCGACCTGTCCGACGCAGGCACCCCCGCCGCGCGCGCCCGGGTGGTGCAGGAGGCGCTGCACCGCGCCGCCGCGCACTCCAGCTACTCGGGGCTGTCGGTGATCCGCGACCTGACCCGCCACCGCGGCACCCAGACGCTGGTGCCGTTCGTCTACACCAGCGCGCTGGGCCTGGGCGACCTGTTCGCCGGCGACGTCACCGACCAGTTCGGCAGCCCGGTGTGGACCATCTCCCAGGGCCCGCAGGTCTACATCGACGCGCAGGCCACGCCGGTGGCCGAGGGTCTGATGATCAACTGGGATGTCCGGGCCGACGCGTTCCGGCCCGGCGTCGTCGACGCGATGTTCGACTACCACCTCGACGAACTGTGCCGGCTCGCCACCGACGACGCCGCCTGGGAGGCCGCCGACCCGCCGGCGGTCACCGCAGAGCAGCGTGCCGTGCGCGCCGCGGCCAACGCCGTCACGGCGCCGGTGAGCGGAGACGCCCTGCACGACGGCTTCTTCCGCACCGCCGCGACCACCCCGGATGCGCCCGCGGTGTTCAGCGGCGATGCCGACCTCACCTACGCGCAGCTGCGCGAGCAGGTGCTGGCGGTCACCGCGACCCTGCGCGAGCACGGCGTGGGCGCAGGCGACGTGGTGGCCGTGACGGGTCCCAAGACCTACGAGCAGATCCCGGCGCTGCTGGGCATCCACGCGGCGGGCGCGGCGTACCTGCCGGTCGGCGCCGACCAGCCCGCCGACCGGGCGGCCCGCATCCTCGGCACCGCAGGGGTGGCACTGGCGCTGGTCTGCGGCGCCGGGGCCCCGGAGCTGCCGGTGCCCGCCCTGACCGTCTCCGAGGCGGTGCGCAGGGGCTCGGCACGCGCCGCCGACACCGAACCGGCGCCGTCGGATCCCTCGGCGCTGGCCTACGTGCTGTTCACCTCGGGGTCCACCGGGGAGCCCAAGGGCGTCGAGGTGACCCACGACGCCTCGATGAACACCGTCGAATTCGTCACGCGGCACTTCGGGATCGGCCCGGCGGATCGCTGCCTGGCGCTGTCGACATTGGAGTGCGACATCTCGGTGCTCGACGTCTTCGCCACCCTGCGGACCGGTGGCGCCGTCGTGGTGGTCGACGAGCGGCACCGGCGCGACCCCGACACCTGGGTGCGGCTGATCGACGAACACGGCGTGACCGTGCTGCACTTCATGCCCGGGTGGCTGGAGATGCTGGTGGAGGTGGTCGCCGGACAGGGCGCGCGGCTGCCCACCGTGCGGGTGGTACCCACCGGCGGCGACTGGGTGCGCACCGAGATGGTGCGGGCGCTGCGTGCCGCCGCGCCGGGGGTGCGCGTCGCCGGTCTCGGCGGCGCCACGGAGACCGCCACCCACAACACCATCTGCGAGGTGACCGGCGAGGTGCCCGAGCACTGGTCGGCGGTGCCGTTCGGGACTCCGCTGCCCAACAACGCCGCCCGGGTGGTCGACGCGCGGGGCCGGGACTGCCCGGACTGGGTGCCCGGAGAATTCTGGGTCTCCGGTCGCGGTGTCGCCCGCGGCTACCGCGGCCGGGCCGACCTGACCGCCGAGAAATTCGTCGAACACGACGGCAGGATCTGGTACCGGACCGGGGACCTGGTGCGGTACCAGTCCGACGGCACGCTGGAGTTCGTCGGCCGCGCCGATCACCGGATCAAGATCAGCGGCTACCGGGTCGAGCTGGGCGAGGTGGAGGCGGCGCTGCGGCGGGTGCCGGGTGTGGACGTCGCCGTGGTCACTCCGGTCCCCGCGCCGGGCGGTCGCGACGTGCTTGCGGCGCTGGTGCGGGCCGATCGCACGGGGTTGACCGCCGAGGCCGTCACCGACGCGATGGCGGCGCTCGTCCCCGCCCACATGGTGCCGCAGGCGATCGTGATCGCCGACCGCATCCCGTTCACCGGCAACGGCAAGCTCGACCGGGCGGCGATCACCCGCATTCTCGAGAACGTCGACCTGTCGGCGGGGCGGGGGTACCGCGCGCCGGCCACCGTCGTGGAATCGGCGCTCGCGCACATCGTCGGGGTGCTGCTGGACCGCGCGCAGGTCGGCGCCGACGACGACTTCTTCGCGCTTGGCGGGGACTCGGTGCTGGCCACCCAGCTGGTCGCGCGGGTGCGGGACTGGCTGGACACGCCGACCGTGATGGTCGCCGACGTCTTCGCCAGCCGCACCGTCGCCGCGCTGGCGCGGGTGCTGGCGGCCCGCGAACCGGCCGGTGACCGGCTCGAGCAGGTGGCCGAGCTCTACCTCGAGGTGGCCGGGATGGACGGCACCGACGTCGCGACCGCACTGGACGCCGAGTCGGTGCGCTGACCGACCGGGCTCGACGCGCATCGCCGCAGGTCGGATGTGGTCATGCGGTGAACGAGAGCACCGGGGTACCTATTTTCGGGTGGCCGAACATAGGGTAGCCTCAGCAATTTAGGACAGCCTTTGCTAATCCATGGAGGCATTGTGGCTCACGGTATGACGATCACCCGTCCCGGCGACGTAACCGCCGCGGAGATGGCGTCGCTGCACGAACGCGTCCTCGCCGTCGCTGCCTCCGTGCCCGGCGCCGCCGCGGTGACCGGCCCGACCGGCCGGAGCACCTACGGGCAACTCTCCGGGGAGATCCGCGCGATCGCCGCCGCGCTGTCGGTCGCCGGCGTCGTACCCGGTGACGTGGTCGCCGTTGTCGGCACCGCCTGCGCGGAACAGATCCCCGCGGTACTCGGGACGCTCGCCGCGGGCGCGATCTACCTTCCGGTGCCCGCCGGACTGCCCGCCGACGCCGCACTGTCGGCCATGCGCCGCGGCGTGGCGCGGATGGCGCTGGTGTGCGGTGACCTTTCTCCTGCCTTCATGCCTGCACTGACCGTGCGCGAAGCCCTGCGGATCGGCGCCGCCGAGTCCCGCTTCGCCGTGGTGTCGCCGCGCCCGGCCGAACCCGCCGCGATCCTGCCGAACGCCACCTTCAGCCACGCCGCGCTGCTGCGCTCGATCGGCAGCACCTCGGCCGAGCCGCGCGGCCGCCGGGCGGTGTCGCCCGGACTGGACTGCGAGGAGTCGGTGCGCGAGGTGTTCGCCGCGCTGCTCGCCGGTGCCGGTGTGGTGGTCGCCGACCCGGCCGACTCCCGCGCCACGGTCGAATACCCGCTGACCTTCCTGCCGCCGATCGACGCCGCGGCTCCATGACCGGAGTGGGTCAGCAGCAGCAGTTGACGTTCCAGCCCTGGATCAAGGGCTTCCCGGCGGACGGTTCGCGGGGCGCGACAGTGGTCTTCCCGCACGCGGGCGGGGCGGCGGTCGCCTATCGGGGGCTGGCGAAAGCGTTGTCCGACAACGGGCTCGACACATATCTGGTGCAGTACCCGCAACGCGCCGACCGCCTCACCCATCCGGCGGCGGAGACGCTCACCGAGCTCGCCGACGACCTGTTCCGGGCGGGGGAGTGGCACCGGCTCGGTCCGCTGCGGCTGTTTGGTCACTGCATGGGCGCTGTGGTGGCCTTCGAGTTCGCGCGCATCGCCGAGCGGCACGGCGTCGACGTACGCCAGCTGTGGGTCTCGGCCGGGCAGGCGCCGTCCACCGTCGAGGTGTCCGGGCCGATGCCGACCACCGACGACGGCCTGCTGTCCGAGCTGGCGGACCTCGGCGGCACCGACCCGCGCCTGCTCGACGACGAGGACTTCGTCGCGCTGCTGCTGCAGGCGATCCGGGCGGATTACCTGGCCTGGAACCGCTACACCTGCGACGCGGGCGTCACGGTGCGCGCCGACATCATCGCCGTCGGTGGCCGCCGTGACCACCGGATCACCGAGGCGCAGTTGCGGGCCTGGGAGGGCCACACCGAGAAATCGTTCACCCTCTCGCTGCTCGACGGCGGCCACTTCTACCTCAACGAGCACACCGACCTGCTCGCCGAACTGATGGGCGCCGATGACCTCTGACGGCGTGGGCGGCGCGGACGATCCCGTCGTGATCGTCGGCATGGCGCTCGAGGCTCCCGGCGGGATCGATTCCGCCGACGCCTACTGGTCGCTGCTGTCCGAACAGCGCGAGGCGCTCGGCCCGTTCCCGACCGACCGCGGCTGGGACCTGCCCGAGCTCTTCGAACGGCGCGACGGCTACAAGGCCATTCACGACCTCGGCGGATTTCTCACCGACGCAACGTCTTTCGATCCGGAGTTCTTCGGTGTCTCGCCACGGGAGGCCGTGGCGATGGATCCCCAGCAGCGGGTGGCGCTGCGGCTGGCGTGGCGGGCACTGGAGAACAGCGGCGTCAATCCCGACGACCTCGCGGGCCACGACGCCGGCTGCTTCGTCGGCGCGTCGACACTGGACTACGGACCGGACATGGCCCGGTTCTCCGAGCACAGCGGCCATCTCATCACCGGCACCTCGCTGGGCGTGATCTCCGGCCGGATCGCCTACACCCTGGACCTCGCCGGACCGGCGCTCACCGTCGACACCTCGTGCTCGTCGGCGCTGGCGGCGTTCCACGTCGCCGTGCAGTCACTTCGCGCGGGCGACTGCGACCTGGCCCTGGCCGGCGGGGTGGCGGTGATGGGATCGCCGGGCTATTTCGTCGAATTCTCCAAGCAGCACGCACTCTCGGACGACGGGCACTGCCGCCCCTACAGCGCGCACGCCAGCGGCACCGTGTGGGCCGAGGGCGCGGCGATGTTCGTGCTGCAGCGCCGGTCGGCCGCCCGCCGGGACGGCAGGCCGATCCTGGCCGAGGTACTGGCCAGCTGCCTGAACCAGGACGGCCGCACCACCGGGCTGACGGCGCCGAGCGGTGCCGCGCAGGCCCGGTTGTTCAGCCGCGCGCTGGCGCAGGCGGGTGTCCGCGCCGAGGACATCGGGCTGGTGGAGGGGCACGGCACCGGAACCAGGCTCGGCGACCGCACCGAGCTGCGCGCGCTGGCCCGTACCTACGGCGCCACCGAGCCCGGCCGGGGACCGCTGCTCGGCTCGGTGAAGTCCAACATCGGCCACGCGCAGGCCGCGGCGGGCGGGCTGGGGCTGGCCAAGGTGCTGCTCGCCGCCGAGCGCGCCACCATCCCGCCCACGTTGCACGTCGACCAGCCCAGCCGTGAGATCGACTGGGACGCACAAGGTCTCCGGCTGGCCGACAAACTCGGCCCCTGGCGGGCCGTCGACGGGCGGCGGCTGGCCGCGGTGTCGGCGTTCGGGATGAGCGGCACCAACACCCACGTCGTCGTGGCCATGCCCGACGCCGGGGCCCGGGTGGCCTGATGTCCGTCAGCACCTGGCCGGACGGCCGTACCCCCGTGCTGCTCAGCGCACACGCGCCCGATCTCGTCGGCGCGGACGCCGCGGCCATCGCGCGCCACCTGCGAACCCGCCCGGACACCGGGGTGGCCGACGTGGCGGGCCAGTTGCTGCGCACCCGCCGGTTGCGCCGTCACCGCGCCGTGCTGCGGGCCGCCGACCGCGAGGAGCTCCTCGACGGGCTGCGCGCGCTCGCCGACGGCGAGGACCATCCGCTGGTGGCCCGCTCCGCGGAGCACACGACGCCCCGGCTCGCGTTCGTCTGCCCCGGCCAGGGCAGCCAGTGGCCGGCGATGGGCTCCGACGCCTACACGCAGGTGCCCGCCTACCGCGCCGAGGCCGACAAGTGCGCCGCCGCCTTCACCGCCGCCGGGCTGACCTCGCCGCTGCGCTATCTCACCACCGCCGGTGACCCGGATTCGTTCGCCGAGATCGAGATCCAGGGTGCACAGTTCGTCCACGCGGTCGCGCTCGCCGCGGTGTGGCGATCCTGCGGCGTGGCCGCCGACCTCACCGTCGGCCACAGCCTCGGCGAGATCGCCGCGGCCTACCTCGCCGGCGTCATCACGCTGCCCGACGCCGTGGCGGTGGTCGGCGCCCGCGCCGGTGTCACCGACCGGATGCGGGGCAGGTATGCGGTGGCCGCCGTCGGTCTCACGGCGGTGGCCGCCGAGCAGCTGATCGCGGAAACGCCCGGCTGGCTGGAACTCTCGGTGATCAACGCCGGCGCCTCGGTCGCGGTGTCGGGCGATCGCGACGCCGTCGCCGCCGCGGTGGCCACCGTCTCCGCGGGCGGCGGATTCGCCCGCCAGATCACCGTCAACTTCCCGGTGCACACCAGTGTGCTCGAACCGCTGCGCGGGGAATTCACGGCCGCGCTGCCACAGGCCCGGTTCGGCGACGGCCCGGTGCAGTTCATCGGCGGCGCCACCGGTGACGTGGTGGCGGCGGGCACGGAGTTCGGTGACTACTGGTACGGCAATCTGCGCAACATGGTGCGCTTCGATCGCGCAGTCGAAGCGGCGGTGCGATGCGGCGCACGGGCTTTCGTCGAATTGTCGGCGCATCCCGCACTGCTCTTCGCGATCGGCGACACGCTCGACACCCTCGACCTCGCCTCGGGCCCCGCCGTCCTCGTCGGATCCGGGCACCGCGACGCGGCGCTGGTCGACCGGCTGACGGCCAACATCGCCGCAGCCGCGGTGACCGACACCCGCTACCGCTGGGCTGATCTCGTCGGTGACACCCGGCCGCTGCGCGACTTCCCCAACGCGCCGATGCGCGCCACGCACATGTGGGTGGCGCCCGAACGCCCGGCCGCCCGCGAAGGCACGACATCCGCGCCGGTGACGATCGCGACCGAGCTGTGGCGCGAAACGGCCCGTCCCACAATGACGGCCAACGCCCCGCGGACCGTCGCGGTGCTGACACCCGAACCCCGGCACCCGCTGGCCGGCCTGGTCCGAGCCGCGATCGAGGGACACCCTGCGGTCACTGTGGCGCCCGCCGACCGCGCCGAGATGCTCGTCGTCGTCGCCCCTGCCGCCGAACAGACCGACGCCGCGCCGGCCGCCGCCGAGCTGACCGGACAGGTCGCCGGCGGCCTGCTGGAGTACGCGACCGCTGCCGGGCCGCAGTGCCGCGACGTCTGGCTGGTCACCGCAGGCGCCGAACGGGTCACCGCGGACGACCCGGCGCCGCTGCCCGCACCGGCGGCACTGGCGGCGATGCATCGCAGCGTCGGCTTCGAGCACCCCGACCAGACGTTCCGCCACCTCGACCTGCCCGCGGGGGGCCTCGACGCCGAGGCCGCCGCCGCTGTGGCCGAGACGCTGTTCACCGACGTGGCCGAGGCCGCACTCCGCGGCGCCGTCCCGGTGCTGTACCGCCGCGAACTTCCTGTTGTGACAACGGCTCCGAAGGCGTGGGCACTCGACTCCGGCCTGCTCGACGACGTCGTCATCACCGGTGGCGCCGGCGCAGTCGGCCTGCACTTCGCGCGGTACTTCGCCGAACACGGCGCCAAGCGGATCGTGCTGCTCGGCCGCCGCGGCGCGGACGCCGACGTGCTGGTGTCGGTGGCCGGCGACCACGGCACACAGGTGATCGCGCCGCCCTGCGACATCACCGACCGCGACCGGCTGGCGGTGACCGCCGCCGAGTTCGCAGGCAACGGGGCGTCGCTGCTGGTGCACGCCGCCGGGGCCGCCGGGTTCGCCACCCGCGACCACGTCGACCGGACCGTGCTGACCCAGGCCTTCACCGCGAAGGTCGGCGGCCTCGCCGCCGTCGTCGAGCTGTGGCCGCTACGGCCGGACGCGCCGATCCTGCTGTGCTCCTCGGTGTCCGGGGTATGGGGCGGGCAGGGGCACGCCGCCTACTCGGCGGCCAACCGGATGCTCGACGTGACGGCTGCCCGACTGCGGGCATCGGGGCGGGCCTGCCTGTCGGTGCGGTGGGGGCTGTGGGCCGCCGACGGGGAAAGTGTCGTCGACGCCGCCGAGACCGCCCGGATCGAGCGTTCCGGACTGCTGGCGATGGCGCCGCGTGCGGCGATCGAGGCGAGCCTGCGCCACCACTCCGGCGATCCGCTGGTCTTCTCCGCCGACGAGAGCCGGCTGCAGATGTTCTTCGCGAGCCAGCAAGCGGCTCGACATGATCAGGCTGCCGACATCGATGTCGGCGCCACCGACGTCCGGGCGGCGGTGCGCGTCGAACTCGCGTCGGTGCTCAGCGTGGCCGACGCGTCGGCGCTCGACCTCGACGCGTCGTTGTTCGACCTCGGCGTCGACTCGCTGCTGGCTCTCGATCTGCGCAAGCGGATCAAGCACGCCACCGGCCGGTCGGTTCCGCTGGCCCGGTTGCTGGGCGGCATCACCGGCACCGAGCTGATCGCAGACCTCGACCGGGCCGGCGAGCCGGCCGACAGAGCAGAGAAAGTGAACGCTTCGCGTGACTGACACCACTGAGCACACCCGCATCCCGACCGCGGCGGGTCTCGACGACAACCGACTGGAACTGTTGCGGCGCAAGCTCGCCGAACGCGGACTGCGCTCGGCGCCCGACGCGGGAGCAGGCCCGGCCGACGGACTGTCCGACGGGCAGCGACGGATGTGGTTCGTGCAGGAGATGGACCCGGGCGGCGCACTGCTCAACATCTGCCTGTCCTACCGGCTGCGCGGCGACGTCGACCCGGCGCGGCTGCACGATGCGGTCGATGAGGTCGCCCGCCGCCACAGCGTGCTGCGCACCACCTACCGCGCCGGCGAGAACGGCGAACCGGCGCTCGAGGTGCGCGACGACCTGCGCCCCGGCTGGGCCGAGCACGACCTGTCGCAGATGTCCGAGCAGGGCAGGCGGCTTCGGCTCGAGGTGCTCGCGCAGCGCGAGTTCGCCGCGCCGTTCGACCTGACTAAGGACGCACCGCTGCGGATCACCATGGCGCGCATGAGCGCCGACGAGCACGCGCTGCTGTTCGTGGCGCACCACATCGCCTGGGACGACGGCTGCTGGCGGGTCTTCTTCGCCGACCTGACCCGGGCGTACGACGGCGCGGAACTGGGGCCGGAGCCACGCCCCGCACGCCTCGCAGGACCCGACACCACCGAGGCCGACCTGGCGTACTGGCGCGCGGTGATGGCCGCGATGCCCGAACCGCTCGAGCTGCCGGGGCCGACCGGCTCCGTGGTGCCGACCAGCTGGCGCTCCCAGCGCAGCACGCGGCAGCTGTCCAGCGACGTCGCAGGACGGGTCTCGGCGTTGGCCCGCGAGACCGGCTGCACGCCGTACATGGTGCTGCTGGCGGTGTTCGGCGGCTTGATCCACCGCTACACCCACGCCGACGACTTCCTGGTCGCCGCCCCGGTGCTCAACCGTGACGGCGGCGCCGACGAGGTGATCGGCTACCACGGCAACACCGTGGTGATGCGGCAGCGGCCCACGCCGGGCATGACGTTCCGCGAGCTGCTGGCCCAGACCCGCGACACCGCGCTCGGCGCCTTCGCCCACCAGCGGGTGAACCTCGACCGCGTGGTTCGCGAGCTCAACCCCGACCGGCGCTACGGGGCGGAGCGGATGACCCGGGTCAGCTTCGGGTTCCGCGAGCCCGACGGCGGCGGCTTCGCCCCGGCCGGCGTCCGCTGCGAGCGTGCCGAACTGCGCAGCCAGGTGACGCAGCTGCCGCTCGGATTCATGGTCGAGTTCGGCGCCGACACCATCCTGGTGGAGGCCGAACATCTGGTGGAGGTGCTCGACCAGGAGCTGGCCCGCCAGCTGCTCGACCACTTCGCGACGCTGCTCGACAGCGCGCTGGCCGACCCGGACCGCCCGCTGTCCGACCTCGACCTGCTCGACGCCGCGGGCGCCGAGTGGCTGCGCGAGGTGAGCTACGGCGAGGAGTTCTCGACGCCGCCCGCCACACTGCCCGACCTGGTCTCCGCCCGGGTGCGAAGCGCACCGGACGCGGTCGCGGTGGTCTACGAGGGCCGCACCTACAGCTACGGCGAGGTCAACGCGGCGGCGAACCAGGTGGCGCACTGGCTGATCGAGCAGGGCATCGGCGCCGAGGACCGCGTCGCCGTGCTGCTGGACAAGTCGCCCGAACTGGTGATCACCGCGCTGGGCATCGTGAAGGCGGGCGCGGTGTACCTGCCCGTCGACCCGACCTACCCGCAGGACCGGCTCGACTTCATCCTCGAGGACTCCGACCCGAAACTCGTGCTGCGCGAACCGGTCACCGGACTCGAGCGCTACCGCGGCGACGACCCCACCGACGCCGACCGTGTCCGGCCGCTGCACCCGGACAACACCGCGTACCTGATCTACACGTCGGGCACCACCGGGCTGCCCAAGGGCGTGCCGGTGCCGCATCGGCCGGTCGGCGAGTTCTTCGTCTGGTTCGGTGACGACTACGAGATCGACAACTCCGAGCGGCTGCTGCAGGTCGCCTCGCCGAGCTTCGACGTGTCGATCGGCGAGATCTTCGGCATGCTGATCTGCGGTGCGGGCCTGGTGATCCCACGCCCGGACGGCCTGCGCGACATCGGCTACCTGACCGACCTGTTGCGCGACGAGGGCATCACGTCCATGCACTTCGTGCCGTCGCTGCTCGGGCTGTTCCTGTCGCTGCCCGGCGTCAACCAGTGGCGCACACTGCGCCGGGTGCCGATCGGCGGCGAGGCGCTGCCCGGCGAGGTGGCCGACAAGTTCCACGCCACGTTCGACGCGCTGCTGCACAACTTCTACGGGCCCACCGAGACGGTGATCAATGCCACCCGCTACAAGGTGGAGGGCAAGCAGGGCACCCGCATCGTGCCGATCGGCAGGCCCAAGATCAACACGCAGATCCACCTGCTCGACGACAACCTCAAACCCGTGCCGGTCGGGGTGATCGGTGAGATCTACATCGGCGGAACGCATGTGGCACACGGTTACCACCGCCGCCCCGGCCTGACCGCCGAGCGGTTCGTCGCCGATCCGTTCACTCCCGGCGCGCGGCTGTACCGGTCGGGCGACCTGGCCCGCCGCAACGCCGACGGTGACGTCGAGTTCGTCGGCCGCGCCGACGAGCAGGTCAAGATCCGCGGGTTCCGCATCGAACTCGGCGACGTGGCCGCCGCGATCTCGGTGGACCCGAGCGTCGGACAGGCCGTCGTGGTGGTCAGCGACCTGCCCCAGCTCGGCAAGAGCCTGGTGGCCTACCTGACGCCCGCCGCGGAGGCCGACGGCGTCGACGTGGACCGGGTGCGCGCCCGGGTCGCCGCCGCGCTGCCGGACTACATGACACCCGCCGGATACGTTGTGCTCGAGGAGATCCCGATCACCGCGCACGGCAAGATCGACCGCGCCGCGCTGCCCGAGCCGGAGATCACCTCCGAGACCGACTACCGGGAGCCCGGCACCCCGACCGAGCGGCTGCTGGCCGGCCTGTTCGGCGAGCTGCTCGGCCGCGACCGCGTCGGCGCCGACGACTCCTTCTTCGACCTCGGCGGGCACTCGCTGCTGGCCACCAAGCTGGTCGCGTCGGTGCGCTCGCAGTTGGGCGTGGAACTCGGGGTGCGCGAGGTCTTCGAACTCGGCAGCGTCGCCGGCCTGGCCGAGCACATCGACGGCATGTCCGGCGCCGCGCCCGACGACGACAGGCCACGCCTGGTGGCCACCGGGCACGACGGCCCGGCGCCGCTGTCGGCGTCACAGCTGCGGACCTGGTTCACCTACCGGGTCGACGGGCCCAACCCGGTCAACAACATCCCGTTCGCGGCGCGGCTGTCCGGACCGGTCGACGTCGACGCTCTGGTCACTGCCGTGCGCGACGTCGTCGACCGCCACGACATCCTGCGCACCACCTACCGCGAGATCGACGGCGTGCCGCACCAGGTCGTCAACGCACCGGGCGAACTGCGGGTCCGCCGCGCCCGCGGTGACGACGACGCCTGGGTGCAGTCCGAACTGGACCGCGAACGCCGCCACGTCTTCGACCTCGAGCACGAGTGGCCGTTGCGCGCCGCGGTGCTCAGCGCGCCCGGCGGGCATGTGCTGTCGCTGATGATCCACCACATCGCCGGCGACCACTGGTCGGCAGGGGTGTTGTTCGGTGACGTGGTGGCCGCCTATCTGGCGCGGCGCGGCGGGCAGGCGCCGGACTGGGCGCCGCTGCCGGTGCAGTACGCCGACTACGCGGCCTGGCAGGGCCGGATGCTGGCCGACGAGAACGGGTCGATGGCCGCGCAGCGCGAGTACTGGGTGCGTCAGCTGGCCGGTACGCCCGCCGAATCCGGTCTGCGCCCTGACTTCCCGCGGCCGCGGGTGCTCGGCGGAGACGCAGGCGCGGTGGAATTCGGCTTCGACGGCGCCACCCGCGACAAGCTGACCGCGCTGGCCCGCGACCTCGGTGTCACCGAGTTCATGCTGTTGCAGGCGGCGGTCGCCGTGGCGCTGCACAAGGCAGGCGGCGGCGAGGACATCCCGATCGGCACCCCGGTGGCCGGCCGGTCGGAACCCGAACTCGACCGGCTGGTCGGGTTCTTCATCAACATCCTGGTGCTCCGCAACGACCTGCGCGGCAACCCGACGCTGCGTGACCTGCTGGTGCGCACGCGGGAGATGGCGCTGTCCGCTTACGCCCACCAGGATCTGCCGTTCGACCAGGTGGTCAACGCGGTCAGCCCGGTGCGGTCGGTGTCGCGCAACCCGCTGTTCGGGGTGGTGGTGCACGTTCGCGAGCAGCTCCCCGACGGGCAGGTCATCGACAGCGGGCCGGACGGGGACACGGCGTTCTCCGCCATCGAGCCGACGTTCGACGTGGCCCATGCCGACCTGTCGCTGAACTTCTTCGTGTCCGAGAAGGGGTGCCGGGGCCACGTCATCTACCGCACCGAGTTGTACGACCCGGCCACCGCCCGGCGGTTCGCGTTGTGGCTCGGCCATGTCGTCGACGCGTTCGCCGACCGGCCCGACGAGCGACTGCGCAGCCTGCAGATCACCGACGAGCAGGAGCGGCAGCAACTCTCGCAGTGGGGTGGCGGGCAGCTGGTGGTGCTCGACGACGCGCTGAACCCCGTGCCGGTCGGCGTGATCGGCGACGTGTACCACCGCGGCGGTCCGGTCGCGGTGGGCGAGTGCGACGGCGTCGCGCTCACCGCCGCCCGGTTCGTGGCGGATCACACCGGCGGAGAGCCCGGTTCGCGGCTGTACCGGTCCGGCGACCGTGGCCGCTGGACCGGTGACGGGCGGCTGGAACTCGTCGGCCGCGCCGGCGGCGTCGACGACGCGGTCGCGGCGCAACCCGCCGCGGTGGCCGCCGAACCGCCCCGCACCGACACCGAGAAGGCGCTCGCGTCGATCATGGCCGAGGTGCTGGGCGCCGACGAGATCGATCGGGGCGACGACTATTTCACCCTCGGCGGCGACAGCATCCTCGCCGTGCAACTGGCGGCGCGGGCGCGCGACGCCGGTCTGGGGCTCACCGCGCGGATGGTGTTCGAGTTCCCGACCGTGCACGAGCTCGCCGCCGCAGTCGACGCGGCGGGGGAGAGCGTCGAGGGCGGCGACGTCCACCACGAGGCGATGAGCGCGTCGGGGCTGTCGGCCGACGAACTGGCCGACCTGACGCTCTCGTGGTCGGCCGGGGACGACGCTCGGTGACCGCGACCCTCGAGGACGTCCTCGCGCTCAGCCCGCTGCAGCAGGGGCTCTACTCGCTGACGACGCTGAGCGACAGCGAGGACGGCGACCTCGGGTCCGCCGACCCCTACCTGATCGCGATGGCCGCCGACATCACCGGCGACCTGGACGCGGCGCTGCTGCGCGACTGTGCCGCGGCGATGTTCGAACGCCATCCCAACCTGCGGGCCAGCTTCGTCCGCGCCGGCAGCAAGTCCCGCGTGGTGCAGGTGATCCCGACGCGGGTCGACGTGCCGTGGCGGCACGTCACCGCGTCTGCCGACGAGGTGGAGGCGTTGGAGGCCGACGCCCGCAGGCGCCGGTTCGACCTCGGCCACGGTCCGGCGATGCGCTTCCTTCTCGTCGAGATGCCAGGGCCGCGTTGGCGTCTGGTGATCGTCGCGCACCACATCGTGATCGACGGCTGGTCGCTGCCGCTGTTCGTGGGCGAACTCATCACGCTCTACCGCTCGGGCGGGGACACCTCGGCGCTGCCTGCGCCGCCGCGGCCGTACCGCGACTACATCGGCTGGCTCGCCGGCCGCGACCAGGACGGCAGCCGCCGGCTGTGGCGCGACCACCTCGCCGGGCTGCCCGGTCCGACGCTGCTCACTCCGGCGCTCACCGACGGCGAACCGCCCAGTGGGATGCCGCGGCGCACCGAACTCCGGCTGGACGCCCCGGCCACCGCCGCGCTGGCCGAGGCCGCCCGCTCCCGCGGCGTCACCCTCAACACGCTGGTCCAGATGGCCTGGGCGAACATCGTCTCCACCTTCACCGACCGCAGCGACGTGGTGTTCGGCGTGACGGTGTCCGGCAGGCCGGGCGAACTGGCCGGCGTCGAGTCGATGGTCGGGCTGTTCATCAACACCGTCCCGCTGCGGGTGCGGCTCGATCCGGCGCAGCGCGTCGGCGCGCAGTGCGTCGCGCTGCAGCGGGAGGCCGCCGCGCTGCGCGACCACAGCTACCTGGCGCACGCCGAGCTGCGGTCGATCGGCGGCATCGGCGAGATGTTCGACACCCTGCTGGTCTACGAGAACTTCCCGCCGGGCGGACTGGTCGGCAGCGGCGAGTTCGAGGCCGCCGGCGCGCGGTTCCGGCCCGCGGCGCTGGAGAGCCTCGCGCACTTCCCGGTCACCGTCGCCGCCCACCTCACCGACGGGGAACTCACCGTGCTCGTCGAGGTGATCGACGGGGCGCTGGGCGCGATGACACCGGAGAGCCTCGGCGCGCGGGTGCTGGCCACCGCGCAGCGGCTCATCGCCTGCTGGGAGCGGCCGCTGCGCGACGTCGGGGTGCTGCTCGACGGCGAGGAGGCCGCCACCACGGCGACCCTCCTCGCGCCCACCGCGGCCGGTGGCGTGCACGCCCGTTTCGCCGAAGTCGCTCGGTCGCGGCCGGATTCGGTCGCGCTGACGTGGGACGGCGGCCGGTCGACCTACCGCGAGCTCGACGAGGCCGCCGACCGGCTGGCCGCCGCGCTCGCCGCCAGGGGAGTGCGCACCGAGACGCCGGTGGCGATCCTGCTGTCGCGGGGACCGGACTACGTGATCGCGATGCTCGGCGTGCTCAAGGCGGGCGGGGTCATCGTGCCGCTCGACCCGGCGATGCCCGCGGCCCGCGTCGACGACATCGTCACCCAGAGCGGCGTCGTGCTCGTCCTTGACGCCGCGCTGCTCGCCGAGTGCAGCACCGACGCACCGGCCGCCGGCTTCCGGCCGGTGACCGCCCACCGCGGCCAGGCCGCGTACGTCGTCTTCACCTCCGGGACCACCGGGCGGCCCAAGGGCGTGGTCGGCACCCACGACGCGGTGCTCGCCTACACCGAGGACCACGCCCGCAGCGTGCTTCGCCCTGCGGCGGAAAGGTTGGGCCGCACCCTGTCGGTGGCGCACGCGTGGTCGTTCACCTTCGACGCGGCCTGGCAGCCGCTGGCGGCCCTGCTCGACGGGCACAGCGTGCACATCGTCGACGACGACGTGCAGCGCGACGCCGAGGCGCTGGTCGCGACGATCGCCCGCTTCGGCGTCGACCTGATCGACACCACGCCGTCGATGTTCGCCCAGCTGAGGGCGTTCGGCCTGTTGTCCACGGTGCCGCTGGGCGTGCTCGCCCTCGGCGGCGAGGCGGTCGGCATCCCGGCGTGGAACGCGATCCGCGACGAGTGCGCCCGCACCGGCATGACGGCCTTCAACTGCTACGGCCCCACCGAGACCACGGTCGAGGCCGTCGTCGCCGCGATCGCCGACCACGAGTCGCCCACGATCGGTCTGCCCACCGGGCCCACCCGCGCCTACGTGCTGGACTCCTGGCTGCGCCCGCTGCCCGACGGCGTCACCGGCGAGCTGTACCTCGCGGGCGGCCAGCTCACCCGCGGCTACCTCGGCCGGATGGGTGAGACGTCGGGCCGGTTCATCGCCGACCCGTTCGTCGCCGGTGAACGGATGTACCGCACCGGTGACGTGGTGCGCCGCTCGACCGACGGGTCGCTGCAGTTCCTCGGCCGCTCCGATGCCCAGGTCAAGATCCGCGGGTTCCGCGTCGAACCCGCCGAGATCGCGGCGGTGCTGCACGGACACCCCGCGGTGCGGCACGCCCACGTGGCGGTGCGGCACCACCGCAGCGGGCCGCGGCTGACCGCCTACGTGTCCGCCGACCCGCCGCCGCCCGTCCCCGAACTGCGGGCGATGCTGACCAAACGGCTACCGCGCTACATGGTTCCGCACCGCATCGTGCTGATCGACGAGCTGCCGCTGACGCCGCACGGCAAGGTCGACGAGCCCGCGCTGGCCGCTCTCGCACAGGAACCCGACGACGAGGTCGCCACGCCGGAGACCGCGACGGAGATCGCGCTGGCCGAGGTGCTCGCCGAGATCCTGCACACCGGACGGCAGGTGGACGTCACCGCCGACCTGCTGCAGCTGGGACTCGACAGCATCGTCGCGCTGTCGGTCGTGCAGGCCGCGCGGCGGCGCGGTGTCGCGCTGCGGGCGCGGCTGATGCTCGAATGCGGCACCATCCGCGAGCTCGCCGCCGCCGTGGACGGCGAATCGGCCGGTGCGACTGCCGGTGACGAGGGCGGCGACGGCCCGATCCCCGCGCTGGCCAACGTGCACTGGCTCTACGAGTACGGCGACCCGCGGCGGCTGGCGCAGACCGAGGCGATCCGGCTGCCCGACGGCATCACCGTCGACCAACTGCACACCCTGCTGCGCACCGTCGTCGACGGCCACGAGATGCTGCGCTGCCGGCTCGACCGCGACACCATGACCTTCGTGCCGGGCGCGGTCGAGGACTTCCTCACCGAGGTGTCGGTGAGCGGCCCGCTGGCCGACGCCGTCGCCGAACACACCCGCACGTCGGTCGAGCGGCTCGATCCCTCGCGCGGTGCGCTGCTGTCCGCGGTGTGGTTGCGCGACAGCGCATCTCCGGCCAGCGTGCTGGTGCTGTCGGCGCACGTGCTGGCGATGGACCCGGCGTCGTGGCGCATCGTCGTCGGCGAATTGGACGCGGGCTGGCACGCGCTGTCCGCGGGCAGGCAGCCGACGCCCGCGGTCGAGCGCACCGGGTACCGGCGGTGGTCGGGGCTGCTGCACGAGCGCGCGCACCGGCTCGACACCTGCGGTTTCTGGGAGGCTCAGCTCGCCGGCGCCGACCCCGATCTCGGTGTGCGGCGGGTGGATCCGCGAACCGACCGTGCCCGCGACGTCACGGTGAGCGTCTGCGTCACCGACGCCACCGACACCGCACGGCTGCTCGCCGCCGACCGGCCGATGGCCCACATGCTGGCGGCCGCGGCGGCGGACACGGTGACCCGGTGGCGCCGTCATCGCGGGCAGGACACGCCGCCGCCGCTGCTGGCGCTGGAGTCCTTCGGCCGCGTCGATGCGGTCGTCGACGGCGGCTCGGGCGACGTGGACACCGGCGAGACGGTCGGGCTGATGTCGGCCATCTACCCGCTGCGGATCGGCGCCGACGTCGCCACGGATCTGGCGGCCGTCCCCGGTGACGGCATCGACTACGCGCTGCTGCGTTACCTGCGGGCCGACACCGCGCCGCGGCTGCGGGCCCACCGCGAACCCCAGCTGCTGCTGAACTACCTCGGCCGCGCGGAGCTCGGAGCGGTGACCGGCGACATGCAACCCGACCGCGCACTCACCGCGGGGGCGTCGCAGCTGCCGGAGCCCGACCTCGCGGTCCGGTATGAGCTGACGCTCAACGCGGTGGTGTTCTCCGACGGCGCGTCGCCCGTGCTGGCGACGCAGTGGCGCACCCTGCCGGACATCCTGGCTCCCGGCGATGTCGAAGTGCTGCAGGGGTTGTGGCGAGAAGCGTTGAAAGAGGTATGCGAGAGATGACCGCATGAGCCGCACACTGGCGGTGATCGGCGCCGGCGCCAAGGGTGTCGCGGTGGCCGCCAAGGCCGCCGAACTGCGCGACATGGGCGTCGACGTGCCCGACGTGGTGGCGATCGAGCGCACCGCGGTGGCCGCCAACTGGCAGGCCAGCGGGGGATGGACCGACGGCCAGCACCGACTCGGCACCAGCCCGGAGAAGGACGTCGGTTTCCCCTACCGGTCCTCACTGGTGCCGCGCCGCAACGCCGAACTCGACACCAGGATGATGCGGCACAGCTGGCAGTCCTACCTGGTGTCGACCGGTCAGTTCGCCGAGTGGATCGATCGCGGCAGGCCCGCGCCGACCCACCGCCGCTGGAGCCAGTACCTGCGCTGGGTCGCCGACAACGTCGGGATGAGCGTGATCAACGGCGAGGTCACCGGCATCACCGTCGACGCGGGCGCCGACGCCGCACGGTGGGTGCTGCAGACCCACGAGACGTCGGTGGAGGCCGACGCGCTGATGATCACCGGTCCCGGGCAGGCCGAACGCTCGATCCTGCCGGGCAACCCGCGAGTGCTCTCGATCGCCCAGTTCTGGCACCGCGCCGCCGCGCACGAGCTGATCGCCGCCGAACGTGTCGCCGTCATCGGTGGTGGGGAGACCGCCGCGACGATGCTCAACGAGCTGTTCCGGCACCGGGTTTCGACGATCACGGTGATCTCGCCGCAGGTCACGCTGTTCACCCGGGGCGAGGGCTTCTTCGAGAACACGCTGTACTCGGACCCCACCCACTGGGCAGGCCTGACGCTGGGTGAGCGCCGCGACGCGATGCTGCGCACCGACCGCGGGGTGTTCTCGGCGCGGGTGCAGGAGGCGCTGCTGGCCGACGACAGGATCCGCCATCTGCGCGGCCGGGTGGCCCATGCGGTGGCCCGCGACGACCGGATCCGGCTGACACTGCAGACCGACCGGGTCGGGGAGCGACTCGAGACGGTGCACGGTTTCGACCTGGTGATCGACGGGTCGGGGGCCGACGCGCTGTGGTTCGTGCCGCTCTTCCGCCAGGAGGCCCTCGATCTGCTCGAACTGGGTCTGGGCGGTCCGCTCACCGGCGATGCGCTGCAGGAGTCGATCGGCGACGACCTCTCGGTCGACCACCTCGCGCCCAAGTTGTTCCTGCCCGGCCTGGCGGGGCTGACCCAGGGACCGGGGTTCCCCAACCTCAGCTGTCTCGGACTGTTGTCCGACCGCGTGCTCGGCGCCGGGTTCGAGCCGTCCACACAGCGATCGATCAGGAGAAGCGATGAGCACCAACCCCTTCGATGACGACAGCGGCCAGTTCTTCGTGCTGGTCAACGACGAGGACCAGCACAGCCTGTGGCCGGCCTTCGCCGGGGTTCCCGCGGGGTGGCGCGTGGTGTTCGGCGAGAGCACCCGCGCCGACTGCCTCGCCTACGTCGAGGAGAACTGGGCGGACCTGCGGCCGAGGAGCCTGCGCGAGGCGATGGCGGCCGCGGGCGGCTAGCCCGGCCTGCCGTCCCGCTGCACCCGGCGGGCGTATTCGGTTGGTGTGCAACCGGTGTGCCGGGAGAAGGCGGTGCTGAACGCGGTGGGGGACTGGTAGCCGACGCGCTGTGCGATCTGCGCGGTGGACAGCCGCCCGGACCGCAGCAGTTCCCGTGCCGTGGCCAGCCGCCACTGCAGCAGGTACTGCATCGGCGGCATTCCCACGACCTCGGCGAATCGCTGCGCGAACACCGCGCGGGACACCGATGCGGCGCGCGCGAGATGCTGCACCGTCCAGCCACGTGCGAGGTCGGCGTGCAGCTGCGTCAGGGCGGGCGCCAGTACGGCGTCCGAGAGTCCCGCGATCAGCCCGCGCTGCTCCTGGTCGACGGGCGCCGGGGCGACCCGGATCGCCTCCATCAGCAGCACCTCGACGAGCCGCTGCAGAATCGCGTCGCGGCACGGACTCTCGCCGTCGGCCTCCTCGGCGATCAGCTCGACGATCCGGCTGAGCCGCGCCGAGCCCGGTTCGTCGCGGCGCACCAGCACGGCGGGCGGCAACAGCGGCACCAACAGCGGCGCGTTGGCGGGATCGACTCGGAAGTATCCGCCGAGCATGCGCATCGTGACCGGCTCCGATGCGCCGCCGTGGCGGGTGCGGCGGCCGTGGTCGATCGGGGTGGGGATGGGTTCGACGCCGCGGCTCGCGCTCAGGGTGAAGCCCGGTGTCTCAGGAAGCAGCAGGAAGTCGCCGTCGCGCAGGTCGATGGCGTCGAGCCCGTCGGCTTCCAGGACGCACGACCCCTGCAGCATCACGCAGAACGCGGGGTCGCCGTAGCGGGGCTTGCGGACACCCCAGCTGCCTGCGCCGTCGATGACCTTCGACAGCACCGCCTCCGGTCGCAGCAGGCCGAGCAGTTCCTCCACCGGTCCCGGGGCGGTGCCCGCGGTGTCGGGTGTGCCCACCCCCAGACGCTAAACCCCCGCGGTCGATTCGGCGAGCGCCACCGCGTCGGCCCCCGCCGGGAACCTGAGCCGGTCGGAGGTGTCGGTGGCTGCGGACAGCACCACCTCGGCGACGTCCTCCGGGGTGGTGACGGCGCCGGCGGAGCCGAACGACGCCATGATCGGCGCGGCGAACGGCTCGTAGGCGGGCGGGATGACCCCGGCCATCCGGTGGATGCCGTTGGCGGTGAAGCTGGTCGACGGGCCGTAACCCGGCTCGACCAGCTTGGCCCGCACGCCGAAGAAGGCGAGTTCGAGAGCCAGCGACGCCGTGAACCCCTCGACGGCCATCTTGCTGGCGGTGTAGACCGCGGCCAGCGGCATCGCGGCCAGTGTCACGCTGGAGGTGACGTTCACGATCACGCCCGACCCCCGGGTGCGCATCTGTGGCACGACGGCCTGTGTCATCGCCATCACGCCGAACGTGTTGGTGTCGAACAACTCCCGGGTGGTCTGCATCGGCGTGGCCTCGAACGCGCCGACGGCGCCGATGCCCGCGTTGTTGACCAGGACATCGATCGGCCCGCTGTCGGTCACGGCGGCGGCGATGCTCTCTGCCGACGTCACGTCGAGCGGGATGACCCGCAGCCGGTCCGAAGGGGGCAGCGCGTCGGTCCGCGGGGTGCGCATGGTGGCGATGACGTCGAAACCCTCGTCGAGGAACCGGCGGGCGGTCGCCAGACCGTAGCCGGAGGAGCAGCCGGTGATCAACACTGTGGTCATGCACCGAAACGTATGGTCGGCCGCGGCGCCGGACAAGGCGTCAGCGTCCGGGATCGCTTCGCGATCGTCTGGCCGGTGCGGCCGCGGCTAACCCTGCTGCGCGGCCAGCGGGACGTCCATGTCGAACAGGCGCGCATGCAGCACGATCCGGTTCCGCAGCGCGGCGCGCACCGCGCGGTGCAGACCGTCCTCGAGGTAGACGACGCCGCGCCAGCGCACCGCGTGCGGGAAGAGGTCGCCGTAGAACGTCGAGTCCTCCGACAGCAGCCGGTCGAGCGCCAGCACGGTGGTGGTGGTCACCAACTCGTCGAGGCGGAGTTGTCGCGGCGGGATGCGCGACCAGTCGCGGTAGCTCAGCCCGTGGTCGGGATACGGCTTGCCCTCGCGGACACCCTTGAAGATCATCGGCGCGCCTTCGGCACTCGGTCCCCCGTGCTTTTCAACCCCGGTTCGCCAGGTTAGCCGAGCCTGACGCGGCCCGTCGCGGGGCCGATCGGCCGCTCGCGCGGAGGTCGCGGCGCCCGTGACCGTAAAATGGTGTCAAACTCACGGGCAGGGGCAGGTGAACACATGGGAAGTGCCGACGATCGTCGGTTCGAGGTACTGCAGGCCATCGTCGCCGACTTCGTGACCACCAAGGAGCCGATCGGCTCCAAGACGCTCGTCGAACGGCACAACCTCGGCGTGTCCAGCGCCACCGTGCGCAACGACATGGCCGTGCTCGAGGCCGAGGGCTACATCACCCAGCCGCACACCAGCTCGGGGCGGGTGCCCACCGAGAAGGGCTACCGCGAGTTCGTCGATCGCCTCGACGAGGTCAAGCCGCTGTCGTCCTCGGAACGGCGGGCCATCCTGACGTTCCTGGAGAACGGCGTCGACCTCGACGACGTGCTGCGCCGCGCGGTGCGGCTGCTGGCGCAGCTCACCCGGCAGGTCGCGGTGGTGCAGTATCCGACCCTCACCACGTCCACGGTGCGCCATCTCGAGGTGGTGGCGCTGACCCCGGCGCGGCTGCTGCTGGTGGTCATCACCGACACCGGCCGGGTCGACCAGCGCATCGTCGAACTCGGTGACGCGATCGACGACCACCAGCTGTCGAAGCTGCGGGAACTGCTCGGTCAGGCGCTCGAGGGCAAGCCGCTCTCGGCGGCGACCGTGGCGGTCTCGGATCTCGCCGCACACCTCGACGGGTCCGGCGGGCTGTCCGACGCGGTCGGCCGGTCGGCCACCGTGCTGGTGGAGACGCTGGTGGAGCACCGAGAGGAACGGCTGCTGCTCGGCGGCACGGCCAACCTCACCCGCAACACCGCCGACTTCGGCGGTTCGTTGCGCTCGGTGCTCGAGGCACTCGAGGAGCAGGTGGTGGTGCTGAAGTTGCTGGCCGTGCAGCAGGAGGCCGGCAAGGTGACCGTGCGCATCGGCCACGAGACCGAGGCCGAGCAGATGGCGGGCACGTCGGTGGTCAGCACGGCGTACGGCAGTTCGGGCAAGGTGTACGGCGGCATGGGTGTGCTGGGGCCCACACGAATGGACTATCCGGGAACTATCGCTAATGTCGCTGCGGTTGCTCTCTACATCGGCGAAGTCTTAGGCAGCCGCTGAGCCCGGACGGGCCGGCGACAGGACAGAACAGGCGAAGCGTGGCACGCGATTATTACGGCTTGCTCGGAGTCAGCAAGGGCGCGAGTGAATCGGAGATCAAGCGCGCCTACCGCAGGCTCGCGCGCGAACTGCACCCCGACGTCAACCCCGACGAGGCCGCCCAGGCGAGGTTCAAGGAGATCAGCGTCGCCTACGAGGTGCTCTCGGATCCCGAGAAGCGGCGCATCGTCGACCTCGGCGGTGACCCGCTGGAGACCGCGGGCGGCGGCGCCAACGGCGGATTCGGCGGCGGGTTCGGCGGCCTCGGCGACGTGTTCGAGGCGTTCTTCGGCGGCGGCGCCGGATCGCGCGGCCCGGTCGGGCGGGTGCGCCCCGGCTCGGACTCGCTGCTGCGGATGCGGCTCGACCTGACCGAGTGCGCCACCGGCGTGACCAAGCAGGTCACGGTCGACACGGCGGTGCTCTGTGACCTCTGCAAGGGCAAGGGCACCCACGGCAACTCCACACCGGTGGCCTGTGACACCTGCGGCGGCCGCGGCGAGGTGCAGACCGTGCAGCGCTCTCTGCTCGGCCAGGTGATGACGTCCCGGCCATGCCCGGTGTGCGGCGGCGTGGGCGAGGTCATCCCCGACCCGTGTCACCGCTGCGGCGGCGACGGCCGGGTGCGCGCCCGCCGCGACATCAGCGTGAAGATCCCCGCGGGCGTCGGCGACGGCATGCGGGTGAGGCTGGCCGCCCAGGGCGAGGTCGGGCCCGGCGGCGGGCCGGCAGGCGACCTCTACGTCGAGGTGCACGAGAAGCCGCACGACGTGTTCGTCCGCGACGGCGACGACCTGCGCTGCTTCGTCTCGGTGCCGATGATCGACGCCGCCCTCGGCACCGCCGTGACCGTCGACGCCATCCTCGACGGCCCGACCGAGATCACGATCCCGGCAGGCACCCAGCCGGGTGCGGTCGTCACGCTGCGCGGCCACGGCATGCCCCATCTGCGGTCGGGGGTGCGGGGCGATCTGCACGCCCACATCGACGTGGTGGTGCCGACCCGGCTGGACAGTCAGGACAGCGAGCTGCTCCGCCAGCTCAAGGAGCGCCGCGTCCGCGACGCCGCCGAGGTCCGCTCGACCCAGTCGTCTGCCGCATCGGGCGGGTTGTTCAGCCGCCTGCGCGAGACGTTCAGCGGCCGCTGAGCGGCCCATTCGTCCTCGATGACCGACGCGCTCTTCTACGTCGACGCGATCCCCGCCGAGGGCCTGCCGGTGGTGGTGGACGGCGACGAGGGCTTCCACGCGGCCAACGTTCGGCGCATCAGGGTCGGCGAGCGGCTGGACCTGGGTGACGGCGCCGGCGTCGTCGCGCACTGCGAGGTCACCGAGACCGGCAAGGGCCGCCTGACCGCGCGGGTGCTGCACCGCCGCACCGTGGCGCCCGCTGCGCCGCCGGTCACCGTGGTGCAGGCGATCCCGAAGTCCGAGCGCTCCGAGCTGGCCGTCGAACTGGCCACCGAGGCCGGGGCGGACGCGGTGGTGGCCTGGCAGGCGGCGCGGTGCGTCGCACGCTGGGAGTCCGCGGCCAAGGTCGACAAGGGTCTGCGGCGGTGGAGTGCGGTGGCGCGGGCGGCCTCTCGGCAGTCCCGCCGCCCGTTCATCCCGGCCGTCACCGGGGTGCTGTCGACGGCAGACCTGGTGAGCCGGGTGCGCGCCGACGCCGCGGTCACCGCACTGATACTGCACGAGTCGTCGAGCCGGCCGATCACTGAAATAGATGTCGCGCAGGCACATTCGCTGATGCTGATCATCGGCCCTGAGGGCGGCATCACCGGCGACGAGGTGACCGCGCTGACCGGCGCAGGCGCGCAGGCAGTGCGGTTGGGCCCGTCGGTGCTGCGGACGTCAACCGCCGCCGCCGTCGCGCTCGGTGCGCTGGGCGCGCTCACGCCACGCTGGCAGTAGCGCGGCCGCCGCAAGCACCTGCCAGCAGACGATGGTGTACACGCTCACCCGCTCCAGCACCGGGCCCGGCAGCCGGTCGGTGATCACCCACATCGCCGCGCAGGCCAATCCTGTGGCGCCGAGTGCGGCCGACGCCCACCGGACGGCGGCGGGGCGCAGCATCGGGGCGGCGGCCAGCGCGGTCAGGTTGCCGCCGGCGATCGCCAGCACCGCGCCGACGACGTGCCAGGGTCCCGCGCCGCTGTGCACCGTCGCGACGAGCACGTTCCCGGCCGCGTTCGCCGCCGCGCACACCAGCACCGGCGCGGGCCGTGACGGTCGAACGGCGCGCACCGCCAGCACGGCGCCGAGCAGGAACATCGCCCCCTGCAGGCAGAACCCGGCGTTCATCAGGACCGCCGACGGCGACTGCGGGGTGCCCAGGTCGCTGATCGCGTCGTGCGCGTAGCTGTAGCCCGGGTGGTGCGCGGCGGCGACGGCCTCGGCGAGCAGATAGCCGCCCGCGCCCGCCGTCCAGCAGGCGGCCGCGGCGATACCCGTCCTTCGGTTATGCATTGGGGTCCGTCGGTACCCGGCGGTAGACTGGGCTGTCAAGAGCGCCCGTTGAGCAACCAGGAAGCAGGCAGAAAAACCCACGTGACGCCACGCGAGACGAACGCTGGCCCGGCACCGGCCGCACCGGTGCGCAGCAGCATCGATGTTCCGCACGACCTCGTCATGGGACTGCTCGGTTCCGCCGACGAGAATCTGCGCGCACTCGAAGAACTCCTCACCGCCGACATCCACGTCCGCGGAAACGCCCTCACCATGTCCGGAGAGCCCGCCGACGTGGCCCTCGCCGAGCGGGTGATCTCCGAACTGCTGGCGATCGCGGGCAGCGGCCAGCGGCTCACGCCCGACGCGATCCGGCACAGCGTGTCGATGCTCACCGGCACCGGCAACGAGTCACCCGCCGAGGTGCTGACGCTGGACATCTTGTCGCGGCGCGGCAAGACCATCCGGCCCAAGACGCTGAACCAGAAGCGCTATGTCGATGCGATCGACGCGCACACCATCGTGTTCGGGATCGGGCCCGCGGGCACCGGCAAGACCTACCTGGCGATGGCCAAGGCGGTCAACGCGCTGCAGTCCAAACAGGTCAGTCGGATCATCCTGACCCGCCCGGCGGTCGAAGCCGGTGAGCGCCTCGGGTTCCTGCCCGGCACGCTCTACGAGAAGATCGACCCGTACCTGCGGCCGCTGTACGACGCGCTGCACGACATGATGGATCCCGAGCTGATCCCGAAGCTCATGAGTGCCGGCGTGATCGAGGTGGCGCCGCTGGCTTTTATGCGTGGGAGAACGCTGAATGATGCATTCATCATCCTCGACGAGGCGCAGAACACCACGGCCGAGCAGATGAAGATGTTCCTGACCCGGCTGGGCTTCGGCGCCAAGATGGTGGTCACCGGCGACATCACCCAGATGGACCTGCCCGGCGGCGCCACCTCGGGTCTGCAGGCGGCCGCCCGGATCCTGAACAACATCGACGACATCCACTTCGCCGAACTCACCAGCGCCGACGTCGTGCGGCACCGATTGGTCTCCGACATCGTCGACGCCTACGCCAGATCCGAGGAGTCCGCGTTGATGAACCGGGCGGAGCGGCGCGCGTCCAGCGGCCGCTCCAGGCGGTAGCCGCCGTGAGTATCGAGGTGTCCAATGAGTCGGGGATCGACATCGCCGAAGAGGAACTGATCAGCGTCGCGAAGTTCGTCATCGGGGAGATGAAGGTGCACCCGGCGGCCGAGCTGTCGATGGTGCTGCTCGACACCTCGGCGATGGCCGACCTGCACATGCGCTGGATGGACCTGCCGGGCCCGACCGACGTGATGAGCTTCCCGATGGACGAGCTCGAACCGGGCGGCAGGCCCGACGCGCCCGATCCGGGACCGGCCATGCTCGGCGACATCGTGTTGTGTCCGGAGTTCGCCGCCAAACAGGCTGAGGCTGCAGGGCATTCGCTCGGTCACGAGCTGGCGCTGCTGACCGTGCACGGCGTCCTGCACCTACTCGGGTACGACCATGCAGAACCGGACGAGGAGAAAGAGATGTTCGCCCTGCAGGGCCGACTGCTCGAGGGGTGGGTGGCCGACCAGGTCGAGGCATACCACCAGGACCGGCAGACCCAGAAGGACCGTCGGTTGATCGACGAGTCGCGATATTTCGACCATCCCTGACGGCGGCGGACACCCATGACCGGCCTACCCCAGCTGATCGGTGCCATCGTCCTGGTCGTCCTCGGCGGCGCCTTCGCCGCCATCGACGCCGCATTGAGCACGGTGTCGATGGCGCGTGTCGAAGAACTGATGCGCGACGAGCGCCCCGGCTCGGTGCGACTGGCCAAGGTGATGACGGAGCGGCCGCGCTACATCAACCTGATCGTGCTGCTACGCATCGCCTGCGAGATCAGCGCGACCGTGCTGCTGGTCGCCTTCCTCGACGGCCATCTCGGGGTGAGCTGGGGCCTGTTCGCCGCAGCGGCCATCATGGTCGTCGTCAGCTTCGTCGCCGTTGGCGTCGGCCCGCGCACCCTCGGCAGGCAGCACGCCTACCAGATCGCCCTGTTCAGCGCGATACCGCTGCAGGCACTGTCGATCCTGCTCACCCCGATCAGCCGGCTGCTGGTGCTGATCGGCAACGCACTGACCCCGGGCCGCGGCTTCCGCAACGGCCCGTTCGCCTCGGAGATCGAGTTGCGTGAGGTCGTCGACCTGGCCCAGCAGAGCGGCGTCGTCGCCGACGACGAACGCCGGATGATCCAGTCGGTGTTCGAGCTCGGCGACACCGCGGCGCGCGAGGTGATGGTGCCGCGCACCGAGATGGTGTGGATCGAGCGGGACAAGTCGGCCGGCCAGGCGACGTCGCTCGCGGTGCGCAGCGGGCATTCGCGGATCCCGGTGATCGGTGAGAACGTCGACGACATCATCGGTGTCGTCTACCTCAAAGACCTTGTGCAACAGACCTACACCTCCGTCACCGGGGGCCGCGACACATCGGTGACCGAGGTGATGCGCCCGGCGGTGTTCGTCCCGGACTCCAAGCCGCTCGACGAGCTGCTGCGCGAGATGCAGCGCGACCGCAACCACATGGCGCTGCTGGTCGACGAGTACGGCGCCATCGCCGGACTGGTGACGATCGAGGACGTGCTCGAGGAGATCGTCGGCGAGATCGCCGACGAGTACGACACCGACGAGGTCGCACCCGTCGAAGAGCTGGGGGAGCGGCACTTCCGGGTATCGGCACGGCTGCCGATCGAGGACCTCGGCGAGCTCTACGACATGCAGTTCGACGACGATCTCGACGTCGACACGGTCGGCGGTCTGGTGGCGTTCGAGCTCGGCCGGGTGCCGCTGCCCGGCGCCGAGGTCACCTGGGACGGCCTGCGGCTGCGGGCCGAGGGCGGGCCGGACCACCGCGGCCGGGTGCGGGTCGGCACCGTGCTGGTCAGCCCCGAGCCCACCGCCGACGAGAACGACGAGGAGAGCCAATGACCGATCTCGATGCCGAGGACGCCAAGCTGGTGGTGCTCGCACGCGGCGCGATGGGCCGCGCCGAGGCGGCGAGCGGAGCGGCGGTGCGCGACGCCGACGGCCGGACCTACGCCGGCGCGCCGGTGGGCCTGGCCGCCCTGCAGCTGACGGCCCTGCAGGCCGCGGTGGCCGCCGCCGTGTCGAGCGGGGCCACCGGCCTCGAGGCGGCCGTGCTCGTCGGCGGGGCGGGCGACGACGCCGGTGTCGCCGCGGTGCGCGAGCTGTCACCGGGCGCTGCCGTCATCGTCACCGATCGGGCGGGAACGGTCACCGCGTGAGTGAATTCCGTTCGGGGTTCGTGTGTTTCGTCGGGAGGCCGAACACCGGCAAGTCGACGCTGACGAACGCGCTGGTGGGCACCAAGGTGGCGATCACCTCGAACCGGCCGCAGACCACGCGGCACACCATCCGCGGCATCGTGCACCGCACCGACTTCCAGATCATCCTCGTCGACACCCCTGGCCTGCACCGGCCGCGCACGCTGCTGGGGCAGCGGCTCAACGAGCTGGTGAAGAACACCTACTCCGAGGTCGACGTGATCGGGTTGTGCATCCCCGCCGACGAGGCGATCGGCCCCGGCGACCGGTGGATCCTCGAGCAGATCAGGGCGGTGGCGCCGAGGACCACGCTGGTCGCGATCGTCACCAAGATCGACAAGGTCTCCAAGGAGAAGGTCGCCGCGCAGCTGATGGCGGTCAGCGAGCTGGTGGGGCCGGACACCGAGATCGTGCCGGTGTCGGCCACGGCCGACGAACAACTCGACGTGCTCATCGACGTGTTCGCCGCCCAGTTGCCGCCGGGTCCGGCCTTCTACCCCGACGGCGAGCTGACCGACGAGCCCGAGGAGACGCTGATGGCCGAGCTGATCCGCGAGGCCGCCCTCGAAGGTGTGCGCGACGAACTACCGCACTCCCTGGCCGTGGTGATCGAGGAGATCAACCCGCGCGAAGACCGGGACGACCTGATCGATGTGCACGCCATCCTCTACGTCGAACGCGACAGCCAGAAGGGCATCGTGATCGGCAAGGGCGGTGCCAGACTCCGGGATGTCGGCACCGCCGCCCGCACCCAGATCGAGAAGCTGCTCGGCACCAAGGTGTACCTGGAACTGCGGGTGAAGATCGCCAAGAACTGGCAGCGCGACCCGAAACAGTTGGGCCGCTTGGGTTTCTAGCGGGTCCAGATGCAGTGCGCGTTGCCGCCGATCGGCTGTTCGGCGACCACGTCGCCGTCGAGGACGATGCGGCAGCCCGGTCCCGGAACGTCGCGACCGGTGGCGACCACCTGCAGCATGTCCTCGTTCGGGTCGACGGTCGTCTCACGCACCCACGGCAACACCGTGTGATCGGCCACCTGCGACGTCGGCGGATCGGTGACGATGTTGAACACCTCGCCCGGCCCGGTGACCTCGTAGCGCACAGTGGAATTCCCCACCGGAGCCGCGGGCGCTTCCTGGGGTGCGTCGGCGACCTTCCTGGATGCCGCCTGGGCATTGTCGGCCTTCGTGGCGGCCCGCACATCCGGGGTCACGCACACGACGTCGCCGTCGAACGCCTCACGCCACACGAATCCCTGCTTGCAGCTGTTGGATCCGAACGCGCCGTTGGGATCCCGATTGGCGACGGCCTGTGCGTTCTGTGCCGCGGTGGCGTCGCGGGTGGCCGGCGTCACGCAGACGTTGTCACCCGGCGCCGCCTCCCGCCAGACGAATCCGCTGATACAGGTGTCGGGTCCGAAAGGTTGGGCCGACACCGGCGCCGGTGTGAGGGCGGCGGCCGCCATCAGTGCCGCGGACAGCGGAATGAGCTTCGTGCTGTTCATCGATCGTCCTCCAGTTGCGGTGCGGCAGCGCTTCCCTGGCTGCCGGCGAAAGTGACGCTATTGCCGCGCGCGGGGGGATGAATCGGGTCTTTCCCTATCCCTGACCCTCTGTCGGACCCGGGATCACCGGGGGTACGTCCCACCACCGTGGCGGCTGCCTGGTCACCCAGCCGTTGATGGCCTCCAGTTCGGCGGCCAGCGACACCAGCAGCGGTTCGCTGGCCTCCGGGCCCATGAGCTGGACACCGATCGGCAGCCCGTCGGCGGTGAAACCGGCGGGCACGTTGATCGACGGCCACCCCAGCAGATTCCACGGCCACGTCACCGGGCACGCCTTGATCATCGTGCGGTCGGTGGACAGCCCGCCGCGCCGGTCGAAGTCGTGCACCGGTGGCGCAGGCAGGGCGGTGGTCGGCGCCAGCACCACGTCGGCGATGTTGAAGACCCACCCGATGCGCCGCTGCGCCGCGGCCTCCCGGCGCCGCGCCTTGCGCAGCACGTGCTCCGACAACAACCGGCCCGTGCGCAGATTGGCTTTCGTGCGCTTGTCCAGTTCGACCCCGGGACCGAGCCGCTCGGCCCAGTCCAGCAGTCCGGAGGTGCTGCGCGACAGGAAGTTCCACGACATGCCGACGGTGTAGTCGGGATCGGCGGCGATCACGGTGTGACCCAGCTGTTCGAGCTGTCCCGCGACGCGCTGCATCGCGGTGCGGATCTCCGGGTGGAGTTTCGCCCTGAAGACCGTGAACGGGAACTTCGTCGACATCGCGATCCGCAGCGGGCCCGGAGCCCGGCCGACGAAGTCCGCCACCCGAACCGGGTCCGGCCGGTGCATGTCGCCCGCCGCGTTACCCGACGCCGCGTCGAGGACCAGCGCGGCGTCGATGACGGTGCGCGCGAGCACGCCGTTGACCGTGATGCCGTTGAACGCCTCGGGCAGCGGCCAGGTGGAGATGCGGCCGCGCTGCGGTTTGATGCCGACGAGGTGACACCACGCCGCCGGGATCCGCACACTGCCTGCGCCGTCGGAGCCGATCGCCGCGGTGACCAGTCCGGCGGCCACGGCCGCGGCGCTGCCGCCCGACGAGCCGCCGGGGGTGTGCTCGCGCGACCACGGGTTGCGGGTGTGGCCGAACGCCGGCCCGCTGGTGAAGGGCCACTGGCCCAGCTCGCAGGTGTTGGTCTTGCCGACGATGACCGCACCGGCGGCCCGCAGCCTGCGCACCACCTCGGAATCCTCACGCGCCGGGCGCACCGTCCCGTCGGCGCCGAAGCGGGTGGGCACCCCGGCGATGTCCACGTCGTCCTTGACCGCGATCGGGATGCCGAGCAGCGGTTGCTGCGCGCCCGCGGCGCGCTGGCGGTCGGCCCGGACGGCGTCGGCGCGGGCCTGGTCGGCCAGCACCACCCGGAAGGCGTTGAGGGTCGGCTGGCTGGCCTCGATGGCGGCCAGGGAGCGGGCGACCAGCTCGACCGAGGTGACCGCACCGCTGGCCAGTTGATAGAGCTGGTCGGTGAGGGTGGGGAAGGCGGTGCGGGGCGGGCGGGAGGATGGCGAGTCGAGCATCACCGCCGAGCGTAACGGCGTGCTTACCGGCTCATGTCGGGGCGTGGTGGAAGACTGTGACGATGCGGCTGTACCGGGACCGCGCCGTCGTGCTGCGCCAACACAAACTCGGCGAGGCCGAC
The DNA here is from genome assembly GCF_027529605.1 of Mycobacterium hippophais. Classification (NCBI taxonomy): domain Bacteria; kingdom Bacillati; phylum Actinomycetota; class Actinomycetes; order Mycobacteriales; family Mycobacteriaceae; genus Mycobacterium; species Mycobacterium hippophais. The sequence goes on along the minus strand of NZ_JAPZPY010000002.1, from coordinate 169,243 downwards.
CGCATCGTCACCTTGCTCACCCGCGACCACGGGCTGGTCCGCGCGGTGGCGAAGGGTGTGCGGCGCACCAGGAGCAAGTTCGGTGCCCGGCTCGAGCCGTTCGCGTACATCGACGTTCAACTGCACCCGGGCCGCAACCTCGACATCGTCACCCAGGTGCAGGCGATCGACGCATTCGCCGGCGACATCGTCAGCGATTACGGCCGCTACACCTGCGCCTGCGCGGTGCTCGAGACCGCGCAACGGCTGGCGGGCGAGGAACACGCACCGGTACCCGCGCTGCACCGGCTGACCGTCGGGGCGTTGCGGGCGGTCGCCGAGGGCAGCCGCCCCCGGGAGCTGGTGCTCGATGCTTACCTGCTGCGCGCCATGGGGATCGCCGGGTGGGCGCCTGCGCTCACCGAATGTGCCCGGTGCGCCACCCCCGGTCCGCACCGGGCGTTCCACGTGGCCGCGGGCGGCAGCGTGTGCGTGCACTGCAGGCCGTCGGGGTCGGTGACGCCGCCGCAGGGCGTGGTGGACCTGATGGCCGCGCTGCACGACGGCGACTGGGAAGCGGCCGAGGCGTCGTCCTCGTCGCACCGCAGTCAGGCCAGCGGACTGGTCGCGGCGCATCTGCAGTGGCACCTGGAGCGACAGTTGCAGACGTTGCCGCTGGTCGAACGTTTCTATCGGATGGATCGCACGGTCGCCGACCACCGCATCGCGCGGTTGGGGCAGGATGTCCACCGTGGCGACGAACCAGGCGAACAGCTTGCCGCAGGCGGCTGAGCGCAAGAAGAGGGCGCGGAAAGGCGAATTCCCGCAACTCGACCCGGCGCCCGACGACTACCCCACCTTCCCCGACAAGTCGACGTGGCCGGTGGTGTTCCCCGAGTTGCCGCCGAAGACCAACGGCCCGTTCTGCCGCCCGCCGCAGCACACCAGCAAGGCGGCCGCACCGAAGATCCCAGCCGACCAGGTGCCCCAGCACGTCGCCGTGGTGATGGACGGCAACGGCCGCTGGGCCACTCAGCGCGGGCTGCACCGCACCGAGGGCCACAAGATGGGCGAGGCGGTGCTCATCGACATCACCTGCGGGGCGATCGAGATCGGTGTCAAGCACCTGACGGTGTACGCCTTCTCCACCGAGAACTGGAAGCGCAGCACCGAGGAGGTGCGCTTCCTGATGGGCTTCAACCGTGAGGTGGTGCGCCGGCGCCGGGAGAACCTCAACGACATGGGCGTGCGGATGCGCTGGGTCGGATCCCGCCCGCGCATGTGGCGCAGCGTGAGCAAGGAGTTCGACATCGCTGAGGAGATGACGGTCGACAACGACGTCATCACGATCAACTACTGCGTGAACTACGGCGGCCGCACCGAGATCGTCGAGGCCGCGCGTGTGCTGGCGCAGGAGGCCGCCGACGGCAAGGTCAAGCCGGGCCGCATCACCGAGGCCGCGTTCGCCAGGCATCTGCACCGGCCGGACATCCCCGACGTCGACCTGTTCATCCGCACGTCGGGGGAGCAGCGGGCCAGCAACTTCCTGCTGTGGCAATCCGCCTACGCCGAATACGTCTTCCAGGACAAGCTCTGGCCGGACTACGACCGGCGCGACCTGTGGGCGGCGTGCGAGGAGTACGTCAGCCGCAACCGTCGCTTCGGCAGGGCCTGAGCGGCGCACCGTGACCACACCCGACCTGCCGCAGCGGCTGGCGTCGGCGCTCACGGAGGCACTGCCGGTGGTGCAGGAATCCGACGGCGCGATCACCGTGCACTACGACGAGACGTTCGCCTCGCTGCGGGTGGTGCCCGTCGCGGAGGGTCTGGACCTGGTGGCGCTGACCCAGATGCTGGTGTGGGACCAGCCGCTGGACGCGAAACTACGGGCGAAGGTCGCCGAGCACGCGCACGCCACGCTGCTGGGCACGGTGTCGCTGGCGGCCAAGAGCGGCGAGGCCGCGGTGGCCGCGTCGGCGAAGCGCAACTCCAAGAAGACCGCGGATGTGTTGCTGCGCTACAACTTCCCGGGCAACGGGCTGTCCGACGAGGCACTGCGCACGCTGATCATGATGGTGCTCGCGGCCGGCGCCGACGTGCGCCGGTCGCTACTCGGCTGACGAGGCGCAGGCGCCACACACCCCGAAAATCTCGATGGTGTGGCTGACGTCGGAGAAGCCGTGCCTGCGGGCGATGTCCGCGGCCCACGTCTCCACCGACCGGCCCTGAATCTCGACGGTAGCCCCGCACGTCCGGCACACCAGGTGGTGGTGGTGGTGCTCCGAGCAGCGCCGGTAGACCGACTCGCCGGTGTCGGTGCGCAGGGTGTCGACCACGCCTGCCGCGGACATCGCCTGCAGGGTGCGGTAGACCGTCGTCAGGCCGATGCCCTCGCCGCGTCGTCGCAGCTCGTCGTGCAACTCCTGGGCGGACCTGAAGTCGTCGAGTTCCCCGAGCAGTTCGGTGATCGCCGCGCGCTGCCGGGTGGCCCGGACGCCGGTGCCTGCGCCCGTCATCGCGGGTCCTCGGCGGCGTGCGCGACGGCGTCGACCACGATGTGGGCGAGGTGATGGTCGACGAGGCGGTAGAGCACCTCGCGTCCGGACCGCTCACTGGCCACCACGCCGGACTGCTTGAGGATGCGCAGGTGCTGGCTGACCAGCGGCTGCGGCACGCCGAGCGCGTCGACCAGCTCGTGCACGCACCGCTGGGACTGCTGCAGCTGCAGGACGATCGCGATGCGGACCGGTGCGGCCAGCGCGCGCAGCAGCTCACCCGCGGTCTCGAGCACCTCACGTGCGGGCAGGTCGGGCATCGGCGCGGCGCCGTGCTGGTGGCCGTGCTCGACCGGCCCGCCGCCGTCCTCTGCGCCCTCGTCGGCAATAGTGGGAATGGTTTTCATTATGCCAGCCACAATACATGCAGGCATACGCATGTCAATCGGTCCCTCAGGTGTCGCTACGCTGATGCACCGTGGCATCCATCATCGACACCGTTGCGAACCTCGCGAAACGCCGTGGCCTGGTCTACCAGTCGGGTGAGATCTACGGCGGCACGAAGTCGGCGTGGGACTACGGGCCGCTGGGCGTCGAGCTCAAGGAGAACATCAAGCGGCAGTGGTGGCGGTCGGTGGTCACCGGCCGCGACGACGTCGTCGGCCTGGACAGCGCGATCATCCTGCCCCGTGAGGTGTGGGTGGCCTCGGGCCACGTCGAGGTGTTCAACGACCCGCTCGTGGAATCGTTGATCACCCACAAGCGGTACCGCGCCGACCATCTGATCGAGGCTTACGAGGCCAAGCACGGCCGTCCGCCGGCCAACGGGCTGGCCGACATCCGCGACCCGGAGACCGGCGACCCCGGTCAGTGGACCGAGCCGCGCGACTTCAACATGATGCTCAAGACCTACCTCGGCCCGATCGAGACCGAGGAGGGCATGCACTATCTGCGGCCCGAGACCGCACAGGGCATCTTCGTGAACTTCGCGAACGTGGTGACCACGTCGCGGCGCAAGCCGCCGTTCGGCATCGGCCAGATCGGCAAGAGCTTCCGCAACGAGATCACCCCGGGCAACTTCATCTTCCGCACCCGCGAGTTCGAGCAGATGGAGATGGAGTTCTTCGTCGAGCCGTCGACGGCGCCCGAGTGGCACCAGTACTGGATCGACACCCGGCTGCAGTGGTACGTCGACCTCGGCATCGACCGCGACAACCTACGGCTCTACGAGCATCCGAAGGACAAGCTGTCGCACTACTCGGACCGCACGGTCGACATCGAGTACAAGTTCGGCTTCGCGGGCAACCCGTGGGGTGAGCTCGAGGGCGTGGCCAACCGCACCGACTTCGACCTGTCCACGCACGCCAAGCATTCCGGCGTCGACCTGTCGTACTACGACCAGGCCACCGAGACGCGCTACACGCCGTATGTAATCGAGCCGGCGGCCGGCCTGACCCGGTCGCTGATGGCGTTCCTGGTCGACGCGTACACCGAGGACGAGGCGCCCAACGCCAAGGGCGGCGTCGACAAGCGCACCGTGCTCAAGCTTGATCCGCGGCTGGCGCCGGTGAAGGCCGCGGTGCTGCCGCTGTCGCGGCACGCCGATCTGTCGCCGAAGGCCCGCGACCTGGCGGCCGAACTGCGCAAGTCGTGGAACGTCGAGTTCGACGACGCCGGGGCGATCGGGCGCCGCTACCGCCGCCAGGACGAGATCGGCACGCCGTTCTGCGTGACCGTCGACTTCGACTCGCTCGAGGACCAGTCGGCGACCATCCGCGAGCGCGACGCGATGACCCAGGACCGGGTCGCGCTGTCGGAGGTCTCCGACTACCTGGCCGTCCGCCTCAAGGGCGCCTAGCTCTCTTCCCGCGAGCAGACGCAAAATCCCCCCGACACGCCGGTGTCGACGGGATTTTGCGTCTGCTCGCCGGGAAAGCGGAGCCTAGAACCGGCCGCCGCCACCGCTGTAGCTGCGGCCCGACGACCGCGACGAGCCGCCGAACGACGTCGACCGCCCCATCCCGCGGCCGCCGCTGTACCCGCCGCTCCAGCCACTCGTGCCGACGCCGCCGCTGAACCCGCCGCGCAGCACGTTGCCGATGATGATGCCGCCGATCACCGCCCCCAGGTCCGAGCCGCCGCCGGGATAATGCGAGGTGAAGGTCTGCTGGGCGGCTTGGACGTCGTCGTTGGCCAGCGACTGCGCCTGCGCGGCGAGCATGGACGCGCCGTTGGCGTGCGCGACGGCCTCGCTCACATCGGTGCTGCGCTTGGCCTGCGCCGCCTCGAGCTGGCGGCCCGCTTCGGCGAGCCGGGTGCGCGCCTCCGGGCCGATGCTGCCGCGGCGGGTGTCGATGAAGTCCGACACCGCCCGGATCCGCGACTGGGCGGTGACCACCGCCTGGTCCAGTGCGCGGACCAGCCGCTCGGCGGCTTCGCGCTGCTCGTGCACGCTGGCCAGCAGCCGGTCCAGATCCGCGTCGGCCTTGGTCAGAGCCGTGAAGGTGCCCAGCGGATCGGTCGGCCCGCCGGCCTCGGCGGCGCGCACCGCGTCGTTGGCCTTCTTCAGCGCGGCGGTGAGTTCGGCGGCCTGCGGTGTGTCCGGCTTCTGCAGCAGGCTTCCGGCGTGCGCGATACCGGCGCGCAGGTCGGCGATCGCCGCGGGCAGGCTCGCCACCGCCCGGTTGATGTCGCCCGCGGCACTGTCGAGCGCCTCGAACAGCTGACGGGCCTGCGCCAGCGCCGACTCGGCCGCACGCACGGCGTCCACCAGGCCGATCTGATCGCCGGCGGGCCGCGCCACCAGCGCACGCGCCGAGGTGATGTGGCGATCGGCGAACGCGAGCCGCTCCTTGGCCGCGTCGATGTTCCCTGCCACCGAAGACAGTGCGGCGGCGTCGAACTGCGCACGCAGGCCGGCCAGCGTCTGCTCGGCGGGCGCTATCCGGGCCGTCAGGTCGACCATCTGCTGGGTCAGCGTGTCCAGCCGGTCGGGCGCGTTGATCACCAGGTCGCGCAGTTGCTCGAACGCCTCGCTCTGTGCGTCGAGTTCGCGGTCGGCGGTTGCGGCGGACACGATCACCCGGGTCAGCAGGTCGCGTCGCTGTAGTGGCGCCTCGGGGATCGCGTCGTCGAGCGTCTGACGCACGGAGAATGCTTGCGCCAGTGCCGCTTTGGCCGTCGCCACGGCCCGCACGAACGGTTCGGTGCGCTGCGGGCCGAATTCTCCGACCGCCATCGCCAGTTCGCCGTCGCTGGTGCGCACCGCGTTGTCGACGTCCACCACGATCGCCTTCGACAGGTCGTCGAGCGCGTCGATGGGAACGGCGGCCAATGCGTTGGGATCGGTGGGGTCCACCCGCTTGGCGGCCTCGAACTCGGCGGCGCGGCGCTTACGGCGGCGCCGGCGCTGCCACCACCACAGCACCAGTCCGATCGCGACGATGAGCACCAGCACGACCGCGATGGCCAGCGGCGACACGTGCAGCGGTTGCGGCGGGGCGACGTCGAGGCCCTGCGCGGCGGTGATCGCCGCGCCGGCCCAGTCCTGGCGGCGGAGCATCGGCTCGATCTCGTTGCGCTGCAGACGGTCGGCCTCGGACTGGCCGATGACGGCGGTCGGCACCCGGAACGCGTAGGACCGTTCGACGACCGCGATGGCCAGCAGCGCGTCGTGGTCACCGAAGTCACTGAGCTCGGTGGCCGTGTCGGCCCACGCGACCGGATCCTGGCCGAAGCGGTCGACGTACACCACCCACAACCGGGTGCCGCGGGTGTCGTAGAGCCGGTCGACGGCCGCTTGCACCTCGGCGCGCTGGGTCCTGTCGAGCGCGCCGGCGTTGTCGGTGACGTAGTCAGGCACCCGGAACGGTGGTTCGGCGGCGGCGTTCGGGGCGATGAGGACGCCGACCGTGAGGACGGCGCACACCACGCTGAGCAGGCGGGCGAAACGCATGGTGGTCAATGTAGTGCCGGTCGGCCACCAGGCGTGACGGCACGGCCCGCATGGGCACCCTGGCAGACTGAGCGTCGGTGGCTGCATATCGGGATACCTATGACGAGTTCGACCGCGCGCGGTTGGTGGTCGAGGACCCCAAGGGCGCCGGGCTGCCGGGCGCCGACACCGAGCACCGCACCGACTTCGCCCGTGATCGCGCGCGGGTGCTGCACTGCGCGGCGCTGCGCCGGCTGGCCGACAAGACCCAAGTGGTCGGACCGCGTGAGGGGGAGACCCCGCGCACCCGCCTGACCCACTCACTGGAGGTGGCGCAGATCGGCCGCGGGATGGCCGTCGGGCTGGGCTGCGACCCGGACCTGGTCGACCTGGCCGGCCTGGCCCACGACATCGGCCATCCGCCGTACGGACACAACGGCGAACGGGCGCTCGACGAGATCGTCACGGTGTTCGGCGGCTTCGAGGGCAACGCGCAGAACTTCAGGATCTTGACCCGGCTCGAACCCAAAGTGCTTGACCCGCAAGGGCGCGGCGCGGGCCTGAACCTGACCAGGGCGGCGCTCGACGCGGTGACGAAGTACCCGTGGCAGCGCACCGCCGAGCGCCGCAAGTTCGGGTTCTACGACGACGACATGACCGCGGCGCAGTGGGTGCGCAGCGGCGCGCCCGCCGACCGGCCATGCCTGGAGGCGCAGTTGATGGACTGGGCCGACGACGTCGCCTACTCGGTGCACGACGTCGAGGACGGCGTGATCTCCGGACGCATCGACCTGCGGGTGCTCGCCGACGCCGACGAGGCCGCGTCGCTGGCCCGGCTGGGCGCCGAGTCCTTCCCGACGCTGGCGACCGACGACCTGCTGGCCGCCGCCGAGCGGCTGTCGAAGGTCCCCGTGGTGGCCGACGTCGGCAAGTACGACGGCACCCTGGCCGCCTCGGTCGCGCTCAAGCGGATGACCAGCGAACTCGTCGGCCGATTCGCCAACGCCGCGATCACCGAGACCCGCGGCGTTGCCGGACCCGGCCCGCTGCGGCGCTTCGACACCGAGCTGACGGTGCCGGTGCTGGTGCGCGCCGAGGTGGCGGTGCTCAAGATGCTGGCATTGCACTTCATCATGTCCGACCACGGGCATCTGCGGATCCAGGCCGACCAGCGGACCCGCATCCGGGAGGTGGCGCTCGCGCTGTGGGCGCAGGCACCCGGCAGCCTCGACCCGCAGTTCGCCGCCGAATTCGACGCGGCATCCGACGACGGCTCCCGGCTGCGGGTGGTGGTCGACCAGATCGCCTCCTACACCGAGGGCCGGCTGGAACGAGTGCACGAAGCGCGCTCGCCCAGGCCGTTGTGACCGACCTCTAGACTGGATCGGTGGCCGGGCGGATACCAGATCGCGACATCGCGGCCATCCGTGAACGTGTGAGCATCGAGGACGTCGTCGGCGACTACGTGCAGTTGCGCCGCGCCGGCGCCGACTCACTCAAGGGCCTGTGTCCCTTCCACGACGAGAAGTCGCCGTCGTTCCACGTCCGGCCCAACCACGGCCACTTCCACTGCTTCGGCTGCGGCGAGGGCGGCGACGTCTTCACCTTCCTGCAGAAGATCGAGCACGTCAGCTTCGTCGAGTCGGTCGAACTGCTGGCCGACCGCGTGGGCTACACCGTCACCTACACCGGCGGGTCCACCACGAACGTGCAGCGCGACCGCGGCAGCCGGAGCCGGCTTCTGGCCGCCAACGCCGCCGCCGCCGAGTTCTACGCCGAGGCACTGCAGTCCGACGAGGCCGCACCGGCGCGGCAGTACCTGATCGAACGCAACTTCGACGCCGCGGCGGCGGCGCACTTCGGCTGCGGTTTCGCCCCGTCGGGCTGGGACAAGCTGACCAAACACCTGCTGCGCAAGGGATTCGAGTTCAAAGAGCTCGAGGCGGCCGGGCTGTCGCGGGAGGGCAAGCGCGGGCCGATGGACCGGTTCCACCGCAGGCTGCTCTGGCCGATCCGGGCCCCCGGTGGGGAGGTGATCGGGTTCGGCGCCCGCCGCATCTTCGCCGACGACCCGATGGAGGCCAAGTACGTCAACACCCCCGAGACGGTGCTGTACAAGAAGTCGTCGGTGCTGTTCGGGCTCGATCTCGCCAAGCGCGACATCGCCAAGTCCCACCGCGCGGTGGTGGTCGAGGGCTACACCGACGTGATGGCGATGCACCTGTCGCACGAGACCACGGCCGTGGCGTCGTGCGGCACCGCCTTCGGTGACGGGCACCTCGCCCTGCTGCGCCGGCTGATGATGGACGACAACTGGTACCGCGGTGAGCTGATCTTCGTGTTCGACGGCGACGCGGCGGGCCAGGCGGCGGCGCTCAAGGCGTTCGACGGTGATCAGCAGGTGGCCGGAAAGTCGTTCGTCGCCATCGCTTCCGACGGGATGGACCCCTGCGACCTGCGGCTGAAATACGGCGACAACGCGCTGCGCGACCTGGTGGCGCGGCGCATCCCGATGTTCGAGTTCGCGGTCCGAAGCCTCATCCCCGACGGGGAGACCCTCGACAACGACCCGCAGGCCCAGGTGGACGCGCTGCGCCGGTGTGTGCCGCTGGTGGCCCGGATCCGCGACTACGCCCTGCGCGACGAGTACGCGCGCCGGCTGGCCGGCTGGACCGGGTGGAGCGACGAGGCGCAGGTGCTCAGCCGGGTCCGCGAGGAGGCCCAGAAGCGGGGCCTGCCCGACAAGGGCAGGCGGCGCACCGCGGAGTCGGCGTCGGCCAGGGCCACCCGGCCCGCGGCCGACGCGCCTGCCCGGCCGGACCCGGCCGATCCGACGCTGTGGCCGCAGCGCGAGGCGCTCAAGTCGGCGATGCAGTATCCGGCGCTGGCCGGGCCGGTGTTCGACACGTTGACCGTCGACAGCTTCACCCATCCCGGTTACGCGGCGGTCCGCGCGGCCATCGCGGCGGCCGGCGGCACGTCGGCCGGGCTGTCCGGGGCGCAGTGGATCGAGGCGGTGCGCGAGCAGACGGCGTCGCCGGCTGCGGCCAACCTCGTCAACGAGCTGGGCGCCGACGCATTCCAGGTGGAGGACGAGGAGAAGCTGCCCCGCTACATCGGTGGAGTGCTGGCCCGCCTGCAGGAGGTGTGGGTCGGCAGGCAGATCGCCGAGGTGAAGTCGAAGCTGCAGCGGATGTCACCGGTCGACCACAGCGATGACTACCACGCGCTGTTCGGGGATCTGGTGGCGATGGAGGCCTACCGCCGCAGCCTGCTGGAACAGGCCAGCGGTGACGACCTCACTGCGTGAACGCCGTCGGCACGCTATGGTGAATCCGCTGTACGACCATGTCCGAGGAAGGCAAGCCGTGACCAGGATCTCCAAGCAGGCTCGACGTTCCATCGCCGCCGGTGCCTTCGCCGTGGCCGCCATCGCCGCACCGTTCGCCGCGTCGGCGCTGAGCGCCGCTCCGGCCCAGGACCTCGCCGGCCCTGCCTGCCTGGCCTGGTTCGGTAACAAGGAGGACGGCAACTGCCTGTCCTACGCCAACGGCAACGGCATCAACGTCGGCACGCCCGAGGTCGCGTTCGGCGAGAACGGCCTGGGAATCTCCACCGGTCCGCTGCTGCCCGGCCGGACGATCTCTCAGGGCGTCAACTAGCGCGTTCTGCGCTGCTGCTCCGCCGGTTGCGGCGTGAGCACATCGGTCTCCGAGTCGATCGGGGTCAATGTCACCATCTGCGGGTCGGGAGACACCCGGTCGGCCACCTTGCGCCGTCCGGCGTCGATCACGGCCTTGGCGGCCGGGCTGCTCGTCACCGCACGATAGGTCCCGGAGATCTGCTCGTAGCGGCGACGGCCGGCCTTCGAACCCAACACGTAGCCCACCGCCAGCACGGCGACATACCCGATCACAAAGCCCCTCCCGCAAGACGGTTCGTTGGTTCCATCCTGCCTCAAGTGGCCCACCTCGCGCTGACCCGGGAGCGCATTGGCGGGGTGCTCGGTGCGTACGCTAGAGTCATCCCTCGATCCGCGGACAACGATCGCGGACAGGCAGTCCCCTGTAGCTCAATTGGCAGAGCATTCGGCTGTTAACCGAAGGGTTGCTGGTTCGAGTCCAGCCGGGGGAGCCACCTTTTTCACCGTCGCACCGCTCACTCACCCGCGTCGGGTGCTGCCCAGACCACGTTGAAGGTCCCTGTGGCTCTGCTGGCAGACCCCTGTCATGGCGGGGCCCCCGACCCCTGGCGTGGTTAGGCTTTTTCCACACAGTCGATGGGGCGGACAGAACGAGGTTCTGCAACGGCGCCGACCCTGCGTCCATCGGTGAACCGATCGGGGAAAGGACGCGACATGCAGTTCAAAGCCAGGATGGTGGCCGCGCTGATAGGGGCGGCGGCGTTGTTGGGCGCCGTCGGTGTGGACGTGGCGCAGGCGGGCACGTACCCGAAGGACGGCACGTATCACGTCGGCGGCGAGGGGGCGACAGCCGAACCGAAGCCGGACCCCACATCGCTGGAGACCGCATCGTTCTCACCGAATATGGACAACATGCCGCAGTTCTGCACCATCCCGTGGAGCACCGGCGGCTGCGGGTGACACCGCCGGCCACCCCGGCGGCCGCCACACCTCAGGTACGGGCGGCCAGCAGCTTGTCGAGCTTGCCGAGCTGGGCCTTGTAGCCCCACTTCATGCCGAAGGCCGCCATCTTGGCCTTGGCGCCGATCTGGGTGATCGTGACGTGCAGTCGCACGGTGGTCGTCCCGTCGCGCTCCTCGAGGGTGATGTCGTTGGTGTGGTGGATGGTCGAGGTGTCCTCCTCGCCCTCGGTCCAGGACCGGGCGTCGTAGGACAGCGCCGAGGGCTCCTCGATGCGGGTGAAGGTGCCCGTCATGGGCCACCGGGTGCCCTGGTACTTGCCCATCTCCTCGCCGGCCTCCATCACCACGTGGATGCGGCCGCCGACGCGCAGATCCATCTCGCACTCGGGCACGAAGGTCTTCTCGGGACCCCACCACTGCCGCAGCATCTCCGGACGCGTCCAGGCGTCCCACACGACACCGACAGGGGCGCGGTAGTCGCGTTCGAGGTCGAGTTCCTTCGTCTTCTTCAACAGGCCGAACATGGTGATCCTTTCGTCAGTGCTCGTGAGAGTCGTCGGTGATGGCTTCGAGGAACCTGCCCAACGAGTCGAGCCGGATGTTCCACAGGCGTTCGAACGACTCGACCCAGCGGCCGATCTCGGCGAACGGCTCCGCCTCGAGGTGGTAGATGCGTTGCCGGGCAAGCGCTTCCCCTGCGACGATCCCCGCTTCACCGAGCACCCGGAGGTGCTTGCTGGCCTGCGGCTGGCGGATGTCGAGCGTCTCGGCGATCTCGCCGACCGACAGGGGGCCGGCGCGCAACAACTCGACGATCCGTAGCCGGCTCGGCTCGGCAAGTGCCCCGAAGATCGTCGCCTGCACGAACTCAACGTAGAGCGAAGGAGATATTCCTGTCAAGGAATACGTCTATGCACGCCAATGTGATCGGCGTGTGTGGACGAAATCGGTCCGGTGGCTACGGCACTCCCGGGTCTGTCGGCTTCTTGCCCTGCTGCTGGCGCGCGGCTTGGGCCAGCGCGTTGACGAGCGGGTTCGCCGCGAGCATCTGGCGACGTTCCTCGTCGGACATCTCGTAGAACGCCCACACGCCCCACGCCGCCGGACGCACGTACAGCGTCACGGGCCTGCGCTGGCTCTGGAACACCGCCGGCACCGGGACGACGCGATCCAGGACGGCGGCGCTGGCCATCTCCTCGGCGAGCTTGTCCCGGTCGGCCGACTCGTCGAGTTCGTAGAGCAACGACTGGCCGCCGGCCTTGGGCGGGCCTTGCAGCGCGAGGAACCACGCCATCGGGTACTCCTTCTCTGTCGAGATGTTTCGTCACGACGCAGCGTAGGAGATCGGGCCCGCTGATCGTGAACTCCGTAAGCTCGCGGCATGCGGGTGACCGGAGCGACCACTGCCGTGCTGGGCGGATGTCTGCTCGCCGCCGGCTGCGGGTGGAGCCCGCCGAGCGCCCCGCCGCCCGAGCCCGACACCTGTGCGCCGACCGACGGCCCGGGCGCTGCCACCGTCCAGCGCGAGATCGTCACCCTCGCCCCACCGGGGCCGGGCGCGACGTGGACCGAGACGGGCAGCGGTCACGCGACGAACTGCCGGCTGTACTGGGTGCAACTGAAGGGGCCCGGCAGCGCGCCCGACGTCGCGGCGCAGGTGTTGTTCTTCGACCGGCAGACCCCGCTGGGGCCCGCCACCCCCGAACCCCGGCCCTACGTTGCCGTCGTGAACTCGGGCGACGAGTTCGTCACGGTGCAGTACCAGTGGCGGCAGGGCGCGGATGCACCGTGCTGCCCGACCGGAATCGGCACCGTACGGTTCCGGGTGAGCGACGACGGCAGGCTCGAGGCGGTCGACCCGATCCCGAACTCCTAGGCGGGTCCGGCGGTCATCAGCTCCTCGGGATCCATCATCGCCGCATAACGGAGCTGCTCGGGGATCCCGAAGCCGTCCACCAGCGTCTCGGCGTAGGGCCGCAGCGTGCGGCACCGTTCGTTGATCCCGCGGGTGACCGCCTTGGCGCGTTCGGTCGACAGGAAGCGGTGCTCGATGAACCAGGCCTTGTCGTCCTCGATCACCGACAACGCGTAGAGGTCGCAGACCATGGCGAGGATGCGGCGCGCCTCCTCGTCCTCGCACGCGTCGATGCCTGCGACGAACGCCTCGAGCACGATGCGGTCGATGTGGGCCTGCGCGGTGTGCAGCACGTGGTCCTGCACCGAGTTGAACGCGTCGAACGCGGACATCTCCTTGGACTTCGACTGCAGCCGGCGGGCCACCGACGACAGCAGGTACTCCTCGCGGTCCTCGAACATCTGCACCTGGGTGCCGCGGTTGAACAGGCTGCCCTCTTCCTCGTTGTCCTGACGCGTGTCGAGGATGGTCTGCATGATCGTCTCGGCCGCTGTGCGCTTCATCACCCGGGTGCCGACGGTGTTGGCGGCGAAGCGCACCCACCCGACCGGGCTCATGCTCTTGACGTCGTCGGCGTAGGCGGTGAGCAGCTCCTTGGCCACCAGTTGTGTCAGCACGTGGTTGTCACCCTCGAACGTGGTGAACACGTCGATGTCGCCGCGCAACCCGATGAGCCGGTTCTCCGCCAGATACCCTGCGCCGCCGCAGGCTTCACGGGCTTCCTGGATGGCCCGGCTGGCATGCCAGGTGTTGGACGCCTTCAGACCCGCGGCCCTGGCCTCGAGCTCACGCTGCTCCTCGGCGTCGGGGTTGTCCGAGCTCTGCAGTTCGTGGCACTTGGCCACCAGCTCGTTCTGCGCGAACTGCAGCGCGTACGACCTCGCGATCAGCGGGAACAACCGGCGCTGGTGCACCAGGTAGTCCATGATGAGCACCTCGTTGTCGTCGCCGGGCGCCTCGAACTGCCTGCGCTGCAACGCGTACCGGGTGGCGATGTCGAGTGCCACCCGCGCGGCCGCGGCACCGCTGCCACCCACCGTGACCCGCCCGCGGATCAAGGTGCCGAGCATCGTGAAGAAGCGGCGGTTGGGGTTGTCGATCGGCGACGAGTACGTGCCGTTCTCACTGACGTCGCCGTACTGGTTGAGTAGGTTCACCCGCGGTACGCGAACGTTGTCGAACACGATCCGGCCGTTGTCGACGCCGGGCAGGCCGCCCTTGTAGTCGCAGTCGGAGGTGGTCACCCCGGGCAGGTCGTTGCCGTCCTCGTCGCGGATCGGGACCAGCACGCAGTGCACGCCGTGGTGGACCGGCTCGCCGTTCTCGTGGGTGATCAGCTGGGCGAAAACCGCTGCCATCCGGGCGGTCTGAGCCGCACCGCCGATGTAGTCCTTGCGCGCCGTCGGGGTGGGGGAGTTGACCACGAACTCCTGGGTGGCGGGGTCGTAGGTGGCGGTCGTCTCGAGCGACTGGACGTCGCTGCCGTGCCCGGTCTCGGTCATCGCGAAACAGCCGAGCAGTTCGCAGGAGATGATCTTGGGCACGTACTCCTCGTGGTGCCGTTCGGTGCCGAGGTTCTCCACGGCGCCGCCGAACAGGCCCCACTGCACACCGGCCTTCACCATGAGTGACAGGTCCGACATCGCCAGCATCTCGATCTGGGTGATCGCGGCGCCTACGTCACCGTTGCCGCCGTGCTCCTTCTTGAACCCGTCCTCGGCCGCACCCTTCGCGGCCATGATCCGCAGCTGCTCGGCCACCTTGGTGCGGGCGATCACGGTGTTGGGCGTGTAGTGCGGTTTGAAGATCTCCGTGGAGAGCTCCTCGCGCATTTGGTTCTTGACGTCGCGCCAGCGGCCGTCGAGCGAGTTGCGTAGATGCTCCGCAGTGGTGGTCATACCTGACGGTAACCCGTGGTCCGCGCGGGGAAACTGTGATGTGCGAAACCCAGGCTTACCTTGCTGGATACCGGGCACGGGCCGGGGTTGAATCGTGGCATGACCCAGCCTCAGTCGGCGTCACCCGGACCCGCACCATGGCGGCCGCACGACTTTGACCACCGGCACGGCGACGTCAGTGGCGGCTGGCTGCGGGCCGCCACGTTCGGCGCGATGGACGGCCTGGTGAGCAACACCGCGCTGATCGCAGGCGTCGGTGCTGCCGCGCATGCCCCGGCCGTGGTGCTCAGCGGGATGGCGGGCCTGGTCGCCGGCGCGTTCTCGATGGCGCTCGGTGAGTACACCTCGGTGCGGACGGCCAACGAGCAGATCGAGGCCGAGGTGCGGGTCGAGAAGCGGGCGTTCCGCAGGCACCCGCAGGCCGAGCGCGCCGAGCTGACCGACCTGCTGCAAAGCATGGGGATGACGCCACAGACGGCCGCCGCCGCGTCCGCGGAGATCCACCGCGACGAGAACCGGGCGATCAACTTCCACCTGGTGCAGGAGCTCGGCGTCGACCCCAGGGAGAAGCCGTCACCCTACGTGGCGGCCCTCTCGTCGTTCTTCATGTTCGCGATCGGCGCGGTGGTACCGCTGATCCCGTTCCTGTTGGGCTTCGAATCGCTCTGGGCCGGACTGGCTCTGGGCGGGCTGGGGCTGTTCCTGGCCGGCGGCGCCGCCGCCCGGTTCACCGGCAAGCCGGTCTGGTTCGCCTCGTCGCGGCAGTTCGTGCTCGGCGCGGTGGCGATCGCGGCCACCTATGCCGTCGGTTCGCTCATCGGCACGGTGGTCTGACCGTCGATGCTGCACCGGATCGCCGTCGCCGGCGTGCTGCTGCTCGGTGGGTGCAGCGCGGCCCCGGCGCCCGACGCACCGTCGGCATGGACCTACCTCGGCGGGTCGGAGGTGCACTCCGGCTTCTCGTTCGCGGGAACCGTCGTGGGTGGCCTCTCGGGCATCACCTACGACCCCGGCCGGGGGGTCTACTACGTCATCAGCGACGACCGCTCGGCGAAGAACCCGGCCCGGTTCTACACGGTGCGTATCCCGCTCTCGGCCAACGGTTCCGACGAGGTGCAGTGGGTGTCGTCCACCGTTCTCAGGGATGCCGGCGGCGAACCGTTCGCCCCACTCGACGCCGCAGCGCGGCCCCCGGTGATCCCTCCCGACCCCGAGGGCATCGCCTTCGACGCACGGCGCCAGCAGCTGTTCTGGACCAGCGAGGGTGCCCGCGACGTCGAGAACGCTTCGCGCCCAATGCTGTTGGATCCTTGGGTGCGGCTGGCCGGCCTCGACGGCGGCTACCGCGGGCACTACCCGTTACCGCCCGGGCTGGCGATGTCGGCGCAGCCGTCGGGCCCGCGTGCGAACGCGACGCTGGAAGGGCTCACGCTCACCCCCGACGGCACAACTCTGTTCGCCGGCATGGAGGGGCCGGTCTTCGCCGACGGTGAACCGCCGACCGCGTCGCACGGGGCGCTCACACGAATCACCCGGTACGACACGGTAACCGGCGAGCCGACCGCGCAGTACGCCTACCCGGTCGACCCGGTCACCGCGGGCGGTGACGGCGACAACGGGCTGTCCGACCTCGTCGCCCTCGACGCCGACACGTTCCTGGTGGTGGAACGCGGCTACGGCGACAGGGTTTCCGCGCGCATCTACCGGGCGAGCACGGCGGGCGCCGACGACATCCTCGGGAAATCCTCGCTGGGCGCCGAGCCTCCGGTCACGGCGATGACGAAGGAACTCGTCGTCGACGTGACAGCGGTACCGGGCATCGGGCGCCTCGACAATGTCGAGGGAATCACGCTCGGCCCCAAGCTCTCCGACGGCCGCCAGAGCGTGGTGCTGGTCACAGACGACAACTTCTCGCCGCGTCAGGTGACGCAGTTCCACGTCTTCGCGATGTGAGCCTTCGGTCAGTCGGTGGTCTTGCGGGTGGGGGCGGCCGCGTCGGCGAGCAGGCGGCGCAACACCACGACGGCGTCGGCCAGCGTCTCCCGCTCCGACTCGTCGAGCCGTTCGAGATACGGGTCGAAGGCGGCCCCGCGGTCGGCACGCACCTGCTTGAGGGTCTGCACGCCCGCCGGGGTGATGCGGATCAGCACCGCGCGCGCGTCGCCGGGATCGACGGTGCGCGTCACGAGGCCGGCGTCCTCGAGGCGGCGCACCTGCGTCGTCATCGTGGGTTGTGAGCAGTGGTCGAGTGCGGCCAGATCGGAGATGCGGGCCTCGCCCTGGTCTTCGATCATGGACAGCAGCCGCCCCTGCGCGACGGGCAGCGGCAGCCGCACCCGCTGGGTGGCGAGCCGGTTGATCCGGGCGACGACGGACAGCAGATCGGAGCCCAGCGTCGGCCCGGTCGACTCGTGAGCGGAGCCGGTCTGCTCACGGGGGGCGCCGACGTCCTCGGTGGCGGGAGGCGGAGTCATGCGTCCATAATACATAGGGTCGCTATGTAGGTGGCGGAATGCGCTGTCGCACACGCCGCCACCTGCCGGGGCAGGACCGCCCGAGCCCGACTGGCAGAATCGTGAGATGACCGCGACCCAGCCGCCGAGGCAGCCTCGACGCGCCGGATCGCTGCAACCCGGAGATCTCGCCCAGGCCGCCGTGATGGCGGCGCTGTGCGCGGCCACCGCCATCATCGCCGTCGTGGTGCCCTTCGCCGCGGCACTGTCGTTGCTCGGCAGCGTGCCGATGGGCATTCTCGCCTACCGTTACCGGCTCCGGGTGCTGGTCACGGCCACCGTCGCGGGTGGGCTGATCGCCTTCCTGATCGCCGGGATGGGCGGGATGATGACCGTCATCGACTGCGCCTACATCGGCGGGCTGACCGGGATCATCAAGCGTCGCGGCCGCGGCACCCCCACGGTGATCGTCGCCGGACTCGCCGCAGGCGCCGTGTTCGGCGCGGCGTCCGTCCTGGCGCTGACCGTGCTGTCGCGGCTGCGGAACCTGATCTTCGACACAATGACCGCCAACATCAACGGGCTGGCCGCGATCATCGCGCGCATTCCCGACTTCTGGGGTCTGGTGCCCGAGACCCAGCCGGCCGCCGACGCGCTCAAGCGCGGATTCGCCACGGCGCTGCAGTACTGGCAGTTCCTGATCGGCGGCTTCGGCGTGCTCAGCATCCTGTTCGTCACGCTGGTCGGCTGGTGGGCGCTGTCCAAGGTGATCGACCGCCTGATGGGTGTGCCCGACGTGCACAAGCTCGAGGCCGGCGGCGAGGGTGGCCCGGTCGCGCCGGTGCCGGCCCGGCTGACCGACGTGCGCTTCCGGTACCCGGGCGCCGATCACGACGCCCTCGGCCCGGTGTCTCTGACGGTCGAGCCCGGCGAGCACCTCGCCATCACCGGGGCCAACGGATCGGGCAAGACCACGCTGATGCTGGTCCTCGCGGGCCGTGAGCCCACCGGCGGCACCGTGGACCGGCCGGGCGCGGTGGGGCTGGGCCGGCCGGGCGGGACCGCGGTGATCATGCAGCATCCGGAGAGCCAGATCCTGGGCACCAGGGTGGCCGACGACGTGGTGTTCGGCCTGCCGCCCGGAACGACCACCGACGTCGAGCGGCTGCTGGCCGAGGTAGGCCTCGACGGCCTCGCCGAACGCGACACCGGCGGCCTGTCCGGCGGCGAACTGCAGCGACTGGCCGTCGCGGCGGCGCTGGCCCGCGAGCCGCGGCTGCTCATCGCCGACGAGGTCACCAGCATGGTCGACCAGCAGGGCCGGGAGTCGCTGCTGGCGGTGCTGTCCGGGCTGACCGGTCGCCACGAGATGTCGCTGGTGCACATCACGCACTACAACGACGAAGCGGATTCGGCCGATCGCGTCGTCAACCTGACCGGCAACGGCGGCGATGCGGACAACATGCCCATGGTGGAGACGGCCGAGGCGCCACCGCCTTCCGCGGACATCGGCCACCGCGACGGCGCCCCCGTGCTGGAGCTGATCGACGTCGGTCACGAGTACGGCAGCGGAACGCCATGGGCGTCCACGGCGCTGCGCGACGTCAACGTGGCCGTGCACGAGGGCGACGGCATGCTCATCCACGGGCTGAACGGCTCGGGCAAGTCCACCCTGGCCTGGATCATGGCCGGGCTTACTGTCCCGACCACCGGGCAGGCGTTGCTCGACGGTGAACCGGTGTCCGAGCACGTCGGGGCGGTGGCGTTCTCGTTCCAGTCCGCACGGCTGCAACTGCTGCGCAGTCAGGTCGACGCCGAGATCGCCACGGCGGCAGGATTTTCCCCGCGCGATCACGATCGTGTGCACAGTGCACTTGCCGCCGTCGGGCTCGATCCCGCGCTGGCCGCCCGGCGTATCGACCAGCTCAGCGGCGGCCAGGCCCGCCGGGTCGTGCTCGCCGGGCTGCTCGCCCGGTCGCCCCGTGCACTCATCCTCGACGAGCCGCTGGCCGGGCTGGACGCCGCCAGTGCCCGGGGACTGCTGAGGTTGCTCGTCGACCTGCGCCGCAACAACGGCCTGACCGTGGTGGTGATCTCGCACGACTTCTCGGGACTCGAGGAGCTGTGCCCGCGCACACTCAACCTGCAGGACGGCGCGCTCGCGCCGGCGCCGACGACCGCGGGCGGTGTGTCGTGACCGCACCCAGTCGCAAACAGCGCAGACCGGTCGTCCTGCTCCGTCCGGTGCCGGGGAATTCGGTCATCCACGACCTGTGGGCGGGCACCAAGCTGCTCGTGGTCGCCGCCATCGGGTTGCTGCTCACCTTCTATCCGGGCTGGGCGCCGATCGCGGCGGTCGGCGTACTCGTCGTCGCGGGCGCGAAACTGGCCCGGGTGCCGCGCGGGGCGCTGCCGTCGATTCCGTACTGGCTGTGGATCCTGCTGTTCTTCGGGGGCCTGACCGCCACCTTCGCCGGCGGCAGCCCGGTGATCGACCTGGGCTCGGTGGACGTCGGCCTCGGCGGGCTTTTCAACTTCCTGCGGATCACCGCGCTGTCGATCGTGCTGCTCGGCCTCGGGGCGATGGTGTCGTGGACCACCAACGTCGCCGACATCGCGCCCGCGGTCGCGACGCTCGGACGGCCGCTTCGGGTGCTGCGTGTGCCGGTCGACGACTGGGCGGTCGCGATCGCGATGTCACTGCGGGCGTTCCCGATGCTGATCGACGAGTTCCGCATCCTGTACGCGGCGCGCCGCCTGCGGCCCCGCCAGCAGCTGCCCACCCGGCGGGCACGCCGGAGACGCTGGCTCATCGAGGTGATCGACCTGCTGGCGGCCACCATCACCGTCGCGCTGCGGCGTGCCGACGAGATGGGCGACGCGATCACCGCCCGCGGCGGGGCGGGACAGATCTCGGCCGCGCCGTCGCGGCCCGCCCGTCGCGACGCGATCGCGTTCGCGGTGGTGCTCGTCGTGTGCGGGGCGGCGCTGGCACTTGAACTCACGGTGCTCGGCAGCAGCAGCTACAAGGCGTCCTGACCCGGCTCAGCGACGGGCTGCGGCGTTGGCCGCGGCCTGGGCCTCGGCCAGGCTGTGCGCGACATCGGCGCGGCCCAGGAACATCTCGTCGAAGTACGGCTTGGTCGCCTGGTAGCCCGCGGCGAAGCCGTCGCCGCCGGGCGCCGGGATCCGCGGGCCGCGCAGCACCCGGAAGAACGGCGAGACGTCGACCCCGCGTGAGCGCCAGTGGTTGAAGTACACCGGTTGCGCGGCCAGCACGGCGGGTATCGCCGCGCCTCGCGCGCCGAGGAACTCGTTACCCCGCTTGCTGCCCATCCAGGCCAGCACCTGCCGCACCGCCTCCGGATGCTCGGTCGCCGAATTGCCCGCAGCCGCAATCCCGTTGGTCACACTGACGCGGCCCTTCGGTCCCTCGGGCAGCATCACCACACCCCAGGGGAAGCGGGCCTGCTCGGCGATGGCGGCCAGGTTGTAGGTGCCGGACTGGAACATCGCCATCCGGCCCTGCAGGAACTGGTTGCGGGAGAAATCGCCGTTGTCGTTGGTGTCCGACGCGGGCGGCGCCACGTAGTCGTCGTTGATCAAGCCGACCAGGTACTCGAATGCCTCCACCGACTGCGGGTTGTAGAAGGCGAAGCGGTCACCGACGGTGAACACGCCGCCGGCCGAGCCGATGTAGTTCAGGTAGATGCCCTGCAGGTCGTTGGCGGCGTTGTAACCCCACTGCCGGATGCGGCCCGGGTCGAAACCGGGTGTGCCCGCGCGACGGCCACGCTCATCGACGGTCAGGCGGCTCAGCAGCGCGCGCAGCGTGTCGTCCGGCCCGGGGGACCAGCGCATGGTCACCAGATCGGTCAGCTCGACGCCTGCCGCGGCGACGAGGTCGGCGTTGAAGAACACCGCGATCCCGCCGTCGGTCAGCTGCGGCACCCCCCACAGGGTGTCACCGCGGGTGAACTGGTTGACCACCGACGGCTCCCAGGTCCGCACCGCGCGCGGGCCGAGCGCTTCGGCGACGTCGAGGAGCCGACCGCTGTCGGCGTACTCGGCGAAGTAGGCGTTGGACAGCCAGAAGATGTCGGCCGCGCCGCCGCCGGCCACGTCGGTGCGCAACGTGTCGAAGTACGTCGAGTACGCGACCACGTCCACCCGTACGTCGATGTCCGGATGTTCGCGACCGAACTCGGCGAACGACTCGCGATAGGCCGCGGCCACCCGGTCGTCCCAGACCCGCACGGTGATCACGGTGCGGCCGTCGGCCCCGGTGGTGCGGCCGAGCAGCATCGCGGCCGCCAGCAGCAGCGCCATCACCGCCGCTAGCCCGGCGACGGCGAGAGTCGAGATGCGCGGCCTCACTTGATCCCCGTCACCACGAGCGAGCGGGTGATGTGCCGCGACAGCGCCACGAAGAGCACGATCAGTGGAACGATCGCGACCGTCGTCGCCGCCATCACCAGCGTCCACTGCGCGTCGTAGCGCGTCTGCAGCGCAGCCGTCGCGACGGTGATCACCCGCCACTTCTCGCCGCTGGTGATCACCAGCGGCCACAGGAAGTTGTTCCACTGAGACACCACCGTGATCAGGCCGAGCGTCACCAGGATCGGCCGGCTGGCGGGCACCACCACGTGCACGATGATGTCGAGGGTGTGGGCGCCGTCCAGTCGTGCGGCGTTGATCAGGTCGGCCGGGATGGCGCGGAAGTGCTCGCGCAGCAGGAAGATGGCATAGGGCGAACCGAACATGAACGGCAGCACCAGCGCCCAGAAGGTGTTGCGCAGCCCGGCCTCGGCCATCATCAGGTAGAGCGGCACCACCGTGACCGTCGCAGGCACCATCAGCGTGGCGACGTACACCCAGAACAGCGCGTCACGGCCCGGGAAGTCCAGTCGCGCGAAGGCATATGCGGCCAGCACCGAGAAGCTGAGCTGACCGAGCAGGATCACCGCCGTGGACAGCGCGGTCACCACGATGGCGCGACCGAATCCGGCGTCGCCCAGGCTCAGATAGTTCTGCAGCGTCGGCGGCGTGGGCAGTGACAGCGGCGCCTCGGTGTTGAACTGCTCCGCCGAGGTGAACGACGTCATCAGGCCGAGCACGAACGGCGTCAGGGTGATCAGGGCGCCGAGGACCAGTGCGGGATAGACGACCGCCCCCGAGGCGGCGCGACTACGCGAGGTCATAGGTGATCCGCCGGCGGAAGTACTGCTGCTGGACCAGCGTGACGCCGATCAGCACCACGAAGAGCACCACGGCCATCACGGCGGCGCGGCCGACCGCTGCGGCGCCGAACGCCTCGGCGTAGATACGGTGGGCCACCAGGTCGGTGCGGCCCTGCGGGCCACCCCCGGTGAGCGCATACACCGTGTCGAAAACCTGTGCAGCGCTGATGATCCCGGTGACGAGCACGAAGAACGTGGTCGGCCGCAGCATCGGCAGGGTGATGTGGCGGAAGCGCTGAAAGCCGCCGGCGCCGTCGGTGCGGGCGGCGTTGTGCACGTCGGTCGGGATGTTCGAGATGCCGGCGAGGAAGAACAACGTCACGTAGCCGACGTTCGTCCAGACCGTCACCGCCGACACCACGGGCAGCGCCAGGCCGGGATCGGTGAGCCACTCGATGTTGCGGTCCAACGCAGTGCTGACCGCGCCGTCGGTCGGCGCCAGGATCCAGCGCCAGAGCACGGCGATCGCCAGCGGCGAACAGATCCACGGCAGCACGTAGAGCGTCCGGAAGAAGCCGGTGCCGGGCAGGCCGCGGGACAGCACCGCGGCGGCCAGCAGGCCGAGCAGGGTCTGCGCGGGCACCACTATCGCGATGAACAGCGCGGTGACCACCAGCGATGTGGCGAACGAGGCATCGGTCAGCACCGCGCCCCAATTGCTCAGTCCGACAAACTCGATCGGGCCCAGCAGATCCCACCGGTACAGGCTGAGCCACAGCACCACCAGCATGGGCAGCAGCAGGAAGGCGAGCACGCCGAACAGGCTGGGTGCGAGCAGGGTGTAGCCCAGCGCCGCCGACCGCACCCGCCGGCTCTGGACCCCGGGTCGCTCCGCTCCTGCCCGCCGGTACGCCACCGAGCCATTAAAGCGGGCCGACGACACCGCCACTACGGTAGATGCCGTGACAGCGCCCCGACACGTCGACGCCGACTTCCTGTCGCTGCCCCGCCATCAGCTCGCCGATGCCGCACTGTCGGCCGCGGTGGCGGCCGGAGCCGACCACGCCGACCTGCGGATACACCGCATCACCACCGAGCTGGTGCAACTGCGCGACGGCGAACTGGAGTCCGCCGTCGTGGACCGGGAGATCGGCCTGGCCGTGCGGGTGATCGTCGACGGCACGTGGGGCTTCGCCTCCCACGCCGAACTCTATCCCGCGGTCGCTGCCGACACCGCGCGCCGGGCCGTCGCGGTCGCGCGCACGCTCGCGCCGCTCAACGCCGACCGCGTCGAGCTGGCCGCCGAACCCGTCTACCGCGATGTGAGCTGGGTGTCGGACTACCGGATCGATCCCTTCGCGGTGCCGCTGGCCGACAAGATCGGTGTGCTCGACGAGTATTCCGGCCGCTTGCTGGCCGCGGACGGCGTCGACCACGCGTCGGCCCACCTGTACGCCGCCAAGGAGCAGACCTTCTACGCCGACACCTACGGATCGTCGATCACCCAGCAGCGGGTCCGGGTGCAGTCGTCGCTCGACGCGGTCACCGTCGACGCGTCGGCCGGCGGGTTCGACACGATGCGCACCCTGGCCCCGCCGACCGGCCGTGGCTGGGAGGCGGTCGCCGGGGACGAGATCTGGGACTGGACCGGTGAGCTCGCGCAGCTGCCGTCGCTGCTGGCGGAGAAGGCGAAGGCGCCGAGCGTCACGGCCGGGCGGACCGATCTGGTGATCGACCCGAGCAACCTGTGGCTGACGATCCACGAGTCGATCGGCCACGCCACCGAGTACGACCGGGCGATCGGCTACGAAGCGGCCTACGCGGGCACGTCCTTCGCGACGCCCGACAAGCTCGGCGTCATGCGGTACGGGTCGCCGGTGATGAACGTGACCGCCGACCGCACCGTCGCCCACGGGCTGGCCACCATCGGTTATGACGACGAGGGTGTGCAGGCGCAGAGCTGGGACCTGGTGCGCGACGGCGTCTTCGTCGGATACCAGCTCGACCGCGTGTTCGCCCCGCGGTTGGGCGTGGACCGGTCGAACGGCTGCTCGTACGCGGATTCGCCGCACCATGTGCCGATCCAGCGGATGGCCAACGTCTCGCTGGCGCCCGCGGCCGAGGACGTCGGCACCGAGGACCTCATCGGCCGGGTCGCCGACGGCATCTACATCGTCGGTGACAAGAGCTGGTCGATCGACATGCAGCGGTACAACTTCCAGTTCACCGGGCAGCGGTTCTTCCGCATCCGCGACGGCCGCCTCGACGGCCAATTGCGCGACGTCGCCTACCAGTCGACGACCACCGACTTCTGGGGCTCGCTGGAAGCCGTGGGCGGGCCGTCCACGTGGCGGCTCGGCGGGGCGTTCAACTGCGGCAAGGCACAGCCCGGGCAGGTCGCCGCGGTCAGTCACGGCTGCCCGTCGGCGCTGTTCCGGGGTGTCAATGTGCTGAACACCCGGGATGAGGCCTCTCGATGATCAGTCCGCAGCAGGTGGTCGACACGGTGCTCGCCGCCGCGGCGCAGCGCGGACGGGCCGACGAGACGATGGTGCTGGTGACCGACCGCTCCGACACGGCACTGCGGTGGGCGGGCAACTCGATGACCACCAACGGGGACAGCACCAGCCGTCGCATCACCGTCATTTCGATTGTCCGACAGGGTAACTGGGCCCATGTCGGCTCGGTGAGTTCCAGCGAGGTGGACCCGGCGGCGATCCCGGCGCTGGTCGCCGCCTCCCAGGACGCCGCGGCGTCGGCGCCCGAGGCGCGAGACAGCGCCCCACCGCTGCCGGGGGGCGAACAGCCGGGGGACTGGGACACCCCGGTGCCGGCGACCGGCGCAGAGGTGTTCGCCAGGGTGGCGGGCACGCTGGCGCGCGGGTTTCGGGGCGCCGACCAGTTGTACGGCTATGCCCGCCA
This sequence comes from Mycobacterium hippophais, assembly GCF_027529605.1. Classification (NCBI taxonomy): domain Bacteria; kingdom Bacillati; phylum Actinomycetota; class Actinomycetes; order Mycobacteriales; family Mycobacteriaceae; genus Mycobacterium; species Mycobacterium hippophais. The sequence continues at coordinate 143,862 of NZ_JAPZPY010000002.1, read as the reverse complement.
CATCGTCGAGACGACGTTCGTCGCGACGTCGACGGGGCTGCGCAGGCGCTACACGCAGCCGACGGGATCGGTGGAGATCAACGCCAAGCGGGGGAATGCCAGCGCCTGGGCGGGGACGGGTACGCACGACTTCGTCAACGTGACAACCGATTCCCTGCTCGAAGAGGTGGATCTCCGGTTGGGGTGGGCCGATCGCACCGTCGAGCTGCCCGCCGGGCGGTACGAGACGATCATGCCGCCGTCGACCGTGGCCGACATGATGATCTACCTGGGCTGGACGATGGACGGACGCGGCGCACAGGAGGGCCGCACCGCGCTGTCCGCGCCAGGCGGCGGCACCCGGCTGGGGGAGAAGCTCACCGATCTGCCGCTCACGCTGTACTCGGACCCGTCGGCGCCGGGACTGGCGTGCACACCGTTCGTGGCGGTCGGCAGTTCCTCGGAGCGGATGTCGGTCTTCGACAACGGGATGGACATCGACCGGGTGGACTGGATCCGCGACGGCACGGTCAGCGCGCTCGCCTACCCGCGGGCGGCGGCGGCCGAGTTCGGGGCACCGGTCGCCGTGCCGGCGGGCAATCTGCTGATGACCGGTGGCGACACCGACCTGGCCGACATGATCGCCGGCACCGAACGAGGGCTGCTGCTCACCACGCTGTGGTACATGCGTGAGGTGGATCCGACGGTGCTGCTGCTGACGGGCCTCACCCGCGACGGCGTGTACCTGATCGAGGACGGCGAGGTGACCGCGGCCGTCAACAACTTCCGATTCAACGAGAGCCCGCTGGACCTGTTACGGCGGGCCACTGAGGCCGGGGTCAGCGAGGTGACGCTGCCGCGCGAATGGGGTGACTGGGCGACGAGGGCGGCGATGCCGACCCTGCGAATTCCCGACTTCCACATGTCGTCGGTCAGTCAGGCGCAATAATTCGACGATGCAGGACGGTGAGCTCTTCGGGCTGTTGGGTCGTCTGGTCGGTCTGTCGTCGGGGGATCTGCGTCTCGACGCCGTGATCCGCCTGACGTGCGGCCGGGCGCTGAAGCTCAAACCGCTGCCATGCCAGGTCGATCTGTTCGACGGCAAATCCGAGTGCGAGTCGGTGGTGGCGGCGTTCGCGGAGCAGTTCGCGACCGACGTGTCGGGGATCGGCGACGGTCAGCGCAAGATGCTGCTGTCGGCAGCGGGGGACCGCGCCCTGCGCATCGTGACGGCGACCTTCATCGCGGACTTCCTGCCCAGAGTGTGGGCGGGGTTCGAGGCGCTGGGCATGGGCAGACCCGGCAACGGACCCGAGGTGGCGTGGGACCCCGACACCGACCCGGCGCAGGTGCTGCTCGCGGAGTTCGTGCCCGCGGTGGCGCGGCTGCGCAAGCTCGATCCGGTGACGACGGAGGTGGTGCGGCTGCGCGGGGCGATGCAGCACAACTGCCGGCTGTGCAAGTCGTTGCGCGAGGAGAAGGCGCTCGACGCCGGCGGGTCGGAGGAGCTGTACGGCGACATCGAGCGCTACGAGTCCTCGTCGCGGCTCACCAATCGGCACAAGGCGGCGCTGCGCTATGTCGACGCGCTGCTGTGGACACCGTCGGACATCGATGCACAGGTGGCCCGTGGGGTGCGCAAGAACTTCTCCGAGTCCGAGGCGGCCGAGCTCACCCTCGATGTGATGCGCAATGCGGCCAACAAGATCGCCGTCGCACTGGGCGCCGATGCGGCGCGCGTCGAATCGGGCACGGAGCGGTACCTGGTCGACGAAGATGGTCAGACGGTGTTCGCCTGAAGGCCGGCACGGGAAGGTGGTCACATGAGCTCCGAACACGCAACAGAGCAGGTGGCGCTGGAGCAGATCCAGGAGGGCGACACGATCCTGGACACCGGCTCCGGCAACTGGATCACCATCGTCAGCACGGACAGTGGCACGACGACTGTCCCGCATCCGGGCGCTCCGGACACCGCCGAGGACTACCGCATCTACCACGGCGACCACGGCGAGGTGATCGATTCCCGGACGTTGGAGGGTCTGGTCAGTCGCCAGGTGAGGGAGTGATCGGCCGGTAGGCGAGCGGGATACCACCGCGTCGCCCGGGTTGGGTGCAGGCGCTACTGTCGAGGTCGCCATCACAGGGGGCGGTAGCTCAGTCGGTTAGAGCCGCGGACTCATAATCCGTAGGTCGCGGGTTCGAGCCCCGCCCGCCCCACCACATCCTTTGTATTAGGTCGGGTGATGGCTGACATTTCGATGCCGGGTGTTGCTTGACGGTGTTTCGGCTGATGCTTGTCAGTTGCTTCGGTTGATCCTTGACACTCCCTAGATGAGGGAGTTGAGCGTGGCCGAGCAGCGGTATCAGGCCGTGTTGGCGGTGATCAGTGATGGTTTGTCCATTTCGCAGGTCGCTCAGAAGGTAGGGGTGTCACGCCAGACGTTGCACTCCTGGTTGGCCCGCTACGAAGGCGAGGGCCTCGAGGGGTTGGCGGATCGGTCGCATCGACCGGCGTCGTGTCCGCATCAGATGCCTGCCGAGGTGGAGGCGCGATTGTTGGAGTTGCGGCGTTCACGTCCGTACTGGGGGCCGCGGCGACTGGTGTTCGAGTTGTCCAAACGTGGCGTGAGTCCGGTTCCGTCGGAGTCGGCGGCGTATCGGGCTTTGGTGCGGGCGCAGATGATTGATCCGCATCGTCGGGATCGGCGCTCGCGCAAGTGGAAGCGCTGGGAACGGGCCGCGGCGATGGAGTTGTGGCAGATGGACGTGGTTGGTGGGTTTGCGTTGGCCGATGGCACTTCGGCCGCACACCAGCGCCGAGCCCTGAAACACAACAACGAGTGTCAAGGATCAACCGACACCAATCCGTCAAGCATCAACCGAAGCTCAACAGCCCCACCACATCCTTTATTCGTCACTTCCCGGCAGGCACGGCATGGCCCTGCTTGGAGATTCGGGTGTACGTCGCGCTGGACCGGATGAGGATCCGGTTCTCGGCGTCGAACACCGCGCACTCCGCGCTGAGAAGGGTGCGACCGTTGTGGACCATCTCGGCTTCCGCGCGCAGCGGACCGCCGTGCGGCTGCCGGTAGTAACGGACATGCATGTCCGTCGTCACGGTGATCTCGGACGAATATTCGTAGCACCCGACCAGGCATGTCGCGCAGGCAACGTCTGCGAGTGTGGCCAGCATCCCTCCGTGCACACTGCCTTCGAAGAATCCCCGTACGTCCTCGGTCAGCGGCATGGAGATGATGGCGAGGCCCGGTTTGTGCTCGACGACGGTCATCTGCAGCTGCTTGTGCACAGGCGAACGGTGCAGTTGCTCGTCATCGAAAGCGATCATGCGGTCACTGCCTCACTACACCGGAGTGAATTCGAGGTGCACTTCCTTGAGGCGCCGGAACAGGAAGGTGCGGTCCCACTCGAGCCGACGATCACCCGGCGGGCCGTGGTGGGCTTCGGAGAGCCGGATGTCGGCCATCCTGTCGAGCATGCGTGCCAGGCTCACCCGTACTTCGGCGCGTGCGATCGGGGCGCCGGGGCAGGTGTGGACACCGCGGCCGAAGGCGATGTGGTGCAGGATGTTCGGGCGGTCGAGCCGGAACTCGTCGGGATTGTCGAATCGTTGTGGATCGCGATTGGCCGCACCGTTCATCACGAGGACGCTGGTGCCGGCCGGCACATCGACGTCGCCGATTCTGGTGGGGCGCCGCGCCATGCGGAAGTTCGACTTGATCGGGCTCTCGAACCGCAGCATCTCCTCGATGAAGGGGGAGATCTTCGAGTGGTCCGCACGCAGCTGCTCTTGGAGGTCCGGTCGTTCCGCCAGCATCAGGACCGCGAGACTCAGCAGGTCGATCGTCGTGCCGTGACCGGCGGCGTACATGAACGTGGCAACGCGGGCCACGTCTATCGCGTCCGGCGTCGAACCGTCCGGATACTTTGCCGTAGCGAGCTCGGTGAGGACGTCGTCGCGCGGTTCTCGCCGTCGAGCCTCGACGTACTCGACGAACCACTCCTCCTTCACGCCGACGAAGCCGCTGCGTTCCCCTTCGAGTCTGCTGGCTGTGGCTGCGCGGCGGAAGCGCTCACGATCGGCCTCGGGGACACCGAGCAGGTCGGTGATCGCGTCGAGGGTGAACGGGAAGTTGTAGTCGAGGACGATCTCGCACCTGCCGTTCGCGGCGAAGCGGTCGATCTGCTCGTCGGCGAGACGCCACAGGAAGTCCTCGTTGTTCTTGAGCCGCTTCGGCGTGAACAACCGGCTCAACAACGAGCGGTGGGCAGTGTGCCGGGGCGGATCGAAGGTGATGAAGTAATCGCCGAATGTGATCCGCCCGCGGTGCTTCTCGATCACGTCGGAGATGTCGTCACTGTGTGGTTCGACCGGAATCCCCGACCACGGGCCGCTGACGATGTTGCAGACGGACAGGGCCTTCTCGGTGTCGCGTTGCACCGCGACGGCCTCGTCGTAGCCCGACACCATCACCACACCGTGGGCCGGTTCGCGCCACACCGGGCAACGCCGGATCGCGTCGTAGTACTCGTAGGGATCATCGACGAGCGACTTGTCCGTGAAGAAGTCGCGGTTCTCGGGTCCGCTCACTTCGCCTCCATCGCGTTGCAAGACGCCCTGTGTTCGCTGGGGTTACAGACGGCTGGCGTTCCGCGGTTCCGCCAGAGCGGCCTCGTTCACCTCGGCGTACAGGTCATTGGTGCGCTCCTGTTCTGCCGCAAGCTTTTCGAGGGCTGTCACTGCGCGCCTTAGCAGTTCGTAGGATTCCTCGACCGAAACCTTCCAGTCGTTGATGCTCGGTATCAACCCCATCCGGATTCCCTCCATTGCGACGCGAGACATCCCGGCGCCGTCTGACCAGCGTTTGCTGATAGCGTACGCCCGCAACTGGCGAATGACCCCGGCTTGCGACGAGCACATGCACCGCTCTTCGCCAATTCAAATGTTGAGTCCGGAGCGCGTCGATGCCGTCGCGGTGTCCCGGTATCACGTCGTCACATCGCGCTCGACGTACCCGTAGACGCCACACGCAGCCAGCAGCGCGCCGGTGAGCAGGAGGACGGCGCCACTCGCCCACTCGGGCGGTGCCGCGGGTACAGCGCCGAGGTGGGCCCACGGCGACAGGTCGGCAAGCCACTCCGGTGCGTTCAGTGCCGGCGCGATCGCATTGATCAGGAATCCGCCCACGATCGGCAGTGCGCCGATCGCGCCGGTGGCCGACGGGAGCCAGCCGATGCCCACGGCTCCGGCTCCCGCCGCGAGCAAGGCCACGGGGAGGGAATTCGTTGCACCCGCAAGGGAATCGGCGAACCGCAACGGGGCGCCGGTGATCTTCGCGCCGCCCCACATCGCGACCGCGGCCGAGCAGTGCAGGTACACCACCCCACCGGCCGTGACCGCGAGTTCGGCGGACACCGGCCGACCGCGCGAGACCGGCTGGGCGAGGAGCAGGGTCCACCGACCGGCCTTCTCGTCGGTGACCATCGTCGCCAGGCGCAGGGCGGCGTAGAGGCCGGTGGGGACAGGGAGCAGGCTGAACAGCGGCGCACTGAAGGCGTTCACCGAGTCGAGGCCGGTCACTCCCGCAGCGGCGGCGAGCTCTTCGAACCGTGGGTTCGTCTGGAAGTACTGCAGGACCGAGGTGAGCATCGCGCCTGCCATGAGGAATCCTGCGGCGACGCCCGCCGCCCACCCGAGCGTCGTTCGCGCGGTGCGGCGGAGCGCGAATCCGTGGATGCTGTGCAACATCCGGGTTCGCGGGGGGCGGTCGTCCGATACCGGCACGATGCCCGCGCCCAGATCGCGGTGGCGCGCCGCGATGACGGCCGCGCCGCCCAGCACGATTGGGAACAATCCCAACACGGCCAGCGGGACCATGCGGTTCTCGGCGTACGGCGCCGAGCGTGCCGCCAAGCCGAACGGTGTCGCCCAGGCCAACCACGCCAGTCGAGGTGAGCTGTCGGCGATCATCCGCAGCGCAAGGCCGGCGCCCAGCGCCCCGACCGTCAGTCCCGTGGCGGCGGATCGATTCGGCATCACCTGTGCGGCGAGCAGACCGGTGGTCGCAGAGGTCAGAGCGACGCCCGTGATCCCGGCGGCGTGGATCACCGCCCCGACCGGGGCGGTACGGCCCGCGAGGAGGCCCGCTGCGACGGCGCCGCCGATCATCGTCGAGGATCCGGCGAGGGCGATCAGGTGACGGATGACCACGTCGGCCACCCCCAGCCGTCCACCGAGGAGGAGATTCCACCGACCCGCATCCTCTTCGCCGCGGGTTTCACGGGTGGCGGCGAGTCCGCTCCAGATGCTCGCCAGAGCCAGGGCAGCGGTGCCGGTGCGCCACACGGTGAAGCCGCCGGGGTCGTCTAGTGCGACCGGAGGCCCGAGCAGGACCCGTTCGATGGGGTTCCCGGCGAGGTCCTGGAAACCCGCCTCGTCCAGTGACCGGCGGATCGCCTCGTACTGGCCGGCAAACAGGGCCGACACAGCTCCGCAGGTCATGGCGGCCGCGGCGGCGCCGCGGCGAAGCCGGCGCATCGCGAGCCGGCGCACGGCGCGCCCCGGCGCTGGATGTGGCACCACGGCCGCCGGTGCGCCGGCCGGTGCGACCACCGTCATCGCCGCGCCTCTCCGTAGTACTCGAGGAAGATCTCCTCGAGTGTCGGTTCGTGCATCTCGAGCCCGGTGACGTCGGTTTCGGCGAGTGCCCGGAGCGCGGCGACCGGCGGCCCGGTCAGGCTGAAACGCATTCGATCGCCGTCGAGCGCTTCGACATTCGACACACCCCCGATCTCCTCGAGGAACGGTGGTAGGCCGCGGTAGGACACCTCGACCACCGTCCTGCGCATCTGGCGTAGCTCCGCGATGCTGTCGATCTCGACGAGTCGCCCGGCGCGGAGAATCGCCACCCGATCGCACAGGATCTCCACCTCGGCCAACTGGTGCGAGCTGAGGAACACCGTCTGGCCGCGGTCCCGGGCTGCTGCGACACATTCGCGAAATTCCCGCTCCATCAACGGATCCAGGCCGCTCGTGGGTTCGTCGAGCACCAGCAGCGGAGCCCGCGTCGCGAAGGCGGCGACGAGAGCCACCTTCTGTCGGTTGCCGGTCGAGTAGGTCCTTGCCGGCTTGTCGAGTCGAAGATCGAAACGGTCGACCAGCTCGTCGCGGTAGGCGGTGTCGACGCCGGGGCCAACGCTGCCGAGCAGCTCGAGGGTCTCGGCGCCCGTCAGTTGCGGCCACAACGCGACATCAGCGGGCACATAGGCGAGATGGCGGTGGGTCCGGCGGACGTCGTCCGCAGCGCAGCCGAATATCGTCGCGCTTCCTGCAGTCGGGCGGATCAACCCGAGCAGCAGACGGATCGTCGTCGACTTACCTGCTCCGTTGGGGCCGAGGAATCCGAAGACCTCACCCGGCGCGACGGACATGGTCAGATCGGCGACTGCCACCGTTCGGCCGAAGCGTTTGGTGAGACCGTCGGCGTGGATGGCAGTGCTGCCAACGGTGTGCGCCGGAGAGACCACGCCGCAAGGGTAAGTCACCGTGCGCCGCGCACCCGGCGGATTCCGCATCCCTGCGATGCTGTCGGCACCATCGGGCAGTCATTCGCTGGTATAAGTAATCTCAGCGTCAATATTCGTGGTCGTACAATCGTGCGCAGCGTCGGTCACCAACGCCACAAGCTCATATTTACTTGCTATTTCATGCAAAGCGCCGCCGGCTCTACGGTGCCCACACCATTTACTGAACTAGGTCAGAAGTCCCGTCGAGAACTTTGCCAAAAACCTGGATCGGCGCGTCGGCGGCAGTACGGTTCCCGGCAGACATGTTCGACTCGAGTCGGCGCGAGAGGCCGGGTGAGAGCCGGGCTGTTTATCGGTAGACCCGATTGGGTTGGGGGCCGCATGGAACTCGATGCTGGGCAATTCCCGCTGACGCGGGGCCAGCTGGACATCTGGCTAGCGCAGAGGACGGGCCGCTTCGGTGCGAAGTGGCAACTAGGCGAGCTCCTGCGCATCGAAGGGACCATCGATCCCGGCCTCCTCCATCAGGCGATCGTTCAGGCGGTGCGTGAGGCGGAGCCGCTTCGGGCCGCCTTCTTCGAGGTGGACGGCAGGGTCTTCCAGAGAGCTGTCGACTACCCGGACGTCGACCTCGCCCGCTACGACCTCATGGGCTCGCCGGACCCTGAGCAGGAGGTGCACCGGACGATCTCGTCGATCCAAGCGACGTTGATGCCGCTCGACGGCCCGCTGTTCAAATGGGCACTGCTGCAGACCCGGGTGGACGAGTTCTATCTCTTCGTGTGCTGCCACCACATCGTGATCGACGGGGTCGGCATCCCCCTCGTGTGTCATCGGATGGCGGAGATCTATTCCGCCATCGCTACGGACGCGCCGGTCCCGCCTGCCTTTTTCGGATCGCTGCGGGATCTCATCGAATGCGAATTGACCTACGAATCCTCGACCGAATATCTCGACGATTCGGCGTACTGGACGCAGAACCTCCCGCCGGAGAGCGAACCGCGTTACCGGTTGGCGGATGCCGTCGCGGGCCACCACGACGAGGAGTCTCGCGCACCGGTTCGGCTCGCCCCCGCCGCCGTGGCCGGGCTCCGACACCTGTACCGGAGCCTCGGGGTGCGTCGGTCGTCGGTGATCACCGCGGCGTGCGCGCTCGTGGTGCGTGCGTTCGACACGGAGAGCCCGGAGGTCGTGCTCGACTTCCCGGTGAGCAGACGGGTGCGACCGGAGATTCAACTGGTGCCCGGCATGGTGTCGGGATTCGTGCCGCTGGTGCTCAAGGCCTCACCGGAACTATCCGCCTCGGAATTCTGTGTGCGCGTGGACACCCAGATGCAGGATGCGCTGGAACACCAGCGATTTCCCGTGCACTCGATCGACTACAAGGCGACTCTTCGCGGCTCGGGACAGGCTTCGAACCGGGTGGTCATCAATTTCATCCCGGCCACACATACCGGGTTCTTCGCCGACGCCGCGGCGACGGGGACGCTGACCCACGCGGGGCCCGTCGAATTCGCGCTGGTCTTCTTCAGGGACGGCGACGATCTCTTCCTCAGCACGGCCGGTCCCGGACAGTTCTTTGCGAACAGCGACGTCCGCGATCTGGCAGCGCGGTTGGAGCGGGTGTTGCTGGCGATGGCGGCCGATCCGGGGCGGCCGTTGTCGTCGCTGGATCTGCTCGACGAGGCCCAGCATGCCCGGCTGGATGCGATCGGTCACCGCCCGGTGCTGGCCCAGCCGGTGACCCCGCCGGTGTCGATTCCGGAGTTGTTCGCTGAGTGGGTGAACCGCACGCCCGATGCGGTGGCGGTCACCTTCGAGGGCCGGTCAACGTCGTACCGCGAGCTCGATGAGGCGGCGAATCGGTTGGCGCACAGAATATCCGGCCACAGCATCGGCCCGGGTGACTGTGTCGCGCTCCTGATGGAGCGTTCGGCCGACGCGGTCACCGCGATCCTGGCCGTGCTCAAGACGGGGGCGGCCTATCTACCGATCGACCCCGCAGTGCCGACGTCCCGGATCAAGTTCATGATCGCCGATGCCGCGCCGAAGGCGGCGATCACCACCACCGGGTTGGCGGGCAGGCTGAGCGGCTGCGACCTCCCGGTGATCGACGATGTCGATGATCCCCGCAGCCACGCTCGACCCGGTGCCGCGTTGCCGACGCCGCGCGGCCCGGCCTCCGATGACATCGCCTACCTGATCTACACCTCGGGCACCACCGGCACCCCGAAGGGCGTGGCGGTCACCCATCAGGGTGTCACCCGGTTGCTGGCATCGTTGACCGCCGGCTTGCCGGAGGCGGGGGTGTGGTCGCTGTGCCATTCGTTGGCCTTCGACGTGTCGGTGTGGGAGATCTTCGGTGCGCTGCTGCGGGGCGGGCGCCTGGTGGTGGTGACCGAAGCGGTGGTGATCTCGCCGCCGGACTTCCACGAGGTACTCGTTGCCGAGGGCGTCAGCGTGTTGACCCAGACGCCGTCGGCGCTGGCATTGCTGCCCGATCAGGGCCTGGAGTCGACGGCGTTGGTGATGGCCGGTGAGGCATGCCCGGCCGAGGTGGTGGACCGGTGGGCACCTGGGCGGGTGATGATCAACGCCTACGGTCCCACCGAGACCACGATGTGCGTGGCGATCAGTGCGCCGTTGACCGCGGGCGCGGATGTGGTGCCCATCGGCTCGCCCGTGCCCGGTGCGGCGCTGTTCGTGCTGGATGGCTGGTTGCGCCCGGTGCCCGCGGGTGTGGTCGGCGAGCTGTACGTGGCCGGCGGTGGGTTGGCGTGTGGATATGTGCGGCGCGCCGGATTGACCGCGTCGCGTTTCGTGGCGTGTCCCTTCGGCCGGCCCGGGGCCCGGATGTACCGCACAGGGGATCTGGTGCGGTGGGGCGGCGACGGGCAGTTGCAGTATCTCGGGCGCGCCGACGAACAGGTGAAGATCCGCGGCTATCGCATCGAACTGGGTGAGATTCAGGCGGCACTGGCGGGCCTGGACGGGGTGGATCGCGCGGTGGTCATCGCCCGCGAGGACCGCCCCGGTGACAAGCGCCTGGTCGGCTACATCACGGGGACCGCGGAACCCGCCGAGATCCGCGCGCAGCTGGGCGAGCGGCTGCCGGCCTACCTGGTGCCTGCCGCCGTGGTGGTCCTGCCTGCGCTGCCGCTGACCGCCAACGGCAAAATGGACACCCGCGCCCTGCCGGCACCGGAGTCCCAGGAGGTCGACGGCTACCGCGCCCCTGGCACCGCGGTCGAGGAGATTCTGGCCGGGATCTATGCCGACGTACTGGGTCTGATTCGCGTCGGCGTCGACGAATCGTTCTTCGATCTCGGTGGGGATTCGCTGCTGGCGATGCGGCTGTCCGCGGCGATCAACACCTCACTCGATGCCGATGTCTCTGTGCCCACCGTGTTCGACGCACCCACGGTCGCCGAGCTGGCCTGCCGCATCGACACGGGTTCGCGTCGGCTCGCGCCGCTGGTGCCGGTCGCGCGGCCGCCGGTGGTTCCGCTGTCGTATGCCCAGCAGCGGCTGTGGTTCATCGACCAGCTGCAGGGACCGTCCCCGGTGTACAACCTATCAGCGGCACTGCGGTTGGGCGGTCTGCTCGAAACCGAGGAGTTGCGTGCGGCGCTGGCCGATGTGGTGGACCGTCATGAGAGTCTACGCACCCTGCTCGCCGCGCCCGGGGGAGTACCCCAGCAACTGGTGGTGCCCTCCGAGTGCGCCGACTTCGGCTGGGATGTCGTCGACGCCACCGGCTGGTCGGCAACCCGGCTGGATGACGCCATCGGCGCGGCAGTGCGGCACAGTTTCGACCTGGCATCTGAGATTCCGCTGCGCGCAACGCTTTTCCGACTGGCCTACGACGAGTACGTGCTGGTGGCGGTGGTGCATCACATCGCCGCCGACGGCTGGTCGATCGCCCCCCTGATCAGGGACCTCGGGATTGCCTATGCCGGCCGGTACGCCAGGCGCGCACCCGCGTGGGAGCCGCTACCGGTGCAGTACGTCGACTACACACTTTGGCAGCGCGCACAACTGGGCGATCTCGACGACAGCGACAGCCCCATCGCCGCACAGCTGGCCTACTGGGAGCAGGAGTTGGCCGGGCTGCCCGAACGCCTGCAGCTGCCCACCGATCGGCCGTACCCGGCGGTGGCCGGACAGCGCGGTGCCAGCGTGGTCGTGGATTGGCCGGCCGAGTTGCAGCAACAGGTCGCGCGGGCGGCGCGTGAGCACAAGGCGACCAGCTTCATGATGGTCCAGGCCGCCCTGGCGGTGCTGTTGTCGAAGCTGAGCGCCAGCCCGGACGTGGCCATCGGATTCCCGATCGCCGGACGGCGCGATCCCGCACTCGATGATCTGGTCGGATTCTTCATCAACACCCTGGTGCTACGCGTCGACGTGTCGGGGGATCCCACCACCGCCGAGCTGCTGGGCCAGGTGCGCCGACGCAGCGTGTCCGCCTACGAGCACCAGGACGTGCCCTTCGAAGTGCTCGTGGAGCGGCTCAACCCCTCGAGGTCGATGGCGCATCACCCGCTGATCCAGGTGCTGGTGGGCTGGCAGTTCGCCGGGGACAGCGATCCGGCGGCGAACCTGGAACTGGAGGGCCTGCAGGTCACGTCGCTGCCGGTGAACACCCAGACCGCCCGCATGGATCTCGGCTTCTCGCTGGCCGAACGCTTCGACGGGGCCGGTGAGCCCGCCGGGATCGGCGGGACGGTGGAGTTCCGCACCGATGTCTTCGACCCGGACAGCATCCGCAGGCTGATCGATCGGTTGCGGCGGGTCCTGGAGGCGATGACCACCGACTCGGCACGGCGGGTTTCGTCGATCGACGTGCTCGACGAGTGCGAGCATGCCGAACTCGATGAACTCGGCAACCGCGCGGTGCTGACCCAGCCGACCGCCGCGGTGTCGATTCCGGAGCTGTTCGCCGAGCAGGTGGTCCGCGCACCCGAGGCGTTCGCGGTGACCTTCGAGGGCCGGTCGATGACCTACCTCGAACTGGACGAGGCGGCGAATCGGCTGGCGCACCTGTTGGCCCAGCACGGAGCCGGGCCCGGACAGGCTGTGGCACTGCTGTTTCCGCGGTCAGCCGAAGCGATCGTGGCGATCCTGGCGGTCCTCAAGGCCGGCGCCGCCTATCTGCCGATCGACCCGGCGCTGCCGGCGGCGCGCATCGAGTTCATGATCGCCGACACCGCTCCGATCGCCGCGATGACCACCACTGGGCTGGCCGCCCGCTTGGCGGGCTGCGACGTGATGGTGCTCGACATCGAAGACCCCCGCATCGACAGCGAACCCGGTACCGCCCTGCCTGCACCGGCGCCGGATGACCTGGCGCACGTCATCTACACCTCGGGCACCACCGGTGTGCCCAAGGGCGTCACGGTCACCCACCACAACGTCATTCAGCTCTTCGACGGGCTGGACATCGGAGTGGAGCTGGCGCCCGGACAGGTGTGGACGCAATTCCATTCCTACGCATTCGATTTCTCGGTGTGGGAGATCTGGGGTGCGCTGCTGTTCGGTGGGCGGCTGGTGGTGGTGTCCGACGCGGTCGCGCGCTCCCCGGAGGACTTCCACGCGATGCTGGTCGCCGAGGGCGTCACCGTGCTGACCCAGACGCCCTCGGCGGTCGGGGTGCTCTCCCCGCAGGGTCTGGAGTCGGCCGCGCTGGTGATCGGTGCGGAGCCCTGTCCGGCCGAGTTGGTGGACCGCTGGGCCCCCGGGCGGCTGATGGTCAACGTGTACGGCCCGACCGAGACGACGATGTGGGCTTCCGCGAGTGCGCCGTTGGCGGCGGGATCGGGTGCGCCGCCGATCGGCTCGCCGATCGCCTGGGCGGCGTTCTTCGTGCTCGACGAGTGGTTGCGGCCGGTTCCGGCCGGAGTGGTCGGTGAGCTGTACCTGGCAGGTCGCGGCGTGGGTGTCGGCTATGTGCGCCGGGCCGCTCTGACCTCGTCGCGGTTCGTGGCGTGCCCGTTCGGCGCGGCCGGAACACGGATGTATCGCACCGGTGACCTCGTCTCCTGGGGCGCCGACGGCCAGCTGCGGTACCTGGGCCGCGCCGACGAGCAGGTCAAGGTCCGCGGCTACCGCATCGAACTCGGCGAGATCCAGGCCGCGCTGACCGCCCTGGACGGCGTGGATCAGGCGGCGGTGATCGCCCGCGAGGACCGCCCCGGCGACAAGCGCCTGGTCGGCTACATCACCGAAACCGCGACCGGCACGGTCGATCCCGTTCAAGCCCGCAGCGCGCTGGCCGAGCGGCTGCCGGCCTACATGGTGCCGGCAGCGGTGATGGTCGTGGATGCGTTCCCCATGACGGTCAACGGCAAGCTCGACAGCCGAGCCCTGCCCGCACCCGAATACGCCGCGGTCGATCACTACCGGGCGCCGGCGAACGCGGTCGAGGAGATCCTGGCCGGCATCTACGCCCAGATCTTGGGCATCGAGCGGGTGGGGGTCGACGAGTCGTTCTTCGACCTGGGCGGCGACAGCATCCTGTCGATGCAGGTGGTGCTGCACGCCCGGGCAGCCGGCCTGGAGTGCAGGCCCCGCGACGTCTTCGTCGAGCAGACGGTGGCCCGGCTGGCCCGGGTGGCGATGGTGGCCGACGGAGAAGCCGGTGTGGTCGACGAAGGCACCGGGGCGGTCGTCGCCACACCGATCATGCGGTGGCTGGCGGGTGTGGACGGCCCGGTCGGCGAGTTCAACCAGACGGTCGTGGTGTCGGCCCCCGCCGCGGTGTCCAAGGCCGACGTGGTGTCGGTGTTGCAGGCGCTGCTGGATCGCCATGCGATGCTGCGGCTTCGTGTCGACGACGACGGTGCCGGTGGCTGGTCGTTGACGGTGCCCGAGGTGGGCGCGGTGGACGCACGTGACTGCCTTCGGACCGTCGAGGTGCTCGACGATGAGGCGCTGTTGGGGGCGCGGTCACGGTTGAACCCGGCCGCCGGGGTGATGCTGAGCGCGGTGTGGGTGGCCCCGACGGGTCAGCTGGCGTTGATCATCCACCACCTGGCCGTCGACGGGGTGTCGTGGCGAATCCTGCTGGAGGACATCAACATCGCTTGGGCGCAGCATCGCAGCGGCCAACCGGTCGCGCTGCCGGCACCCCGGACGTCCTTCGTGCGGTGGTCGTCGCTGCTGGCCGAGCACGCCCACGACGCAGAGGTCGTGGCCCTGGGGGAGGCCTGGCGGCAGGTGGCGGCGGTCCCGGCGGCGCTTCCCGCGCCCCGACCCGAGCGGGACACCTACGCCAGTGCTGGGCAGATGTCGGCGTCTCTCGGCGTCGACACCACGCGGTCACTGCTGGGTGAGGTGCCTGCGGCGTTCCATGCCGGAGTCCAGGACATCCTGTTGATCGCGTTCGGGCTGGCGGTGGCGGAGTTCGTCGGCATCGGGGGTGCGCCGGTCGGCATCGACGTGGAGGGCCACGGGCGGCACGAGGAACTCGCCGCGGATGTGGACCTGTCGCGCACGGTGGGCTGGTTCACCGCCAAGTACCCGGTGGCGCTCGACGTCGGCGGGCTGTCCTGGGCGCGAGTGGTTGCCGGTGATGCGGCGTTGGGTGCGGCGGTCAAGGCCGCCAAGGAACAGCTTCGCGCCCTGCCCGATCCGTTGACCTACGGTCTGCTGCGCTATCTGAATCCTGACGTGGACCTGCCGGAGTCCGACCCGTCGATCGGCTTCAACTACCTCGGCCGACTCGGCGCGCCTGCGCAGGCGGCCGATTCCGGCGAGGCGTGGCGGATCGGCCCTGACGGCGTCTCGCTGACCGGAGCCACGGCGGCGGTGCCGATCCCGCTGATGCACTCCGTCGAGCTGAACGCAGGCACCATCGACACCGATGCCGGCCCGCACCTGCATGCCAACTGGACGTGGGCGCCCTCGGCGCTGGATCGCGATCAGGTCGGCCGGCTGAGCCGGTTGTGGTTCGACGCCCTGGCCGGCATCTGCGCGCACGTGCGCCGCGGCGGCGGCGGACTGACCCCGTCGGACATCGTCCCGGCCCGGCTGGATCAGCACCAGATCGACGTGCTCGACCAGCAATACGACCTCGTCGATGTCCTGCCGTTGACCCCGCTGCAGCAGGGGCTGCTCTTCCACGCCAGCACCGAGCAGGCGAGCGCCGATGTGTACGCGGTGCAGCTGGCGATCGCGTTCAGCGGTGCCCTCGACGCCCAACGGCTCCGCGCAGCGGTGGACACCGTAGTGCAGCGTCATCCGAATCTGGCAGCCCGTTTTCACGTGCAGTTCGACCAGCCGGTTCAGATCATCCCCGCCGATCCCGTCGCGGCCTGGCGATATGACGACCTCGTCTCCGCTGAGCAGATCGACCGGGTGTCCGTCGACGAGCGTATCGCGGTCTGTGACCTGTTCGGCCAGTCCGCTTTCCGCGCCGCGCTGATCCGCACGGGACACGACGAACACCGGTTCGTCCTGACCTTCCATCACATCGTGATGGACGGCTGGTCGCTGCCGATCCTGCTGAGCGAGATCTTCGCCGGCTACTACGGGCAGCCGTTGCCCGCGCCTGCGCCGTACCGCAGCTTCGTCTCCTGGTTGGCCGACCGGGACGGCCGGGCCGCAGAGGACGCGTGGCGTGCGGTGCTGGCCGGCTTCGACACCCCCACACTGGTCGGCCGGCCGAACAGGTCCGGCCGCCAGGGCGTGATGTCGTCGGTGTTGCCCGAGGGGATCACGCGAACGCTGAACGAGCTGGCGCGCTCACACCACACCACCGTCAACACCGTGCTGCAGGCCGGGTGGGCACAGCTGCTGACATGGCTGACGGGCGCGCATGACGTGGCCTTCGGAGCCGTGGTCTCGGGCAGGTCGGCCGAGGTCCCCGGTGCGGAATCCATGGTGGGACTGTTGATCAACACGGTGCCGGTGCGGGCCACCATCACGGCGGCCACCACCACCACCGACCTGCTCGACCAGTTGCAGCGCGTCAACAACGCCACCCTGGAGCACCAGCACCTGGCGCTCAGCGAGATCCACCGCATCACCGGTCAGGACCAACTGTTCGACACCGTCTTCGTCTTCGAGAACTACCCGGTCGACACCGCCTCGCTGTCCGGCATCGACGGGCTGACCATCACCGAGGTCATCGGCCACGAGTCGACCCACTACCCCCTGACGATGGCGGCCCGGCCCGGCGACGAGATGGGACTTCGCGTCGAGTACGACCAAGACCTGTTCGACGCGGACGCGATCCGTACCTTGATCGCGCGGCTGCAGCGGGTGTTGGTGGCGATGGCAGCCGACCCCGGCCGGTCGCTGTCGGCGGTGGATGTGCTCGACGAGGGTGAGCACGCACGGCTGGACGCGATCGGCAATCGCGCGGCGTTGACCCGGCCGGCCATCGCGCCGGTGTCGATTCCGGCGGCGTTCACCGAATGGGTGGCCCGCACCCCGGATGCCGTGGCGGTGACCTTCGAGGGCAGGCCGACGTCGTACCGCGAGCTCGACGAGGCGGCGAATCGGTTGGCGCACAGGCTGGCCGGTCACGGCGCTCGCCCGGGGGCGTGTGTGGCGCTGCTGTTCACCCGTTCGACGCAGGCCGTGGTGGCGATGCTGGCGGTGCTGAAAACCGGCGCGGCGTACCTGCCGATCGACCCGGCGTCGCCGGCGGATCGCATCGACTTCATGATGCGCGATGCCGCACCTGCGGTCGCGGTCACCACCGCGGCTCTGCGCTCGCGGTTGGGCGGGTGCGACGTTCCGGTCGTCGACGTCGACGCCACGGACACCGATGGCGGCCAACCCGCCGAGGCGCCTTCGGCGCCGGCCCCCGATGACATCGCTTACCTCATCTACACCTCGGGCACCACCGGTGTGCCCAAGGGTGTGGCCGTCACTCACCACAACCTGACTCAGCTGCTGAGGTCACTGGACGCCGGTGCGCCGGCCGAACGAGTGTGGGCGCAGTGGCATTCGCTGGCCTTCGACGCCTCGGTGGAGGAGATCTGGGGTGCGCTGCTGAGTGGCGGCCGGCTGGTGGTGGTGCCCGAGTCGGTGGCCGGTTCCCCGGAGGACGTCCACTCCCTGCTCGTCGCCGAGCAGGTCAGCTTCTTGAGCCAAACCCCCTCTGCGGTGCAGACCCTGGCGCCGGAGGGGCTGAAATCGGTGGCGTTGCTGGTCGCGGGCGAAGCGTGCCCGGCGGAGGTGGTGGATCGGTGGGCGCCCGGGCGGGTGATGGTCAATGCCTACGGCCCGACAGAGACCACGGTGTGCGCGTCGAGGACTGCGCCGCTGGCGGCGGGGTCGGGCGTGCCGCCGATCGGTGCGCCGGTGCCTTCCGCGGCGTTGTTCGTGCTGGACGGCTGGCTGCGGCCGGTGCCGGCGGGGCTGGTCGGCGAGCTGTATGTGGCCGGCGCCGGGGTCGGCGTCGGGTACTGGCGCCGCGCCGGACTGACCGCGTCGCGGTTCCTTGCGTGCCCCTTCGGCGAGCCCGGGTCGCGGATGTATCGCACCGGGGACCTTGTGCGGTGGGGCGCCGCCGGGCAGCTGCAGTATCTCGGGCGCGCCGACGAACAGGTGAAGATCCGCGGCTACCGCATCGAACTCGGCGAGGTGCGCGCGGCGCTGGCACGGCTCGACGGGGTCGCCCAGGCGGCGGTGATCGCCCGCGAGGACCGCCCCGGCGACAAGCGCCTGATCGGCTACATCACCGAGACATCGAGCGGCGCAATCGACTCCGCTCGAGCACGGACCGCGTTGGCCGACCGGTTGCCGCCGTACATGATCCCCGCCGCCGTGGTGGTCATGGATGCCCTGCCGCTGACCCCCAACGGCAAGCTGGACACCCGGGCGCTGCCCGCGCCCGAATACAGCGGAGGCGATCACTACCGGGCCCCGGCCAACGCGGTCGAGGAGATCCTGGCAGGCGTCTACGCCCAGGTGCTGGGTGTCGAGCGGGTCGGGGTCGACGACTCGTTCTTCGACCTCGGCGGTGATTCGTTGTCGGCGATGCGGGTGGTCGCGGCGATCAACACGCTGCTGGACGCCGGCCTCGCGGTGCGGGCGGTGTTCGACGCGCCGACCGTCGCCCAGTTGGCGCCACGTGTCGGTGAGAACGCCGGGAAGCGTGAGCCGTTGGTGGTGGCGGAGCGGCCGTCGGTGGTGCCGTTGTCGTTCGCCCAGCAGCGGTTGTGGTTCCTCGACCAGTTGCACGGGCCCTCCCCGGTGTACAACATGGCGGCGGCATTGCGGCTGAGCGGGCCGCTGGATGCCCTGGCGCTGGGAGCGGCGCTGGCCGATGTGGTGGCGCGCCAGGAGAGCCTGCGCACGCGGTTCGCCGCGCCCGGCGGGGTACCCCAGCAGCTCGTGATACCGCCCGAGCGGGCCGACTTCGGCTGGCGTGTCGTCGATGCCACCGGCTGGCCGGCGGCCCGGCTCGACGACGCCGTCAGCGCCGCGGTGCGTCACAGCTTCGACCTGGCGTCTCAGATTCCCCTGCGGGCAACGCTTTTCCGCGTCACCGAGGACGAGCACGTACTGGTCACCGTGGTGCACCACATCGCCGCCGACGGCTGGTCGATGTCCCCGCTGATGGCTGATCTCGGGACGGCCTATGCCGGCCGGTGCGCCGGACACGCCCCCGACTGGGCGCCGTTGCCGGTGCAGTACGTCGACTACACGTTGTGGCAGCGTGTGCAACTGGGCGAGCTGACCGACCCGGAGAGCCGCATCGCCGCGCAGGTGGGGTACTGGGAGCAGGAGCTGGCCGGGCTGCCCGAGCGGCTGGAACTGCCGACCGATCGGCCGTACCCGGCGGTGCCCGATCAGCGCGGCGCCACGGTGGCGATCGACTGGCCGGCACAGCTGCAGCAGCAGGTGCGCGATGTCGCCCGCGAGCACAACGCCACCAGTTTCATGGTCATCCAGGCCGCGCTGGCGACGCTGCTGGCCAAGGTCGGCGCCAGCAGCGACGTGGCGGTGGGCTTCGCGGTCGCCGGGCGCGGCGACCCCGCGCTGGACGACGTGGTCGGGTTCTTCGCCAACACCCTGGTGCTGAGAACAGATCTGGCCGGCGATCCCACCGTCGCCGAGCTGCTGGCCCAGGTGCGCCGGCGCGGCCTGGCCGCCTACGAGCACCAGGACGTGCCCTTCGAAGTGCTGGTCGACCGGCTGCACCCCACCCGGAGCCTGACCCACCACCCGCTGTTCCAGGTGGCGCTGGCCTGGCAGAACAACGAACCCGCCAGTCCCGCGTTGGGTGACCTGCACGCCACGCCTCTGCTGGTGGACACTCGCACCGCCCGAATGGATCTGACGTTCTCCCTGGCCGAACGTTTCACCGGCGCCGGCCAGGCCGCCGGCCTCGGTGGGGTGGTCGAGTTCCGCACCGACGTGTTCGACGAGAACAGCATTCACTCGCTGATCGAGCGTCTGCAGCGGGTGGTGGCGGCGATGACCGCCGACCCGCAACGGCGGCTCTCGTCGATCGACCTGCTCGGTGAGCCGGAGCGTGCCCGCCTCGCCGAGATCGGCAATCACGCGGCGCTGGCCCACCCGGTAGGCGCATCGGTGTCGATTCCGGCCTTGTTCGCCGAGCACGTCGCCCGCACCCCCGAGGCGGTGGCGGTGACCTTCGAGGGCCGGTCGATGACCTACCTCGACGTCGACGAGGCGGCGAACCGGCTGGCGCAGCTGTTGATCGGCCATGGCGCCGGGCCGGGCCGCAACGTGGCGCTGCTGATGGAACGTTCGGCAGACGCGGTCATCGCGATCATGGCGGTGCTCAAGACGGGCGCAGCCTATCTGCCGATCGACCCGATGGTGCCTGCGGCCCGGATGCATTTCGTGATCGCCGATGCCGCGCCGGTGGCGGTGCTCACCACCGCGGGGTTGCGTCCGCGGCTCGACGGGATCGCCGTCGCCGTGCTCGATGTCGCGGAACCGGCTGTCGCCGCGCAACCCGGTACGGCGCCGGCGGGGCCCCACCCCGACGATGTCGCGTACCTGATCTACACCTCGGGCACCACCGGGGCCCCCAAGGGCGTGGCGGTCACCCATCGGAATGTGACCCGGTTGCTCGCGTCGTTGGATGCGGGGCTGCCGAGTCCCGGGGTGTGGCCGCTGTGTCATTCGTTGGCCTTCGACGTGTCGGTGTGGGAGATCTTCGGGGCGCTGCTGCGCGGGGGGCGGCTGGTGGTGATCCCCGAAACGCTGGCGGGTTCGCCGGAGGACTTCCACGAGGTACTGGTCGCCGAGGGTGTGAGCGTGTTGACGCAGACGCCGTCGGCGGTGGCGATGCTGCCGCAGCACGGTCTGGAGTCGGCGGCGTTGGTGGTCGTCGGCGAGGCCTGTCCGGCCGAGGTGGTGGACCGGTGGGCACCGGGGCGGGTGATGGTCAACGCCTACGGCCCCACCGAGACCACGATGTGCGTGGCGATCAGCGCCCCACTCACCACGGAATCCACCGTGGTGCCGATCGGTTCACCCGTTCCCGGCGCCGCGCTTCTCGTGCTGGACCAATGGTTGCGGCCGGTGCCCGAAGGCGTGATCGGTGAGCTCTACGTCGCCGGCGCGGGTCTGGCCCACGGTTACGTGGGTCGGGCCGGGTTGACCGGATCACGGTTCGTGGCGTGCCCGTTCGGCGGGCTCGGAACGAGGATGTATCGCACCGGAGACCTGGTGCGGTGGGGCGCCGACGGACAGCTGCAGTATCTCGGACGCGCCGACGAGCAGGTCAAGATCCGCGGCTACCGCATCGAACTCGGCGAGATCCAGGCCGCACTGACCGCGCTGGACGGGATCGCCCAGGCGGCGGTGATCGCGCGCGAAGACCGCCCCGGCGACAAGCGCCTGGTCGGCTACGTCACCGAAGCATTCTCGGGCACTGTCGATCCCGCGCAGGCGCGCGGTGCACTGGCTGATCGGCTGCCGCCGTACATGATCCCGGCGGGGATCGTGGTCGTGGACGCCCTGCCGTTGACGGTCAACGGCAAGCTCGACATCCGCGCCCTACCCGCACCCCAGTACACCGCCGGCGAATATCAGGCTCCGGCCGGGGCCGTCGAGGAGATCCTCTCCGACATCTACGCGGAGGTGCTGGGGCTGGAGCGGGTCGGTGTCGATGACTCGTTCTTCGATCTGGGCGGGGACAGCATCTTCTCGATGCAGGTGGTGGCCCGGGCCCGCGCCGCCGGGCTGGTGTGCAGGCCGCGCGATGTCTTCGTCGAGCAGACGGTGGCCCGGCTGGCGCGGGTGGCGGTGGTGGCCGACGGCGCCGCCGGTGTTGTCGACGAAGGCATCGGACCGGTCCTGGCGACCCCGATCATCCGGTGGCTGGCCGCTGTGCAGGGCCCCATCGACGAGTTCAACCAAACTGTGCTGCTGCAGGTTCCGTCAAGGGTCACCGAGTCCGACATGGTGATGGTGCTGCAGGCGCTGCTGGATCGCCATGCGATGCTGCGGTTGCGCGTCGACGACGACGGCGCCGGCGGCTGGTCGTTGGCGGTGCCCGAGGTCGGCGCGGTGGACGCACGCAAATGCCTGCGGACCGCCGAGGTGCTCGACGAGGTGGCGCTCGTCGAGGGGCGATCGCGGCTCAACCCGGCCGCCGGGGTGATGCTGAGCGCGGTGTGGGCGGCCTCGACGGGTCAGCTGGCGTTGATCATCCACCACCTGGCCATCGACGCGGTGTCGTGGGGAATCCTGCTGCAGGACATCAACATCGCCTGGGCGCAACAGCACAGCGGCCAGCCGACAGCCCTGCCCGAAACCGGGACGTCGTTCGCACGGTGGTCGTCGCTGCTGGCCGAGCACGCCCATTCCCCCGAGGTGGTGGAACAGGCCGCCGCCTGGCAGCGGGTGTCGGCGGTGCCGCCGGCGCTTCCCGCCCCCCGACCCGAGCGGGACACCTACGCCAGTGCCGGGCAGATGTCGGCGTCCTTGGACGCCGACACCACCCGCGTGCTGCTGGGAGAGGTACCGGATGCATTTCATTCCGGGCTGCACGAGGTTCTGTTGATCGCATTCGGGCTGGCGGTGGCGGAGTTCGTGGGCGCCGGTGGTGCGCCGATCGGCATCGACGTGGAGGGCCACGGCCGCCGCGAGGAACTCGCCGCAGACGTGGACCTGTCACGCACGGTGGGCTGGTTCACCGCCAAATACCCGGTGGCAATGACCGCCGGCGGGCTGTCCTGGGCGCAGGTGACCGCCGGTGATGCGGCGTTGGGTGCGGCGGTCAAGGCCGCCAAGGAACAGCTTCGCGCCCTGCCCGATCCGCTGACCTACGGCCTGCTGCGCTACCTCAATCCCGACGTGGACCTGCCGGAGACCGATCCGTCGATCGGCTTCAACTACCTCGGCCGACTCGGAGCGCCTGCGCAGTCCGCGGCAGCTGACGGGCTGTGGCAGATCAGTCGGGACGGCGTGTCGCTGAGTGCCGCCGCGACCGCGGTACCGATGCCCCTGGCACACACCGTTGCCCTCAACGCCGGCACCATCGACACCGACGCCGGCCCGCACCTGCACGCCAACTGGACGTGGGCGCCCTCGGCGCTCGACCACGATCAGGTCAGCCGGCTGAGCCGGTTGTGGTTCGAAGCCCTGACCGGCATCTGCGCTCACGTGCGCGGCGGCGGCGGCGGACTGACGCCCTCCGACATCGCGGTCGGTCTCACCCAACAGCAGATCGACGAACTTCAGGGGCAATATGCGGATCGCTGACATTCTGCCGCTGACCCCGCTGCAACGGGGGCTGCTCTTCCACGCCGGCACCACGCGCGATCGCGACGACGACGTATACGCGGTGCAGCTGGCCTTCACTGTGACCGGGCCACTCGACCCGCACGGGCTGTGCGATGCGGTGCACACGGTGGTGAACCGCCATCCCCACCTCGTGGCCCGGTTCTCCGAGAAGTTCGGCCAGCCGGTGCAGATCATCCCGGCCGATCCCGCGCCCGGGTGGCAGTACCTCGAGCTGCACGCCGGCGCCGATGTCGATGAGCAGGTCGAGCGGATCTGCGCCGAGGAGCGCGCCGCTGTCTGCGATCTCGCCGACGGGCCGGCCTTCCGGGTGGCGCTGATCCGCATCGCAGAAGACCGGCACCGGTGTGTGCTGACCAATCACCACATCGTGATGGACGGCTGGTCGCTGCCGATCCTGATGAGTGAGATCTTCGCCAGCTATTACGGTCAGCGCCTCCCGGCGCCCGCGCCGTACCGCAACTTCGTGTCCTGGCTGGCGACTCGCGACCGCCACGCCGCCGAAGCGGCCTGGCGTGCCTTACTGGCCGATTTCGACACACCCACTCTGGTCGGACCGGCGAAGAGGCTGGGGCTGGGCGCCCGTGGCGTTGAATCGTTCCGGGTGCCGGAGCAGACCACACGGGCGCTCGGCGATCTGGCACGCTCCTGCCACACCACCGTGAACATCGTGCTGCAGGGCGCCTTCGCGCAACTGCTCATGTGGCTGACCGGTCAGCAGGACGTCGCCTTCGGCACCACTGTCTCGGGCAGGACCGAGGTGGCCGGCGCCGAATCGATGGTCGGTCTGCTGATCAACACGGTGCCGGTGCGCGCGACCATCACGGCGGCCACCACCACCGCCGAACTGCTGGACCAGCTGCAGCGCGCCCACAACGACACCCTGGACCATCAGCATCTGGCGCTCAACGACATTCACCGGATCACCGGTCATGACCAACTGTTCGACACCATCTTCGGATACGAGAACTACCCGATCGACACCGCCGCCCTGTCCGACAGCAATGGGCTTTCGATCACCGATTCCACCGGTCGCGAGTACAACCACTACCCGCTGACCGTGCAGGCTCAGCCGGGACCCGAACTGGGCCTTCGCGTGGAATTCGACGCCGACGTGTTCGACGCCGACAGTGTTCGCGTGTTGATCGGGCGGTTGCAGCGCGTGTTGGTGGCGATGACGGCCGACCCGGCCCGGCGGCTGTCGTCGATCGACGTCCTCGACGAGGACGAACACGCCCGGCTGGATGCGTTCGGC
The DNA here is from genome assembly GCF_027529605.1 of Mycobacterium hippophais. Taxonomy (NCBI): domain Bacteria; kingdom Bacillati; phylum Actinomycetota; class Actinomycetes; order Mycobacteriales; family Mycobacteriaceae; genus Mycobacterium; species Mycobacterium hippophais. The sequence continues at coordinate 119,345 of NZ_JAPZPY010000002.1, read as the reverse complement.
AACCGTGCGCTGTTGACCCGGCCGGCGACGCCGGTGTCGGTTCCGGCGTCGTTCGCCGCACAGGTGGCCCGCACCCCGGACGCGGTCGCGGTGACCTTCGAGGGTCGCTCGCTGACCTACCTCGAGTTGGACGAGGCGGCGAATCGGCTGGCGCACCTGCTCATCGACGAAGGGGCACGCCCGGGCGAGCATGTCGCGCTGATGTTGGAGCGGTCAGCCAAGGCCATCGTGGCGATGCTGGCGGTGCTCAAGACCGGCGCGGCGTACCTCGCGATCGACCCCGCGCTGCCGGCAGCCCGCGTCGAGTTCATGCTCGTCGATGCCACGCCGATCGCCGCGATCACCACAATGGGACTGGCCGACCGACTCCGCGGATTCGACGTGGTTGTCATCGATGTCGACGACCCCGCGATCGACTCGCGGCCGAGCACCGTTCTGCCGGCGCCGAGCCCGGATGACGTCGCTTACCTCATCTACACCTCGGGCACCACCGGAGTGCCCAAGGGAGTGGCGATTTCGCACCGCAATCTGACCCATCTGGCGGAGTCGACACCCAATGGGCTTCCCGGCGAACAGGTGTGGACGCAGTGCCACTCCTATGCCTTCGACTTCTCGGTATGGGAGATCTGGGCCGCGCTGCTCGGCGGGGCGCGGTTGGTGGTGGTGCCCGAATCGGTGACGGCCGCGCCGCAGGACTTCCACGACGTTCTCGTCAGCGAGCAGGTCAGCGTGCTCACCCAGACCCCGTCGGCAGTGGCGGCGCTCTCCCCGGAAGGTCTCGAGTCGGTGGCCTTGCTGCTCGGCGGCGAGCCCTGCCCGGGCGAGGTGGTGGACCGGTGGGCGCCGGGGCGGGTGGTGGTCAATGCCTACGGCCCGACCGAGATCACGGTGTACGCGGCGATCAGTGCGCCGCTGACGCCGGGGTCCGGGGCGCCGCCGATCGGTGCGCCGGTGTCCACCGCGGCGCTGTTCGTGCTGGACGGCTGGTTGCGTCCGGTGCCGGTGGGTGTGGTCGGTGAGTTGTATGTGGCCGGTCATGGTGTGGGGGTCGGCTATCTGGGCCGTTCCGGGTTGACCGCGGCGCGGTTCGTGGCGTGTCCGTTCGGCGGGGTGGGCTCCGGGACGCGGATGTACCGCACCGGAGACCTGGTTCGCTGGCGTGCCGACGGGCAACTCGACTATCTGGGCCGCGTCGACGAGCAGGTCAAGATCCGCGGCTACCGGATCGAACTCGGCGAGATCCAAGCCGCCATGGCCCGGGTGGACGGGGTGGAGCAGGCCGCGGTGATCGCCCGTGGGGACGGCCCCGGTGGCAAGCGCCTGGTGGGTTACGTGACCGGGGAAGCCGACCCGGCCGAGATCCGCACGGCGCTGGCCGAGCGGCTCCCGGCGTACATGGTGCCGGCCGCGGTGGTTCGGTTGCCCGCCTTGCCCTTGACGGTCAATGGGAAGCTCGACATCCGGGCGCTGCCGGCACCCGAATACAGCGGAGGCGATCACTACCGCGCCCCGGCCAACGCGGTCGAGGAGATCCTGGCAGGGGTCTACGCCCAGGTGCTGGGTGTCGAGCGGGTCGGGGTCGACGACTCGTTCTTCGACCTCGGCGGTGACTCGTTGTCGGCGATGCGGGTCGTTGCCGCGATCAACAACGGCCTAGATGCGGATCTCTCGGTACGCGCCGTGTTCGAGGCGCCCACCGTCGCCCAGTTGGCATTGCGTATCGGCGCAGGAGGGGCGCGGCGCGAGCCGTTGGTGGCGGTGGAGCGGCCGTCGGTGGTGCCGTTGTCGTTCGCCCAGCAGCGGTTGTGGTTCCTCGACCAGTTGCACGGGCCGTCCCCGGTGTACAACATGGCGACCGCACTGCGGCTGAGCGGGCCGCTGGACACCGGCGCGTTGTGGGCGGCGCTGGCCGATGTGGTGGCGCGCCAGGAGAGCCTGCGCACGCTGTTCGCCGCGCCCGACGGAATACCCCAGCAGCTGGTGATGCCGCCCGAACGGGCCGACTTCGGGTGGCACGTCGTCGATGCCACCGACTGGCCGCAGGCCCGACTGCAGGAGGAGATCGACGCCGCGATTCGCCACCCGTTCGATCTGGCAAACGAGATCCCGCTGCGGGCAACGCTTTTCCGCCTTGCCGAGGACACACACGTGCTTGCGGCCGTGGTGCACCACATCGCGGCCGACGGCTGGTCGATCACCCCGCTGATCGGGGACCTGGGCGCGGCGTATGTCAGCAGGTCTGCCGGGCACGCGCCCGGCTGGGCGCCGTTGCCGGTGCAGTACGTCGATTACACGTTGTGGCAACGCGCGCGGCTGGGTGAGCTGACCGACTCGGAAAGCCGCATCGCCGCGCAGGTGGGGTACTGGGAGAAGGAGCTGGCCGGGCTACCGGAGCGGCTGCAGTTGCCGACCGATCGGCCGTACCCGGCGGTGACCGATCAGCGCGGCGCCACGGTGACGATCGACTGGTCCGCCGAACTGCAGCAGCAGGTTTCGCGGGTTGCCCGCGAGCACAACGCCACCACGTTCATGGTGATCCAGGCCGCCCTGGCGGTACTGCTGGCCAAGGTGAGCGCCAGCACCGACGTGGCGGTGGGCTTCGCGGTCGCCGGGCGCACCGACCCCGCGCTGGACGAGGTGGTGGGGTTCTTCGTCAACACCCTGGTGCTGAGAACGGACCTGACGGGTGATCCCACCGTCGCCGAGCTGCTGGCCCAGGTGCGCCGCCGCGGCCTGGCCGCCTACGAGCACCAGGACGTGCCCTTCGAAGTGCTGGTCGACCGGCTGCAGCCGACCCGGAACCTCACCCACCACCCGCTCGTTCAGGCGGCGTTGACGTGGCAGAACAACGAGGCGGCGACGCTCGCGCTGGGTGACCTGCAGGTCACGCCGATGCCGGTGGACACCCGCACCGCCCGGATGGACCTGATGTTCTCCCTCGGTGAACGCTGGACCGAGAGCGGCCAGGCCGCCGGGATCGGCGGGGCGGTGGAGTTCCGCACCGACGTGTTCGACCCGGACAGCATCGAGGCGTTGATCGGCCGGTTGCAGCGGGTGTTGGTCGCAATGACCGACGACCCGAAACGGCGGTTGTCGGCGGTGGATGTGCTCGACGGGGGTGAGCATGCCCGCCTGGACGAGCTCGGCAACCGCGCGGCGCTGACTCAGCCGGGAGCCCCGGCCGTGTCGATTCCGGCGCTGTTCGCCCAGCATGTGGCACGGACACCGGACGCGGTGGCGCTGGTATGCCAGGGCCTGTCGATGACGTACCTGCAGCTCGACGAGGCCGCAGGCAGGTTGACGCACCTGCTGGCCGCCGACGGTGTGGGACCGGGACAGTGCGTGGCACTGCTGTTGGAGCGGTCGGCCGAGGCGGTCGTGGCGATCCTCGCGGTGCTCAAGACCGGAGCGGCGTATCTGTCGCTCGACGCGACGGTGCCGTCTGAGCGCCTGCGGTTCATCGTGGAGGATGCCGCGCCGGTGGCAGTGATCACCAGCGCGGAATTGCGTTCACGGCTCGACGGAATCGCGGTACCCGTGGTCGATGTCGCGGATCTGGCCGGCGCCGCCCAACCCGGTACGGCGCCAACGGGGCCCGATCCCGGCGACGTCGCGTACGTCATCTACACCTCCGGCACCACCGGCACACCCAAGGGCGTGGGGATCACCCATCACAGCGTCACCCGATTGCTGACGTCGTTGGATGCGGGGCTGCCGAATCCCGGTGTGTGGCCGCTGTGTCATTCGTTGGCGTTCGACGTGTCGGTGTGGGAGATCTTCGGGGCGCTGCTGCGCGGGGGACGGGTGGTGGTGGTCCCCGAAGCGGTGGCGGGTTCGCCGGAGGACTTCCACGAGGTGTTGGTCAGCGAACAGGTCAGCGTGTTGACGCAGACGCCGTCGGCGGTGGCGCTGCTGCCGCAGCAGGGTCTGGAGTCGACGGCGTTGGTGGTCGTCGGCGAGGCCTGTCCGGCCGAGGTGGTGGACCGGTGGGCGCCGGGGCGGATGATGGTCAACGCCTACGGTCCCACCGAGACCACGATGTGCGTGGCGATCAGCGCGCCGCTGACTGCGGGGACGGGTGCGCCGCCGGTCGGCTTCCCCGTTCCCGGGGCGGCATTGTTCGTGCTCGACCAGTGGTTGCACCCCGTTGCGGCCGGGGTGGTGGGCGAGCTGTATGTCGCCGGCGACGGCGTGGGCGTCGGCTACCTGGGCCGTCCGGGATTGACCGGATCGCGGTTCGTGGCGTGCCCGTTCGGCGCGGCCGGAATGAGGATGTATCGCACCGGGGATCTGGTGTCCTGGGGCGCCGATGGGCAGCTGCGGTATCTCGGGCGTGCCGATGAACAGGTCAAGATCCGCGGCTACCGCATCGAACTCGGTGAAATCCAGTCCGCCCTGATCGGGCTGGACGGGGTGGATCAGGCGGCGGTGATCGCGCGCGAGGACCGCCCCGGCGACAAGCGTCTGGTCGGATACGTCACCGCGTCGGTGGCCGGCGCGGTCGATCCCGCCGCGGTCCGTCGCGCGTTGGCGCAGCGGCTGCCGGTCTACATGGTCCCGGCGGCGGTGGTACTCCTCGACGTGTTGCCCCTCACGGCCAACGGCAAGCTCGACAGCCGCGCCCTGCCCGTACCCGAATACACCGCCGGCGAGTACCGGCCCCCCGGCAACGCGGTCGAGGAGATCCTGACCGACATCTACGCGGAAGTACTGGGGCTGGAGCGGGTGGGGGTCGACGAGTCGTTCTTCGACCTGGGCGGCGACAGCATCCTGTCGATGCAGGTGGTGGCCCGCGCCCGCGCCGCCGGGGTGGTGTGCAGGCCGCGCGATGTCTTCGTCGAGCAGACGGTGGCGGGCGTGGCACGGGTGGCGGTGGTGGCCGACAGCGGCTCCGATGTGGTGGACGAAGGCATCGGGCCGGTCATCGCCACGCCGATCATGCGGTGGCTGAGCGCTGTGGACGGCCCCGTCGACGAGTTCAATCAGACTGTGCTGCTGGCTGTTCCGTCACCGGTCACCGAGGCCGACGTGGTAGTGGTGCTGCAGGCGCTGCTGGATCGCCATGCGATGCTGCGGTTGCGCGTCGACGACGACGGTGATTGGTCGTTGACGGTGCCCGAGGTGGGCGCGGTGGACGCACGCGATTGCCTGCGGACCGTCGAGGCGCTCGACGACGAGGTGCTCGTCGAGGCGCGGTCGCGGCTCGACCCGGGCGCCGGGGTGATGCTCAGTGCGGTGTGGGCGCCCCCGACGAGTCAGCTGGCGATCATCATCCACCACCTGGCCGTCGACGCGGTGTCGTGGGGAATTCTGCTGCAGGACATCAACATCGCCTGGGTCCAGCATCACGGCGGCCAACCGGTGGCCCTGCCCGGAGGCGGGACGTCGTTCGTGCGATGGTCGTCGTTGCTGGCCGAGCACGCCCACGCTCCCGAGGTCGCGGCCCTGGGGGAGGAGTGGAGGCAGGTGGCGGCGACTCCGGCCGCGCTTCCCGCGCCCCGACCCGAGCGGGACACCTACGCCGGCGCCGGGCAGATGTCGGCGTCCCTGGGCGTCGACACCACGCGGTCACTGCTGGGTGAGGTGCCTGCGGCGTTCCATGCCGGAATCCAGGACATCCTGCTGATCGCGTTCGGGCTGGCGTGGACCGAATTCCTCGGCCACGGCGCGATGCCGGTCGGCATCGACGTGGAGGGCCACGGCCGCCATGAGGAACTCGCCGCGGATGTGGACCTCTCGCGCACGGTCGGCTGGTTCACCGCCAAATACCCGGTGACACTGGACGTCGGTGGATTGTCCTGGGCGCAGGTGACCGCCGGTGATGCGGCGCTGGGTGCGGTGATCAAGGCCGCCAAGGAACAGCTTCGCGCACTGCCCGACCCGTTGACCTACGGTCTGCTGCGCTACCTCAATCCCGACGTGGACCTGCCGGAGTCCGACCCGTCGATCGGCTTCAATTACTTCGGTCGACTGGGTGGTTCGCCGCACGCCGCCGGTGTCGATGAGCTGTGGCGGATCAGTCGGGACGGCGTGTCGCTGAGTGCCGCCGCGACCGCGGTGCCGATGCCCCTGGCGCACACGGTCGCGCTGAACGCCGGCACCATCGACACTGACGCCGGCCCGCATCTGCACGCCAACTGGACATGGGCGCGTTCGGCGCTGGATCACGATCAGGTCAGCCGGTTGAGCCGGTTGTGGTTCGACGCCCTGGCCGGCATCTGCGCTCACGTGCGCGGCGGCGGCGGCGGGCTGACCCCGTCGGACATTTTCCCGGCCCGCCTGGATCAGCACCAGATCGATGAGCTGGACGAGCGACACGACATCGCTGATGTCCTGCCGTTGACCCCGTTGCAACAGGGGCTGCTCTATCTCGCCAGCACCATGCGCGGTGGCGGCGACGATGTGTACGCGGTGCAGCTGGCCTTCACCGTGACCGGTCCGCTCGGTCCGCACGGGCTGCGCGATGCGGTGCACACCGTGGTGAAGCGCCACCCGCATCTGGCGGCCCGATTCTGTGCCCAATTCGACGAGCCGGTGCAGATCATCCCGGCCGATCCCACGCCGGGATGGCGGTACGTCGAGCTGGACGTCGACGGCGTCGACGAGCAGATCGAGCAGGTCTGCGCCGAGGAGCGCGCCGCGGTCTGCGATCTCGCCGACGGACCGGCCTTCCGCGTGGCGCTGATCCGCATCGCGCAGGATCGCCACCGGTTGGTGCTCACCAACCATCACATCGTGATGGACGGCTGGTCGCTGCCGATCCTGCTGGGCGAGATCTTCGCCGGCTATTACGGTCAGCGCCTCCCCGCGGCGGTCCCGTACCGCAGATATGTCGCGTGGCTGGCCACCCGGGATCGCGCCGCCGCCGAGGCCGCATGGCGTGCGGTGCTGGCCGGCTTCGAGACCCCGACACTGGTCGGTCCGGCGCAACGGTCGGGGCCGAACACCAAGGGCGTGGAGGCATTCCGCGTGCCCGAGGCGACCACGCGGGCGCTCGGGGAGCTGGCGCGCTCGCACCACACCACCGTCAACACCGTGCTGCAGGCCGCGTGGGCGCAGCTCCTGGTGTGGCTGACCGGTCAGCAGGACGTCGCCTTCGGCACCGCAGTGTCGGGCAGGACCGAGGTGGCAGGCGCCGAGGCGATGGTGGGCCTGCTGATCAACACGGTGCCGGTGCGCGCGACCATCACGGCGGCCACCACCACCGCCGAACTGCTGGACCAGCTGCAGCGCGCATACAACGACACCCTGGACCACCAGCACCTGGCGCTCAACGAGATCCACCGGATCACCGGCCAAGATCAACTGTTCGACACGCTGTTCGTCTACGAGAACTACCCGATCGACACCGCCGCGATGTCCGGCGACCACGAGTTGGCCGTCACCGACCTGGCCATCGGCGAGTACAACCACTACCCGCTGACGGTGCAGGCCACGCCAGGTCCGGAACTCGGCCTCCGTGTCGAGTTCGACGCCGATGCGTTCGACGCGGCCGGCATCGGGGCGCTCGTCACGCGGTTGCAGCGGGTGCTGGAGGCGATGACCGCCGACCCGACCCGGCGAGTCTCGGCGATCGATGTGCTCGACGCGTCCGAGCATGTCCGGTTGGACGAGATCGGCCACCGCGCCGCGCTGACCCGGCCGGCGCCGCCCGCGATGTCGGTTCCGGCCATGTTCGCCGCACAGGTGGCCCGCACCCCGGACGCGGTGGCCGTGACCTTCGACGGTCGCTCACTGACCTACCGGGAACTGGACGACGCCGCCAACCGGCTGGCGCACCTGCTCACCGGTCACGGCGCCCGTTCGGGTGAGTATGTGGCGCTGCTGCTCGAGCGTTCGGCCGAGGCGGTTGTGGCGATCTTGGCGGTGCTGAAGACCGGAGCGGCGTATCTGCCGATCGACCCGGCGTTGCCATCGGCGCGCATCGGGTTCATGCTCGCCGACGCCACGCCGGTCGCCGCGATCACCACCACCGAATTGGCCGGCCGACTCGATGGATTCGACACGGTGGTCATCGAAGCAGACGATCCCCGCATCAGGAATTGTCCGGCCACCGCGTTGCCGGTGCCGAGCCCGGACAACGTCGTCTTCCTCATCTACACGTCCGGCACCACCGGTGTCCCGAAGGGTGTGGCCCTCACCCACCACAACCTGACCCAGCTGCTGGCATCGATCGACACATGGCTGGAACCGGATCAGGTCTGGGCGCAGTGGCATTCGCTGGCCTTCGACGTCTCGGTGTGGGAGATGTGGGGTGCGTTGTTGCGCGGTGGGCGGCTGGCGGTGGTGCCCGAATCCGTCGGCCGCTCACCGGAAGACCTCCGCGCTCTGCTGATCAGCGAACACGTCACCATGCTCATCCAGACCCCGTCGGCGGTGGGAATGCTGTCATCCGAGGGGCTGGACGGCGTGACGCTGGTGGCGGCGAGTGAGGTGTGCCCCGCCGAGGTGGTGGATCGGTGGGCGCCCGGGCGAATGATGTGGCATGCGTACGGCCCCACCGAGACCACGGTGTACACATCTATGAGCGGGCCGCTGACCGTGGGGTCGGGGGTGCCGCCGGTCGGCATTCCGGCAGCGGGGAACGCCTTCTTCGTGCTGGATGGATGGTTGCGGGCGGTGCCCGCAGGAGTGGTCGGTGAGTTGTACATCGCCGGTGCCGGGGTGGGCGTCGGATACTGGCGCCGGGCGGGGTTGACCGGATCACGGTTCGTCGCGTGTCCGTTCGGGGTGCCCGGGGCGAGGATGTACCGCACCGGGGATCTGGTGCGCTGGCGCGCCGACGGGCAGCTGCAGTTCATCGGCCGCGCCGACGAGCAGGTCAAGATCCGCGGCTACCGCATCGAACTCGGCGAGATACAGGCCGCCCTGATGCGGCTGGACGGTGTTGAGCAGGCCGTGGTCGTCGCCCGTGAGGACCGCCCCGGCGACAAACGCCTGGTCGGTTACGTCACCGGCACGGCAGACCCTGCGGGGCTACGCGCCGCGTTGGCCGAGCGGCTCCCGCAGTACATGGTGCCTGCCGCGGTGGTGGTGCTGGAGCGGCTGCCGCTGGCGGTCAACGGCAAGCTCGACGCGCGCGCCCTGCCGGCGCCCGACTACCAGGATGCCCACCCCTACCGCGCTCCGACCGGCCCGACCGAGGAGGTCGTGGCCGACATCTACGCCGAGGTGCTCGGCGTCGACCGTGTGGGAGTCGACACCTCGTTCTTCGACCTCGGTGGGGATTCGCTGTCGGCGATGCGGGTGATCGGCAAGATCAACATGACCCTGGACATCGACCTGTCGGTGCGCGCCATCTTCGACGCGCCGTCGGTGAGCGGACTGAGCCTGCGGGTGGACACTCACGATGACGAGGAGGAGGCCGGCCACGGGCCCCGCTTCGCGTCCGTGCACGGCCGCGACAGCACCGAGGTGCACGCCCGCGACCTCACGCTGGACAAGTTCATCGATGCTGCGACGCTGACCGCCGCCCCGACCCTGCCGCGCCCGGGCGCCGAAGTGCGGACCGTTCTGCTCACCGGAGCGACCGGCTACCTCGGGCGATACCTGGCCCTCGAATGGCTGAAGCGGATGGACCTGGTCGACGGCACACTGATCTGCCTGGTGCGAGCCGAGTCCGACGAGGAGGCGCGGCTCCGCCTGCACAAGACCTTCGACAGCGGCGACCCGGGACTGCTGCGGCACTTCCAGGAACTCGCCGCCGATCATCTGGAGGTCATCGCGGGCGACAAGAGCGAGGCGAACCTGGGGCTGGACGAGGAACTCTGGCAGGCGCTGGCAGAGAGCGTCGATCTGATCGTCGATCCCGCGGCGATGGTCAACGGTGTCTTCCCCTACAGCGAGCTGTTCGGTCCCAACGTCGTGGGCACGGCCGAGCTGCTCCGGTTCGCGCTCACCTCGAAACTCAAGCCCTACGGCTACGTGTCGAGTGGCGACGTGAGGAACCAGATCGACCCGTCCGAGTTCACCGAGGAGGCCGACATCCGGGTCATCAGCCCCACCCGTATCAACGACGGCGGCTTCGGCAACGGATACGCGAACAGCAAGTGGGCCGGCGAAGTGCTGCTGCGCGAGGCCCACGACCTGTGCGGGCTGCCCGTCGCGGTGTTCCGCTGCGACGTGATCCTGGCCGAGCCGACCTACGCAGGCCAGCTCAACGTGTCGGACATCGTCAGCCGGATGGTGCTGAGCATGGTGGCCACCGGCCTGGCGCCCGGCTCGTTCTTCGCGCGCGACGCCGCAGGCAACCGGCAGCGCGCCCATTTCGACGGGCTGCCCGTCGATTTCGTCGCCGAGTCGATCGCCACGCTGAGTGCCCGGATGGGCGACGGGTTCGCGACCTATCACGTGATGAACCCGCACGACGACGGCATCGGGCCCGACGAGTACGTCGACTGGCTGGTGGATTCCGGTCTGCCGATCAAGCGCATCGACGACTTCGGCGATTGGTTGCACCGGTTCGAGACGGCCCTCGGCGCTCTGCCGGAGAAGCAGCGTGAGCACTCGGTGCTGCAGATGCTGCAGCTGCGTCCTTCCGGACACTTCGACCTTCCCGAGCCGATGCAGGGATCCTGGGCGCCGACCGACAGGTTCCGGTCCGCGTTCAAGGAAGCGAAGTTCGAACTGGACCGGGACATCTCGGACATCCCGCACGTCACGGCGCCCGTCATCATGAAGTACGTCACCGACCTGCGACGGTTCGGTCTGCTCTAGCCCACGACGATCCCCGGAGGAACAAAATGCGCCGAATCGCCCTCTCGATCTACTGGGGGTTCCTGACGGTTGTCCGCTCCTTCGCCCTGGTGCGACAGAAGGATGCGGCGGCCTACTACACCACCCTCGGAGACGATGTCATCGACTTCCTGGACGAGGGCTTCGTCGACGACGACAAGCCGTTGTGGCTCAACCTCGGCTATTGGAAAGAGGCGCGCACCTACCCCGACGCCTGCGTCGCGATGGTGGAACTGCTGGGAACGCGGGCCGGACTGCAACCAGGCGACGAAGTCCTCGACGTCGGCGTGGGTTTCGCCGAGCAGGACTTCGTTCTCCTCGACCGCTTCAAGCTGTCCCGCGTCACGGGCATCGACATCACCCCCGTCCACATCGAGAAGGGCAGGGAGCGGGTCGCCAACCGCGGGCTGCAGGATCGCATCGACCTGAGGCTCGGCTCGGCGACCGCGATGGAATTCCCCGACGCGACGTTCGACACAGTCCTGGCCCTGGAGTGCGCGTTCCACTTCGACACACGTGAACAGTTCCTGCGCGAGGCATTTCGAGTCCTCAAACCCGGAGGGTCCATCGCGATCGCCGACATGCTCCCGGTTCCGGGCAAGAAGACGAGCCGGGCCACCGCCTTCGCACGCAAGTACGGCCACGTTCCGGAGGCCAACCTCTACGACCGCGAGGAATACCCACGGCGGCTGTCTGCCGCCGGATTCGGCGATGTCCGCGTGGAGTCGATCCGGCAGGACGTGTTCCCCGGCATGGCCAAGTACAGCCGCCAGCGTGTCGAGGGGAAGAAGATGGACGAAGTGGTCGTGGAGGTGTCGGAAGACGACCGCGCCCAGTGCCGCGGCGTGGAGATCTGGGAACGCGGAGTGGGCTTGACCGACTATGTGATCGCCTCGGCGCGTAAGCCATCGGACGCCTGAATCTCCGGCGTTCAGTGAGCCGTTGTCGCACCGACCACTGCTCTGGCCATCGTGACGTCCCCGCACTTGCGTGACGCGGCGAAGCCGAGTTCCAGATCGGCCAGGATGTCGTCGATGCCCTCGATGCCGACGGACAATCGCACCAGCCCCGGGCTGACGCCGCAGGACAGTTGCTCCTCGGGGCTCAACTGGCCGTGGGTCGTCGATGCCGGGTGGATCACCAGTGAGCGCACGTCGCCGATGTTGGCGACATGGCTGTGCAGTCTCAGCGCGTTGACGAACGCCTTGCCTGCCTCGATGCCACCGGCGAGTTCGAACGCGAGAACGGCTCCGGTTCCTCTGGGCGCCAGCCTCTTCGCCCGCTCGTGCCACGGTGAACTCGGCAGCCCCGCATAGTTGACGGACAGCACGCCGTCGTGGCCGGCCAGGAACTCGGCGACCCGTTGCGCATTGGCGACGTGGCGTTCGATTCGTAGACTCAGCGTCTCGAGACCCTGGGCCACCAGGAACGCGTTGAACGGCGAAGCCGCCGAACCCATGTCGCGCAACAGTTGCAGCCGGGCCTTGGTCACGAACGGCGCAGGCATGTCGGCGTACACGATGCCGTGGTAGCTGGGGTCGGGAGCCGTGAAGCCGGGGAAGCGGCCCTGCGTCCAGTCGAAGGTGCCGCCGTCGACGATCACACCGGCGATCGCGGTGCCGTGCCCGCCCAGGTACTTGGTGGCCGAGTGCACCACGATGTCGGCACCCTGGGTGATCGGCTGGATCAGGTACGGCGTGGCGATGGTGTTGTCCACGACCAACGGCACGCCGTTCTCGTGTGCGACGCCGGCGACGCGTGGCGTGTCCAGCACATCGCTCTTCGGGTTCGAGATGGTCTCGGCGAACAACGCCTTGGTGTTCGGCCGTATCGCCGCCTGCCACGATTCAGGATCGTCGGGATCGACGAAGGTGACCGAGATGCCGAGCCTGGCAAGCGTGTAATGAAACAGGTTGTAGGTGCTGCCGAACAGCCGCGGGCTCGACACGATGTGGTCACCGGTTCCGGCGAGATTCAGTATGGCGAAGGTGCCGGCGGCCTGTCCGGAGGCCAGGAACAGTGCGGCCACTCCACCCTCGAGCGCGGCGATGCGCTGCTCGACGACGTCGGTCGTCGGATTGCCGATGCGGGTGTAGATGTTCCCCGGCACCTCGAGGCCGAACAGGGCGGCGGCGTGTGCGGTGTCGTCGAATGTGTAGGAGGTGGTCTGGTAGATCGGAAGCGCACGGGCATGGGTGGTCGCGTCCGGCCGCTGACCGGCGTGGACCTGTTTGGTTTCGAAAGACCAATGTGCGGTCGGATCGGGCTGGATGTCGGCGTCGTCGGTCATGGCTGCCTCTGGTGGACGGGACTGGTCTGGTGTCGGGATGCTCGCGGCGCCCCCGGCTTCAGCAACTGATGACGTCGACCGTCAGTCGTCGGCGGGAAACGACACGCGCGGTGCGTGAGCGTGCTCGATGTACGCCCATGATGTTTGCCATGTCTGGTCGGGGTCTCGTGACCTCGAACCGGCGCGCGTCGAGCCGCCGGCCACTCCCACCAGCGGTGGGAAGGTTGCCGGCCGGCGGGCCGGTGCGTGACGCTGGCGCCCATGAACCATCCGACCACTTCTTCGAAGTGTTCGCTAGGATTTCGACACCGGAGTTGAGAGTTTTTCCGTCCGTCAGCGTCGTTTCACGCTTGCTGACGCTTCACACCCCGCGTTGGCTACTCGTCAGGACCGGCGTCGAAGTCGCTCGGCTGCACTTCGATCGGCTGGCCATGCGGTGTGCGGTGCGCCGCACGCTGCCACGCGTCATGCCAGCGTGTGGTCTCGTCCGGTTCGACGCCCTTGCGCGCCAAGAGGTCTTCGAGTGCGCAGAGCCAGTGGTGGTAGTAGGTGTCGCCCATGTCGGCGTCACCCGCCGCCTGTGCCGCCGTGATGCGGGCGGCGAGCGCATCGGCCCACTCGGCCCAGCTGTACAGCCCGCGCTCGTGCAGACAGACCGCGATCGCAAAAACCCGTGCCTGCCATGGACTCTCGAACGTCACATCGTCGCCGCCCGCGATCGAGGGAGGCCAGTCAGGCTGATTCATGCTGGTTCCAGGTACGGTTCCCATGCGTCGATCGACACAGTCAGGCCCGGATCTGCGTCCGGCCACAACTCGGTGCCGCGGAACGCCACCCCATAGAGCCACTGCGGCTGTTCTCCCAGGCCGTGGGCGTTCGAGTCTGCGAAGACATGTGTCCCGTGCACGAATTCGATCACCGCCGGCTTGCCCTGGGCATACCGCGGAAGCCGCGTGTGATGCGCGAAGGGCCCGGTGATCGTGCGCACGCGCTGACCGACGGTGAACCGCGGCTCCGTGGTCGCGGGCCGCTCGGTGGGCGCTCCGCGTGCATACATCTTCGGCACATCGCGTGCGTGCAGGACACCGCGCACCGGTCGCGGTGGGTGTAACGACCGGCCGGCGGTCAGTTCGTCGGCGGTGACCAATCCGCACTCCTCGAGCAGCTTGAGCAGTCCGGCGAACCAGATCTCGTAGTAGCTCCGCCGGTCGTAGTCCGGCAGGGTCTCGCGCGCGGAACGTGCCATGTCGATGTTCCACACCCCGGCGGCGCCCATCGCCAGGTGCAGCGCGAACAGCCGCGGCTCCCAAGCCGCGTGCCACAGTGCGTGATCGGAACCGGGTTCAACCGGTTCGTGATGCGGTTGGCCGCCCAGATCGGCGTAGGTGACGTACTCCCCGCCGCTCATGCGCCGACGCTCTCCGGCTCACGGGGGAGGCCGGCGCCGATCATCGAATCGCGGGTCACCAACGCGGCGAGATCGTCCTCGTCGAGGTGTTCGGTGCCCACCGGCCGCAACGGGAGGACGAGGTAACGGATTTCGGCGGTCGAATCCCATACCCGGATCTCCGTGTCCGGTGGTAGCCGCACACCGAAATCGGCCAGCACACCCCGCGGGTCACGTACCGCACGCGACCGGTACGGCGCGCTCTTGTACCACGTGGGTGGCAGGCCCAACACCGTCCACGGGTAGCAGCTGCACAGCGTGCAGACCACCAGATTGTGTCGCGTGGGAGTGTTCTCGACGGCGACCATGTGCTCGCCCTGCCTGCCGGTGTAGCCCAGTGACGCGATCGCGGCGGTGGCGTCGGTCAGCAACCAGTCGCGGTAGCCCGGATCAACCCACGCCCGAGCCACCACACGCGCACCGTTGCGAGGTCCGACGCGAGTCTCGTAGGTGTCGATGACCTCGTCCAGTGCCGCCGGGTCGACATATCCCTTTTCGACGAGCACGCTTTCCAGCGCCCGCACCCGCAGGTCCATCTCACCGATCGCGCCGGGATGACCCCCGTCGATGCCGGAACCGTCGCCGGGTCTGCTCATCATTCGAGATTACGGCGACGAGACGACCATGCTCCGGAGCGACGCACGGTGAGCGCCTATGCCGTCGAGACGGCAGAACCGTTGAGCCGACTCAGCGTCACGGACCTGGCCGCGGCGGCCTTGTGGTACTCCCACTGCTCGCGATCACGGATGTAGAGCGGCGAAACGGCCTTCAATCCTTCGAGCTCGAACCCCCCGTTGCGCAGGGTGAACCTGACGGTCCCACTGACGCGGTGAGCACTGACTTCGAGGAAGGACTGCAATGCCGTGCGGAGACCGCGGAACCACCGCCCCTCCACGGCCTCCATGATCAGGGCGTCGCCGAGCGTTCGCATCCAACGCAGGGTCTCCACGTCCAGTGTCGCCGATGCCAACTGACCGAAGGCTTCGAGGATGAGTGCCGCGGCGGGTGCTTCGCGCACCTCGAGCACCTTCTCGCCACCTTCCAGATGCTCCAGGCTGGAGAACCGTCCGATGCCGTAGCGACCGACTTTGGCGTTGATGTTGGAGATCAGTTCGACGAGGTCGGTGACGGGCTCGGCGTCCACCGACACCAGACGCCCCGCGTCGAACCGCAGCTCGATCACCCGACTGGCCGTCTCGGATGCGACAGACCACTCATAGAGATTCTCGTCGATCTGGAATGCTTCGGGGTCGTCGAGTGTCCCGCTCTCGAACTCCCTGCACCACAGGTTGGTGTCGGTGCTGAGGTACCGATTCGCGAAACCGGAGATCCCGAAATTCTCCTGCAGCTCCAGGCGCTTGAAGTCGCGGGAGAGGGCGTCGAACTCGTAGGGCGATCCGTAGTAGCCGTCGAAACTCAGGTCGCTGATGGCCCCGTTGAGCCTTCGCAGGCTGTTCTGGGACTGATTGGCGGTGTGGAGCAGACACTTCGCCCCGACCGATCGCGCGAGCTCCACACCGACTCGTGCAATCAACGGTCGTGACAGGGATGCACTGATCGGATGCTGTCCGAGATACCTGCCGCCGGCGAGGATCGACGCGTGCACGAATTCCTCGGCGAATTCTCTTCTGCAGTCCACCCGCGTGATGTGTACGTCGAAGTTGTCGGCGATGTTCGAGAATTGGCCGATGTCGAAGTCGTCTCCGACGTCGACGGACAGTGCAACCACGTGCACGTCGAGTTTCGCCAGCTGCGCCAGGAGATACGCGCTGTCCAGTCCGCCGCCGCACAACGTCACGATCGTGTCGTCGGGGCAACACAATTCCTCGATGTCCCTGAAGGAGCGGATCTTCCTGTTGTTCGTCAAGTCAGATCCCATGTGTCAACGCCCTATCTGGCTGGGTCCGGGGTTACTGCTGAAGACCTCACCGTTGCCTGTGAAGTGCCCGATCTTTCGCCCGACGCGTCCGAGAGAAAGCGCGCACCGGCGACACGGGGAAGGCCCGAATGCGACCATGGATTCGCATCTTCCCGACCGGGTCAGGCTAACACCCAGGGCCCCGGTCAGCAAAGAAATTGGCGATCATTCTTCCCCATGAGGCATAGAGCCCGCGAGGCGCGGCGGCGCGCACCTTTGGACACGTCACCGGCCCGGCGAACCATTGTCCCGATGACCGAGGCTGCGGGAGGTGGTCATTGTCAATTCAAGGACCGTGGTCGGCTGCGTGTCCGACCCGATCCGAAGTGTGCGGAGAAATCGGCCTTTTCAAGTATCCCAGCGGCATTCGCGGGCTTCGGTCGGGTGGCGGACGCGCGCTCACGGTTGGCGAGCGAATCTCGAATTCGGCCCCGGAATGGCCGTCGGGATGGGGCCTGAAAACGATGTGGCAAGCCGCGGCCGCGTCGCTGCAATGGTCGGATCCGCGGCATCGGACAATGCCGGGCACGTGTCGGCGAAGGTGGCGAACACGAGGTTCCGGCAAACATCAACAGATTGGCCGCGAACGCCGAAACCGGGCCGGACGGCGCAAAGTCGAGCGCATTTGCCTTCGACTTCGTCTTTCGCGCCGGAGCATGGCTGCCGTCATTCATGATGGTCCACATGGGGACGACACACGACGACATTGTGAGCATGCCCCGAGGCGGGCCGGATGCCTCGTGGCTGGACCGGCGGTTGCAGACCGACCGGCTCGAGTACCTGGACCGCGACGACGTCGACGACCGGAAGCGCAAGGTCATCGAATCGCTCGACCGCACCGGACGGCGGCGGTTCATGGGCAACTACGAGATGTGCGCCCGGGCCGTGCTGGCCGAGGTGACCGACATCGCCTCGCCGAAGATCCTCGAACTCGGGTGCGGTCTGGGTGGGCTGTCGCGAAAGCTCCTGGAGCTCCACCCCTCTGCTCAGGTGACGGCCACCGACGTCGATCCCGCGTTCGTGACCGCCGTCGCCGCCGGCGACCTCGGCAGCCATCCACGCGCCACGGTGCGGGAGATGGACGCCACCGCGATCGATGCCGCCGACGGGTACTACGACCTCGCGGTGTTCGCGTTGTCCTTACACCACCTGCCACCCGAGCAGGCCGCCAAGGTGTTCGCAGAGGGAACCCGGGCGGCGGACAAGTTGTTGGTCATCGACCTACGCAGGTGGCGGGCGCCGCTCCAGCTGGGGTTGTTGGCATTCACGCTGCCGCTCACCGGGCTGGTCCCGCCGCTCCACGACGCGGTCATCAGCTCGCTGCGCGCCTACAGCCCATCCGCACTGCGTGCGATCGCCCAGTATGCCGACCCTGCGGTCACCGTCGAATTCCGAACTCAACCCCGGGGCGCGACGGCGGTGGTCGCCGCTCGACCCCGGTAGCCGGACGCACAGACCGGCCGCTGATCTCAGTCGTCCAATGCGGTGTGCAACACCGAGCTGGTGACGCGAGCGCACTCGAAACGAAATTCCTGCGCCGGGCGGCGCACCGGCTCGATGGTGGCGTCAGGATGAACGATCACCCCACCGCCGGAGGGGATTCCGAGTCCCGCAGCCCTTCCCCCGAGCGAACCGATCGCACGGGATAGCCGCCTCCACCCGGCCTCCTCATCGTGTGTGTCGACGACGGCGGGCACGAGATCGAACACCTCGAGCAGATCGCTCGCGGAGGAGTCCGGCGTTTCTGCGATCCCATAGCGGCCGAGTTGAACTGCTCCCGCTGAAATGCCAAGCAGCACAGCCCCTCGCGCGTACCGGCTGAGGATCGCGTCCTTCATGCCGGTCTCCTCGAACGTTCTCCAGCCGCGACGCACGTCGCCGCCGGCCAGGACGACCAGCCGGGCACGCTCCAGAAACGCTCGGTCGTCCGCGGGGAACGACGATTCGATCATGCGTCGATCGGTCACTCCAACCGCATCGACCGCCGCCTCGAAGATGTCGTAGAACTCCGGACGGTCCCCGTTGGATGCCCCGATGTACGCGGCGCAGATCGGTGTGTCGCGAATCAACCCGGCGAGGGCGGTGTCGAGGAATGGTCGCCCCTGCCGCTTCCAGAACAGCAACTGGCTGTCCGCCAGCAGGTAGAGCGGTTGCCGTTGCGCGGCGGAATCGGAGCAGTCCACCGCTATGCGCCGGGCACCACCAGCACGGGCCGATGCGAGAATTGCAGCGTCGCCCGCGCGACACTGCCGAGCAGCACCTGACGCAGTGCCGATCGCCCGCGCGACCCCACGACCAGTACCGCCGCGCGACGGCGCGCCGCGACGTCGACGAGGACCTCCGCCGTCGCCCGTGCCGAGCCGCCGCCCGGCTCGATCACCACACCCTCGGCCGCGGCGTTCTCTGCGTCGCCGTCGCCGACCGCGACCGCGACGATCTCGCGGCCGGCGAAGATTCGTTGGGCCGCCGCCAGCGCGCTCTGCGCGCCGGTCGAACCGTCCGTACCGACCACCACCGGTCCTTCGGCCAGCGCATCGTACTCGTCGGCCAGCATCGGCGCCTGCGCCACCAGGGTGGGCCGCGATGCGTACTGCACCGCGATGTCCGACACCGACCCCAGGAGTGCCTGTGCGCCGCCGAGCCCACGGGAACCGACCAGCACCACGTCGGCGGCCATCTGCTCGGCGAGTTGCGCCAGCACCAGACCCTCTCCGCCCCAGGACCGTTTCACCAGCGGCTCGGCGTCGAGGCCCGCGGCTCTGGCCAGCGTGGTGCCTGTGGCGGCCACCCGCTGCGCTTCGCGCTCGCCCTCGACCTCGGTGAGCTCGACCAGTTCGCTGGCACTGCGTGCGCTGGCCCGCAGCCGCCGCCGGAGCGCATCGCTGGTGAACGGGGGAGTCCACAGGTGCGCCACCCAGGCGTGCGCACCGGGGAACAGCAGCCTCCCCACGTCGATCGCCGCCGTCGCAGCGGGTGAGCCGTCGAATCCGATGATCACGCCAAGCGGCATGCCAACACCTTCCTCTTCGTCAGTCTTCTGAGTCGCGGACGATCGCTGAAAGCTGCTCCCGCACAAGCGGGATCGGGCATCCGTTCAACGGTCGCCGGCCGGTGTTACCGTGCGCCAAGGCATTCGGGAGCGCGGGGACCCCGCCCGCGGACGTGGTCGCGACCTCGAGTGCCGGAAGGCGAACAGTGTTCGCGGCCCATCCTCGAATCCGACCCTAATCCGTCGAACGGTGTGTGTCGTCGAATTGACGGGATCGCCGAGGTGGCGTGCGGGTCACTCGCCGAGCAGTATCCGGCGGTATCGGCGGCGTCCGTCGGCGTATTCGGGGCGGTCGCGGTAGATGATGGTCAGGGTGCCGGGATTCTCCCGGTTGGGCTCCGGGTAGACCGCGAACGTGTCCTCGGGTTGCAGCCCGACGATGCCGATGTAATCAGCCACGAACCCGTCGAGGTCGGCCTTCCATGCCTTGGGGGGCACGACCTCGACATAGGGCTTGACCGCGTTCGGGGCGTAGTCGCCGTGGTGGGTCCGCCGCTTGTCGTTCTCGAGCATCTGCTGGAGCTCTTGCCGGGACAGCTGCGGATTCTCCTGCTGGAGTTGCTTCAACCGGCGCACATCGTCGAGGAAGCCCATGATCGGACCCTAGCAGCGTCCGCCCGACCTGCATCCCGCGATGACGCAAGAGGAGCCGGTGAGGATGGTTTACTTGTTTATCTTGCTCCGCGTACACTGGACGTATGGCCGTCAGAACCACTTCCACCGATGCCGCGGCGGCGAAAGCCAGTCGCAGGCGGGAATCGTCGGCAACTGTGAAGGTGCGCAAGCGCGCGGCGCCGTCCGTGGAGGACATCGCCTCGGCGGTGCACACCGCGCTGCAGTCGGCGCCCGCCTCGGTGCGCACCGACTTCGTCGAGACCGTCGCCGATCGCGATGAGGCCGGCCTCGACGACGCACTCTGGGGCGCCGCCCCGTCGACTGACGAGGTGCGGGCAGCCGCGCTGCGGGGCCTGAAGAACGACTTCCTCGCCCGGCGGGAACTCCTGGGTGCGTCGCTGTCGCGGCCCCAGGTCGCCGAACTGCTCGGAGTGACGCCGCAGGCCGTCCTCGACCGGTTGGCCGAGGGCGATCTGATCGGGCTCAGGGACGGCCGGGAGTGGCGGATTCCGATGTGGCAGATCAACGCCGGTGCCGAGCGGGGTTTCCTGCCCGGGATCGCGGCGGTTCGCGAGGTGTTCCCGGGCGGACTCGTCGCGCTGAGCAGATGGGTCACCACCCCGAACGCCGACCTCGGCGGCGCGACTCCGGTCAACGCCCTGGCGGCCGGCCGCGTGCCGCAGGTCATCGCCGCGGCGGCGGCGATCACCGCCGCGGCGTGGTAGCCGACCTCGGCGAACCGCATCGGCCGCTGCGCGGTGGCCGGATCTGGACATGGCGCTGGCCCACCACGCTGC
Source organism: Mycobacterium hippophais (assembly GCF_027529605.1). Classification (NCBI taxonomy): domain Bacteria; kingdom Bacillati; phylum Actinomycetota; class Actinomycetes; order Mycobacteriales; family Mycobacteriaceae; genus Mycobacterium; species Mycobacterium hippophais. Next base: position 98,495 of record NZ_JAPZPY010000002.1, on the reverse strand, counting down.
CAAGGGCCGGCTGGGGCTGGTGCCGGGTATACCACCGGTCCGCGCACACCCCCGACGGCATCACTCACCGCGGATACGGGCCACTCGCGCGTCTCGACCATCACACGCCTCCGCCGGACGCGCCGGCGATGTGCCCCGACGGCCGTACCGTTCTCTACGTCGCGGGCAATCTGTCCACCGCACTCGGCGAGGTCTTCGGTGACCTCGGAGAGGCGGCGATCTGCCCGGGATACCGTGTGGCGCTGGTCCGCCCCCGCGCCGAGGTCATCACACTCGACCTGCGCTCCGAAGGCGCCGCCATGCGCATCGGCGCCCTGCCGTCACTGGCCACCGGCGCCTATCCGCGGCCCCACACTCAGCGCTGGGCGCGGGCGATCTATGAGGACCAGCCGGCGCGACGACCGGTGGATGGGGTCTACTACCACGCCGCCCACAGCAACGGCCGCGCCCTGGCGCTGTGGAACACCGATGCCGACGTCGAGACGGTCGCCTCGCCGTCCGGCGAGGATCAGGACTTCGCTCTCGGCGACCCGCGCATGTGGCGCCGCGTCGTGGTCGCGGCGGGCGATCTCGGCATGACCGCAGCCCGGATCGACGCGTGCCCGCGTTGCGGCAGCTGACCGCTCCGGCGTCAGCGCCCTACCGGTGACGGCCATTTCACGGGCACCGGCCTGGGCCGGACCCTCTGCGGCCACCAGAACCAGCGACCCATCAGCGCGGCGATCGACGGTGTCATGAACGCCCGGATCACCAGGGTGTCGAACAGCAGGCCCATGCCGATGGTCGACCCGATCTGGGCGACCACCGTCATCTCACTGACCGCCATGCCCATCATCGTGAACGCGAAGACCAGCCCCGCGGCGGTCACCACCGACCCGGTGCCGCCCATCGCCCGGATGATGCCCGTGTTGATGCCGGCGTGGACCTCCTCCTTCAGGCGGGCCACCAGCAACAGGTTGTAGTCAGCGCCGACGGCGAGCAGCACGATCACCACCATGGCCATCACCATGAAATGCAGTTCGATGCCCAGGATGTGCTGCCACACCAGCACCGAGAGGCCGAACGACGCGCCGAGCGAGAGCACCACCGTGCCGACGATGACGGCCGACGCGACGACGCTGCGGGTGATCAGCAGCATGATCGTGAAGATCAGCGTCAGCGCCGCGATGCCGGCGATCAGCAGGTCGTAGTCGTTGCCCTCCTGCATGTCCTTGAACGCCGCGGCGGTGCCCGCCACGTAGATCCGGGAGCCCTCGAGCGGAGTGCCCTTGATCGCCTCCTTGGCGGCCTGCTTGATGTCGTCGATGCGGTGGATGCCCTCGGCGCTGAGCGGGTCGCCCTCGTGGTTGATCATGAACCGCACGGACTTGCCGTCCGGCGAGATGAAGTTCTCCATGCCCCGCTTGAAGTCCTCGTTCTCGAAGATCTCCGGCGGCACGTAGAAGGTGTCGTCGTTCATCGCGTCGTTGAACGCATCACCCATGGCGGACTGGTTGGCCTCCATCGCCGCCTGCTGGTCCAGCTGACCCGCCTGGGTGGCGTGCATGGTCAGCATCATCGTCTTCATGTTCTTCATGGTCTGGACGGTCTGCGGCATCAGGGTGAGCATCTGCGGCATCAGCGAGTTCAGCCGCTGCAGATCAGGCACCAGGCCCTGGAACTGATCGGTCATCGTGTTGATGCCGTCGAGGGCGTTGAACAGCGACCGCAGTGTGTGACAGACCGGGATGTTGTAGCAGTGCGGTTCCCAGTGGAAGTAATTGCGGATCGGCCGGAAGAAGTCGTCGAAATTGGCGATGCCGTCCCGCAGTTCCGCGAGGTGCTCCGCCGTGATGACGGTCTTCCCGACCATGCTGTCGGTGGTGGCGCTCATCTCCTCCATCAGCGCGATCATCCGGTTCATCGTGGCGATCTGCCTGTCCATCGCGTCGGCCTGCAGCAGCATGTCGTCCATGCGGGCCTCGAGGTAGCCGCGGTTCATCGCGTTGAACGTGCTGCTCATGCTGAGCTGCGCCGGGATGGTGCTGTTCTCGATGGGTTTGCCGTCGGGCCGGGTGATCGCCTGGACCCGGCCGATCCCCGGCACCCGGTAGATGCCCTTGGCGATCTTGTCGATCACCAGGAAGTCCGCCGGGTTGCGCAGGTCGCGGTCGGTCTCGACCAGCAGCAGTTCGGGATTCATCCGCGCCGCGTCGAAATGCCGCTCCGCGGCGGCGAATCCCTCGTTGGCGGGCAGGTCGGCCGGCAGGTAGTTGCGGTCGTTGTAGTTGCTCTTGTAGCCCGGCAGGGTGAGCAGGCCGATCAGCGACAGTGCGATGGTGGCGAGCAGCACCGGTCCAGGCCACCGCACGATCACCGCACCGAGCCGGCGCCAGCTGCGGATGCGCATGGCGCGCTTCGGTTCCAGCAGTCCGAACCGACTGGCCACCGTGACGATCGCCGGCCCCAGCGTCAGGGCCACCAGCACGGCGATGGTCATTCCGACGAAGAGCGGCACACCGAGCGTCTGGAAGTACGGCAGCCGGGTGAACGACAGGCACAAGGTGGCGCCCGCGATCGTCATGCCCGAGCCGAGCACCACGTGGGCGGTGCCGTGGAACATCGTGTAGTAGGCGGACTCTTGGTCCTCGCCGTTGGTGCGGGCCTCCTGATAACGGCCGATCAGGAAGATCGCATAGTCCGTTGCCGCGGCGATCGCGAGGGCGACGAGCAGCTGGGTGGCGAACGTCGAGAGTCCGATGACGTCGTGATAACCGAGGAAGGCCACCACACCTCGGGCCGCCGTCAGGCCGAGCATCACCATCACCAGCGTCAGCAGCACCGTGGCGATGGACCGGTAGACCAGCACCAGCATCGAGATGATGATCGCGAAGGTGACCAGCTCGATGGTCCGGACGCTACGGTCCCCGGCGATCTGCTGATCGGCCGCGAGCGCCGAGCCGCCGGTGACGTAGACCTCGACCCCCGGCGGCGGGGACAGGTCGCCGACGATGTTCTTGACGGCCAGCACCGATTCGTTGGCCAGCGACTCGCCCATGTTGCCTGCGAGGTACACCTGAACGTAGGCGGCCCGGCCGTCGGTGCTCTGCGCACCGGCCTCGGTCAGCGGGTCGCCCCAGAAGTCCTGCACGTGTTCGACGTGGGTGGTGTCGGCCTCGAGCCGGTCGACCATCTCGTTGTAGAACCGGTGCGCGTCGTCGCCGAGGCGGTCGTCGCCCTCGAGCACGATCATCGCCGAACTGTCGGACTTGAACTCTTCGAACACCTCGCCGATGCGGGTCGTGGCGATCACCGACGGTGCGTCGTCGGGGCTCATGGACACCGACCGCATCTGGCCGACGACCTCGAGCTGCGGCACCGTGGCGTTGAGCACCGCCACCAGCAGGATCCAGCCGATGATGATCGGGATCGCCAGCCGGCGGATGAGCCTGGGCAGCGTGCCCCGCCGCTGTTGCTCTGGAGTGTGGATCGGCTGGGTTGTCGGTGTGCTCACCGGGACGTCATCCGGGCGGCGGAGGAACCGCAGCAGCGCCCGGCCTCAACGTGCGAGTTGGGCACCAAGGCCTTCGCTCCTTCACAGACGGCGTTCTGTCCGCCCGTTCTTACCAGATTCGGCTGCCGGGCGGGGGTGCCCCTGCCACCGGCTGAGAGCGTTCACAGCGGCGGTTGTGCACGGTCGGAGAGCGAGTCGAGAAGTTGTACGGCGACGGTGTGCAGCCGCACGTTGGCGCGCTGTGAGCGGGCCTTCAGCACCTCGAACGCCTCCTCTGCCGAACAACCCTGCAACGCCCTGATCACACCTTTCGCCTGGTCGATCTCGGAGCGCGAGGTCAGTGCCCGCTCCAGCTGGCTGACCGTCTCGCGGCAACCCTGCCACCGGCGCGCGTTGGCGATGGCGGCGCCCGCGGCCACCGTGAACAACTGCATGATCTTCTCGTCGAGCGGGTCGAACGCCGATGCCGTGCGGCTGTAGATGTTCAGCGATCCGACCAGTTCCCCTTCGCCGTGCTCCTCGGTCGGCGCGATGATCAGCGGCACCGAGAGGGTGGCACGCACGCCCTCCTGACGCGCGGCGTCGGCGAACTCCGGCCACGACTCCTGATCCACGTCCAGCGTGGTGCGGACCGCCGTGCGGGCGTGGGCCGCCGCCAGGCACGGCCCGCGATTCGACCAGTACTGCGCGAGGTCGAGCTGCATCACCCGGTCCTCGCTGCACGCGGCGGTGCGGGCCTTGTTGTCCGCCAGCACAGTGATCGAGATCGCATCGGCGTCCGGGATCGCCCTCGCCGCGGTCTGCGCCACCCGCAGCAGCGCGTCGTCGAGCGGTTCCTCCGCCGCGAACAGGGAAAACAACGACTCCACCGCTTCGGTGGTCGACGCGATTCGATCCAATTGGTCAGGACGGTCACTACCCATCGAGAAAGCCCCTTGACTGCAAACCTTTAAGCTGAGACCACAAACGGTAATTCGGTGTCTGCGGACATTTTGCGCGTCCTCGCCATCGGTCACCGAATCGCCACAGACTGGACTGAAGCAGCCGTTGCGGCCCAGACGCGTCACGGGCGCGTTAAATCTCCGTGCAACCCGGGAACACAGCTCGGGACCGCTCGTTGAGTTGGACGGTGGTGGGCTCTCGATCCAGATCAACGAAAGGACTGTGGAATGGCATCCCCGCACGGCGGCGCGCGTCTCGGAACCCGGTTCGGGCCCTACGAGCTGCGATCGCTGATCGGGGTGGGGGGTATGGGCGAGGTGTACCGCGCCTTCGACACCCACCGCGAGCGCATGGTGGCCGTCAAGCTACTGCGCCCCGAGGTGGCGGCCGACCCGAACTTCCAGGAGCGTTTCCGCCGTGAGTCGCGGGTCGCCGCCCGCCTGCAGGAACCCCATGTGATCCCCGTGCACGACTTCGGAGCCATCGACGGCGTGCTGTACATCGACATGCGGCTGGTGGACGGCGCGAGCCTCAAGGAGGTGCTGCGCGCCGAGGGACCGCTCGAGCCCGGCCGGGCGGCGTCGATCATCGCCCAGGTCGGGGCGGCGCTCGACGCGGCGCACGCGGGCGGGCTGGTGCACCGCGACATCAAACCCGAGAACGTCCTGCTCACCCCCGACGACTTCGCCTACCTCGTCGACTTCGGCATCGCCCACGCCGACGAGGACGCGAGCGTGACGAGGACCGGGATGGTGATCGGGTCATGTGCGTACATGGCCGCCGAACGCTTCAGTGGCGGACCGGTCGGCCCGCCGTCGGACGTCTACGCGCTGACGTGCCTGCTCTACGAGTGTCTGACCGGCCGGCCGCCGTTCGAGGCCGGTGACCTGCGGCAGCTCATGAGCGCCCATATGTTCGCCCCGCCGCCACGGCCCAGCGCGGCGCGCCGCGGCGTGTCGCGCGCCTTCGACGACGTCATCGCCCGCGGCATGGCCAAGCAGCCCGCGTCGCGATTCCCCTCGGCCGGCGAGCTGGCAAGGGCCGCCACGGCGGCCGTGACGTCGTCGCAGGTGGCGACCGCCGCCGATGTCCGGCCACCCACCGACACCCGCCAGTTCTCGGCGATGTTCCCGAATCCGGCCGCCACCGGCTACACGCCGTACCCGCCGCCGCCACCCGTGCAGCGTGCAGCGCCGCAGACCGCCGCGCGGTCGCGGTTCGGCCGGACGCAGGTGGCGCTGATCGCGGCGACCGTCGTGCTGCTCGGGGTCGCCGCGGTGCTGGGCGCGCTGCTGGTGTCGGGCGGCGACGCGGGCAGCCCGGCGCGCACACCGCTGGCGGTGCCGCCGCAGGCGACGACCACCACCGAGGCCACGGAGCCGTCGAGCACCGAGGCCTCCTCGAGCGCCCCGAGCTCGACGAGCACCACCTCGACGACCCCGTCCACCACGACGAGCACCACAGCGGGCGCCGTCGCCATGGCCGGCGCCGACACACAGGGCTTCATCGGTCATTCGGCGCGTTGCGACAACGGCGACAAGGCCGCGGCGATGGTCCGTACGGCGAACTCGCTCGCGGTCGTGTGCGGCACCGGGTCGAGCGGCGGCTACTACTACCGCGGGGAACGGCTGAGCGACGGCGCCGACCTCGAACTCGCGAACGCGGTGCCGGCGGGCGGTGGATTCGACGCCGTCAATCCCGCCGACGGCGCCCGCTACGAGGTGCGGCCCGACCGGCTCACCATCTACGGCAGCGGCGGCGTCGACTCCACCGAACCGGCGCTGCAGTACGCCACGCAGTAGTCTTCGTACTTGTAACGGTTCGCGCGGGCGCGCGATAAGCCGGTTGAGATCGATTGATCACCACGTCGTGGCGGCTGCTGGTACCAGGCCAGCGTCGGGGGAGACGGCTGCGCCCTGACGTCAGAGGAGTCGACCCGTAATGGGTGGTGCACCGGTGAACCCGAGAATTGCTGCGGCGGCGTTGGCATCGGGGGTGGTGATCTCGCTGACCGCGCTCTCCGGCGGCGCCGCCCCTGCGCTGGCCAAACCCGACAAGGACCCGGTCGCGCCGACCGAGACGGTCCTGCCGTCCCCGCCTCAGGGCGGATCCGGCTCCGAGGTGGAGGTCCGGGAACGGCCCGCCGAGCGGAAAGCCTCTGCGCCGGAGGCGCTCCCGCCCGTTCAGGCGCCAGTGGTCGTGGAGCCGGAGCCGGTCGTCGAGGCGCCGCCGGCGGTCCGGGAGCCGGTGGCACCTGAGCCGGTCATCCAGGCGCCGGTGGCTCCCGAGCCGGCCGTGGAGGCGCCGCCGGTCGTCGAAGAGCCTGCCGTCGCCGACCCGCCCCGCGCCGAGAAGCCGCTGCCTGCAGCAACTCCGACGCCCGTCGAGCGGCCGGCGCCCGTGGAGAAGCCCGCGCAGGTCGCGAAGCCTTCGCCTGCCGAAGCGCCCGCGCCCGCCGCAAAGCCGGCACCGGTGGAGGAGCCCGCCCCCGCCGTGAAGCCGGCGCCGGTGGAGGAGCCCGCTGCCGGTGCGCCGCCGGTCGTGCCTGCCCCAGCGGCACCAGGCGAGGTCACTCCGGAATCGCCGGCAGACCGCGCGGAGTCCCGGGAGCCGAAGTCCCCGGAGGCCCCCGACTCTCCGCCCGGGCAGTCACCGGAGGCTCCCGAGTCTCCGGCCGGAAAGGCCCCGGAGGACCCGGCCGCGAAGTCCCCGGAAAAGGAGTCGCCCGCTGCCGACGCGCCGGAGGCCGCGCAGGCCATCCGCGAGGTCCGGCCGGAGACCCTGCTCGCCCCCGAAGAGGACGTGCAGGTGGCCCGGCGCGCGGAACCCGTCGTCCAGAAGGTGGTGGAGGCGCCGAGGCAGGAGCTGGACACCCTGTCGAGGGCCGTCTTCTCCTCCGAGCGGCGGGACCGTGACCGCGACGACTGGGACAGGGACCGCTGGGACTGGGACAAGGACCGCTGGGACAAGGACCGCTGGGAGAAGGACCGCTGGGACCGCGACCGGGACCGGCACTGGGACCGCAAGGTGCGGCAGTGGAACCGCGACTGGGTGGAGTACGACCGCTTCTACCGGCCCACGTTCTTCAACCCGTACCGCAACCCGGTGCGCATCGTCTACGTGTACCTGAACCGGCCCCGCATCGTGTACATCCCGCCGCTGGCGCGAATCGTGCTGGAGGCGGCCGAGTTCGCCGCGTACAGCTTCACCGCCGTGGTGCTCGGCGCCGCCGACACCGCGGTCGACGTCGCGGTCGGCACGTTCTTCGGCGGCGGCTACGTCCCGCGGCCCGGGTTGCCGTTCCCGCAGCCCCCGCGACTGGTGCGCTACGACAACGTGCCCGTGCAGGTGCGCTATCCGCAGGCGGTCTATCAGCCGTTCCGCGTCAACCGCATCGTGGACATGGGCGAGGACGCCCGCTTCGGCGAACGCAAGGTGCTGCTCGACGGCGCGACGCCGGCCTGGGGGGTGTGGACCCAGAATCCCAGCGGTGAGCGGCAGTTCGAGGTGCACCGCACCCAGCAGTTCCCCGGCCTGGACGAACCGCAGGCCGCACCGCTGCCCGGCGACTATCCGCTGCGCCTGGCCGCCGACGAGTCATCGCCGGTCGACCGCACGCAGGTGGCGCTCTACGCTGCGGCCGGCGCGGTGGGGGCGCTGGGCTTCGCCGCCCTCGGTATGGCCGTGTACCTGGGCCGCCGCAGGCCTCAACCCTGACGCAGTGGGTGAGATCGACACCACGCGACTGAAGCGCGAGTGCGCCGCTGCGTGGTGTCGATCTCACGCTCGCCCGCAGCCGGCGGTCGATCTTGAAGCCGTTGACGGTCGCGACCATTCGCGATGACGAGGCCGCCGCCGTCGGGCATCATGGCGGAGTGCCCGAGGTTCGAGTAGGTCCACTCCTGCGACATGTGGGCCAGACCGATGCCACGGTGTGGGTCGAGACCGACCAGGCCTGCCGGGTCGAGGTTCTCGGCAGCACCGCCGACACCTTCGAGGTCGAGGGCCACCACTTCGCCATCGTGTGCGTCACCGGACTGGACCCGGAAGTCGAGCATCCGTACGAGGTCCACCTCGACGGCGTGCAGGCCTGGCCGCCGTTCGGCTACGAGCTCCCGCAGCCGCGGATCAGGCTGATGCCGCCCGAGGGCAGTCTGCGGCTGCTGTTCGGGTCGTGCCGGGCCTCGGCGCCGCACCACCCGCCCTACACCCGCCAGCACATGTGGCACTCCAAAGGCCAGGGCATCGACGTGCTGCGCGCCTACGGGATGCGGATGCTGCGTCAACCGTCGGCGCTGTGGCCGGACGCGCTGATGATGCTGGGCGACCAGCTCTACGCCGACCAGGTCAACGACACCATCAGGGACATGCTCGCCGAACGCGAGGTGCACGCCAACGGGCCGGTCGAGGTGCTCGAGGACTTCGAGGAGTACTGCCTCGGCTACTGGGACGCCTGGAGCGATCCCATCGTCCGGTGGATGCTGTCGACGATCCCGACGTCGATGATGTTCGACGACCACGAGATCAACGACAAATGGAACACCTCGCTGGAATGGCTGCGGGAGAAGCGCCAGACCGACTGGTACGAGACGCGCATCATCGGCGGCCTGATGGCCTACTGGATCTATCAGCATCTGGGCAACATGTCGCCGGACGAGCTGGCCAAGGACCACACCTTCCAGCAGGTGCTGGAGACCAGGCAGGGCGCCGAGCCGATCAAGGAACTCGCCCAGATGGCGGAGAGCGACGACGGCGTCTCGCATTTCAGCATGTGCCGCGACCTGGGGCCGGCCCGGCTGATCGTGGTCGACGCCCGCACCGGACGCCAGCTCGGCGCCGGCCGCCGCCAGATCACCACCGACGAGGAGTGGGACTGGATCACCTCGAAGGTGGACGGCGACTACCGGCATCTGCTGTTCGCCAGTTCGCTGCCCATCCTGCTGCCGTACGGCATGCACCACATCGAGGCGTGGTCGGAGGCCGTCAGCGACGGCGCCTGGGGCAGGCGGATGCGGGGATTGGGGGAGAAGGTCCGCATCACCGCCAACCTCGACCACTGGGCCTGCTTCCAGGACAGCTACCGCAAGTTCGAGGACCTCGTGATCGACGTCGCCGCGGGCAGGCGGGGTCGTACGCCGGACACCATGGTGATGTTCGGCGGCGACGTGCACCACTGCTGGGTGTCCGAGGTCGAGGTGCCCGAAGAGGAGGCGCCGGCGCCGGCCACCCGGTTCTGGCAGGTGGTGTGTTCCGGACTGCGCAAGGAGCCGTCGGCGAGCGAGCGGGTGGTGCTGCGGCTGGGGCACACGAAATTGGCCGAAGCCGTGGGCAGGGCGTTGGTGAGGACGACCAAGGTCGGCATGCCGCGGCTGCGCTGGCGGCCGGTCACCATGCCGCACTTCCGCAACCAGATCGGCACCCTCGAGATCGCGGGCGGTGAGATGGGCGTGCGCATCGAACGCGTGGAGGGGCGCTGGCGAAAGCCACGGCTGGCCACCGTGATCGAGCACAAACTGCTCTGACACCCGGCAAGATGTCGGCCCGGTCTCTGAGCTAGACGTGCACGTTGCGCTGACCGCGGGCGTTGCGTAGGCCCGAGCAGTTGTAGCAACCCACGCAGCCAACGCAGTCGGAACACAGCGCGCAACCCAAACAGCCCAGGCAGCCTCGGCATCCGAGGCAGGCCAGGCAACCGAGGCAGCCACCGATCGCGAAAGAAAGTGCCGTGAAGGCACTTCCGGCGACCGCAGCGCTGCTGGCCGTAGCGATCGAACCGGCCACGCCGGCGCTGGTCACGGTGGCCACCGAACCCGCCACCCCGGCGCTCACCGCGGTCGCGACCGACCCGGCGACCCCGGCGCTCACCGAGGTCGCGACCGATCCGGCGATTCCGGCGCTGCTGTTGGTAGCGGTCGACCGCATCACTGCGGGCATCCGGCTCAACCCGCCGTTTTTCCGTTGTCGACGATGTAGACCGCGCCGTGCACGGCGGCCGCGTCGTCACTGGACAGGAACGCGATCGTCTTCGCGACGTCGGTGACGTCCATGAAGCCGCGCGGCGAGGCGATCCGCATGATGAGGTTCCAGTCCGCGTTCTCCGGCGCGGCGAACTCGGTGACCTGGGCGGTGCGCATACCGCCGGGGCAGATGGCGTTGACCCGCAACCGGTTCGAGGTGAATTCGATCGCCAGCGACCGGGTCAGCCCGACCAGGCCGTGCTTGGCCGCGCAGTAGCCCGCCGAGTACACCTCACCCTCGATGCCGGCGATCGAGGCGACGTTGACGATGCTGCCGCCGGCCTCCAACAGGTGCGGCAGCGCGGCCCGGCACAGGAAGAACGGCCCGTTGAGGTTCACGGCAAGGTCGCGTTCCCAGTCCTCGTCGGTGACGTCGAGGGTGTGCCGCATCTGGTGGAACCCGGCGACGTTGACCAGTGCGTCGAGCCGGCCGAACTCGGCGACGCACTGCGACACCGCATCCCGGCACGCGGCTGCGGTGGTGATGTCCACCGGGGCGAACCGGCCGCCGGGCACGCCCTCGAACACGGCCGCCAGCCGGTCGGCGTCGCGGGCGATACCGAAGACCGACGCGCCGCGCTCGGCGAACAGCTTCGCGGTCGCAGCACCCAGACCCGCCGAGGCGCCGGTCACCAGCGCCACCTTCCCGTTCAGTTGGCTCATGGGCTAGACCTTCTCACGCCGAGGCCCGTGGCCGTTCCGGCGGCACCGCGGCCAGCAGCGCGCGGGTGTACTCGTGCTCCGGGTCGGCGAACAACTCCGCGGCCGGCCGGTACTCGACCGCCTCGCCGTCACGCAGCACCAGCACCTCGTGGCTCATCTTCTGGATCACCGCGAGGTCGTGGCCGATGAACAGATACGTCAGCCCCAGTTCCCGTTGCAGACCGCCGAGCAGATCGAGCACCAGGGCCTGCACCGACACGTCGAGGGCCGCCGTCGACTCGTCGAGGATCAGCAGGTCCGGCTCGCCGGCCAGTGCCCGGGCGATGCTGATCCGCTGACGCTGCCCCCCCGACAGTTCGTGCGGATACCTCGATGCGAAAGACGCAGGGAGGTCGACCAGTTCGAGCAGTTCGGCGACGCGGTCGCGGCGCCCCTGCCGCCCGTCGGCGAGCTTGTGCACCCGCAGCGGTTCCTCGATCGCGGTGCCCACCCGGTTGCGCGCGTTCAGCGACGAGAAGGGGTCCTGGAACACCAGCCCGATCCGGCGCCGCAGCGCCTTCACGCCGGCGCCCCTGACGGAGAACACATCGGTCTCGCCCAGCGTCGCGGTGCCGGCATCGGGCGTGACGAGCCCGGTCAGCGCCGCGGCGACAGTCGACTTGCCGGAGCCGGATTCACCGACGAGCCCCAGTGTGGTGCCGCGCCGGACGGTGAACGACAGGTTCTTGACGGCGTGCACCGTCGAACGGCCCGTCGGCGTCGTCACGGGGAATCTCACGTCGAGCGCCTCGACGGTGAGCAGCGCGGCGGACTCCGCCGGTGCGGGGGCGGGTGCGCCACCCCCGAGCAGCGGCCGCGACGCCAGCAGCGTACGGGTGTATTCGTGTTGCGGACGGGCGAACACGTCGGCCACCCGCGCCTGCTCGACGGCCTCGCCCTGCCGCAGCACCGTGACGTCGTCGGCGACCTGACCGATGACCCCGAGGTCGTGGCTGATCCACACCACCGCGGCGCCGAAGTCGCGCTGCAGGTCGCGGACGAGTTCGACGATCTGCGCCTGGGTGGTGACATCGAGTGAGGTGGTGGGTTCGTCGGCGATCAGCAGTTCGGGGTCGCATGCCAGCGCGATCGCGATCATCACCCGCTGGCGCTGGCCACCCGAGAGCTGGTGCGGATAGGAGTGCAGCCGTGACTCCGGATCGGGCAGCCCGACGGCGGTCAGCAGTTCCAGCGCGCGGCCGCGGGCCTGCCTGCGCGTCATGTTGCGGTGCGTCTCCAGCGACTCGGTGATCTGCCGCTCGAGCGTCAGCAGGGGATTCAGCGACGTGCCCGGGTCCTGGAACACGAAGCCGATGCGGCCGCCGTGCACGGCGCGCAGCGCCCGCGCCGATGCCCCGATCAGCTGGACGGGGCGTTCTCCGGCAAGGGAACTCGACCCGGTCACCGTGGCGCCGGGCGCATCCAGCAGGCCGGTGGCCGCCAGCACCGTCATCGACTTGCCCGAGCCGGACTCGCCGACGATCCCCACGGTCTGCTCGCGCGCCACGTCGAAGGAGATGCCGCGCACGATCTCCCGCCCGCCGATGCGCACGTGCAGGTCGCGCACGTCCAGGACGGGCCCGCTCATTGCTTCCTCCTGGCCTCGATCATGGTGCGCTGCTTCGGGTCCAGCACGTCGCGCAACCCGTCGCCCAGCAGATTGAACGCAAGCACGATCACGAAGATCGCCGCGCCGGGGAACACCGCCATCCACCACGCCAGCGTCACGAAACCCTGGGAGTCGAAGATCATCCGGCCCAGCGAGGGCTGCGGCGGCTGGATGCCCAGCCCCAGGAACGACAGCGCCGCCTCCGACAGGATCGCGAACGCCAGCGACAGCGACGTCTGCACGATCAGCGGTCCGGCGATGTTGGGCAGGATGTGGCGGCCGAGGATGTACAGGTGGCCGGTGCCCATGGTCTTGGACACCGCCACGAACGGTTCGACCCGCACGCTGAGGGTGCTGGCGCGCGAGACGCGGGCGAAGATCGGGGTGTAGACGATGCCGATCGCCAGGATCGTCGTCGTCACGCCGGGTCCGAGCACGGCGACCACGGCCAGTGCCAGCAGCAGCACCGGGAACGCGAACATCACGTCGACGACGCGCATGAACACCGTGTCGACCCAGCCGCCGAGATAGCCGGCAAGCACGCCGACCGTCACGCCGACCACGACGGCGAACACCACGCTGACCACCGCGACCCGCATCGACGCCTGAACGGCCGCCAGCACCCGGGACAGCACGTCGCGGCCGAGTTCATCGGTGCCGAACCAGTGTGCGCCGCTGGGGGACTGCAGCGCACTGGGCACGTCGATGTCGTTCACGCCGTAGGGTGCCAGCCATCCGGCGAACACCGCGACCACGACGACGGCCGCCAGCACCGCCGCGGAGAACAGGGTGACGGGATTGCCCAGCAGCAGCCGCCAGGACGCCACCGTGCCGCTGTCGCCGGCCGTCTGCGCGGGATCGGTCATGACAGCCGGATCCTCGGGTCGGCCACCGCGTAGAGCGCGTCCACGATCAGGTTGATCAGCAGGAACAGCGCCGCGATCAGCAGCACCGCGCCCTGGATGACGGGATAGTCGCGCGCGGCAACGGCATTGAACACCAGCCGCCCCAGTCCGGGCCATGCGAACACCACTTCGACGACGATGACGCCGCCGAGGATCGTGGCGAGCTGGATGCCGGTGATCGTCAGGATGGGGATCATGGCGTTGCGCACGGTGTGGCGGAACGTGACGACTCGGGGCGGCAGCCCCTTGGAGCGGGCGGTGCGGACGTATCCCGCCGAGGCCACCTCGAGCACCGCCGAGCGGATGTAGCGCGTCATGATCGCCGCCGCGACCAGACCGACGGTGAGACCGGGCAGCACGATGTGGCGCAGCCAGCCCGCCGGGTCGTCGAACAGCGGGCGGTATCCCGACGTGGGCAGCCAGCCCAGTGTGGTGGCGAACAGGGCGATGAGCAGGATGCCCAGCCAGAAGTCCGGCACCGACACCCCGAACTGGCTGGTGATCCGGACGACGGTGTCGCTGACCCGTCCCTCGCGCAGCGCGGAGTAGATGCCGGCGGGCACCGCGATCACCAGCGCGATCACGACGCCGACCAGACCGAGTGACAGCGTCGCGGGCAGCCGGTCCAGCAGCGTCACCGTCACCGGGTCACCGTTGCGGAAGCTCACGCCGAGGTCACCGGTGAACGCGTTGCCCAGGTAGCTGAAGAACTGCACGATTATCGGGCGGTCCAGCCCGCTCGCCGAGCGCAACGCCTCGTAGGCCTGCGGGGTGTAGCGGGTGCCCAGCGCTATGCGCACCGGGTCGCCGGGCACCAGGTGCACCAGGGCGAACACCACCACCAGCACCCCGAGCAGGACCACCAGGGAGTACAGCACGCGCCGCACCAGGAAGCGCAGCACGGGATGAGACATGAACGCGCTCAAGCCGATTCACCTCCGGCCAGCTGGGCCGCACGGAAGCGGACCGCGCCGTCGCGGCGGGCCTCGACCCCCGACAGGTCGTTCGACCAGGCCTGGATCACCGACGGGTTGTACAGGTAGAGGTAGCTGACCTGGTCGGCGATGATGGTCGCGGCGCGGGCGTAGACGTCGCGGCGCGCGGCGCGGTCGGTCTCGACGCGGCCCCGGTCGAGCAGGCGGTCCACCTCGGGGTTCGAGAACTTCTGCGCATTGCTCGTCCCGTCGGTGTGGTGCTGGGCGTAATAGAAGTCGTCCGGGTCGATGTTGCCCAGCCAGCCCATCATCAGCATGTCGAAGTTGCCGTTGTTCTGCTCGTCGAGCCACGTCGCGAAGTCGACGGTGCGGATGTCGACGGTGATGCCGAGCGGGGCGAGGTTGTCGGCGATGATCTGCGCGGCGGTGACGGTCTCCGGGTATTCACTGGTGACCAGCATGTCCATCCGCTGTGGCGCGGCATTCGCCTGCGCCAGCAGGTCTTTGGCCTTGTCGATGTCGTAGCGGTAGGTGTCGAAGGGTGTGTACCAAGGGTTGCCCTCGGGGATCGCGAGCTGGTTCTTCGCGGCGGTGCCGTAGCTCGTCGCCTGCACGATCGCGTCACGGTCGATGCCGTAGGCGATGGCCTGACGCACCCGCGGGTCGCGCCACGGGTCACGGGCCTCGTTCAGCGCGAGGTACCAGTAGTCGTTGCTCGGCGTGACCGCCAGCCGCTGGGAGCCGTCGTCGCGCAATTGGGCGACCCGCTGGGGCGGGATCGAATCGGTCCAGTCCACCTCGCCGGCCTGCAGCGCCGCCAGCGCCGTGGACGGTTCGGAGATGAAGCGGAACGTCACGCCCGACACCTTCGGCGGTCCCGCCCAGTACGCCGGGTTGGCCTTCAGCGTGATCGAGTCGCCGCTGCGCTGACCCGCGAAGGAGAACGGTCCGGTGCCGACCGGGTCGGTGGCGATGCGCCCGCTCTCGACGTTCGCCCGCGACACGATCGCCATGCCCTTGAAGCCGCCGATGTTGGTCAGCAGGTTCGGGGTGGGCGTCTCGACCGTGATCCGCACGGTTGCGGGGTCAAGCGCGCGGATGTCGGTCACCGCGCTGAACTTGTCGGCGTTGGTGAGCTGTTCGTCGATGATGCGCCGGTAGGAATACACCACGTCGTCGGCCGTGAACGGGCTGCCGTCGTGGAATGTCACGCCGCGACGCAGGCGGAACGTCCACACCCGGGAATCGGGGCTGACGTCCCACGACTCTGCCAGCGCCGGGCGCATCTCGAGATCGGCGTCGGGTTCGACGAGCGTGTCGAAGACGTTCTCCAGCACCTCGAACGAGAAGTAGGCGCTGGTCTTGTGCGGGTCGAGCTGGTCGGGTTCCCCGGCGATCGCCGCGATCAGGTTCCCGGACGCCTCGTCGCCGAGGTCGACCCGCTCGCCCGTCGAACAGGACGTCGTGCCGAGCACCAGGGCGACGACGGCGGCGATAAGACCGCCGAGCACGATCGGTCTACGGGTCACGCCATCTCCAGGGCTCATGCGGATGATCCAAGATCACTTACCCGCTGATCATCCGCCCCGAAACGCCCGGCTCCCGAATGCGGCGACCGGCAAACCGGTGACGAGCCACCGCACTGCTGCGATACTCAACGCTCATGAGACTCCGTCGCGCGCTCGCCGCCGCCGTCATGCTCGCCGGTTCGGCGGTCGGCTGGGCCCCCATCGCGCAGGCGCAGCCGCCCGACGCCCCGCCGGAGATCCTGCAGGGCGTCTACACGTACAACGAGGGCGGCCAGGCGGGTTCCGACTGGACCATCTTCCCGTCCTGTGTGCCGACGGTCGGCGACCTCCGCGAACCGCTGTGGTTGCCGGTCGCATGCCGGCTGCACGTGACACCCGAAGGCCAGACCGGCTCCGACGCCCTGATGACCAACGGGCTGTGGACGACGACCCGCAAGGTCAGCGACGGGCTCAAGTGCCCCGACGGGTCCACCGCAGCGGTCGAGCAGATCTTCTCGTGGAGCGGGGTCACGCTGGCGGGCACCCGCAAGTCCATCCACGGCGCGGTGTGCGGACTGCAACCCGCCATGACGTCGACGCCGTTCACGCTGGCCTTCAAGCAGCCGCTGCCGATCCCGGTGGACCGCTACCCGCTGGTCTGCGAGCCGGGCGGCCTCCGCCGCTGCTTCTAGGGAGTGCTCAGGCGGTGAACCCGCCGTCGACGTTCCAGTTCGCTCCGGTCACGTAGCCGGCGTCGGGTCCGGCCAGGTACGCCACCACTCCGGCGACGTCGCGGGTGTGCCCGTAGTGTCCGACGGCGATCGTCTGTCGCGCCAGGTCGGCGAACTCGCCCTCCTCGGGGTTCATGTCGGTGGCGATCGGGCCCGGCTGCACGTTGTTGACGGTGATGCCGCGAGGCCCGAGGTCGCGGGCCAGCCCACGGGTGAGGCCGGCCACCGCCGCCTTGGTCATCGAGTACACGGCCAGACCCGGGCCCGGCACCCGGTCGGCGTTGATGCTGCCGATGTTGATGATCCGCCCGCCCTCGCCGAGATGGGGCACCGTCTGCTGGATGGCGGCGAACACCCCGCGCACGTTGACCGCGACGAGTCGGTCGAACTCATCGAGCGGGAAGGTCTCGATGTCGCCGAAGGCGGCCACGCCTGCGTTGTTGACCAGGATGTCGAGCCCGCCCAGGCGGGTCACTGTCTCCTGCACGGCCGAGGCGATCTGGCCGACGTCGGTGCTGTCGGCGCGGATCGGCAGCACCCTGGCGCCCGCTCTCGACATCTCCACGACGACGTTGTCCGCGTCGCGCGCTGATGCGCCATAGGTGAACGCCACCGCCGCGCCGTCGAGGGCCAGTCGCCGAACGATCTCCGCGCCGATTCCCCGCGATCCGCCGGTCACCAGCGCGCGCCGTCCGCTCAGCGGACCTTCGATTGCTGCGGTCATCGGATGAACCTCTCGCTCGGGTGTGTCATCGACAAGCGCCGACACGGATGAATCATTCCCGCCTAGGGTGAGGACGGCTAGCCGGCGAGAAAGAAGAGGTGATCGATGGCCAAGCGGATCGTGGTCTGGGGCACGGGGTTCGTCGGCAGGATGGTGATCGCCGAGATCGTCCGGCACCCGCTGTTCGACCTGGTGGGGGTCGGGGTGAGCAGTCCGGAGAAGGTCGGCCGCGATGTCGGCGAGATCTGCGGGCTCGGCGAGCCGGTCGGCGTCGCCGCCACCGACGACGTCGACGCGCTGATCGCGCTCGCCCCCGACGCACTGGTGCACTACGGCCCGACCGCCGCCCATGCGGGCGACAACATCGCGTTGATCGCCCGCTTCCTGCGCGCGGGGATCGACGTGTGCTCCACGGCGATGACGCCGTGGGTGTGGCCGACGATGCACCTCAATCCGCCGGACTGGATCGTGCCGGTGACCGAGGCCTGCGAACTGGGCGAGTCATCGTGCCTGACCACGGGGATCGATCCGGGCTTCGCCAACGACCTGTTCCCGTTGACCCTGATGGGGCTGTGTTCGGAGGTCCGCACGGTGCGTGCGTCGGAGCTGCTGGACTACACCAACTACACCGGCGACTACGAATTCGAGATGGGCATCGGCCGCCCACCGGAGAAGCGCGCACTGCTCGAGACCTCCGACATCCTGGTGATGGCTTGGGGCGCAACGGTTCCGATGATCGCTCATGCCGCGGGCATCATGCTCGACGAGATCACCACCACCTACGACAAGTGGGTCACGCCCACCGACCGCACCACCGCCAAGGGCGTCATCGCGGCGGGCAACGTCGCCGCCGTGCGCTTCACGATCAACGGGGTGTACCGGGGCGAGACCCGGATCCAGCTGGAACACGTCAACCGCATCGGTGGCGACGCCGCCCCGGACTGGCCGACGGGCAGCCGGGACGACGTCTACCGGGTCGACATCGAGGGCACGCCCAGCATCTCCCAGGAGACGGCGTTCCGCTTCACCGACGGGTCCGGGCGCGACGCCGCGGCCGCGGGTTGCCTGGCCACCGGCATGCGCGCGCTCAATGCGGTGCCCGCGGTCAACGACCTCTCGCCGGGCTGGGTGACCGCCCTGGATTTACCACTCATCCCCGGTGCGGGCACAATTCGCTGAGTAACGCCGACCCCGCCGCGCGAGATGGACAACTGAACGGGGTCCATCTCGAGGGAGTGACATGGCAGACGGGCTGGGGTTGTCGGTCGGGGCGACCAGGCTGACCGCGGTCGTCGTCGGACGCACCGCGCTGACGCGGTCGCCGGTGCTGACGCAGTACCCGCACCGGCCCGCCGAGGTCGGCGTGCCCAGCGAGAACCCCGAACTGACCGAACGCGGGCTGATCCTCACCGACTTCGTCGACCGGGTCGGCGACCCGGTGGGGATCGTCGCCGCCGACGGCACATCGCACCGCGGGGAGGTGGTGCTCGCCGACGCACTGCGGGCCCTGCTGCGCGCACTCACCCGCGGGCAGGCGCCCGCGGACCCGGTCGCGGTCAGCCACCCCGCGCACTGGCGTCCGGCTACCGTCGACGCGCTGCGTGGCGCACTGGCGGCGGTGCCCGACTTCGGCGCCGCACCGGTCGTGGTGTCGGACGCCGCCACCGCGCTCACCGCCCTTCAGGACGATCCCGGCCTGCCCACCAGCGGCGTCGTCGCGCTGTGCGACTTCGGCGGCACCGGCACCAGCGTCACGCTGGCCGACGCGGGCAACGGCTTCACACCCATCGGCCCCACAGTCCGGCATCCCGACTTCTCCGGCGCGGCCATCGACCAGGCCCTGCTGACCCGTGTCATCAACGACCTGTCGGCGGCCGGTGACGTCGACCTGACCGGCACCTCGGCGATCGGATCGCTGACCCGGCTCAGGGGGCAGTGCCGCGCCGCGAAGGAACGGCTGTCCTCGGCGGCCGTCACGTCGCTCGCGGCCGATGTGCCCGGCCGCAGCAGCGAGGTCCGGCTCACCCGCGCCGAGCTCGACGACGCCGTCCGCCAGCCGCTCGCCGACTTCGTCGCGGTGGTGCACCAGACCCTCGAACGGGCGGGCGTGCGCACCGCCGACCTCGCCGCCGTGGCGTCGACCGGGGGAGGCGCCAGGATCCCGGTCATCACCGCCACCCTGTCGGAGAGCTTCCGGGTGCCGGTCGTCACCAATCCGCAGCCCGAACTGGCCGCGGCGATCGGCGCCGGGCTGGCCGCGGTGCGCGGCGGCGCCGACAACACGATGACGGC
The DNA here is from genome assembly GCF_027529605.1 of Mycobacterium hippophais. Classification (NCBI taxonomy): domain Bacteria; kingdom Bacillati; phylum Actinomycetota; class Actinomycetes; order Mycobacteriales; family Mycobacteriaceae; genus Mycobacterium; species Mycobacterium hippophais. Next base: position 78,637 of record NZ_JAPZPY010000002.1, on the reverse strand, counting down.
GATGGCCGCGGCGCCCGCCGCGGCGGCGCTGGCCGGTGCGGCGCAGTCCGACGACATGTCGCAGTCGAGCACCTTCCGGGCGCTGGCGTGGTCGGACGCCGAGGACATCCCCGACGTCGCCGCCACCGACCACTACGAGTACGACGCCCCGGCCGACTCGCCTGCCGACGACGACAGGCCCGCCGGATCGACCACCGCCCGCCCCGTCGTGGCGTTCGGGGCCCGCGACGACGACGACACCGCGGTGCCGCCGGTCCCGTGGTACCGCCGCCCGCCCGTCATCGTCGCTGTGGGCGCGCTGATCGTCCTGCTCCTCGTCGCACTCGCGGCGGCCTATGCGCTGCGCGGCGACGACGAGCCGGCCACCACGCCGACGACCACCCCGACGACCACCACGGCACCCGCGCCGCCCCCTGCCGGGCCAGGGGAGACGCCTGCGCCGCAGACCCAGGCCCCGCCACCGGAGACCGTCTACGAGACGGCGCCGCCGCCGGCGGCCCCCGAGTCGCCCGCTCCGCCGCCACCCTCCGAGGCGCCGCCACCACCCCCGCCGGCGACCACCGCACCGCCTCCGCCACCGGAGACGACGCAACCACCGGCTTCGACGACCCGTCCGCCGATCATCCCGACGCTGCCCTACACCACCATCCCGGGGCTCCCGTTCGTCCCGGCGCCGCCGCCCATCGGTGGCAACTAGCCGTACCGGGCGTCACTGACTCTTGGGCCGCTTGAACAACACCAGGTGCGCCAGCGGGATCTGCATCTGCTCCGGTGCGGCCGCCAGCCGCACCGCCACCTCGCGCTCCAGCCGGTCGGCGAACGCGGTCACATCGCGATGTCCGTCGAGCGCGGTGGCCATGGTCGGGAACACCGACGCCCGCAGGAACTCCGCCCACCGTGCGCCGAACGCCGCCGCATCCTTGTCGACGCGGTACTGATCCCAGTACCGGTCCTCGGCGTCGAAGACCTCGAGGTGCTCGATCTCCAGCCGTTCGAACCTTCCCGAGGGCGCGAACGGCGCCATGAAGTCCGCCGCCTGCCTGCCGACCGTGGGAATCACCATGCGCGCCAATTCATCTGCGCCGACAACCCCACCGGCGACGAGTTCGGCCAGCCCGTCGGTCAACGCCGCCAGCAGCGGCCGGTACCCGAACTCGCCGTGCTCGTCGACGGCCATCGTCATGACGACGAGCCGACCGCCCGGACTCAGCTCGCGACCGCGGAACGCGATGAACTCATGCCAGTCGTTGGCGGCCTGCCTGGCGTACGCGCTGCGCACGGCGTCATCGGCGCTGTAGGCGACCTGGATGTGGTCGGGGATCGCCGACGGCACCCGGCTCAACCACTGCACCGCCCAGGCCGACCAGCCCAGGTGCACGCTGTTCGACGGCAGGATCTGGGTGTAGAACGACCGGCCGACCGCCGATGCATACGTCGCGGCGTCACTGCTCAGGTATGAGTCGGGATCTTCGGCCAGCGTGCGGAACATCGCGGTGAAGTCGTTGTCCGGCAGGTCGGTGTGGGCGACCAGTATCGAGTGCTCGGGCCTGGTACGCCCACGCAACGCCGCGATCGCGGCGCGGATCGGCAGCAGCGAGTTGTGCCCCGTCGACGCACCGTAGTCGGCCAGCACGATGGGATACGGGGCGGCCGGTAGCGGCACCGTTCGCGCGGTCTGCTCGAAAAGCGCGATGGCGCCCCGCAATCCGGCGGCCTGCAGGCGCGAATTGGCGGAGTAGGACCCGCTGCCCATGGGCTCGGGCCGCACGACGACACTCGACTCGGGCACGGCCAACTCCGGCCCCCTCTCGACGTGTGCGGGCTCGGTTCCAACGGTAACCGCCGGAGCCGGATGGCACCGCGGATCAGCAGGCGCCGTGACACACTTCGGCCCATGCAGAACGGTCGGCTGGCTGCCCGCGTCGTCATCGGCGTCGCAGTCGTGACGATGGTGTCGGCGATCATCGGATTCGTCGTGACGATCGTGATGAACGCTTTCGTGTTCGACGATTTCGACGCCTACGGCGAGGTGCCGGTTCCCGGCCGCGGCAGCGTCCAGCTTCCTGCCGGTGAGGTGACCATCAGCTTCCACACCTTCACCGGCGGAACCGACGGCGGGTTCCCGGTGCCGCCGCTGCAGTTGCGGATCGACCCACCCGAGGGCGTCGCCGAACCGGACATCGCCGAGACCGGAGGCAGCATCACCACCGTCAACGGCGACACGCGGCTGCCCGTCTGGGTTGCCCAGATCCCCGCCGAAGGCCGCTATGGCGTCCAGACCGACGGTGAGGTGAACGGTTACATCAACCCGCAGCTGTCCTTCGGGCACGGCAGCGAGTACGGCTGGCTGCCGTGGGTGTTCGCGGGGCTGTTCGTGATCAGTGTCGTCGAATTGGCGGCGGGGCTCATGTGGTCACACCGCGCCGGCAAGCGGGCCAGGCCGGTGACGCCGCTCTACGACTTCGGGGCGACGGCGGCGGGCCCCGGTGGCGCAGTGGCGCACGGCTACGCGCCCACTGAACAGGGAATCCGGCTCGAGCAGCTCAACACCCTTGCCGCGCTTCGCGATTCGGGTGCGCTGACCGAAGCCGAATTCGAGGCGGAGAAGCGGCGCATCCTCGACGGCTAATGCCCGCGGGCGACCCACTCGTCGTAGTTCACGATCTCGTCGCCGACGGTGGTGGTGTCGCCGTGCCCGGTGTAGACCACGGTGTCGGCGGGCAGGCCGCCGAGCCGGCCCGAGATCGACGACAGGATGGTCGGGAAGTCGGAGAAGGACCGGCCCGTCGCACCCGGACCACCCTGGAACAGGGTGTCGCCGGAGAACACCGCGCCGAGTTCGGGTGCGTACCAGCACACCGAACCGGGGGAGTGCCCCGGCGTGTGCAGCGCCCGCAGTTCCACGCCGCCCGCCCGGATCGTGTCCCCGTCGGACACGGTGCGGAACTCCTTGTCGGGGTGCGTCATCCGCCACAGCATGTCGTCTGCCGGGTGCAGCAGCACCGGTGCGTCGAGCGCATCGCCGAGCTCGGGGGCGACGGTGATGTGATCGTTGTGGCCGTGGGTGCAGACCACCGCGACCACGTTGCGGCCTCCGACGGCCATCACGATCGGCGCGGCGTCGTGCGCGGCGTCGAACACCACCACGTCGGAGTCGTCGCCGACCACCCAGACGTTGTTGTCGACATCCCAGCTGCCGCCGTCGAGTTCGAATTTACCGCTGGTGACGATCCGCTCGATGTTGCCCATCAGAGCATCACCACCGACCGCAGGACCTCACCGGCGTGCATCTTTCCGAACGCGTCCTCGATGCCGTCCAGGCCGATGCGTTCGGACACGAACTTCTCCAGCGGCAACCGGCCCTGCAGGTAGAGGCTGATGAGCGTGGGGAAGTCCCGCTCGGGGAGGCAGTCGCCGTACCAGGAGGACTTCAGTGACCCACCGCGGGAGAAGAAGTCGACCAGCGGCATCTCCAGCGTCATGTCGGGCGTGGGTACGCCGACGAGCACCACCGTGCCGGCCAGGTCACGGGCGTAGAAGGCCTGTTTCCAGGTCTCCGGCCGGCCGACCGCGTCGATGACCACGTCGGCGCCGAATCCGTCGGTGAGGTCCTGAATGGTCTCGACGACGTCGAGGTCGCGGGCGTTGATGGTGTGGGTGGCGCCGAACTCGCGCGCCCAGTGCAGTTTCTTGTCGTCGGTGTCGACGGCGATGATCCGCCTGGCGCCCACCAGCGCCGCGCCGGCGATCGCCGCGTCACCCACACCGCCGCAACCGATCACGGCCACGGTGTCGTCCCGGTTGACCGCGCCGGTGTTGATCGCCGCTCCGATGCCGGCCATCACGCCGCAGCCGAGCAGGCCGGCCACCGCGGGATCGGCGCTGGGATCGACCTTGGTGCACTGCCCTTCGTGCACCAGCGTCTTGTCGGCGAACGCGCCGATGCCCAGTGCCGGGGTGAGTTCGGTGCCGTCGGTGAGCGTCATCTTCTGGGCGGCGTTGTGGGTGTCGAAGCACAGGTGCGGCCGGCCCCGCTTGCAGGCGCGGCACTGACCGCACACCGCGCGCCAGTTGAGGATGACGAAATCGCCGGGCTCCACGTTGGTGACGCCGTCGCCGACCGACTCCACCGAGCCCGCCGCCTCGTGCCCGAGCAGGAACGGGTATTCGTCGTTGATGCCGCCCTCGCGGTAGGTCAGGTCGGTGTGGCAGACGCCGCACGCCACGATGTCGACCACCACTTCGCCGGGACCCGGGTCGGGGACGACGATGTCCACCACCTCGACCGGCTCACCCTTCCGTCGGGACACCACACCTCGCACCGTCTGGCTCATGGCGTACAACCTAACAACTGCTTGGTTCTGCCCGCAGGCTCGATGGGCCTCGCGACCGCAGTGTTCCTCGGGGAAGTGGCCGATGCCGCCTGAACGGAGGTCGTCAGGGCTACCGTTCAAGCTGGCGCCCGAGTTCTTCGCGCCGCCCGGTGAGACGGCGGAATGAACCCGACGCCGGCATCGGCCGTCGTCAATGACAGAGACACACGAACCGACCGCGCGGGAGAGAGCCATGACCACTGTCGACCATCAGACACCCACCGAGGCCACCGAGGACTTCGCCGCACGCATGGCGGGCGCGATCGACGCGGCAAGCCTGGCGCTGCTGCTCAGCATCGGACACCAGACCCGGTTGTTCGACACGATGGCCGGCCTGCCGCCCGCCACCAGTGCGCAGATCGCCAACGCCGCCGGACTCGACGAGCGGTACGTGCGCGAATGGCTGGGCGGAGTGGTCACCGGTCGCGTCGTGGACTTCGACGCGACAGCAGGCACGTATTCGCTTCCAGGAGAACGCGCCGCGGTGCTCACCCGTACTGCCGGACCGGACAACCTCTCCCGGGTGGCGCAGTTCATCCCACTGCTCGGCGAGGTCGAGCAGAAGATCGTCGGATGCTTCCACACCGGTGGCGGGCTGTCCTACGGCGACTATCCGCGCTTCCACACGCTGATGGCCGAGCAGAGCGGCGAGGTGTTCGACGCCGCGCTGGTCGATTCGGTGCTGCCGTTGGTGACCGGGCTGCCCGAGCGGCTCGCCGCAGGCATCGACGTCGCCGACATCGGTTGCGGCAGCGGACACGCGATCAACGTGATGGCGAAGGCGTATCCCGCAAGCCGGTTCACCGGCATCGACTTCTCCGACGAGGGGCTCGGGGTCGGCCGCGCCGAGGCGGCCCGGTCCGGGCTGGACAACGCCCAATTCGTCGCCGCCGACGTAGCCGAGCTCGACGCAGCCCAGACCTATGACCTCATCACGGTTTTCGACGCGATCCACGACCAGGCCCGGCCGTCGCGGGTGCTGGAGAACATCCACCGCGCGTTGCGGCCCGGCGGGGTGCTGTTGATGGTCGACATCAAGGCGTCGAGCCACGTCGAGGACAACGTCGGCGCGCCACTGGCGACCTACCTCTACACCGTGTCGACCATGCACTGCATGAGCGTGTCGCTGGGGCTCGGCGGGGCGGGACTCGGCACCTGCTGGGGTCGCCAGCTGGCCACCTCGATGCTCGCGGACGCCGGATTCGACGACGTCGAGGTCCGCGAGATCGAGTCGGACATCCTGAACAACTACTACGTCGCCTGGAGATGACCCCATGACGAGCGTCGAGGCGCAGCCGTCGGGCACCGGCCGGCCACTCCCGCAGGCCGGTGGCAACGGGTTGTTCATCACCGACGGCGGTCTGGAGACCGAACTGGTCTTCCTCGACGGGATGGACCTGCCGAGCTTCGCCGCGTTCCCCCTCCTCGACGTTCCCGAGCACCGGGCCCGCCTGCGGCGCTACTACGACGGCTACGTCGACATCGCCCGCCGGCTGGGCGCCGGATTCGTGATGGAGACGCCGACCTGGCGCGCGAACCCGGACTGGGCCTCGCTGCTGGGCTACTCGCCGGAGCAACTCGACGCGGTCAACCGCTCGGCCGTCGCGCTGGCGGAGGAGATCAGGACGGCGGCCACGGCCGACGGCATCACCGTCGTCGTGAGTGGATGCGTTGGCCCGCGCGGTGACGGCTACGACCCTGGCACCGCCATGACGCCCGATGACGCCGAGCGCTACCACGCGGTGCAAATCGGCACGTTCGCCGACACCTCGGCCGACCAGGTGACGGCGATCACGATGACCAACGCCGAAGAGGCGATCGGCATCGTGCGCGCCGCGGCGGCGGCCGGTATCCCATCGGCGATCTCGTTCACCGTCGAGACCGACGGCCGGCTGCCGACCGGCCAGCCGCTGGCCGAGGCGATCGAACAGGTGGACGCGGCGACGTCTGCAGGGGCCGCGTACTTCATGGTGAACTGCGCGCACCCGACCCACTTCGCCGGCGTGCTGCGGCAGGACGGCCCGTGGGAGCGCCTGCTCGGCCTGCGGGCCAACGCCTCCACCAAGAGCCACGCCGAGCTGGACGAGGCCACCGAACTCGACGACGGTGATCCCGCCGACCTCGCGGCCCAGCACCTGCTGCTGCGCGACCGGTTGCCCGCGGTGGCCGTGCTGGGCGGATGCTGCGGCACGGACGCCCGCCATGTGTCGGCGATCGGCACCGCGTGGAGCACCACTTAGGCTGCAGGCGTGGCAGCACTCGACGCGATCGCCGACTGGCCGGTCGACCACGTCGCCGCGGCGGTCGTCGGGCCCGCGGGCCCGCTCGCCTGTCACGGTGACCAGCAGCGCCGCTTCGCGCTGGCATCGGTGACCAAACTGCTCGTCGCCCGCGCCGCGCATGTCGCCGTGGAGGAGGGCGCCGTCGAGCTGGACACACCGGCGGGACCACCGGGATCGACGGTGCGCCACCTGCTGGCGCACACCGCCGGCTACAACATGCGGTCCGACGAGGTGATGGCCGAGCCCGGAGCGCGGCGGATCTACTCGAATCACGGGTTCGCGGTGCTGGCGCAGACCCTCGAGTCGGCCACCGAGATCGAGTTCGGCCGGTACCTGTCCGAGGCGGTGTTCGAGCCGCTCGGCATGACCGACTCGTCACTCGAGGGTGGCGCGGGGGCCGCGGGCTACGGCGCGACGTCCACGGTGTCCGACCTGGTGGCCTTCGCGCAGGACCTCCTGCGGCCCGCAACGGTGTCGGCGCAACTGCACGAGCAGGCCACCACCGTGCAGTTCCCCGGACTCGATGGCGTGTTGCCCGGCTACGGCCGGCAGCGTCCCAACGACTGGGGGCTGGGTTTCGAGATCCGCGACGGCAAGTCGCCGCACTGGACCGGCTCGGCGAACAGCGAGGCGACGTACGGGCATTTCGGCCAGACCGGCACGTTCCTGTGGGTCGATCCGGACGCGGACCTGGCGCTGGTGGTGCTGGGTGACCGGGATTTCGGCGACTGGGCCCATGAGCCGTGGCCGGCGATCTCTGACGGTGTCCTGAGAGAATTCGGCGCAGACTAGCGCAACAGGTGTCTCAGGAGGCACAATAGACACGCACGACACAGCTACAACTCGGAATCACCAGGTCGTTGGGGAAGACGTCCCTCGTGGAGCCGAAGGAGCAGCTATGCGTGCGTTGAACCAGTTCGCCGACGCGTCGACTGGCGTGGTGTACGTCCATGCCTCTCCCGCGGCGGTATGCCCGCATGTCGAGTGGGCGTTGTCGTCGACCCTCCAGGCGAGGGCGAATCTGAAGTGGACGCCGCAGCCCGCCATGCCCGGACAGCTGCGCGCGGTCACCAACTGGGTCGGACCGGTGGGCACCGGCGGCCAGTTGGCCAACGCCCTGCGCTCGTGGTCGGTGCTGCGTTTCGAGGTCACCGAGGACCCGAGCCCCGGCGTGGACGGGCACCGCTGGTGCCATACCCCGCAGCTGGGATTGTGGAGTGGGGCGATGAGCGCCAACGGCGACGTGATGGTCGGCGAGATGCGGTTGCGGACGCTGATGGCCTCCGGCGCCGACATGCTGGCCGCCGAACTGGACTCCGTGCTCGGCACCGCCTGGGACGAAGCGCTGGAGCCCTACCGGGACGGCGGCGCCGGCGCCGAGGTCAGCTGGCTGAGCCGCGGAGTCGGTTAGGCGGCGGCCCGCAGCACGCGAAGCGCCCGCGGCACCGCCGACACGGTGACCGGCAGCGGGCACGCGTAGTCGCCGTCGGCGTAGGCGTTGATGCCCGGTGAGTCGACGTGGACTCGGCGGGCGCGTGCCGTGGTCACCTCGGCGAGGCCGACATGGGTGCCCTTGAACACCGTGGGGAACAACCGGATCAGCTTGCTGCGTGACGCCGAGTGCACCATCGTGATGTCCAGCAGGCCGTCGGTGTGGTCGGCGTCGGGGCAGATCAGCATGCCGCCGCCGTAGCTGCGGGTGTTGCCGAAGGCGGCGAGCGTCAGGTCGGTGATCGTCTCCTCGCCGTCGTCGAAAGTCAGCCGGAACGGCAGCAGCCGCAGCCGGGACAGCTCGGCCACCATCGCGACGTTGTACCGCATCCGGCCGTGCGGCCAGCGCATGCGGTTGGTCCGGTCACTGACCAGTGAGTCGAATCCCGCGGCCATCACGGTCCCGAACCACTTGGCCGCGCCGCCTGCGTCGTCGATCCGGCCGAGGTCGATCGTCTCGGTCCGGCCGTCGACGACGATGTCCGCCGCGGCCTCGGGGTCGCCGGTGGGCACGCCGAAGGCGCGGGCGTGGTCGTTGCCGGTGCCCGCGGGGACGATGCCCAACGGCACGTCGCCCAGCGCGAGCGCCTGCAGCGCCAGCGAGATCACCCCGTCGCCGCCCGCCACCACCAGCGCGTCGGTCCCCGCGGCGAGGGCCTCGTCGACGAGTCGGCGCGCATGCGCGGCATCGGTGCCGACGATCTCGCACACGTCGACCCCGCGCTGCTGGAAGCGGGCGACGGCGCGCTGCGCGGCATGGGGTGCGTTGCCGTGGCCCGACATCGGGTTGGTCAGCAGCGTGATGCGGCCGATCTGCCCTGTCACGGAATCAGCTTGCCCGGGTTGAGGATCCCGGTGGGGTCGAGCGTCGCCTTGACGGCGCGCAGCACCGCGACACCGAGGTCGCCGATCTCGTCGGTCATCCACGGCCGGTGGTCGGCGCCGACGGCGTGGTGATGGGTGATCGTCCCGCCGGTGCGGACCATCGCGTCCGACGCCGCCGCCTTGGCCGTGCGCCACTGTTCGATCGGGTTCCCGCGCTGTCCTGCCACCACGGTGAAGTACAGCGATGCGCCGGTCGGGTACACGTGCGAAATGTGGCACAGCACCAGCGCCGGCGTGCCGGAATCCGCCAACGCATCGGTCAACGCCTGAGTGACCGCGTCCTTGAGTGCCGGCACATTCGACCAGTTGGTGGCGGTCTCCAGCGTCTCGCACAGCGCCCCGGCCGAGAGCAGCGCGTCACGCAGGTACGGCGCGTTGAACCGCCCGTGCTCCCAGGCGCGGGCGGGCTCCTCGCCCAGCGACGTGCCGCCGTGGGCCTCGAGCACCGCCCTGGTCTCGTCGTGGCGGCTCTGCGCGTGTGCGGCGGTGCCCTCGAAGGTGGTGATCGCCAGGCAGCCGCCGGTGATCGACTGCTCACCGATGCTCTCGGACGTCGCCAGGTTGACGCCCGTCTCGGCCTCGTCGGACAACCGCATCACCGTCGGGCCTGCGCCGGTCTGCACGACGGCGCGCAATGCCGCTGCGCCGGTGGGGAAGTCGGGGAACGACCAGGCCTCGTAGCGGGTCACCTCCGGGACGGGATGCACCCGCACCCGCACCCGGGTGATCACGCCAAACACCCCCTCGGAGCCGATCAGGAGCTGGCGGAGGTCCGGTCCCGCCGCCGACGCCGGCGCGCGGCCCAGGTCGAGCACACCGGCCGGGGTCACGGCGCGCACACCGCGCACCATGTCGTCGAATCGGCCGTAGCCGGCCGAGCCCTGACCGGAAGACCGGGTGGCCGCGAACCCGCCGATGGTGGCGAACTGGAAGCTCTGCGGGAAGTGGCCGAGTGAGAACCCCTGCGCGGCAAGCAGAGCCTCGGCCTGCGGGCCGGTGACGCCCGCGCCGAGTTCGGCCTCACCGGAGGTCGGGTCGAGGTGGTGCAGCTGGTCGAGCCGGCGCAGGTCCAGGGACACCACGGCGGAGAAGTCGGCGCGCAGCGGATCGACGCCGCCCACGACACTCGTGCCGCCGCCGAACGGCACCACCGCGATGCGCTGCCGGGCGCAGTGCGCCAGCACGCCCGCCACCTCGGCCTCGTCGCCGGGCAACACCACCGCGTCGGGGGCGTCCTGCTCGCCGCGGTCCCGCCGGCGGAGCAGGTCGAGCGTCGACTTGCCGCCCGCCCGCAGCAGTCGGCCCCTGTCGTCGGTGATCACGTGCGGGTCGCCGACGATGGCGGACAACGCGTCACGGTCGCCGTCCGGCAGCGCCGACGGACGCAGGCGCACCTCGTCGATCTCCAGCTCGGCGCGGGGCTGCGCGTCCACCCCGAGCGCCTGCTCGAGCAGCGAGCGAATGCCGTCCGAGAGCGGTTTCGCAGCGTCCGGGTCACCCCAGGCGTTCCACTTCATCGGCGGCGGTGCATCGGGTCGACTCATGCGTTACAGTGTTACACATGCTGTCAAGCAGTAAAGCCATGGAGGCGTCCGTCGAAGAACGCATCCTCGACGCGGCGGCCGAATGCGTGCTCGCCTTCGGAGTGGCCCGGGTGACCCTCGCCGAGATCGCCCGCCGCGCCGGGGTGAGCAGGCCGACGGTGTACCGGCGTTTTCCCGACACCCGGTCGATCCTGGCGGCGGTGCTGACCCTGCGGATCACCCACGCCCTGGACGACGTGCCCAGCGGCGGCGTGGGCCGCAGGTGGGTGGTCGAACGCATCGTCGCGGTGGCAGGGCGGCTCCGCCGCGACGACGTCATCATGGCGGTCCTGCACGAGGCGCCGGAGCTGGCGATGCTCTATCTCTCCGAGCGTCTCGGAACCAGCCAGCAGATCCTGCTCGACACCGTCACCGGCGAATTGAAAGCGGCCCAGGACGAGGGCAGCGTCCGGCCGGGCGACGCGCGTCAGCTCGCGGCGATGTGCCTGCTGATCACCCAGTCGACCATTCTCTCGGCGCAGACCATCGCGCCCATCCTCGACGCCGCCGCGCTGGCGACCGAACTCGAACACTCGCTGAACGGATACCTCGCACCATGACCGGTACGACGACCGCGCTGAACGCCGCCCGCCGCAGGACCGAGCTCACCGCCCTGGGCGACGGCGCAAGGGTCGATGTCGTCGTCATCGGTGGCGGCATCACCGGTGCCGGAATCGCGCTCGACGCGGTCACCCGCGGGCTGTCCGTGGTGCTGGTCGAGAAGCACGACCTAGCCTTCGGCACCAGCCGATGGAGCTCGAAACTGGTGCACGGCGGGCTGCGTTACCTCGCGTCGGGCCACGTCGGCATCGCCCGGCGAAGCGCCGTCGAGCGCGGAATACTGATGTCGCGCAACGCGCCTCACCTGGTGACCGCGATGCCGCAGCTGGTGCCGCTGCTGCCGTCGATGAACCGCGCGTCCCGGGCGCTGGTGCGGACCGGCTTCCTGGCCGGCGACGGGTTGCGCAGGCTGGCGGGCACGCCGGCCTCGACGCTGCCGCGGTCACGCCGTGTCGACGCCGGTCGCGCCGTCGCGCTGGCGCCGACGGTGCGGCGTGCCGGACTCGACGGCGGATTGCTCGCCTACGACGGCCAGCTCGTCGACGACGCTCGGCTAGTCACCGCCGTCGCCCGCACCGCCGCCCAGCACGGCGCGCGGATCCTGACCCGGGTGGCGGCGTCGCAGGCCACCGGGACGTCGGTCACCCTCACCGACCAGCTCACGAAGGAGTCCACGGTGGTCGCGGCCGGTGCGGTGATCAACGCCGCCGGCGTGTGGGCCGGTGACGTGGACACGTCCATCCGGCTGCGGCCCAGCCGCGGCACCCATCTGGTGTTCGACGCCGCGGCCTTCGGCAATCCCACTGCGGCGCTGACCATCCCGATTCCGGGCGAACTGAACCGGTTCGTCTTCGCCATGCCCGAGCAGCTGGGCCGGGTGTATCTCGGGCTCACCGACGAAGACGCGCCCGGCCCGGTGCCCGACGTCCCGCAGCCGACCACGAAGGAGATCGACTTCCTGCTCGACACAGTCAACACCGCGCTCGACGTTGCGCTCGGGCATGGCGACGTGATCGGTTCCTACGCCGGCCTGCGGCCGCTGATCGACACCGGAGACGGCGACACCGCGGACCTCTCGCGGGAGCACGCGGTCGTGGAATCCGGTGACGGTGTGCTCAGTGTCGTCGGCGGCAAGCTCACCGAGTACCGATACATGGCGCAAGACGTGCTCGACCGCGCCGTGGTGCTGCGCAAGCTGGCAGCCATACCCTGCCGCACCCGCAACCTGCCACTGGTCGGTGCGCCGGCGAACCCGGTGGCGACCCTGCGCTCGCCGGTCGACCTGCCGTCCTCACTCGTCGCCCGCTACGGCGCCGAGGCGCCCAACGTCGTCGCCCGCGCCGCCCGCGATCGGCCGACCGACCCGGTCGCCGACGGAATCGACGTCACCAGGGCCGAATTCGAGTACGCAGTGACCCACGAAGGGGCGTTGACCGTCGACGACATCCTGGACCGGCGGACCCGCATCGGCCTGGTCGAGTCCGATCGGGCGCGCGCGATGACGGCCGCGCAGGAGTTCATCGCCGACTGAAACACCACTCGGCCGGAGTCGAGAACTTACAGCGGGATGTTCTTGTGGCGGCCGCGGCGGGCGGGCGCCTCGGCCAGCGCCTGGGTCACCTTGCTGCGGGTGTGCGACGGGTCGATCTTCTCGTCGACCACGCCGATCTCGATGGCGGAGTCCACGCCACCGGCGATCCGCTCGTGCTCGGCGGCCAGCTCCTCGTGCAGCGCCTCGCGATCCTCGGGCGCCGCGGCGGCCAGCTTCTTCTTGTGCAGGATGCCGACCGCGGCCTTGGCGCCCATCACGGCGACCTCGGCGTCGGGCCAGGCGAACACCTTGGTGGCGCCCAGTGAGCGGGAGTTCATCGCGATGTAGGCGCCGCCGTAGATCTTGCGGGTGACCAGCGTGACCCGGGGAACGGTGGCCTCGCCGAAGGCGTGCAGCAGCTTGGCGCCGCGGCGAACCACGCCACCCCACTCCTGGTCGACACCGGGCAGGTAGCCGGGCACGTCGACGACAACCACGATCGGAACACCGAACGCGTCACAGAGGCGCACGAAACGGGCGGCCTTCTCCGCGCTCTCGGAGTTCAGGCAGCCGCCGAGGCGCAGCGGGTTGTTGGCCAGCACACCGACGGTGCGCCCCGCGAGCCGGCCGAGGCCGACCACCATCGAGGGCGCCCACTTGCCCTGGAACTCCTCGAACGGCGTGCCCTCGTCGAGCAGCGCGTTCACCAGGGGGTGCACGTCGTAGGCGCGCCGGGCGGAGTCGGGGAGCAGCGCGGTCAGGTCGGTGTCGCCGGCCTCGGCCTTGCTGCGGTCGAAATGACCCTGCTGGCAGAACAATCCGACGAGCCGGCGGCCACGCTCATAGGCGTCGAGTTCGTCGTCCGCGACGATGTGGCACACGCCGGACTTCTTGTGGTGGGCCTCGGGGCCGCCGAGGGACACCATGTCGACGTCCTCACCGGTCACACTGCGCACCACGTCGGGCCCGGTGACGAAGACCTTGCTGTCGGGCGCCATGACGATCACGTCGGTCAGTGCCGGACCGTAGGCGGCGCCACCGGCCGCGAAGCCGACGACCACCGAGATCTGCGGGACGTAGCCCGAGGCCCGGATCATGGCCTCGAAGACCAGGCCGACGGCGTGCAGCGCCTTGACGCCCTCGGCCAGCCGCGCGCCGCCGGAGTGCCAGATGCCGACGATCGGGCTCTGCTCCTCGATCGCGGTGTCATAGGCGTTGACGATGTGACGGCAGCCCTCGACGCCCATCGCGCCACCCATGACGGTGCCGTCGGTGCAGAACGCGATGGTCCGCACACCGTTGACGGCGCCTGCGGCGGCGAGCACACCCGAGCGGTCCCGCTCGTGCAGCAGTTCGACCGTGCCGTCATCGAAGAACGAGCCCAGACGCAGCAGCGGGTCGCGGGGGTCGAGTGATTCGCCGACAGTCTCCGGTGCCATTATCGTCATGTATCCTCCTGTGCCCGTTCCGATGTCGGCTTGCGCCCCCGGAAGTCGTGTGTGTCAGTACTTCCCGAAGGCGACCGCGACGTTGTGCCCGCCGAATCCGAACGAATTGTTGATCGCGTATTGGTAATTGCCTGGTCGTGGTGAGCCGGCGACGACATCGAGGTCGATGTCCGGGTCCAGGTTCTTCAAGTTCAGTGTCGGCGGGATGACACCATTGCGCAGTGCGAGCACCGTCAGGATCGACTCGACGGCACCGACGGCGCCGACGGAGTGCCCCAGCGCCGCCTTGGGTGCGTAGACGGCCGGCTTGTGGCCGCCCATCGCGTTGTTGATGGCCTTGCCCTCGGCGACGTCGCCGACGCTGGTGCCGGTGGCGTGGGCATTGACATGGTCGATGTCACCCGGCTGCAGGCCCGCGAGCTGGATCGCCCGCGTCATCGCGTGCCCGGCCTGCTCACCGTTCGGGTCGGGCGCCACGATGTGGTACCCGTCCGACGTGACGCTCGCACCCATGATGCGCGCCAGGATGGTGGCGCCACGGGCCTTCGCGTGCTCCTCGGTCTCGATCACCATCAACGCGCCGCCCTCGCCGAACACGAACCCGTTGCGGTCCTTGTCGAACGGGCGGCAGGCGCCCGCGGGATCGTCGTTGGTGGTCGACAGCACGATGCGCATCTGGGCGAAGCCGGCGATCGGCACCGCCTCGATCTTGGTCTCGACGCCGCCGCAGATGGCGACGTCCGCCTCGCCGAGCACGATGTTGCGCCAGGCCTGGGCGATGCCCTCCGAGCCGGAGGCGCAGGCCGAGACCGGGGTGATCACCCCGGCCCGGGCCTTGCGCTCCAGGCCGACCGCCGCGGCAGCCGCGTTCGGCATGTACATCTGCACGGCGAGCGGGGACACGGCGCGCAGGCCCTTGGCCCGCATGCCGTCGTAGGCGAAGAGCAGTTCCTCGGTGGAACCCATGCCGGTGCCGATAGAGACCATCAGCCGCTTGGGATCCACCTCGGGCGAACCCGCGTTCTCCCACACCCGCCGGCTCAGCACCGTCGACATCTTCTGCAGATACGACAACCTGCGCAGCTCCACACGCGTGAGCTCGCTGTCGAAGTCCTCCAGCAGATGACCGCCGATGCGGACCGGCAGGTCGTACTCCTCGACGAACGGATCCTCGAGCTTGCGGATCCCACTTTGTCCGTCCAGCAGCCGCTGCCAGGTGGTTTCGGCGTCCGTTGCCAGGGCGGTGGTCATCGCCATACCGGTGACGACCACGTTGGGGAAGCCGTTCCCCGTTGCTAACCCTGCCATTACTGCTCCGTTGATCCCTTCTTACGCGCGAGCGCTACTCAGTAGCGGCCGAACGCCAGAGCCACATTGTGGCCACCGAACCCGAACGAGTTGTTGATGGCGTACTTGTAGTCGCCATAACGAGGCTCACCTGCAACGACATCGAGATCGATCTCGGGATCGGGGGTTTCGTAGTTCAGGGTCGGCGGGATGACGCCGTCACGCAGTGCGAGCACCGTGAGGATCGACTCCAGGGCACCCACCGCACCGATGGAGTGGCCCAGCGCCGACTTCGGCGCGTAGACGGCGGCGTGCTCCACACCGGCGACCCGGATGGCGCTTGCCTCGGCCGTGTCACCGATCGGCGTGGCGGTGGCGTGTGCGTTGACGTGCTCGATGTCCTTGGGCGAAAGGCCCGCGGTCTCCATCGCACGCTTCATCGCCTGCCCGGCCCGAAGGCCGTTCGGATCCGGCGCGACCATGTGGTACGCGTCCGACGTGATGCCGGCACCCATCAGCCTGGCCAACGGCTTGGCGCCGCGGGCCTTGGCATGCTCCTCAGTCTCGATGATCATCATCGCGCCGGCCTCACCGAAGACGAACCCGTCGCGGTTCTTGTCGAACGGCCGTGACGCGCCCGCCGGGTTGTCGTTGTTCGTCGACATCGCGCGCATCATCGAGAACGCCGCGATCGGCAGCGCCTCGATGCCGCCTTCGACACCGCCCACGACGGCGAAGTCGGCATCTCCCATGACGATCTGACGCCAGCCGTGGGCGATGGCCTCAGACCCGGAGGAGCACGCCGACACCGGGGTGATGACCCCGGCGCGGGCGCCCAACTCCAGGCCGGCGACGGCCGCCGCGCCGTTCGGCATGATCATCTGAACGGCGAGCGGGGACACCTTGCGGGGCCCGCCCTCGTTCATCGCGTCGTAGGTCTCGACGATCTTCTCGCCGCCACCCAGACCGGTGCCGATGATCACCGCGAACCGGTCCGGATCGACCTCGGGGATGCCCGCGTTCTCCCACAGACGACGGCTCAGCAGCTTCGACATGCGCTGCACGTAGGACATGCGACGCATGTCGATCCGGGTCATGTGGTCGTCGACGTTGTCGACCAGGTGACCGCCGATGCGGACCTGGAGGTCCCACTTGTCGACGAACTCGTCTTCGAGGACGCGGATACCGCTCTCGCCGGCCAGCAGGCCCTTCCACGTGCTCTCGACGTCTGCCGCGAGCGACGTGGTGGCCTCGACTGCGGTCACGACGACGTTCGGGAAACCGCCGTTAGCAGTGGAAGGCCTGGTCACGATTCCGCCGAGAACTTCTCGCGCAGCGCGGCGGCGGCTTCGGGGTTTTCTTCCTCGAGCTTCTGGATGTAGGCGACGACGTCACCGACGGTGCGCAGGCCCGCGAGGTCCTCGTCGGGGATCTTCACGCCGTACTTGTCCTCGGTCTGCACCGCGATCTCCACCATCGACAGCGAGTCGATGTCGAGGTCGTCGACGAAGCTCTTCTCGGGGGTGACCTCGGAGGGCTCGATACCGGTGACCTCTTCGATGATCTCGGCGAGACCGGCGATGATTTCTGTCTGGCTGGCAGCCACTGTGGCTCCTTCTATCGGGGTTGTTACTTGGTGGACGTTCTCTTTGGTTGGACGTTTTTCACTTGGCTGTCCCGGACGGCGCTGGCCGGGGCAGACGGTCAGAGCTCGTTCAGCCCGTCCAGATCGGCCGGAGTCTTGACGGCACGCGCCGGCACTCCCTTGAGCTCACGTTTTGCGATGCCCGCCAGCGCGCCTGCGGGCGGGAACTCGACGATGGCGACCGGTGCGAGCTCGCGGATCGTCGCGGTGCACAGGTCCCAGCGCACCGGCCGGGTCAGCTGGGCGACCAGCTTGCCCATGGCATCGGCAGCCGAGGCTACCGGTTGCCCGTCGGCGTTGGACAGCAGCCGGGTGGTGGGCTCGGCGGGGGTGACGGCGTCGGCCGCGGCCGAGTAGCCGTCGGTGGCGGGCGCCATGAAGTGGGTGTGGAAGGCGCCGGCGGTGGCCAGTGGCCGCACCCGGGCCTTCTCCGGCGGATCCTCGGCGAGCTTGTCCAGCGCCGAGCGCGCCCCGGCGGCCACGATCTGGCCTGCGGCGTTGCGGTTGGCGGGGACCAGGTCGAGCGCCTCGAGGCGGGCCAGCACCTCGGCTTCGTCGCCACCGAGCACCGCGGACATCCCGGTCGGCTCCAGCGCGCAGGCCTTGGCCATCTCGGCGCCGCGGGTGGCGGCCAGCCGCACCGCGTCGTCGGCGGAGATGACCCCGGCGATCGCGTACGCCGCGATCTCGCCGACCGAATGTCCCGCGACGACCGTCTCCGTGCCGGCGAGCAGCCCGCGGCGGTTCAGTTCCTCGTGCGCGAGCAGGGTGGCGGCGACCACCAGCGGTTGCGTGACCGCGGTGTCGGTGATTTCCTCGGCGGTGGCGGTGGTGCCCAGCCGGGCCAGGTCGAGCCCGGCGATCTCGGACCATGCGGCGATGCGCTCCCCGGCGCCGGGCAGTTCGAGCCACGGCGCCAGCATTCCGGGGGTCTGCGAGCCCTGTCCGGGAGCGAGCAGCGCGATAGGTCCTTGGGGCACGTCTCTAAGAGAACACTGTGAAGAGCACTTCGCGCCGTGTAAGAGATTATGAACCTTGTCTTATGTTTTTGTGGACAGTCCACAAAACTGCATGTGAAGCGACATCATCGACACCTCGCCGCAACGTGTTACCTGCGCCGCTGTGATGTCTCACCGGCCGGACGGACCGCCGGAACCTGCACAGATCCCTTGTTGGGCGCAGTCGGCTGATATGCCTTGTTGTTCAGCCGGCCCACCGTCACGGCCACCCGCAGCACGTAGGCGTCGCGGGGCAGCGTGGGATCCCGACCGGTGAAGTCGGCGATCCGTTTGAGCCGGTAACGGACGGTGTTTGGATGAACGAACAATTTGCGTGCGCATGCTTCGATCGCACCGCCCGAGTCGAGATAGGCGTCCAGGGTCTCGGTCAGCGCGGGCCCGGCGTCGGCCAGCGGCCTCATCACCTCCGAGGCGAGCGCGGCCATCGCGGTCGCGTCACCGAGCAGTGCCCGCTCGGGCAGCAGCTCCCTGGCCGACACGGGTCGCGGCGCCAGCGTCCAGCCGGCCACCGCGTTCATCCCGGAGATGGCCTCGGTGGCACTGCGGTGCGCACCCGCCAGCGTCGGCGCCGTCGGCCCGACTACCACCGGGCCGTCGGCGAACGCCCTCATCAGGTCGGTGACGAACCGGTCGGTCACCGACAGCGGTCCGGAGACGATCGCGACCAGCCAGTTGCCGTGCACATCGGTCAGGGCCGCCCGGTCGTTGCGGCTCACCACGTCGCGGACGTCGTCGGAGGCGAGATCCTTGCGATCGGGATGCGGCAGTCCCACGATGACGGTCGCGGGCGCGGTGGCGTCCCAGTTCAGCGCCGCCGCCTGGGACTGCAGTTCCGGTCCGATGTCGCCGCGCACCACCGCGTCGACCAGGTTGGCCTCCATCCGGGTGTCCCAGGCGCCGCGCGCCTCGGCCTGGTCGGCGTACGCGGTGGCCGCGGCGAACGCCAGGTCGCGGGAGTAGCGCAGGATGCCCGCGGTCAGCGCCGTCAGCTGCTCCTCGTTGCGGGCCAGCAGCGGCACCACCTCTTCGAAGAACTCCATCGTGATCCGGACCATCTCGACGGACTGGCGCAGCGCGATGCGCCGCCGGAGATCCTGGGGCACCACCTCGAAGGCCTGCGCGGTGTAGCTCACGTCGCTCTGCGGATCCCGCATCCACTCGACGAAGTTCACCACCGCGGCCTGCACGACGAGCTGCACGCTGGCCCGCTGCGAGGCCTCCAGGCCGGCGAAGAACGGCAGCCGCTCCTCCATGACGTGCACCGCCTGGGTCGCCAGCTGACCGGAGAACTGCTTCAACCGGCGCAGCACCGCGTCCGGCACCGTCTGCAACACCTCGAGGGTCGACGCCGGCGGAACGTACCGATTGTCGGGCATCCCTAAAATCTACGCCGCTATTTGGCGGCTTCCTCCAACCGTCACGCGACGCCGGGATCGGAGGTCTGCTCGGGGGCGGCCATCACGTCGTCGATCTCGTAGCGCCGGGCCGCCTCGACGGCCACCGAGGAGTCGATGTTGCCGTCGCGGGCGAGTCCCTCCAGCACCGCCACCGCGACCGATTCACCGTCGGTGTTGAAGTAGCGCCGTGCCGCGGGCCGGGTGTCGGAGAAGCCGAACCCGTCGGTGCCCAGCGTGATGTACGTGCCGGGCACCCACGGACGGATCAGCTCGGGCACGCCGCGCATCCAGTCCGACACCGCAACGACCGGTCCGGCCGCGTCCTCGAGCACCTTGGTGATGTACGGGGTGCCCGCTGGCCGCTCCGGGTGGCGCAGCAGATCCTTCTCGACCTGGACACCGTCGCGGTTGAGCTCGCCCCAGCTGGTGACCGACCAGACGTCGGCCGAGACGTCCCAGTCCTCGGCCAGCAGTTCGGCCGCCCGCAGCGCCGAGGGCATGCCGACGCCCGACACCAGGATCTGGGCGGTGTTCGACTTGCCCTGCGGTCCGCGCTTGTAGCGGTAGATGCCGCGCAGCAGGCCCTCGACGTCGAGGTCCTCGGGCTCGGCTGGCTGCTGGTAGGGCTCGTTGTAGATGGTGAGGTGGAAGAACACGTTCTCCGGGTTCTCCCCGTACATCCGTTCCAGACCGCTCTCGACGATGTAGGCGATCTCGTAGGCGAAGGCCGGGTCGTAGGCCACCACAGCCGGATTCGTCGAGGCCAGCAGGAGCGAGTGGCCGTCGGCGTGCTGCAGCCCCTCGCCGACCAGCGTGGTGCGCCCGGCTGTGGCGCCCAGCACGAAGCCGCGGGCCATCTGGTCGGCCGCGGCCCAGAAGCTGTCACCGGTGCGCTGGAAACCGAACATCGAGTAGAAGATGTAGAGCGGGATCATCGGCTCGTTGTGGGTGGCGTAGGCGCTGCCCGCGGCGATGAACGTGCCGACCGAGCCGGCCTCGTTGATCCCCTCGTGCAGGATCTGGCCGACTTCGCTCTCCTTATACGCCAGCATCAACTCCGCGTCCACCGACGTGTACAGCTGGCCGTTGCGGTTGTAGATCTTCAGATTCGGGAACCACGAATCCATCCCGAACGTGCGCGCCTCGTCGGGAATGATCGGCACGATGCGGTGCCCGATGTTCTTGTCCCGCAACAGTTCCTTGAACGTGCGCACGGTCGCCATGGTGGTGGCGACCTCCTGCTTGCCCGAGCCCTTCTTCAGCGCCTTGTAGGCGTCGCGGCCGGGCAGCGTCAGCGCCTTGGACTTCGTCCGCCGCTCGGGCACGAACCCGCCGAGCGCACGGCGCCGGTCGAGCAGGTAGCGGATCTCGGCCGCCTCCGGTCCGGGGTGGTAGTACGGCGGCAGGTAGGGATTGTCCTCGAGCTGCTCGTCGGTGATCGGGATGCGCTGCGCGT
Organism: Mycobacterium hippophais; assembly: GCF_027529605.1. Taxonomy (NCBI): domain Bacteria; kingdom Bacillati; phylum Actinomycetota; class Actinomycetes; order Mycobacteriales; family Mycobacteriaceae; genus Mycobacterium; species Mycobacterium hippophais. The sequence continues at coordinate 57,679 of NZ_JAPZPY010000002.1, read as the reverse complement.
CGCGGAAGTCCTTGAGGTCCTGCAGCGCAAGCTTCTTCATCTGGTGGGTGGCGTTGCGGCCCTCGAAGTGCTTGCCGAGGGTGTAGCCCTTGATGGTCTTGGCCAGGATCACCGTCGGCTGGCCCTTGTGCTCCGTCGCGGCCCGGTAGGCGGCGTAGACCTTGCGGTAGTCGTGCCCGCCGCGCTTGAGATTCCAGATGTCGGTGTCGGACAGGTTCTCCACCAACTGCTTGGTGCGCGGGTCGCGGCCGAAGAAGTGGTCACGGACGTAACTGCCGTCGTTGGCCTTGTAGGTCTGGTAGTCGCCGTCGGGGGTGGTGTTCATCAGGTTCACCAGCGCACCGTCGCGGTCGGCGTGCAGCAGCGCGTCCCACTCGCGGCCCCACACCACCTTGATGACGTTCCAGCCGGCGCCACGGAAGAACGACTCGAGTTCCTGGATGATCTTGCCGTTGCCGCGCACCGGTCCGTCGAGGCGCTGCAGGTTGCAGTTGATGACGAACGTCAGGTTGTCGAGCGCCTCCAGCGCGGCGACGTGAGCCAGGCCGCGGCTCTCCGGCTCGTCCATCTCACCGTCGCCGAGGAACGCCCACACGTGCTGATCGGAGGTGTCCTTGATGCCGCGGTCGTTCAGGTAGTGGTTGAACCGCGCCTGGTAGATCGCGTTCATCGGGCCCAGCCCCATCGAGACCGTGGGGAACTCCCAGAAGTCCGGCATCAGCCGCGGATGCGGGTAGGACGGCAGCCCGCCGCCGGGGTGGCTGTGCTCCTGCCGGAAACCGTCGAGCTGGTCGGCGGTCAGCCGGCCCTCGAGGAACGCGCGGGCGTAGATGCCGGGGGAGGCGTGGCCCTGGATGAACACCTGGTCGCCGCCGCCGGGATGGCTCTTGCCGCGGAAGAAGTGGTTGAAGCCGACCTCGTACAGCGCCGCCGACGACGCATACGTCGAGATGTGGCCGCCCACACCGACTCCCGGCCGTTGCGCACGGTGCACCATGATGGCGGCGTTCCACCGGATCCACGCCCGGTACCGGCGCTCGACGTCCTCGTCGCCGGGGAACCACGGCTCCAGTTCGGTGGGGATGGTGTTGACATAGTCGGTGGAGGTCAACGCCGGGATGGCGACGCGCTGCTCACCGGAGCGCTCGAGCAGGCGCAGCATCAGGTAGCGCGCCCGCGAGGGGCCGGACCGCTCCAGCAGTGCGTCGAACGATTCCAGCCATTCTGAGGTCTCTTCGGGGTCGATGTCGGGCAGGTACGACGCGACACCGTCACGGATCACCCGGACCCGGTCGGGCTCGGGTGAATTCGATGAGTTTTGAGCCAGGTCCTGGCGCGCGAACTCGGTGGTCAACTTCCGCTCCTTGGTAGTGCGGTACGGGGGTGCGGGCGCGATCGGCGCCAACGACCTCCATCGTCCTCCCATCGTGCCCGAACCGCACCGCTGGGGGTGAGGAGCCGAACTATCCGACGGTGGGGGGTGCCACGCGGTAACGTCTGCAGACCGTGCCGACCGGTGTGGTGCCTCATATTGACAAACCGGGCCGCCAGTCATCCGCTTCAGCAGGGCGGCGTGCGACGATAGGGCCGGTGCACTCACAGACACAAGGAGGACCGACGGTGGTCGCGGCGGCGGACGCCCCGAACTTCGCCCAGGGGCTGGGCATTGAAAAGGGTCAGGTTGTCCAGGAGTTGGGCTGGGACGAGGACGTCGACGACGACATCCGGGCCGACATCGAGGACGCGTGCGGCGGCGAGCTGCTCGACGAGGATGCCGACGAGGTCGTCGACGTGGTGCTGCTCTGGTGGCGCAACGACGACGGCGATCTCGTCGACCGGTTGATGGACGCCATCACCCCGCTGGCCGAGGACGGTGTCATCTGGGTGGTCACCCCGAAGACGGGCAAGCCGGGTCACGTGCAGCCGGCGGAGATCGCCGAGTCTGCGCCGACCGCCGGGCTGATGCCCACGTCGTCGGCCAACCTCGGCGACTGGATCGCCAGCCGGCTGGTGCAGCCGAAGTCCAAGGCCGCGGGAAGGCGTTAGTGCTGGGGCCGGGGGCGCAGGCACCCGACTTCACACTGAAGAACCAGCACGGCGCGCCGGTGGCCCTCGCGGACTTCCGTGGTGCGCGCAACGTCGTGCTGGTCTTCTTCCCGCTGGCGTTCACCCCGACCTGTCAGCGCGAGCTCGACGAGATCCGCGACAACCTGTCCCGCTACGACAACGCCGACACGGCGACGCTGACCATCTCGGTCGGGCCGCCACCCACCCACAAGGCGTGGGCCGGCCGCCACGGTTATTCGTTCCCCGTGCTGGCCGACTTCTGGCCGCACGGCGCCGTCGCGAAGGCCTACGGGGTGTTCAACGACGACACCGGATATGCCAACCGCGGGACGTTCGTGGTGGACCGCTCCGGGACCATCCGGTTCGCCGAGATGAAGCAGCCGGGGGAGCCGCGCGACCAGGCCGTGTGGACCGCCGCGCTGGCGTCGTTGGCATCCGCCGACTGATTTCCGATCGCAGGTCACCGCCGTGTAGCCTGCCCCGCACGGGCGTGTAGCTCAGTGGTAGAGCTCTGGTTTTACACACCAGCGGTCGGGGGTTCGAAACCCTCCGCGCCCACTCATGATCAGCCGTGAGACGCTTCCCTCCGTGTCGATCTCAGCGGGCGTCGCGGCCGGGTGTGCGGCCGATCTCGCGTTCGGCGATCCGCGGCGCGGCCACCCGGTGGCGTTGTTCGGCGGCGGTGCCGCCGCGTTGGAGCGGCTGACCTACGCCGACTGCCGCGGCGCCGGTGTCGCGCACACCGGTGTGCTGCTCGGTGTGCTGGCCGCGCTCGGTGTCTCGGCGCAGCGGAGGTCGCGGCGCGGTGGCGGGCTGGCGATCGCCTCGGTGACGGGTCTGGCGACGTTCGTCGCGCTCGGTGGTACGTCGCTCGCACGGGTGGGAGCCGACATGTCCGCACTGCTGGACGACGGCGATCTCGACGGCGCCCGCCGGCTGCTGCCGTCGCTGTGCGGCCGTGACCCGTCGGTGCTCGACACCGCGGGCCTGACGCGAGCGACGGTCGAGTCGATCGCCGAGAACACTTCCGACGCGCAGGTGGCGCCGCTGTGGTGGGCGTCGGTGGCCGCCGTGCCCGGCGTGCTGGTCTACCGCGGCGCGAACACCCTCGACGCGATGATCGGCCACCGCTCGCCGCGCTATGCGAACTTCGGTTGGGCCGCCGCGCGTCTGGACGACCTGCTGAACTACCTGCCGGCCCGGATCGCCGGTCTCCTGGTGGTACTGTGCGCCCCGGTGGTCGGCGGCTCGCCCGCGGCCGCGGTGCGGGCCTGGCGGCGCGACGCCGCGCGCCATCCCAGCCCGAATGCCGGCGTGGTGGAGGCGGCGTTCGCCGGTGCGCTCGGAGTGCGCCTGGGCGGGCCGACGCAGTACGCCCACGAGCTGGAGATCCGCCCGACCCTCGGCGACGGCCGCATCCCGGAGGTCGCGGACGTCGGCAGGGCCGTGCGCCTGTCGCGGGCGGTGCAGCTGGCCGCCGCGGCGCTGGCGATCCTGCTCAGCGCCGCCGGCCGTAGCGGTCGGCGATCTTCTGTTCGGCGGTGAGTGGCGCAGGCGGTGCCGCTGCCGCAGCGGCCGCCGCGGCCTTCTCCAGTCGGCGCTGCCGGATCTCGGAGTACACGAAGTAGCCGAGCCCGATGGGGGCGATGATGCCGAACGCGATCCACTGGATGCCGTACGACAGGAACGGCCCCGCGTCGAGGTGCGGCAGCGGGATCGCCCCGAGGCCGCCGGGCTGATCCTCGACGAGTTGCAGGTAGGAACTGGTGAGCGGGACACCCGTCAGCGCCGAGACCTGCGCGGTGTTGATCGAGTACACCTGGTCGAAGCCCTCGGCACGCATCGGCTTCTTGTCGGGCGCAACCTGTTCGGAGTCGCGCAGCCGCGCGGTGATGGTGACCGTGCCGCCCGGCGCGGGGTCGATCGGCGGCACCTGGGAGCCCTGCTCCGGTTTGGCGTACCCGCGGTTCACGAGCACGGTGGGCCCGCCGTCGACGGCGAACGGCACCAGCACTTCGTAGGCGGGGTCGCCGTCGACCACCCGCAGCCGGGCCAGCACCTGCGCGTCGGGCAGATAGCGGCCGGTCGCCGTCACCCGCCGCCACTGGTCGTCGGCCGCCGACGAATCCTGTTGCGGCAGCAGGGTTGTCACCGGAACCGGATCCGCGGTCAGCGAGTAGGCGATCTGGTCGTTCTCGCGAGAGGTCTTGGTGTTCTTGCCGAGCTGCCACGGCGCCAGCACGGTGAAACACAGATAGGCGAACGCCATCACCACGACGAACAGGGCGAGCCAGCCCGGTCGCAGGAAGAACGCCCACCGTCGCATCAGCTGGCCAGCCCGCGTTCGGCGAGGCGTTCGTCCACCCAGTCGTGCAGGCCGGGCAGCGCCGCCTCGATCACACCGAAGACGTCCTCGAAGTCGTCCTGGGTGCCGTAGTAGGGGTCGTCGACGTCCAGTGCGTGCGCGCCCGAGCGCGGGTCGAACGAGCGCAGCATCCGCAGCCGGGTCGACGGCACGCCCTGTTCACCGAGCATGCGCAGGTGGTTGCGGCCCAGCGCCACCACCAGGTCGGCGCTGCGGTGGTCGTCGTCGACCTGCGCCGCGCAGTGGGCCGAGGGGTAGCCGTGGGCACGCAGCACGCGACCGGCGCGGCTGTCGGCCGGGTCGCCCGCGTGCCAGCCGCCGGTGCCCGCGCTGCTCACCCGCACCACCTCGGCCAGGCCGCGCTCGGCGATCTGATGGGCGAACATCTTCTCCGCCATCGGCGAGCGGCAGATGTTGCCCGAGCAGATGAACGTGACATGCAGTGGCTCAGACACCGAGCACCTCGCGCAGATCGGCCACGGTGGCGACGTGCGCCCGCCCGCGCACGGCGCCGGGCCCGGTGAAATCGGTGCGGCCGTAGCCCCAGTCGACCACCACCGTGTCGATGCCGTGCGCGGCGGCGCCTTCCACGTCGTGGCTGCGGTCGCCGACCATCAGCACCCGCTCTGGCAGCGGCGTCAGCTTCGCCAGCGCATGGGCCACCACGTCGGCCTTCGCGGCGCGCGTTCCGTCGACGCTGGCGCCGGCGATCACCTCGAAGTGGTCGGCCAGACCGAAGTGCTCGAGGATCCGGTGCGCCGTGGGCTCGGCCTTGGACGTGGCCACCGCCAGCCGCACGCCGGCCGCCCGCAGATCCGCCAGCAGGTCGGGGATGCCGTCGAACAGGCTGTTCATCGACCAGCCGCGCGTCGTGTAGTCGGCCCGGTAGGCGGCGACGGCGGCGGCGGTGCGGTCCCCGAGCCCCATCGCGCCGAGCGTGTGGTGCATCGGCGGCCCGATGATCCGGCCGGCCAGGTCGCCGTCGGGCACCGTGGCGCCGACCTCGGCGAGCGCGTGCTTGAAGCTCGACACGATCCCGCGGGCGGAGTCGGTCAGGGTTCCGTCGAGGTCGAAGAGGATCAGCTGCGGTCGCGTCCCGGCGAGCGTGCTGTCCAGCGTGTCCGTCACACCGCCATTGTCCCCGACGCGGTGCGTCGTCCCGAAATCCCACCGGACGGACCGCCCATTACTGTCGTGATGTGGGGAGTGTCCGTCTGGCCGAGATCATCGACGTCCTCGACGACGCGTATCCGCCCGGGCTTGCCGAGGGCTGGGATTCGGTGGGTCTGGTGTGCGGTGACCCCGACGAGGCCGTCACGTCCGTGACGGTCGCGGTGGACGCCACCGCCGACGTGATCGACGAGGTGCCCGACGGCGGGCTGCTGCTGGCGCACCACCCGCTACTGCTGCGCGGTGTGGACACCGTGGCGGCGAGCACCCCCAAGGGCGCGCTGGTGCACCGGTTGCTGCGCTCAGGGCGCGCCCTGTTCACCGCGCACACCAACGCCGACATCGCCCGACCCGGCGTCTCCGACGCGCTCGCCGAGGCGATCGGGCTCGAGGTGGGCGACGCGCTGTCCCCGTCCGGCCCGGGTACGAACCTGGACAAGTGGGTCGTCTACGTGCCGACCGAGGATTCCGACGCGCTGCGCGAGGCGCTCTTCGCTGCAGGCGCCGGCCACATCGGCGATTACTCGCACTGCAGCTGGACCGTTGCCGGGACCGGTCAGTTCCTGCCGCACGACGGCGCGAACCCGGCGATCGGCAGCGTCGGCGCCGTCGAGCGGGTGCCGGAGGACCGCGTCGAGGTGATCGCACCGGCCAAGCTGCGGGCACACATCCTGGCTGCCGTGCGCTCCGCGCATCCCTACGAGGAACCCGCCTTCGACGTGTTCGCGCTGGCGCCGCTGCCGGGCGACACCGGCCTCGGCCGGATCGGCGAGCTGCCCGCACCAGAACCGCTCTCGGCGTTCGTCGCGCGGGTCCGCGCCGCACTGCCCCAGACGACGTGGGGGGTGCGCGCCGCGGGCGATCCGCGTGCGACGGTGTCCAGAGTGGCGGTGTGCGGCGGCGCGGGAGACTCCCTGCTGGACGCCGTGACGGCCGCGGACGTGCACGCCTACGTCACCGCCGACCTGCGCCATCATCCCGCCGACGAGCACCGGCGGGGCTCGCCGGTGGCGCTGGTCGACGTCGCGCACTGGGCGAGTGAATTCCCCTGGTGCCACCAGGCCGCCGAGCTCCTGCGTGGCCGGTTCGGCGCCGCACTGCCGGTGCAGGTCTGCCCGGTGCGCACCGACCCGTGGAACGTCGAGGACGACCGTACGGAAAAGAGGACATGAAAGCCGAAGTAGTGCACCAGCGTTCGTTGCTCGAGCTGGCCCAGGTCGACGCCGAGCTGAGCCGGATCGACCACCGGACCAAGAACCTCGCCGAGCAGCAACGGTTCGACGCCGTGCAGGCCGAGCACAGCGCGGCCAACGACAGGCTGGCCGTCCTGCGGATCGCGCTGGACGATCTCGAGGGCCAGGCGACCAAGCTCGAAGGTGAGATCGACTCGGTGCGCAAGCGGGAGGACCGGGACCGCGCGCTGCTCGACAACGCCACCAACGCCAAGCAGATCACCGAACTGCAGCACGAACTCGAGACGCTGCAGCGCAGGCAGGCCAGCCTGGAGGACTCGCTGCTGGAGGTGATGGAGCGGCGCGAGGAACTGCAGGAGCAGCAGGCGGCGGCGCTCACCGACATCGACGACCTGCAGACCGGTCTGAGTGCCGCCCGGGCGGCGCGGGACGCGGCGGTCAACGAACTCGGCCAGACCCGGCGCCAACGTGCCGAGCGCCGTGACGAACTCGTCGAAGCACTCGACGCCGAGCTGGTGAAGCTCTACGAGCGTCAGCGGTCCGGTGGCGGTCCCGGGGCGGGCGCGCTGCAGGGCCGGCGGTGCGGTGCCTGCCGGATCGAGATCGACCGCGGCGAGCTGGCGAGGATCTCCGCCGCACCCGAGGACGAGGTGCTCCGATGCCCGGAGTGCGGCGCGATCCTGTTGCGGGTCAAGGACAACGGCTGATGAAGGTGATCGTCGAGGCCGACGGCGGGTCGCGCGGCAACCCGGGTCCCGCCGGCTTCGGTGCGGTGGTGTTCTCGGCGGACCGTGCCACCGTTCTGGCCGAGAGCAAGCAGGCGATCGGGCGTGCTACCAACAACGTCGCCGAGTATCGCGGGCTGATCGCGGGACTCGAGGAGGCTGCCGCGGTGGGCGCCACCGAGGTGGCGGTCGCCATGGATTCCAAGCTGGTGGTCGAGCAGATGAGCGGCCGCTGGAAGGTCAAGCATCCCGACCTGATCGAACTGCACGGCGAGGCACAGGGTGTGGCGGGCGGATTCGAGCGGGTGGACTACCGCTGGATTCCGCGCGCACAGAACTCGCACGCCGACCGGCTGGCCAACGAAGCCATGGACGCCGCGGCGGGAATCGGTGACGGCCCGTCCGAGCCGGCGGAGAATTCAGCGTCGACACAAGTGGTGTCGAACCCGGCGGGATGGACCGGTGCGCGAGGCGCACCCACCCGGCTGATGCTGCTGCGGCACGGGCAGACCGAATTGTCCGTGCAGCGGCGTTATTCCGGCCGAGGCAATCCGGCGTTGACCGAACTGGGCCGCAGGCAGGCCGACGCTGCGGCGGCATACCTCGGTGAGCACGGCGGGATCGCGGCCGTCGTGACGTCGCCGCTGCAACGCGCGTACGACACCGCCGCGGCGGCGGCCAAAGCCCTCGGGCTCGACCTCAGCGTCGACGAAGACCTCATCGAGACGGACTTCGGTGACTGGGAGGGCCTGACGTTCTCCGAGGCCTCCGAGCGCGATCCCGAACTGCACTCGCGGTGGCTGCGCGACACCGCCATCGACCCGCCCGGCGGCGAGAGCTTCGACACCGTGGCGCACCGGGTCCAGCGGGCACGCGACCGCATCATCGCCGAGCACGGCGACGCGACCGTCCTGGTGGTGTCCCATGTGACGCCGATCAAGACCATGCTGCGGTTGGCGCTCGACGCCGGGCCCACGATCCTCTACCGGCTGCACCTAGACCTGGCCTCCCTGAGCATCGCCGAGTTCTACCCCGACGGCGTTGCGTCGGTGCGGCTGGTGAACCAGACGTCCTATCTCTGACCGGACGCGCCGATCAGGACGTGTGCAGGTGCAGGCGCTCGCCGTGCGGCCCGAAGATCGCAAGCGCCTCGACCGCTTCCTCCACGGCGCCGAACCAGTGTGGCGTCCATGTCGAGAACTCCACCGCCTCACCGGGTTTGACGGTGAAATCCTGGTCGCCCAGGATCAACCGAAGTCGGCCCGAGAGCACGTACATCCAGTCCTGCCCCTCGTGCACCGGCAGCGACTCCGGCGGCTTGCGGCGCCGGGCGCTGACCCGGATCTTGAACGCGTGCAGGCCGCTTGCCGGGCCCTGCCGGGTCAGCGGCCAGTAGGTGACCCCGTGATGGGTGTGTGAGCTGCTCTTCACCCGTGGGTCCTCGGCGTCGGGCGCACGCAGCAGGTCGTCGGTGCTCACCGACAGTGCGGCGGCGAGGCGCGGCAGGTGGTCCAGAGCCAGGCGACGCTTGCCCGATTCCAGCCTGCTGAGCGTCGACACGTCGATGCTCGACCGGTTCGCCACCTCCTCGAGCGTGAGCCCGCGCTGTGTCCGCAACTCCCGTAACCGCCGCCGGACCCGCTGGTCGACGCTGTCTTCCTCCGCCGTCTTTGCCTGCATGGCAAAACAGCTTGGCACCTGACCGGTGTGCGCGGCAACCTCGGGACATGGACGAGATCTGGGACTGTGTGGTGGTGGGCGGCGGCGCCGCGGGTTTGAGTGCGGCGCTGGTGCTGGGACGTGCGCGGCGACGGACCCTGGTGGTCGACGCCGGCACGCAGAGCAACCTCTCCGCGCACGGCATCGGTGGGCTGCTCGGGTTCGACGGCCGGGCGCCCGCGGAGCTGTACGCGGCGGGCAGGGCAGAATTGGCGGCGTATCCGTCCGTGGAGCTGCGCACCGGTGAAGTGGTCGACGCCCAGCGTGCCGACGGCGGGTTCACCCTGCTGCTGCAGGACGATCGACGAGTCACGGCGCGGCGAATCGTGTTGGCGGGCGGGATGTCCTACGACATCCCGGCGCTGACAGGGGTGGACCGGCTGTGGGGCAGGTCGGTGTTCCACTGCCCGTTCTGCCACGGCTGGGAGGTCAGGGATCAACCCGTCGCGGTGCTCGCCCGCGGACCACGTGCCGTGCACGCGTCGCTGCTGTTGCGGGGATGGAGCGACGACGTCGTGGTGCTCACCGACGGACCGGCGGACCTCGACAGCGAGGACCGCGCGCGACTGACCGCGGCCGGGGTCCACATCGATGAGCGGCCCGTGGCGGGGCTGCGGATCGTCGACGATGGGCTCGAGGCAATCGAATTCACCGAGGGGGCAAGCATCGACCGGCGCGCCCTGATGGTGACCCCGAGGCTGCGTCAGCGTTCACCGCTCGCGGCGCAGCTGGGCGTGCGGTTCCAGGAATCACACCCCCTCGCCGACGACGCGGTGGCCGTCGATGCCCTGCAACGCACGTCGGTGCCCGGCGTGTTCGCCGCGGGTGACGTGTGCGTACAGGTGCCGCAGGTCGCGGCGGCGGTGGCCGCCGGATCGCTGGCCGGCGCGTCGGTGATGCAGACCCTGATGGCCGACGACCACGGATTGCCGGTCTCCGAATGGAAGGAACACGTGAATGTCTGAGGCCCAGGAATTTTGGGACGAGCTGTACGGCGCGCGCGAGCGGGTGTGGAGCGGCCGGGTGAATCCCTGGCTCGCCGAGACGGCCGAGCCGCTCTCGCCGGGGCGTGCTCTCGATCTCGGCTGTGGCGAGGGCGGGGACACCGTGTGGCTGGCCGAACATGGATGGCATGTGACGGCGGTAGACATCTCGCCGACCGCGTTGGACCGGGCGGCGGCCGCCGCGGAGGCGGCCGGGATGACGGCGCGCATCGACTTCCAGCGTCACGATCTGCTGGAGAGCTTCCCCGACGGTGAGTTCGACCTGGTGTCAGCGCAGTTCCTGCAGTCGCCGCTGGACTTCGACCGCGACACGGTGCTGCGCCGCGCCGTCGCCGCGGTCGCGCCGGGTGGAGTGCTGATCGTCGTCGACCATGGTGCGGTGCCGCCGTGGGCACATGAGATGGCGCGCAAGCATCGCTTCCTGTCGGTGGACGAGGTGATCGACCCCATCGGACTCGATCCCGCCGAGTGGCAACGGGTTCGCGCCGAGCCGGTCGAGCGTTCCGCCACCGGCCCGGACGGTGAGGCGGGGACCCTGCTCGACAACGTCATCGTGCTGCGTCGGGTGGCGCACTAGGCGGCGGCTCAGGTGGCGTCGTGGAACACCAGGCCGAGGGTGAACCGCTCGCCGGACCGGACCGTCGACACGCCGTGGCGAACCGGCGCGGCACTCCAGCCGCGGGCGGAGCGCACCGGCCGTTCGCGCGTGGTGAACGCGAACCCGTGGCAGAACGGCACCGTCGTCGAGGTGCCGCGGGACTGTGCACGGGGCCGCTGTTCGAGCAGCAGGAACTCACCGCCCGTGTGGTCGATGCCGGGCTCGTTGAGACCGATCACCACCTGCAGGGGAAAGATCATGTCTCCGTACAGGTCCCGATGCAGGGCGTTCCAGTCGCCGGGGCCGTATCGGAGCAGGATCGCCGTCGACCGGGTCTGGCCGGCGGTGTGGCATGCGGCAAGCCACTCGTCGAGGGTGTCTGGCCAGGGGGCCTCGCGCCCGAGCCGGGACCACCAGTCGCGCGCGATCGGCAGAAGGCGGGGGTAGAGCGCGTGCTTGAGCTGCTCGACGGGCTCGGGTAGCGGGCGGTCGAAGTACCGGTACTCGCCGCGGCCGAAGCGGTATCTGCTCATGTCGATCGTCGAGCGGAACTGTGCGTCGTCGTCGTACCGGCCGCGTAGCTCCGCCGCCTCGGCGGAGGAGAGCAGCGCGGGCAGCGGGGCGCCGCCGAACTCGTTGAGTTCGGCGGCGACCCCCGCCCAGTCGGCGGAGTCGACGCGTCGCTGCCAATCACGGTCGTGCACCGCACTGCTCATCAGAAGAGCCTCGCCGCCCTGAGCTCCGCAGGCTCCTCCAGATCGAGCAGCTGCTTCTTGCGTGCGACGCCGCCGGCGTAGCCAGTCAGCCGTCCGGCCTTGCCCACCACCCGGTGGCACGGGATCACGATGCTCAGCGGGTTGCGGCCGACGATCTGACCGACCTCGCGGGCCGTCAAGCCGCCGGCTGTATCCGCCAGCTCGCCGTACGTCACCGTGGCGCCGTAGGGAATCGCGGTGAGCTGTTCCCAGATGCGTCGCTGCACGGTGTCACCGCGCGGATCGATCGGGAGATCGAGCGTGGTGCGGGTGCCGGCCAGGTAGTCGTCCAACCGGGTCTGCGCCTCGGCCAGCAGCGGGTCGGTGTACGCGTCGACGCGTGGGCCGAAGCCGTTCCTCGCCGGTCGCGGCCAGTGCCCCAGGAAGTACAGGCCGGTCAGCGTGTCGCCGTCGGCCACCAGGGTCAAGTCGTCGAGCGGGCTGTCGATCACGGTGTGCCGGATGCTCATGGCGTCCTCCTCTCACCGTGTAGACGGCGGGGGAGTCGGATGTGTGAGGTGACCGAGGTGATGTCACATCGCACATTCGCGTGTCGTACCCCTCTGCCATAATCGAATGTATGTTCGATCCGATGCAGGCAAGCTTCGACCAGGTGCTGGCCGTTGCGCGTCCGGAGTCGGTCCACGCGCGCGAACTGATCTCCGCGGTGTTGGCGGCCGCGCGTCGCGAGAACCAGCAGGCCGCGGCGCGGTTGACCGCGATCGGTGAGTTGTACGCACTGCGGATGTCCGAGCGGAATGAGCTCAGCGACCAGTGGGCCGTGGACACCGAATCGGCCGTGGCCGTCGAGATCGGCGCCGCACTCAACATCGCTTACGAGCGGGCCAAGGATCAGGTCAGCCTCGCTCGCGGACTGCGTGAACGCCTGCCGTTGGTCGCGGCGATGTTCCGCGCCGGTGAGCTGACCCTCGACATCGTCACCACCCTGCTGCAGCGCACGACCCTGATCACCGATCCCGCCGTTTTGACCCACGTCGACGCCACCCTGGCCGGTGCGGCGGCCCGGTTGATGCGGCTGAGCTATGGCCAGGTCTGCGGGTATGTCGACCGCGTCATCGCTAACCATGATCGAGATGCGGTGCGGCGCCGCCAGAAAGCGGCCGACGATCGCGAAATCTACTTTTGCGACGGCCTCGACGGCATGAGCAACTTCGGTGGCACCATGCCGATCACCGACGCCGAGATCTTCGAGCGACGCCTCGACGCGCTCGCCGACACCGTCTGCCCGGCCGACCCCCGCACCAAGAGGCAACGCCGCGTCGACGCCATCGCTGCGATATCCAGCGGTGCCGAGCGCCTGGGATGCCAATGCGGCAATCCCGACTGCCCCAGCAAGGACGCGGTCGCCGCCCCGTTCGTCATCCATGTCGTGACCGGCCCCGACGACCGCGCCGATTCAGGGTCTGACGCCGAAGAGGCCGCTACCGATGCAGAGGTCGATACGGAGGACGCCCAGGATCCGGCCGAGCACGCTTCCAACAGTGATTCGGTGGCGAGCTTGGTGCGCAACGACGGCATCTTGCCACCCGAACAGATCGCCGACTTGGCCGAGCAGGCCACGATCCGCCCACTGATCCATCCTGGTGACGCCGCACCCGAACCCCGCTACACCCCCTCGCGCAAGCTGGCGGAGTTCGTGCGGTGCCGCGACATGGGCTGCCGGTTCCCCGGCTGCGACGTGGCGGCCTTCAGCACCGACATCGACCACACCATCCCCTACAGCCAGGGTGGGCCGACTCAGGCGTCGAACCTGAAATGCCTGTGCCGCCTGCATCATTTGATCAAGACGTTCTGGGGTTGGCGCGACCGACAACAGTGCGACGGGACGGTCATCTGGACCAGCCCGGCGGGCCAGACGTATGTCACCAGGCCGGGTTCGGCGCTGTTGTTCCCCAGCCTGTGCACCCCGACGGCCGCCGCGGTCATCACACCGCGACCCGACGACGAAAGCGGTGAACGCACCGCGATGATGCCGAAACGGCAACGCACCCGAGCCCAGAACAAAGCCGCCCGTATCGCCGCGGAACGCCAACAGAACCGCGAACACCGCGAAGCCCGCAGCCGCGCCCGCCGGGAAGCGCTCGACAAACTCATCGGCCCCGCACCGCCACCACGACCCGGCGACGAACCACCACCCTTCTGATACGAGGCGATGGTTCGTCGTACCTTCTAGGCGAGTTGCGTGACCCGCACGCTGTTGCCGGACGGGTCGCGGAAACCAGAGTCGATGCCGTATGGCATCGGGTGGGGCTCCTCGGTGAATTCCACGCCACGCGCGCTCAGCCGCTCGAATGATCCCTGGCAGTCGTCGGTGGTGAGGAACACCGTTCCCGCGAACCCCTTCGCCGTCAGGTCGAGCACCTGCGCCCGGGTGGCGTCGTCCATCACCGGCGCGCCGGGCACCGCCATCAGGACGATCGACACGTCGTCTTGTCCCGGCGGACCGACCGTCAGCCAGCGGAACGGCGTGTCGATGTCGGGCAGTGAAACATCTTCGCGCACTTCCATTCCGACCTTCTCGGTCCAGAACTTCAATGCGACTTCCTGATCGTGGACCCACAGGTGGGCACTGGCGATTCTCATCATGGGCACGACGCTACGACTGAGCCGCGCCGCCCGTCTTCTCCCCGTGTGCTGTCTTGACCCGGCTGTCCGCCTGCGGCCGGGTGTCGCGCCGCAGGATGCAACTGGGCACCCTCGCGCGCAGTGCTGCGGGCGGCAGCGAGGCCCGGTATGCGGCCGGCGGCCTGCCGTACACCCGGGCGAAGCTGGTGGTGAACGACCCGACGCTGTGCAGGCCGACCATCACGCAGATGTCGGCCACCGAGCGGTCGGTGTAGCGCAGCAGCGCTGCGGCGCGTTCGAGTCGCCGGGTCTGCAGGTAGCTTCGGGGCGACTCGCCGAACGTCCTGGTGAACATGCGGCTGAAGTGCGCGCGGGACAGGCCCGCGGCCGCCGCGAGGTCGTCCACCGTGATCGCCTCGGCGTACCGCGCGTCGACGAGGTCCTTCGCGCGCATCAGGTAGCGGGCCGGCGGCACCTGCGGCATAGCGGTAGAGGTTACTCCCGGGGGAGTATCTTGTTGAGGCGGACGAGTTGGCCGGGCGGCCGCGTGCCGTAGCGATACGGCCCGAGGAAAGTCCGGACTTCACAGAGCAGGGTGATTGCTAACGGCAATCCGAGGTGACTCGCGGGAAAGTGCCACAGAAAACAGACCGCCACCCTCGCGGTGGTAAGGGTGAAACGGTGCGGTAAGAGCGCACCAGCATCCCGGGTGACCGGGGTGGCTAGGCAAACCCCACCCGAAGCAAGGCCAAGAAGGCCGCACCTGGTGCGGTCGCGCAGGCGCCCGAGGGCTGCTCGCCCGAGCCTGCGGGTAGGCCGCTCGAGGCACCCGGCAACGGTGTGTCCAGATGGATGGTCGCCGCCCGGTCTCACCGACCGGGAACAGAATCCGGCTTACAGGCCAGCTCGTCCGCCCCCGCCGCAGCACGGCTGCGAATCAGTCGGCTTTGCGGACCGCCTTGTGCAGTTTGTCGAGCGCGTCGCCGAGCTGTTCCTCGGCCTCCTTCGCGACGGCGTCCTCGTGGGCGAAGAGCAGGCCGTAGGTGAAGGTGTCCTCGCCCGCGGCGTGCGCGGCATCGGCCTGCTGGTGCAGGTGCACCCGGCTGACCACGCTGTCCTGATGGTCGCCCAGCAGAGACTGAACCGCCTTGGCGCGTTCGGCCACCTTGCTCTCACCGGTCGCCGCGGCCGTGTAGCGCAGCCGTTTCGCGCGTTTGCGGATCTTGTGCAGCGCCTCGTCCTGTTCGGCCTGCTCCAGATCGTCGTCCTCGGCGGCGGCCCTGGCCGCCTTGGTGGCCTTTTTGACCTTCTTGTAGGCCGAGTCGATGGAGACCGGCGCGAGTTCCTCACCGGGCCGGGGCGCCGGCGGTTCCGCGGCGACCAGCCCGTCGAGCGCGTCGAGCAAACGGAAGTAGCGCTGCGAGCGCATCGCGATCAGCGACCGCCGCAGCCCGGCGTCATAGCGCTTCTTGGCGCCCTCCACCAGCCGCTCGCGGACAGGTCCGCGCACCAGCTCGGCCGGCAGTCCGGCCAGCGCCTCCTCGTACTTCTCCGCGAGCACCTCGGCATCGCGGGCGACGCCCAGGACTGCGGCGAGCTGCTTGAGCTCCTCGAGGACCCACGCGTCGTCGGAGATGCCGAACGCGCCTTCCGCCGATTGCAGCAGGCTGCGGATCTTGCGGGTCACCACCCGCATCTGGTGGACCGAGTCGTACACGTCGGCGCGTACGGCGCGGTCCCACACCACGAGCTCGTCCACCTGCTCGGCCACCGCGGCGTGGATGGGATCGACCGCACGCCCGTCGCCGTCACCGTCGGTGTCCGCCGGCTCGTCGCCCGACGTGTCGAGCACGCGAGCCAGCTTCGATCCGTGCCCGGCGGGCGTCGCGCCGGCGTCGAACAGCCGGTTGGCCAACCGGTCCAACAGCTCCGCGCCCGCGCGCCCGTCGTCGACGGCGCCCTCGGCGAGTTCGAGTTCCCATTCCCGCCAACGTTGTTCGTCGCCGTCCTCGCCGGCGGTCGCCGTCACCTGGTCGTCGCAGAACTCGGCGAGTGGTGAGTCGTCGGGGCCGAAGAGCAGGTCGACCGTCCGCTGCGTGGAGATGCGCGCGACCGGCGCCAGCGGCCTGTCCCGCACGATGGCCAGCACCACGTCGCGCAATGACTCCGGCACGGTGTCGGCGTCGTCGAGCGGCTGCCTGACCTCGGTCCTGGCGTCCGGCCCGGCGGGCAGCTTGAGGTGCCAACCCGCGTCCTCGCCCCCGGTGCGCCGGCGCAGCGTCACGCGATGGGCCGCGAGATCGCGGCCCGGGGTGTCGAAGTAGACGGCGTCGAGGTGCTGGATCGGCAACCGCTCCACGCGCGACACCGCGGACAACCCCGCGAACGACGGCGACACCGTCGACTCGGTCACCTCGAACTTGCGCTCGACCTCGGTGTGACGCGACGTCTTCTTCGAACCCTTCTGAGCCCCGGCGGAGCTGTCGGCCATAGGTGCATTGTCCTTTCGGGGGCGAAGGCAGGTCTGAACGGCAGGTGGCCACAATGCCACACGAAGGTGAACCAATCGCTCCAAGCGACCGGCGGCCACGCGGGGCGGGCGCCGCGGATACAGTCCCGGGTGTGACCGAATACGACGCCATCACCTTCAGCCAGGACGGCGCCGTCGCGCGCATCACCCTGAACCGGCCCGACGCCGCGAACGGCATGAACGACACGATGACTCGCGAATTGGCCGACGCCGCCAAGCGCTGCGACACCACAGCGGTCAAGGTGGTGGTGCTCACCGGCTCGGGACGGTTCTTCTGCGCCGGTGGCGATCTCAAGTCGTTCGCCTCGGCGCCCAGCCGAGGGGCCTACATCAAGGGCGTCGCCGATGACTTGCACCGGGCCATCTCCACGTTCGCGCGCACTGACGCCGTGCTCATCACCGCCGTCAACGGCACCGCCGCGGGCGCCGGGTTCAGCCTGGCGATCACCGGTGATCTCGTGCTGGCCGCTGAGTCGGCGACCTTCACCATGGCCTACACGAAGGTGGGGCTGAGCCCCGACGGAAGTTCGTCGTACTACCTGCCCCGCCTGGTGGGGCTGCGCAAGGCCCAGGAGCTGATGCTGACCAACCGCACCCTGACCGCGGCGGAGGCAGTGCATTGGGGCCTGGCCACCGACGTGGTGCCCGACGCCGAACTCGGCGAGCGCGCCGCCGGTCTGGCCGAGAAGGTGGCGGCGGGCGCGCGCGGGTCGGGCGGCGCCGTCAAATCGCTGCTGTTGAACTCGTTGAAGAGCAGCCTCGAGGAGCAGATGGAACTCGAGGGCCGGCTGATCGCCGACCGCGCCGACTCGCCCGACGGGCGCGAGGGAGTGGACGCCTTCCTGGCCAAGCGCCGCCCGGAGTTCGCCTAGAAGCTGTGCTCCTCGGCGGGGAACGTCCCGGACGCCACCTCGTCGGCGTACTGGGTTGCCGCGCGGCGCAATTCGTCGCCGACACCGCCGAACTGCTTGACGAACTTGGCGGTCCGGCCGCTGGTGAGGCCGGCCATGTCCTGCCACACCAGGACCTGTGCGTCGCAGCTGGGTCCGGCGCCGATCCCGACGGTGGGGATGGTCAGCTTGCCGGTGATCTGGGTGGCGAGCTCGGCGGGCACCATCTCCATGACGACGGCGAACGCGCCGGCCTCCTGCACGGCGATCGCGTCGTTGATCGTCTGATCGCCCGCGTCGCCGCGACCCTGCACCCGGAAGCCGCCGAGGCCGTTGACGCTCTGCGGGGTGAAGCCGATGTGCGCCATCACCGGGATGCCTGCGGCCGAGAGCGTGGCGATCTGCTCGGCGACGCGTTCGCCGCCCTCGAGTTTGACCGCGTGCGCACCCGTCTCCTTGAGGAAGCGGGTCGCCGTCGCGAGCGCCTGCGTCGGGCCGCCTTCATAGCTACCGAACGGCAGGTCGGCCACGACCAGTGCGTGCGGTGCGCCCCGCACCACGCCGCGAACCAGGGGGATCAGCTCGTCGACGGAGACCGGCACCGTCGTGTCGTAGCCGTAGACGACGTTGGCGGCCGAGTCGCCGACCAGGAGCACCGGGATGCCGGCGTCGTCGAAGACCCGGGCGGTGGAGTAGTCGTAGGCCGTCAGCATGGCCCACTTGTGGCCCTCGGCCTTCCATTTGTGCAGTTGGTGCGTGCGGACCTTGGTCCGGGGCTTGGGCTGTGAGTCGCCGTCGGCTGTTCCCGCGGCAGCACCGTAGACAGTCTGCTCAGACATCGTTGTCCCTTGTGGTGGTCGGTTCGATCCTCGAGGCCCATCAGGGTCCCCGGGTTCGGTTGACCAGTTCAGTGTGCCACCAGGGGCCCGCCAGGTGAACCCCGGCTCAAGTGGACTTTCTCACAACGGCGGCATCTGGGGCCCCTACGCTGGCCACATGCAACGCCTAAGCGGACTCGACGCCAGCTTCCTGTACCTCGAAACCGCACAGCAGCTGCTGCACGTCTGCTCGATCCTGGAACTCGACACGACGACCATGCCGGGCGGTTACACCTTCGACAAGCTGCGTGACGCGCTGTCCAAACGGATCGAGTCGATGCCGCAGTTCCGGGAGAAGCTCGCCGACAGCCGGTTCAACCTCGACCACCCGGTATGGGTGGAGGACGAGGACTTCGACGTCGACCGGCACCTGCACCGGATCGGGTTGCCGCCGCCGGGCGGCCGTTTCGAGCTGTCGGAGATCCTCGGCCACATCGCCTCCCTGCCGCTGGACCGCGCCCGGCCGCTGTGGGAGAAGTGGGTGATCGAGGGCATCGACGGCGCCGACGCCCGCGAGGGCGGCAAGCTCGTGGTGCTGACCAAGGTGCACCACGCCGCTGTCGACGGTGTCACCGGCGCCAGCCTGATGTCTCAGCTGTGCAGCACCGAACCCGACGCGGCCGACCCCGAGCCCGTGCAGGGCGTCGGCGGCGGGAACCAACTGGAGATCTCCGTCAACGGCGCGATCAAGTTCGCCACCCGGCCGCTCAAGTTCGTCAACGCGCTGCCGAGCACCGTCAACACGGTGCTCGACACCGTCAAGCGCGCCCGGGCCGGGCAGTCGATGGCCGCGCCGTTCGCCGCGCCGCAGACGCCCTTCAACGCCAACGTCACCGGCCACCGCAACATCGCGTTCGCCCAGCTCGACCTCGACGACGTCAAGAAGGTCAAGAACCACTTCGGGGTGAAGCTCAACGACGTGGTGATGGCGCTGGTGTCGGGGGTGCTGCGCAAGTTCCTGCTCGACCGGGGACAGCTACCGGAGAGCACGCTGATCGCGATGGTGCCGGTGTCGGTGCACGACAAGTCCGACCGGCCGGGCCGCAATCAGGTGTCGGGCATGTTCTCCCGGCTCGAGACGAACGTGGAGAACCCGCTGGAGCGGATCAAGGCCATCTCCGAGGCCAACTCCGTTGCCAAGCAGCACAGTTCGGCGATCGGCGCGACGCTGCTGCAGGACTGGACCCAGTTCGCCGCCCCCGCGGTGTTCGGCGCGGCGATGCGGGTCTACGCCGCGAGCCGGCTGTCCGGGGCCCGTCCGGTCCTCAACCTGGTGGTGTCCAACGTCCCGGGGCCCCAGGTGCCGCTCTACTACCTGGGGTGCGAGGTCGGCGCGATGTACCCGATCGGTCCGGTCTTCCACGGCGCCGCGCTGAACATCACGGTGATGTCGCTCAACGGCAAGCTCGACGTCGGCCTGGTGTCCTGCCCCGAACTGCTGCCCGACCTGTGGGACATGGCCGACGACTTCGCGCCTGCCCTCGACGAGCTCCTCGACGCCACGCGCTGAACTCGCCCGGCAGCCGCCTCGCCAGCACCGATGGGCGGTCATGGCAGCATGTGGAGCCATGAGACTTCGGATGGGGGTCGTTGCGGCCGCCGCGGCCCTGCTCCTGGTGGCGGGCTGCAGCAACGTCGTCGACGGACGTGCGGTCCTCGCCGTGCCACGGCCGGGCACACCGGTGCAGTGGGTGCTGTGCCAGGGCTCCGCGCCGGCGGGCGATTCCCGGATTCCGCCGGGCGCCGAGTGCGGTCTGCTGTCGGTGCCGGTGGACTACTCCAAGCCCGACGGTGACGTCGCGCGGCTGGCGATGATCCGGTTCAAGGCCACCGGCCCGAACCGGATCGGCTCCCTGGTGATCAACCCGGGCGGGCCGGGGGAGTCGGGCGTCGAGGCCGCGGTGTCGACGCTGCCGTCGATCCCGGACTCGGTCCGCGAACGGTTCGACCTGGTCGGTTTCGATCCGCGCGGCGTCGCCTCGTCCACGCCCGCGGTGTGGTGCAACTCCGACGCCGACAACGACCGGCTCAGGGCCGACCCGCAGGTCGACTACACCCCCGAAGGCGTCGAGCACATCGAGAACGAGACCCGTGCGTTCATCCAGCGGTGCGTCGACAAGTCGGGTGAGAACTTCCTGGCCAACATCGGAACGGCCAACGTCGCACGCGATCTCGATGCGATCAGGGAGTCGCTCGGCGACGAGAAGCTGACCTATCTCGGGTATTCGTATGGCACCCGCATCGGGTCGGCGTATGCCGAGGCGTTCCCGGAGAAGGTGCGGGCGATGATCCTCGACGGCGCGGTGGATCCGAACGCCGACCCCATCGAGGCCGACATCCGCCAGGCGGCGGCGTTCCAGCAGGCGTTCGACAACTACGCCGCCGACTGCGCCAAGGCGCCGGACTGTCCGCTCGGCACCGACCCGGCCAAGGCCGTCGAGGTGTACAAGAGCTTGGTCGACCCGCTCGTCGAAACGCCCGCCAAGACCGACGATCCGCGCGGCCTCTCCTACAGCGACGCGATCGTCGGCACCATCATGACGCTGTACTCGCCGAATCTCTGGCGGCATCTGACCTCCGGGCTCACCGAGCTCGAGCAGGGCCGTGGCGACACGATGCTGATCCTCGCCGACCTGTACATGCGCCGCGACGCGACGGGGCACTACAACAACTCGACCGACGTCCGGGTGGCAGTGAACTGCGTCGACCAGCCGGCGGTGAAGGACCGCGACAAGATCGTCGAGCAGGACCGCAGGCTGCGCGAGGTGGCGCCGTTCATGAGCTACGGCGACTTCACCGGTAACGCACCGCTGGGCACCTGCGCGATGTGGCCGGTGCCGCCGACCAGCAAGCCGCACGAGATCTCGGTGAGCGGGCTGCCGCCGGTCCTGGTGGTGTCGACGACGAACGATCCGGCGACGCCGTATCAGGCCGGGGTGGACCTGGCCCGCCAGCTGGGCGGCACGCTGGTGACGTTCGAGGGCACCCAGCACACCGTGGTGTTCCAGGGCAACAGCTGCGTCGACGACATCGCGGCGACCTACCTGGTGGACGTCACGGTGCCACCGGCCGACACCCGTTGCAGCTGAGCGGGTCACAGCCAGGTCACCGTTTCGTACCGGCGGCAGACCTGCCGCGGCCGGCCGTGCGACCATGAGCGCCATGTGGCGGGTCGGGCGGCGGTCGTTGGCGGCTGCGCTCGTGCTCGTCATGCTTCCCGCTCCCGGTGCGGCGCCCGCGTCCGCCAGCCCCGAGGGCCAGGCCACCCAGGCCTACGGGCAGCCGCCGGTGTGGGGTGGCTGCGCCGACATGCTCGGCGACGTCAGCCGCATTCCGACCGCTCAGTGCGGCCGGGTGGCGGTACCCGTCGACTGGAACGACGCGGCGAATCCGCAAGCGGCGCAAGCACAATTGGCGGTCATCCGCGTCCCGGCCCGTGGTGAGCGCATCGGTGTGCTGATGGTCAATCCGGGCGGCCCCGGCGGCTCGGCCGTCGACACCGTCGCCGGCATGGGCGCCGCACTGGCCGACACCGAGATCGGCCGGCGGTTCGACCTGGTCGGTTTCGACCCGCGCGGCGTCGGCCATTCGACACCGGAACTGCGGTGCCGGACCGACGCGGAGTTCGACGCCTACCGCCGCGAGCCGATGGCCGACTACAGCCCGGCAGGCGTCGCGCACATCGAGGGGCTCTACCGCCGGCTCGCTCAGCAGTGCCTCGACCGGATGGGTGCGCAGTTCCTGGCCGGCGTGGGCACCGCCTCCGCGGTGCGAGACATGGACGCCGTCCGCGGCGCGCTCGGCGAGCAGCAACTGAACTATCTCGGGTTCTCCTACGGCACCGAGATCGGCGCCGGCTACGCCGAACAGTTCCCCGAGCGGGTGCGGGCCATGGTGCTCGACGGGGCGGTCGACCCGAGCCTCGATCCGACCACCCGCAACCTGCGCCAGCTCGCCGGATTCCAGCGGGCGTTCGACGCCTACGCCGCCGACTGCGCGAAGTCGGCCGGGTGTCCGCTGGGCACCGATCCGGCCCAGTTCGTCAACCGCTACCACCAACTCGTCGACCCACTGGCGCAGCGCCCCGCCCCGACCTCGGACCCGCGGGGGCTGAGCTACCAGGACGCCATCACCGGCACCGGCAGCGCCCTGTACTCGAAGCGCTTCTGGCCCTACCTGACCAGCGGGCTGCTCGGTCTGGCCCGCGGCACCGATCCGGGTGACCTTCTGGTGCTGGCCGACGAGTACCAGAAGCGTGACCGCGCGGGTCACTATGCCAATCAGCAGGACGCGTTCACGGCGATCCGCTGCGTGAACGCCGCATACCCGACCGACCCTGCGGTGTGGGCCGACGTGGACCGGCAGGCCCGCCAGGCCGCGCCGTTCCTGGCCTACGGGTCGTTCACCGGGTTCGCTCCCCGCGACATCTGCGCGATGTGGCCGGTGCCGCCGACGTCGACGCCGCATCCGGCCGTGAGCCCCGGTCCCGGCAAGGTCGTCGTGGTGTCGA
This sequence comes from Mycobacterium hippophais, assembly GCF_027529605.1. Classification (NCBI taxonomy): domain Bacteria; kingdom Bacillati; phylum Actinomycetota; class Actinomycetes; order Mycobacteriales; family Mycobacteriaceae; genus Mycobacterium; species Mycobacterium hippophais. Next base: position 34,689 of record NZ_JAPZPY010000002.1, on the reverse strand, counting down.
CGACCCGTGATCCGGCGACGCCGTACGAGGCGGGCGTCGAGCTCGCACGGCAGCTGCAGGCGTCGCTGATCACCTTCGACGGGACCCAACACACCGTGGTGTTCAACGGCGACGCGTGCGTCGACACGGCCACCCTCCGGTTCCTCGTCGATCAGCAGGCCCCGCCGGCCGGTCTGACTTGCTAGATCTAGCAGCGGCGTAACACAGATTTAACAGCCGGAACCTACGCTGCGACCATGGATCGCCAGAAGGAATTCGTGCTGCGCACGCTGGAGGAACGCGACATCCGCTTCGTCCGGCTGTGGTTCACGGACGTGCTGGGATACCTGAAGTCCGTCGCCATCGCGCCTGCCGAACTCGAGGGCGCGTTCGAGGAGGGCATCGGCTTCGACGGATCGTCGATCGAGGGCTTCGCCCGGGTGTCGGAAGCCGACATGGTGGCCCGGCCCGATCCGTCCACCTTCCAGATCCTGCCGTGGGCCGACAGCTCCGAGAAACACCACTCGGCGCGGATGTTCTGCGACATCACGATGCCCGACGGGTCGCCGTCGTGGGCCGACTCGCGCCACGTGCTGCGCCGCCAGCTGGCCAAGGCCAGTGACCTCGGGTTCTCCTGCTACGTCCATCCGGAGATCGAGTTCTTCCTGCTCAAGCCCGGCCCCGACGACGGCACGCCGCCCGTGCCCGCGGACAACGGCGGCTACTTCGACCAGGCGGTGCACGACTCGGCGCCGAACTTCCGCAGGCACGCCATCGACGCGCTCGAACAGATGGGCATCTCCGTCGAGTTCAGCCACCACGAGGGCGCGCCCGGACAGCAGGAGATCGACCTGCGCTACGCCGACGCACTGTCGATGGCCGACAACGTGATGACGTTCCGCTACGTCGTCAAAGAGGTGGCGCTCGGTGACGGCGTGCGTGCGTCGTTCATGCCCAAGCCGTTCGCCGAGTACCCGGGGTCGGCCATGCACACCCACATGAGCCTGTTCGAGGGCGACACCAACGCCTTCCACAGCCCTGACGACGCGCTGCAACTCTCCGACGTGGCCAAGTCGTTCATCGCGGGCATCCTCGAACACGCCACCGAGATCAGCGCCGTCACCAACCAGTGGGTGAACTCCTACAAGCGGCTGGTGCACGGCGGCGAGGCGCCGACCGCCGCGTCCTGGGGCGCGGCGAACCGGTCCGCACTGGTCCGGGTGCCGATGTACACGCCGCGCAAGGCGTCGTCGCGGCGCATCGAGGTGCGCAGCCCCGACTCGGCGTGCAACCCGTACCTCACCTTCGCGGTGCTACTGGCCGCGGGGCTGCGCGGAGTCGAGAAGGGCTACGTGCTGGGGCCGCAGGCCGAGGACAACGTCTGGAGTCTGACGCCGGAGGAACGCCGCGCCATGGGCTACCGCGAGCTGCCGTCCAGCCTCGGCGTCGCGCTCGCCGAGATGGAGAATTCCGAGCTGGTCGCGGAAGCGTTGGGAGAGCACGTCTTCGACTACTTCCTACGCAACAAGCGCTCGGAGTGGGAGACCTACCGCAGCAACGTCACGCCGTATGAGCTGAGGACCTACCTGTCGCTCTAGCGGCCTCCGGCCGCCGGCGGCGGTGCGATACCGTCGACAGCGTGCCCAAACCCGTGACCGACCGACCGAAGCTGCCCAGCCCGGGCCGCCTCGGTCTGGTGCAGGAACAGGCGGCGGCGAATCTCGACCGGCTGGGATGGACCACCGACGCCCACGTCGAACTCCTGTGGTCGCTGTCGCGGGCCCCCGATGCGGACAACGCGCTGCTGGCGATGGTCCGGCTGGCCGACGCGCTGGGTGACCGGTGGGCCGAACTCAACAGCGCGCTGCTCAAGGACAAGGGTCTGCGCGGACGACTGTTCGGCGTGCTCGGCGCCTCGCTCGCCCTCGGTGACCACCTGATCGCCCACCCGCAGACCTGGCATCTGCTGGCGGGTGCGGTCGCGCTGCCCTCGGTGTCGGAGCTGCGCGACCAGTTCGCCGCGGCTGCCGAGAACACCAGCGACACAACAAGTGCCGCCGCCCCGCTGCGCGAGCTCTACCGCGACAAGATGCTGGTGCTGGCGGCGCTCGATCTGGCGTCGACGGTGGAGAACGAACCCGTGCTGCCGTTCGTCGCGGTGGGGGAGCACCTGTCCGACATGGCCGACGCCGCACTCGGTGCGGCGCTCATCGTGGCGACGCGGTCGGCCTGCGGATCCGGGCCCGCGCCGCGGCTGGCGGTGATCGCCATGGGCAAATGCGGTGCACGGGAACTCAATTACGTCAGCGACGTCGACGTCATCTTCGTCGCCGACGAGGCCTCGGCCCTGGCCATCCGGGTGGCCGGGGAGATGATGCGGCTCGCCGCGGACGCCTTCTTCGAGGTGGACGCCGCGCTGCGGCCCGAAGGCAAGCACGGCCAGCTGGTGCGCACCCTCGAGTCGCACGTCACCTACTACCAGCGCTGGGCCAAGACCTGGGAGTTCCAGGCGCTGATGAAGGCCAGGCCCGCCGCGGGCGACGCCGAGCTCGGCCGTGAGTACATCGAGGCGCTGACGCCGATGGTGTGGACCGCGTGTGAGCGGGAGGACTTCGTCCCCGAGGTGCAGGCGATGCGCCGACGAGTGGAGGAACTGGTGCCCGCCGGGGTGCGGGCCCGCGAACTCAAGCTCGGCACCGGCGGCCTGCGCGACGTCGAGTTCGCGGTGCAGCTGCTGCAACTGGTGCACGGCCGCAACGACGACTCCCTGCACGTGGCGTCGACGGTGGATGCGCTCGCGGCGCTGGGCTCAGGCGGCTACGTCGGGCGCGACGACGCCGCCAACCTCACCGCGTCCTACGAATTCCTGAGGCTGCTCGAGCACCGGCTCCAGCTGCAACGGCTCAAGCGCACCCACATGCTGCCCGAGTCCGGCGACGACGAGGCGATGCGCTGGCTGGCGCGGGCGGCCCACATCCGGCCCGACGGCCAGCACGACGCTCTCGGAGTGCTGCGCGAGGAACTCAAGCGACAGAGCCTGCGGGTGTCGCGGTTGCACGCGAAGCTGTTCTACCAGCCGCTGCTGGAGTCGGTCGGCCAAGACGCACTGGGCATTTCGGCCGGACTCAGCACGAAGTCCGCCGAACGCCGGCTGGCCGCCCTGGGATACGAGGGGCCGCAGAGCGCGCTGACCCATCTGGCGGCCCTCACCGGTGGCGGCGCCAGGCGCGCCCGGGTGCAGCAGGTGCTGCTGCCGACGCTGCTGGACTGGCTGTCCGACACCCCCGATCCGGATGCCGGGCTGCTGTCCTACCGGCGGATCAGCGAGTCGCTCGCCGAGGAGCGGTGGTACCTGTCGACGCTGCGCGACGAGGGGGCGGTCGCGAAACGGCTGATGCGGGTGCTCGGCGTCTCGGCCTACGTTCCCGAACTGCTCATGCGGGCGCCCGAGGTGATCCGGCTGTACGCGGACGGCCCGAACGGTCCCAAGCTGTGCGACGTCGAACCCGATGGAATGGCCAAGGCGCTCATCGCCTCGGCGGGCCGGCATCAGGACCCGGTGCGCGCTATCGCCGCCGCGCGCACACTGCGCCGGCGCGAACTGGCGCGGATCGCGTCGGCCGACCTGCTGGGCATGCTCGAGGTGACCGAGGTGTGCAAGGCGCTGACGGCGCTGTGGGTGGCGGTGCTGCAGGCGGCGCTGGAGGCGGTGATCCGGGCGAACACACCGGACGGCGGAGCGCCCGCGCGGCTCGCGGTGATCGGGATGGGCCGGCTCGGCGGTCACGAGCTGGGCTACGGGTCGGACGCGGACGTGATGTTCGTCTGCGAGCCGCACGCCGGGGTGGAGGAATCCGTCGCGGTGAAGTGGTCGGTGAACATCGCCGAGCAGGTCCGGACGCTGCTCGGGACACCGAGTGCCGACCCGCCGCTCGAGGTCGACCTGGGGCTGCGGCCCGAGGGCCGCAACGGGCCGCTGGTGCGCACACTGGCCTCCTACACCGCGTATTACACGAAATACGCGCAGCCGTGGGAGGTTCAGGCGCTGCTGCGTGCGCATCGGGTGGCCGGTGACCTCGAACTCGGCGAACAATTCCTGTTGATGATCGACGCGATCCGCTATCCCGCCGACGGCGTATCGGCCGCGACGGTGCAGGAGATCCGGCGGATCAAGGCGCGGGTGGACGCCGAGCGGTTGCCGCGCGGCGCCGATCCCAACACCCACACCAAGCTCGGCCGCGGCGGGCTCGCCGACATCGAGTGGACGGTGCAGCTGCTGCAGCTGCGGTACGCCCACCGCATCCCGGCGCTGCACAACACCTCGACGCTGGACTCGCTGAACGCGATCGGCGCCGCGGAGCTGATCGCCGAAGGGGACATCGACCTGCTCCGGCAGGCGTGGTTGACCGCGACGCGGGCCCGCAACGCGCTGGTGCTGGTGCGCGGCAAGGCCACCGACCAGCTGCCGGGGCCGGGCAGGCAGCTCAACGCGGTGGCGCTGGCCGCCGGCTGGGACAACGACGACGGCGGCGAGTTCCTCGACAACTATCTGCGCGTGACACGTCGCGCGAAGACCGTGGTGCGCAACGTGTTCGGAGGTTGACGTGGATTTCTTCTTCGAGTCGATGAGTGCGGAGGAGCACGACCGGCTGCGTGCACTGCACGAGCCGCTGACACAGTCGGTGCGCCGACTCATCGAGGCGAGCATCCGCACCGGGGTGGACGACGACACCGTCGTCGAGGCACGCCGGGCGATCGACGCGGTGAGTGCGATGCTCGAAGAGCGGGAACGCGACCAGACGCCGAGGATGCGGCACGCCGACACGGGACGCCCGGTGGTGTGGGCGAATCCGGTGGTCGGCATCCGCAATGCGATGGCGCCGCCACTGATGATCGAGCAGGACGCGGACGGACGCTGCTGGAGCGAGTTCTCGTTGGGCGCGCCGTACGAGGGGCCGCCGGGGTGGGTGCACGGCGGCGTCTGCGCGCTGGTGCTGGACCAGATCCTCGGCGAGGTGGCCAGCGACGGCCTGACCAAACCCTTGTTCACCGGGACGATCACGTTGAAGTATTTGCGTGGCACACCGCTGGGGGCACTGCGTGCCGAGGCGTGGGTCGACCGGGTGGACGGGTTCAAGACCTATGCCCGCGGCGAACTGCGTGACGCCGAGGGCGTGACCGTCGAGGCCGAAGGGGTGTTCATCATGCCGGCCTGGGCGCGGGAAGCCGGGTGAGGTTCTACGTCAGCTCGGCGTTCCTGGAGTCTCGCGAGATCATCGAGATCGCCCGGGCTGCCGATGATCTGGGCTATGACGGCATGGGGATCCCCGACCACGTCGTGAACCTGGAGACGCTGAAGACGCCGTACCCCTACACCCACGACGGCAGCAGGCGGTGGAAGCCGTTCACCCACTGGCCGGACCCGTGGGTGCTGGTGGGCGCGCTGGCGTCGGTCACCGAACGACTGCGCTTCGTCACGACGGTCTACATCCCGGCGATGCGGGATCCGTATTCGGCGGCCAAGGCGATCGGTACGGCGGCCTATCTGGCCGACGGGCGGGTGGAACTCGGTGTCGGGGTGGGCTGGTGCGAAGAAGAGTTCACGCTGATGGGGCAGCGGTTCGACCGGCGCGGCAGGCGCACCGACGAGATGCTCGAGCTGTTTCGGACTTTGTGGCAGCCGGGGTGGAACGAATTCACCGGTGAGTTCTATTCGGCGCCACGGCTGGAGATGGAACCGACACCGCCTCACATCCCGATCTATGTCGGGGGACTGAGTGACATCGCGCTGCGGCGGGCGGCCCGGCACGACGGCTGGATCGGTGACCTCATCTCGACCGATCGCGCCATCGCCTCGGTGGACAAGCTACGTGCGCTGCGCGCGGACAACGGGTTGTCGATGGACGGCTTCACCGTCCTGACCCCGCTCACCGACGCGTTCACCCCCGAGCACTACGCGCGGGCCGAGGCCGCGGGCATCACCGGGATCGTCACGATGCCGTGGATGTTCTACGCCGGCCCGCAGGCGTCACTCGCCGAGAAGGTCGACGGAATGAAGCGGTTCCGCAAGGACCTCGGGCTGGACTGCTAGCTAGTCCTTCGCCATCGATCGCGCCAGCAACGGTGCAACGCTGTCACCGAATATCTCGGCATGGTCCGCGCGGCGCGCGAACCGGATGTTGCTCGCGCGATCTCCAGCTGGCGGAAGAACGATCTTGACCTCGGCTTTCTGCCCGTGAATCGAATAGTTGGCGGTTCACCATCAGTCAGGTCGACGCCGCGATAGTCCTCAGCAGGACTTTCGCCGGGCGTGTCGCTCGTCGATGGCGGCAAAGTCATTGACAACACGAAGACACGGTCCGGGAGCTGCCCGTAAGGGCTAGGTGCGGCGGCGTCGACGCCGTACGCTCCGTCTGATCCTGAGAGCAAGCTGAGAACACCAACCGGTGCGTCCGCAAAGCCCGAAGGCGACTGAGGGGAGCACCGTGGACGCCGAAAAGCGACGCACTACCGGGTACACCGCATCACCGACGATGTACGCCAGGTACGTCGGCCGGGTCGGTGCGCTCGCCGTTGCGCTCGGCGTCGGGGCCGCGGTGGCCAGCACTCCCGGTGTCGCGTGGGCGGATGAGACGTCGACGTCGACCGACTCGGGACCCGCGGCCTCGTCGAAGAGCGAGACCGACACGTCGGACGAGAGCCAGGATGACACGCCGACCTCGGCGAAGGAGAAGCGCGACGCGATCGAGAAGCGCATCGAGAAGCGCATCGAGCGTGCAACGGACGCAGTGCGAAAGATCGTCACGGACGCGGCGAAGAGTTCCGGTGAGGCGATCACCTCGACGCAGCGCCTCGGGGTGCGGCCGACCCGCACCAAGCCGGTGGCGCCCGACCCGTCCGAGCCGGTCGATGGATCAGGTGCTCCGCAGAGTTCGGCGGCGAACGGCTCGGCGACGACTCCTTCCGAAGCGGCGCTGCCCGCCTCCGCGGCGACGCAATCTGTGACCAGAACACCGGGGCCACAGGTGTTCTCCCGCCGCGTGAGCGCCGCGATCACCGAGAACCGGCCAACGGCGACGGCCCTGGACGGCGCGATACAGCGCGTGCCCGAATCAGTCACCGCCGGCCTCGAATCCGCTGCGGGGCCGCAGCAGCAGGCTTCGATCGTCAGCGAGATCACCTTCGTTGAGCAGCAGCGGATCTCCGCACCGGTCCGAGCGCCACTGAGTGTGGTGACGCGCGTGCTGTCAGCCGCGTTGGCCCCGTTCCTCGGCGCCGGTGTACCGGGCCAACCGGCGCCGCAGAATCCGGTCCTGTGGGGCGTGCTCGCGTGGGTGCGCCGGCAAGTGCAGGAGACACCGTTCGGAAAGGCGGTGTTCAACCGGACACCCGAGATCACCACCAGTGACGTCGGCGTCGTCGACAACGGAGACGGCACCTTCACGATCACACCTGCCGGTTCGGATCCCGACGGCGACGACCTGGCGTACACCCTCACCGGAAGCGGTGCGGGAGAAGGCACTGTGCTCGACAACCAGGACGGCACTTTCACGTATGCCGTCGGCAACCCCGCCGGCTGGGACGGCAGCGATACGGTCACGGTCACCGTCAGCGACGCCACGAGCCCGCATGTTCACGGTCTCCTCGGCTTGTTCAGTCCACGTAGCGGCCACACCGATTCCGTGGTGATCACCATTGCCGCTAGCGACGGCGCACTGCCTCCGCCACCCGACGTCGTGATTCCGCCGACGAAGCGCCCCGATGACAGCGGCATCTACGACACCGTGCTGCAGTACGACGCGGACACGGTCGCCGACGTCAGAGCCGCGCCCGGCTTCGAGCCGAAATATTGGCGAGTCGTCAACGAGTCGTACGATCCGGTGACGGGTGAGTACAAGGCCGAGCTCATGCCCACGCAGGCCGGTCAACTGCGTGCTGGCCTCGGATTGGACACCACAGACGATCTCAAACTTCAGGTGACCAACCAGCCGACGACGCAGACGTTCGCGATGCGGTCGGCCAGCTTTGCGGCGATCGAAGCCGAGGATCCGCCGGACCAGGCGCTGCAGCTGCCGACACCTCCGGCGGGACAGTTCGTGATCAACGAACAAGCGATACCCGTCGGCAGTAAGCCGGCAGGAGTGATCGTGACCGAGAAATACGCCTACATCCTGAATTCCAAATTGGATCCACAGGGTGGCGCGAGCAATTCGATACCCAGCACGGTGACGGTCATCGGCGCGGACCCCACCAACGCCGCTGAATTCAACAAGGTGGTCGAGACCATCCCGGTCGGCATCAATCCGGCCTTCGCCGGCCTCATCGACGACCGTCTCTACGTGGTCAACTCGTCGATCACGGCAGCCTCCACGCCGAGCACGATCACCATCATCGACACCGATGACAACACGATCGTCGACGCGGATCCGGACGACAACGAAAACGATGTCGATGCGATCAATCTGCCGAACGGCGCCTTCTTCACGGTGGTGAGCCCGGACGAGAAGCGCATCTACGTGATCAACCAACAACGCGATGGGAACGTCTACGTCATCGACACCGACGAGACCAGCCCCACGTACAACGAAACGCTCGACCTGAATCCAGACATCGATGAGGTGCAGGGGATTCCGCTGCTCGTGCAATCGAGGGACAGCGAGACGGGAGTGGGCACCTACGCGTTCCCGATCAGCGGGGCGCTCAATGCCGATGGCAGTCGCCTCTACATCGTGCGAGACGTCAGCACGCAGACTCCGACCGACGAGGGCATCGAACTCGGCTATGACGGCGAGCTGATCGTCATCGACACCGCGACCAACACAGTGGTGGGTGACCCGATCCCGCTGGGTCAGTTCGGTGGCTACGCGTCCAGCGACGGCAGCACCCTGTATGTGCCGACGTTGGATCTCGAGGGCTACGACCCCCGGGTCCCGAATTCGCCGCCGCCTCCCGGCTTTGTGACGGTCGTCGACATCGAGAGCGACCCCGATAATCCGACAATCGTCGATCTCGACCCCAACACTCCGGAACTGGATCGTCTCGCTGTGGGGAAGCTGCCTTACAACATCGTCTACAGCCCGGACCGCAGCTTGGCTTACGTGATCAGCACCGGCGACGGCACCGTGAAGGTGATCGACACAGCGACCAATTCGTTGATCGACCTCGACCCGACGACACCCGACGTCCAGGGCATCGTGTACAACCCGAGTCCTTCAGGGTCGTTACAGGATCAAGATGCGAGCTTCATCGGCATCAGTCCTGACGGCAACCAGCTGTACGTCACGAACAACAAGGGAAACACGGTGACCGCATTCTCGTTCGTGACGGTGACTTAGCCGACGCGCCGACCAACCTATTAGTCAGTACCGGTTACGGCGGAAGCGGCTCAGCAGGCCGCCGCGCCGCACGGGCGCTGCCGCCGGGGTGCCTGCGGGTGCGGCGGTGCCGGTCACCACGCGCCCACGTCGCACACCGGAGCCGCCGCCGACGCGCCTGCGCGCATCGACCGACCAGGCGCCGGCACCGAGCCCGGCGATCGCCAGGAAGCCGAAGCAGTACAGCAGGGCCGGCTCGCCGCCGTTGCCGCCGATCTGCGCGTCGAAGGGCCAGAAGCTCTTCGCCGGGCCGTCGAGCGGCGGCCAATGCGCCCAGAAGTAGGCGACCGCCATCTCACCCGCGGCGATGAACGCGGCGATGCGGGTGAAGAACCCGACGAGGATCAGCAGACCGGTCACCAGCTCGATGAGCCCGGCCCACCATCCGGGCCAGGTGCCGACCGGTATCGCCGTGCCCAGCGGCCAGCCGAACAGCTTGATCGCGCCGTGCAACGTGAACATGAGACCGAAGACGATGCGGAAGACGCTCAGTAGAGGGGAGGAGTAGCTCGCAAGTCGTGAATCGAGATTGGTCGTCATGGGAGAACCCTACGCCGAGGCGGTCAGCTTTCTCACAGCTCCAACATGACTGTTACCGGGCCGTCGTTCACCAGTTGCACTTTCATGTCCGCACCGAAAACTCCGGTCGCCACCTCGGCCCCGAGCGCCTGCAGCTCGGCGGCCAAAACCGAGACCAGCGGTTCGGCGACCGGCCTCGGGGCCGCCAGGTTCCAGCTCGGCCGCCTGCCCTTGACCGTGTTGGCGTACAGCGTGAACTGACTGACCACCAGGATCGGGGCACCGACGTCCGACGCCGACCGCTCCTCGTCGAGTATCCGCAGCTGCCAGAGCTTCTCGGCCATCCGGCGCGCCTTGTCCTCGTCGTCGTCGTGCGTCACGCCGACCAGTGCCAACAGCCCCTGCCCGGCCGGCGCGATCTCACCGACCACCTCGCCGTCGACCTCGACGCTCGCCGACGACACACGCTGCACCAGTACTCGCATGCCCCCATCCTTCCGCGTCCATGCGAAAGGGCCGGGTGGCCCCCACACTGGGGAACCACCCGGCCCTTCCTGACGCGAGGATCTACACGTCGTAGTACAGCGCGAACTCGTACGGGTGCGGACGGATCTGCACCGGCATGATCTCGTTCTCCCGCTTGTAGGAGATCCAGGTCTCGATCAGGTCCTCGGTGAACACGCCACCCTCGGTGAGGTATTCGTGATCCTCCTCGAGCCGGTCGATCACCGCCGACAGCGACGTCGGCGCCTGCGGGATGCTGGCGGCCTCGTCCGGCGGCAGCTCGTAGAGGTCCTTGTCGATCGGGGCCTGCGGCTCCAGCTTGCGCTTGATGCCGTCGATGCCGGCCATCAGCATCGCCGCGAACGCCAGGTACGGGTTGCCCGAGCTGTCCGGGCAACGGAACTCGAGGCGCTTGGCCTTCGGGTTGTTGCCGGTGATCGGGATACGCACACACGCCGAGCGGTTGCGCTGGCTGTACACCAGGTTGATCGGCGCCTCGTAGCCCGGCACCAGGCGCTTGTAGGAGTTCACCGTCGGGTTGGTGAACGCCAGCAGCGACGGCGCGTGGTGCAGGATGCCGCCGATGTAGTGGCGGGCCAGGTCCGACAGGCCGGCGTAGCCCGACTCGTCGTGGAACAGCGGCTGGCCGTCCTTCCACAGCGACTGGTGGGCGTGCATACCGGAGCCGTTGTCACCGAACAGCGGCTTGGGCATGAACGTCACGGTCTTGCCGCCCTGCCACGCGGTGTTCTTGATGATGTACTTGAACAGCAGCACGTCATCGGCCGCGTGCAGCAGCGTGTTGAACTTGTAGTTGATCTCGGCCTGGCCGGCGGTGCCCACCTCGTGGTGACCGCGCTCCAGCACGAATCCGGCGTTCTGCAGGTTGGTGGCCATCTGGTCGCGCAGGTCGACGTAGTGGTCGTACGGCGCCACGGGGAAGTAGCCGCCCTTGGGCCGCACCTTGTATCCGCGGTTGGGGCTGCCGTCCGCCTCGAGGGGCTCACCGGTGTTCCACCAGCCCGACTCGGAGTCGACCTCGTAGAAGGTGCCGTTGATCCGCGAATCGAAGCTGACCGAGTCGAAGATGTAGAACTCCGCCTCGGCGCCGAAGAAGCAGGTGTCGGCGATGCCGGTGCTGGCCAGGTAGTTCTCCGCCTTGCGGGCCACGTTGCGCGGATCGCGGGAGTAGGCCTCACGGGTGAACGGATCGTGCACGAAGAAGTTCATGTTCAGCGTCTTGGCGGCGCGGAACGGGTCGATGCGCGCGGTCTCGGGATCGGGCAGCAGCATCATGTCCGATTCGTGAATGGACTGGAAGCCACGCACCGAGGAACCGTCGAACGCCAGCCCGTCTTCGAAAACGCTTCCGTCGAATGCCGACGCCGGGATCGAGAAGTGCTGGACGACGCCGGGAAGATCGCAGAACCGGATGTCGACGTACTCGACACCCTCGTCCTTGATGGTCTTGAAGATGTCGTCGGGCGTAGTTTCTGCCACTAGGTTCTCTCCTTCACTGGTAACCCGCGCGTTGACGCTAGGGACACGATGTTGCACGGTCATCAACCGCATGTTGCGCCGAAGTTACGCAATCACACCGCGCACTCGCGACGGCCGGCGGCCTCGCGGCGCGTGTCAGGGGCGAGCCTATGCTGACATCATGGCCCGCGACCCCGGTTCCCGCCTCGGATCGTGGCTGTCCGGCCCGGACCGCTCGCAGGGCAGCGCCCCCGGTGAGAGGCCCAATGACTATCCCGGCCACCGGCTGGGCATGCCCGAACGCGGCCCCGGATCACTCGCCCGCTTCGGCCGCCGGATCGCCGCACTGATCGTCGACTGGCTGATCGCCTACGGGCTGGCCGGGCTGGCCATGGCGTTCGGCTGGGTGTCGCTCGCCATGCTGTCCACCGCCGTGCTGCTGGTCTGGTTCGTGCTCGGTGTGTTGTCCGTGCGCCTGTTCGGCTTCACGCCCGGCCAGTACGCCCTCGGCCTGCAGGTGGTGCCCGTCGACGGCCGCCTGCACGTCGGTGCGGGCCGAGCCGCGGTGCGCGGGCTGCTGATCACGCTGATCATCCCGGCCCTGTTCACCGACAGCGACCTGCGCGGTCTGCAGGACCTCGCGACGAAGACCGCGGTGGTCAGACGCTGAGTGTGAGCTTGTGTTCGAGATTCTCGTCGGATCGCGATCACAAGCTCACGTTCGGCACACGGCGGCGCCCGCGTCCCGTAGCGCCGCCTCGGTCCGGCCGATGATGACCGCTGGCCGGTACCGCAGCATCTCTGCATTGACATGGATCATGCGCCAGCCCAGTGACGAGAGTCTGGCCCGCCGCTCGAGGTCGCGGTCGCGGATGGACGGGTCCGTCCAGTGTTGCGGCCCGTCGTACTCGACGCCGACCTTCCACCTGAGGTAGCCCATGTCGACACGACCCACGAACTCGTAGTGGTCGAAGACCTCGATCTGTGTGTGGGTCGGCCGAAGCCCGGCGGCAGCGAGCACCAGGCGCGTGCGTGTCTCCTGCGGTGACTCGGCTCCGGCGTCCGATAGAGCCAGTGCCTCGCGCAACTGCACGACGCCGCGGGCACCACGATGACGTTCGGCGAGTGCTCCGACGTCGCGGGCGGTGAGCCGGGTCGCCTGCCTCAGCGCATCGATGCGGACGACAGCGGTCGTCAAGCCCTTCCGGCGGCCGAGGTCGAAGGCCGTCCGGGCGGGCGTGGTCGCCGGAACGCCGCGGGCCTGGCAGATCTCATCGTCGGCCAGGGCGTCGCTGTGCAGGCGGATGCCTGTGGTCTTGTGCCGACTGGATTGATTGAGCTCGGCGGGCAGTGTCGCGTCGATCCACTTGGCACCGTGCAGCGCGGCGGCCGACAGGCCCGCAGCAGTGCCACGTCTGCCCGACCAGAGCCACGCGCCGACCGCCTTGTCGGCGGCCGTGACCGCCTGTCCTCTCGGCACGTATACGTTGCGAAACAGCGCGTCGTATCGAGTGGCCAACTGATACCTGTTGACCGTGCCGGCCGCGAGGGCCTCGGTGCCGAGGAAGGGCCACTCCACTCACCTACGACGGCAGCAGCACCCGGTCGGTTCCATTCCCGAGCGTGAACTTGTGCTCGAAAATCCGGCCGGAATTCGAACGAAAGCTCACGTTCGGCGCGAACCCGCTAGCTAGCGCCTGCGGACGGTGCGCTGCACGCCGCGCATCTTCGCCTGTGCGGGCAACGGACCCTTCGGCATGGCCGCCGGTCCGATCTTGGTGCCCAGAGCCGCCAGCTTGGATTCCAGCGAGTCCATCTGCTTGACGGTGATGTTGGCGGGCAGCTTGGTCAAGTGGCGTTCCAGCTTGGACAGCGGCACTTCGCCCTCGCCGTTGCCGACGATGATGTCGTAGATTGGGGTGTCGCCGATCAGGCGGGCGGTGCGTTTCTTCTCCTGGGCCAGCAGCGGCTTGAGCCTGCCCGGCGAGCCCTCGGCGACGAAGATCACGCCCGGCCGGCCGATCACCCGGTGCACGGCGTCGAAGTTGCCCGTCGCCGCGACGCCCGGCGTCACCCGCCACTTGCCGCGCAGGTTGTCCAGCGCCCACGCGGCCGCGCCCGTCTGACCCTCGGCCTTGCGGTACACCGACTTCTGCGCGCGACGGCCGAAGATGATGAACGCCACCAGGGCGCCCAGCAGCACACCGAGCGGGATCAGCGTGTAGGTGGTGAACCCGCCGACGAGCACGCCGACCGTCACCGACGCCGCCACGATCAGCACGAATGCACCGATCATGTACGGCAGCAGCCGCTTGTCCTCTTTGCGCTGGATCTGGAACGCCTGCCACAGCTGGCTGCGGCGCTGCTTGGACGCGGCCTTGCGGGCTGCCTTCGCCTCCGCCTTGGCGGCCTTGGTAGCGGCTGTGTCGCGCGATTTCGCCATCACATCAGGATACGGGTGGGCATTCGGCCGTCCGCAGGCTCTTCGCCTGTGTGTAGAGCCGACCGGCGCGATACGACGACCGCACCAGCGGGCCGGCCAGCACCCCGGCGAAGCCGACACCCTCGGCGAACTGCTGATGCTCGACGAACTCCTCGGGCCTGACCCAGCGCTCGACCGGATGGTGGCGCAGCGACGGCCGCAGGTACTGGGTGATCGTGACGATGTCGCAGCCCGCCTCGTGCAGGTCGACCAGTGCGGTGCGTACCTCCTCGGGCGTCTCGCCCATGCCGAGGATCAGGTTGCTCTTGGTGACCAGGCCGGCCGCCCGGGCCGACGTCAGGACAGCGAGGCTGCGGTCGTAGCGGAACGCCGGACGGATCCGCTTGAAGATGCGCGGCACCGTCTCGACGTTGTGCGCCAACACCTCCGGTCGCGACTCGAAGACCTCGCGGAGCTGTTCGGGGTCGCCGTTGAAGTCGGGGATCAGCAGTTCGACGCCGGTGTTGGGGTTGAGCTGCTTGATCTGGCGGACCGTCTCGGCGTAGAGCCAGGCGCCGCCGTCGGGCAGGTCGTCGCGGGCCACACCGGTGACGGTCGAGTACCGCAGGCCCATCGCCTGCACGCTCTCGGCGACGCGGCGGGGTTCGTCGCGGTCGAGATCGGCGGGCTTACCCGTGTCGATCTGGCAGAAGTCGCAGCGCCGCGTGCACTGCTCGCCGCCGATCAGGAAGGTGGCCTCGCGGTCCTCCCAGCATTCGAAGATGTTGGGGCAGCCGGCCTCTTCGCAGACGGTGTGCAGGCCCTCGCGGCGGACGAGGCTCTTGAGCTCCTTGTACTCCGGGCCCATCTTCGCGCGCGTCTTGATCCACGGGGGCTTGCGTTCGATCGGCGTCTGGGCGTTGCGGACTTCCAGACGCAGGAGCTTGCGGCCGTCGGGAGCGATCGTCACTGCATCGATGCTACGCCCGGTGCGCTTGCCGCACCGACCGCGAGCCTGCCGTCCAGCGCGTCGCACACCGCAGCGGTCACCGGCCCGATCACGTCGTCGACCCCGACGTGTCGGCCCAGCTCGGCGGTCAGTGACGTCACCCCGGCGTCGGCGATCCCGCAGGGCACGATGCTGCGGTAGGCGGTCAGATCGCAGTCGCAGTTCAGCGCGAAACCGTGCAGGGTGGTCGCGCGTGCCACCCGGATCCCGATCGCGCCGATCTTGCGGGCGGGCCGCATGCCGGCGTCGTCGGCCGGCAGCCAGACCCCGGACCGCCCCGGCACCCGGGTGGTGGCCAGGCCGAGGTCGGCGCAGACGGCGATCAACGCCTCCTCGAGGCGGCGGACGAAGTTCACCACGTCCAACGGCTCGGCCAGCCCGACGATCGGATACCCGACCAACTGTCCGGGACCGTGCCAGGTGATCTTGCCGCCGCGGTCGGTGTCGATGACCGGGGTGCCGTCCATCGGCCGTTCGTGCGGTTCGGTGCGCCTGCCCGCGGTGTAGACCGGCGGATGCTCGAGCAGCAACAGCGTGTCGGGCCCGCCGGCGATGCGCGCTTCGGCAGCATCGCGCTGCAGCTGCCAGGCGTCGAGGTAGTCGACGGTGCCGAGCCGGCGTACGTCGATCGGCGCGGCTCCCGAGCGGATGGAGGCCTCCATGTGCACCAAGGTACTCGGCGGCGGCTACTCGTCCCGGCTGTGCGTCGCGTAGGCCAGCGCCTCACCGACGGTGTTGTGGTGGAACACGAATCCGGCCCGCTCGAGGGCGGCCGGGATCGCCCGTTGGCCGGCGAGCAGACCCTCGTCGGCGAACTCGCCGAACACGGTCCGCAACGCGAATCCCGGCACCATCAGCGGCGTCGGCCGGTTGACCGCCCGGCCCATCGCCGCGGTGAACTCGGCGTTGGTGACCGGCGCCGGCCCCGCCATGTTCACCGGGCCGGACAGCTGACCGTCGAAGATCGCGAACAGCAGCGCTCGCACCTCGTCCTCGAGGCTGATCCACGCCATGTACTGGCGCCCGTTGCCCAGCCGCGCGCCGACCCCGAGTGAGAACAGCGGGCGCAACCGGCCGAACAGGCCGCCCGAGGGCGCCAGCACCAGGCCGGTGCGGGCCAGCACGACGCGCGCACCGTCCTGTGCCGCCGGCGCGGTCGCCGCCTCCCAGTCTCGGCACAGCTGCGCCAGGAACCCCTCACCCGAGGGCGCGGACTCGTCGGCGACGCGGTCGCGGGTGTCGCCGTAGTAGCCGACCGCGCTGGCGTTGACCAATACCGGCACCCCGGCCTCGACGACCGCACCCGCCAGCACATCGGTGGGGGCGATGCGGCTGTCGCGCAGGCTCTGCTTGAACGCGCCCGACCACCGCTTGTCGCCGACGCCGACACCGCACAGGTTCACCACGGCGTCCACGCCGCGCAGCGCACCGGCGTCGAATTCGCCGGCGTCGGGATTCCAGAACAACTCGTCGGCGTTCGACGGCGCACGCCGCACGATCCGGATCACCCGGTGGTCGGCGGCCCGCAGCGCCGAGACCAGCGCCGAGCCGATCAGACCTGAGGATCCCGCAATTGCGATGACAGAGTCCGACACTGGGGGTTGGCTGCCCTTCTAGAGGCCGAGGTCAGCCTCGAACGCACCGTCCTCGAGGCGACGCTTGACGGTGGTCAGGAACCGGCCGGCGTCCGCACCGTCGATCAACCGGTGGTCGTAGGTCAGCGGAAGGTAGCTCACCGAGCGCACACCGATCGACTCGTTGCCGAACTCGTCGACGATCACCCGCGGCCGCTTGACGATAGCCCCGGTGCCCAGCATCGCCGCCTGCGGCGGCACCAGGATCGGGGTGTCGAACAACGCGCCCTGGCTGCCGATGTTGGTGATCGTGAACGTGCCGCCGGACAGATCCCCGGGCTTGAGGTCACCGGAGCGAGCGCGTGCGGCGATGTCGTGGATCGCCCGGGCCAGCCCGGCCAGCGACAGATCGCCGGCGTTCTTGACCACCGGGGACAGCAGGCCCTGCTCGGTGTCCACCGCGAAGCCGAGGTGCTCGGCGTCGTAGTAGGTGATCTCCTTGGTGTCCTCGTTATAGCTGGCGTTGACGTTCGGATGCTGCTTGAGCGCGTCGATCACCGCGCGGGCGATGAACGGCAGGTACGTGAGGTTGACGCCCTCACGCTCGGCGAAGTCCTTCTTCGCCCGCGCCCGCAGCGCCACGATCCTGGTCATGTCGACCTCGTGGGTCTGCGTCAATTGCGCTGTCGCCTGCAGGGATTCGCGCGTCTTCTTGGCCGTCAGCTGACGGATCCGGGTGGCCTTCTGCGTGGTGCCGCGCAGGTGGGCCAGCGGCGCGTCGGCGGCGTTGGCGTCGGCGCCTGCCATCGCCGCGGCCGGTGCCTTGGACGGCGCCTCGGCGGCCTCCTCGGTGCCGGACTTCGGCGCCTTCTTGGCCTCCGCGGCGGCGAGCACGTCCTGCTTGCGGATCCGGCCGCCCACCCCGGTGCCCTTGACCGACGACAGGTCGACGTCGTTCTCCGAGGCAAGCTTGCGCACCAGCGGGGTGACGTACGGCGCGCCGTCCGACGACGCCTCGCCGTCCTGCTCGGGCTCGGACTTCTTCTCCTGCTTGGGCTCGGGCTTGGACTCCTGCTTGGAGTCCTGCTTGGGCTCCGGCTTCTTCTCCTGCTTGGGCTCGGGCTTCTCTTCCGGCTCAGGCTCGGGTTCCGGCTTCTTCTCCTGCTTGGGCTCCGGCTTCTCTTCGGGCTCAGGCTCAGGCTCGGGTTCTGGCTCCGGTTCGGGCTCGTCGGACGCCTCGGCATCGGCGTCGCCGATCTTCGCCAGCTCACCACCCACCTCGACGGTGTCGTCCTCCTCGGCGGTGATGGACACCAGCGTGCCCGCCACGGGCGACGGGATCTCGGTGTCGACCTTGTCGGTGGAGACCTCGAGCAGCGGCTCGTCGACCTCGACGCTGTCGCCGACCTTCTTGAGCCACCGGGTGACGGTGCCCTCGGTGACGGACTCACCGAGTTCGGGCATGACGACCGGCGTCGCCGAACCGGACGACTTCGACGACTTGGCGGCCGGCTTCGACTCGGGTTCCGGCTCGTCCTCCTCTGACTCTTCCGAGTCGCCGGAATCCTCATCCTCGGATTCCTCGGCCGACTCCTCGGGTTGCTCCTCAGGCTCCTCGGCCGGCTCTTCCTCTTCGGCCGGCTCATCGTCGCCGGAGTCGGCGGAATCCTCGTCGCCGGAATCCGATGACCCGCCCTCGTCGTCACCGTCATCGGCGTCGCCGATCACCGCGAGCTCGCCGCCGACCTCGACCGTGTCGTCCTCCTGCGCGACGATCTTCTTCAGCACACCCGCGGCAGGCGACGGGATCTCCGTGTCCACCTTGTCGGTGGAGACCTCGAGTAACGGCTCGTCCTGTTCGACGGTGTCACCCTCTTGTTTGAGCCAGCGGGTGACGGTCCCCTCGGTGACGCTCTCACCGAGTGCGGGCATCTCAACAGTGACGGCCATGGGTGTTGGCTCCTTCGCACGAGCAGTCGCAGGGGGTAGGCGAATGTCGTTCCCCATCCTTCCACGTTCACTCCTGTCGTTCGGCGCAGACTCGGGTACTCGTTGCTCTGGCACTATCGAAAGGGAACGAAAGCCCGGTGTGGGCGCGGACAACGGGGGAGGAAAGGAGGATCGGGGTGGGACTTTTCAGCAGACTGCGCGGCCGCCGCTCGGCGCGCGGCGACGGCCGTGACCCGGCCGCCGACCTCAGGTACCTCCGGCAGTGGGTCGCCGAACACACCGGCGTTGAGGCGTTCGTCGAACCGAAGACCACGGTCACCGAGGTGACCGTGGTGCTGGTGGCCGCCGACGGCGAGTGGACGCGTCGCCGTGCCGGCGGCGACGCGGGCGCCCGCCGGCTGAGCGAGCGGCTGAACATCCCGGTCTACGACGTCCAGAAGGTCGGCTATCCGCAACGGATGCGTGACTACGACGCGCGCCGGCGCATCGAACGCAAGCGGGCGGCCCGCCAGGAGCTCGACGACCGCTGACGCCGTGGCAGGGTGGGGCCGGTGAGCGCCCAACGTGACCCGGCCGCGCGGTTCGTCGACGCGCGGTTCGTCGACAGCACTGACGACGTCCGCCTGGCCGTCTTCGAAGAAGGCAATCCCGACGGTCCGACCGTCGTACTGGTCCACGGCTGGCCGGACACCCACGTGCTGTGGGACGGCGTGGCAGAGCAGCTGGGCGACGACTTCCGGATCATCCGCTACGACAGCCGCGGCGCCGGGGCATCGTCGGCCCCGAAGTCGGCGAAGGCGTACACCATGGCGCACTTCGCCGAGGACTTCGCGGCCGTCGTCGACGCGCTGGCACCCGGCGAGACCGTGCACGTGCTCGCGCACGACTGGGGATCGACGAGTGTCTGGGAGTACCTCCTGCGGCCCGAGGCGAGCGATCGCGTCGCCTCCTTCACGTCGGTGTCCGGGCCCGCGCTCGACCACCTGCTGCGCTACTTCCGCGACGCGCTCGTCCGCCCCTACCGGCCCGGGATGTTCGCCGGCGCCGTCGACCAGGCGCTGCGGCTGACATACATGGCGGTGTTCTCCGTGCCGCTGCTGACGCCGATTGCGATGCGGCTGTTCCTGGCCGCCGCGATCCGCAGGCTGGCCATCGCCTCGCACGTCGGCGGCGACCGGCTGCATCATGCCGACAGCTTCACCACTGACGCGGCGAACGGGCTGAAGGTGTACCGCGCCAACTTCTTTCCCTCCGTCCGGCGCGGCAGACACGACTTCCACGTCGACGTGCCGGTGCAGCTGATCGTCAACACCCGCGACCGCTGGGTGCGCCCGCACTCCTACCGGTACACCTCGCGATGGGTGCCCCGGCTGTGGCGCCGTGACCTGCAGGCCGGCCACTGGTCGCCGATGTCGCACCCGCAGTTCCTGGCCCGTGCCGTGCGCCAGCTGGCCAGCCACGTCCAGGGCGCGCCCGCCGACCGCGAGCTGCTGCGCGCAGCCGTCGGCAGGCAGCGCGAACCGTTCGGCGACACGTTGGTCTCGGTCACCGGCGCCGGTAGCGGTATCGGACGGGAGACCGCCCTGGCGTTCGCACGGCAGGGCGCCGAGGTCATCGTCAGCGACATCGATGCCGCCGGCGCCGAGGACACCGCGGCGAAGGTGGCCGCACTCGGTGGGGTGGCGCACGCCTACGTGCTCGACGTCGCCGACGCCGCGGCCGTCGAACGTTTCGCCGACGAGGTGACCGCAGCCCACGGCGTGCCCGACGTCGTGGTCAACAACGCCGGGATCGGCCAGGCCGGCCGCTTCCTCGACACGCCCGCCGAGGAGTGGGGCCGCGTGCTGGACGTCAATCTCGGCGGAGTCGTCAACTGCTGCAGGGCCTTCGCGCCCCGGCTCGTCGAGCGCGGCGCCGGCGGCCACATTGTCAACGTCTCGTCGATGGCGGCCTACGCGCCGCTGCAGTCGCTCAACGCCTACTGCACCAGCAAGGCGGCGGTGTACATGTTCTCCGACTGCCTGCGCGCCGAGCTCGCCGACGCCGGCGTCGGGCTGACCACGATCTTCCCCGGCGTCATCGACACCAACATCGTGCACACCACGAGATTTGCTGCGCCGCAAGGCAAGTCGACGCAGGTCGCGGGCCGCCGAGCCCAGCTCGAGCGGGCGTTCCAGCTACGGCGCTACGGTCCGGACAAGGTCGCCAAGGCGATCGTCTCCGCCGTGCGCAAGGACAAGGCGCTGCGGCCCGTCGCGCCGGAAGCCCATCTGCTCTACGGGGTGTCGCGGGTGGCGCCGCAGGTGCTGCGCAGCACCGCCCGCGGCCGGGTGCTCTAGCCGTTGGCCGCGATGTCCTCCAGGACCGCGAACAGCGTGCGCGTCGGCACGCCGGTGCCGCCCTTGCCCGTGTAGCCCCACGGCCCGCCGGTGTTGTACGCCGGGCCTGCGATGTCGATGTGCGCCCACTCGACGCCGTCGGCCACGAACTCGCGCAGATAGGTGCCGGCGACGAGCATGCCCGCATAGCGCGACCCGCTGACGTTGGCCAGGTCGGCCACCGCCGACTTCAGGTCGTCCTTGAGCTCCTCGGGCAGCGGCATCGCCCAGCCGTTCTCGCCGACGCCCTGCGACAGCCGCGCCACCCGGTCACGGAACTCGTCGCTGCCCATCACACCCGGCGTGCGCGCGCCGAGCGCGACGGTCTGCGCACCGGTCAGCGTCGACGTCTCGATCAGGTAGTCCGGCCCGTCCTCGCAGGCCCGCACGATCGCGTCGGCGAGGATCAGCCGGCCCTCGGCATCGGTGTTGAGCACCTCGACGGTGATACCGCCGTACTGGGTCAGCACGTCACCGGGCCGCTGCGCCGTCGACGACGGCATGTTCTCGGCCATCGGCACCGTCGCGATCACGTCGATGGGCAGCTTCTGCTGCGCGGCCAGCACGACGGTCGCGATGACCGCGGCCGCGCCGCCCATGTCCGAGGTCATGTGGTGCATGTTGGCGGCAGGCTTGATCGAGATGCCGCCGGTGTCGAATGTGATGCCCTTGCCGACCAGCGCAACCTTCTTGCGATTTCGGCCGCTGCCCTTATGGCTCAACCGCACCAGCCGCGGGGGGCGCGATGAACCCTTGCCGACGCCGACGATGCCGCCGTAGCCCGCCTTGGTCAGCGCCTTGTCGTCGAGCACCTCCACGGTCAGGCCGGCCGCCTCGCCCAGCGCCTTCGACCGCTTGGCGAATTCGTCGGGGAACAGGTGGCTGGGCGGGGTGTTGACGAAGTCGCGCGCGGTGGCCACCGCGGTGGCGATCGCCGCCGCCCGCTCGGCGGCGGCCTTGGTCGCGGCCTTGGTGTCGGCGGCCAGCACCGTGATCGCGCGCAGGCCACCGTCCTTGGGCGCGGTCTTCTCGCTGCGTATGCCCGCGAACCGGTAGGCGCCGAGGACCAGGCCCTCCACGGCGGCGTCCAGGTCGACCGCCGACAACGTGGTCGCGACGACCGCCACCTTGTCCAGCGACCTGGCCGCGACACCCGCGGCCCGCCGGATCGTGTCGGCCGGCCACTCGTCGCGTGGCTTGCCGAGTCCGACCGTCAGCACGCTGGCCACCGGCAGCGACGGGACGGCGAGGCGGTGGGTCTGACCTTCGGCACCGGTGCCGCCGACCGCACGCAGCGCCGCCTCGATCCCGGCGACGGCGTCGGCAGCCAGATGCGAGCCCACGTCGAGCACCGACGGTGCGTCATCGCCGCTGACGACGGGCACGATCAGCACCGTCTCGCCCACCCCCCGGCGGGGAAGCGAGGAGGCGACGGTCACGACGGGGGACTGGTATCCGGTGTTCGCGGGGCTCACGAGCGTCCACCCTAAGGTGTGAAGGGTGAGCGACACCCTGCATGGCCCACTCGAAGACCGTCACCGGCAGCTCGGCGCGAACTTCGCGGAGTTCGGCGGCTGGCTGATGCCGGTCTCCTACGCCGGCACCGTCGGCGAGCACACCGCGACACGCACCGCGGTCGGACTGTTCGACGTCAGCCACCTGGGCAAGGCCCTGGTGCGCGGCCAGGGCGCCGCCGCGTACGTCAACTCCGCACTCACCAACGACCTCAACCGGATCGGGCCGGGTAAGGCGCAGTACACGTTGTGCTGCAACGAATCCGGCGGGGTGATCGACGATCTGATCGCCTATTACGTCAGCGACGACGAGATCTTCCTGGTGCCCAACGCCGCCAACACCGCCGCGGTGGTGGCGGCGCTGCAGGCTTCTGCCCCGGACGGCCTCACCATCACCGACGAGCACCGGTCCTTCGGTGTGCTCGCGGTGCAGGGACCGAAGTCGGCGCAGGTGCTCGACGGGCTGGGCCTGCCGACCGGCATGGATTACATGGGATACGCCGACGCCGATTTCCACGGCGTCCCGGTGCGGGTGTGCCGGACCGGCTACACCGGCGAACAGGGATACGAGCTGCTACCGCCGTGGGACGGCGCGGCGACCGTGTTCGACGCGCTGGTCGACGCGGTGACCGAGGCGGACGGCCAGCTCGCCGGCCTCGGCGCCCGCGACACCCTGCGCACCGAGATGGGCTACCCGCTGCACGGCCACGAGCTGTCGCTCGACATCTCGCCCCTGCAGGCGCGCTGCAATTGGGCCGTCGGGTGGCGCAAAGAGGCGTTCTGGGGCCGCGACGCGCTGGTGGCGGAGAAAGAAGCCGGGCCGCGACGGTTGCTGCGCGGGCTGCGGGCGATCGGTCGCGGGGTGCTGCGCCAGGACCTCACGGTGCTCGACGGTGACACCCCGGTGGGCGTCACCACGTCCGGAACCTATTCTCCGACACTGAAAGCCGGCATCGCGCTGGCGCTCATCGACACGGCGCACGACGTCGCCGACGGGCAGCGCGTCGCGGTCGACGTGCGGGGCCGCCCGGTCGAGTGCGAGGTGGTCAAGCCGCCGTTCGTGGCGGCAAAAACCCGGTAGCGTCCGGTTATACAATCGGCTGATGACTGACGGCCCCCTCGAGTTCATCGTCGATCGCAACGCGGATCCGGCGAGCGACGAGGTACGCGCCGGCATTCTGGCCAACCCGGGGTTCGGCAAGTACCACACCGACCACATGGTCTCGATCGACTACGTCGAGGGCCAGGGCTGGCACAACGCGCGGGTGATGCCCTACGGGCCCATCGAACTCGACCCGTCGGCCGTGGTTCTGCACTACGCCCAGGAGATCTTCGAGGGCCTCAAGGCCTACCGGTGGGCCGACGGTTCCGTGGTGTCGTTCCGTCCGGACGCCAATGCGGCGCGGCTGCGGTCCTCGGCGCGCCGGCTGGCCATCCCGGAGCTGCCCGAGGAGGTCTTCCTCGAGTCGCTGCGGCAGCTGATCGCCGTCGACGAGCCGTGGGTGCCCCGCGCGGGTGGTGAGGAGTCGCTGTACCTGCGGCCGTTCGTCTTCGCCACCGAACCGGGTCTCGGGGTGCGACCGGCCACCGAATACCGCTACATGGTGATCGGATCTCCCGCCGGTGCGTACTTCCCCCGCGGTATCAGGCCGGTGAGCGTGTGGCTGTCCCACGAGTACGTGCGGGCGTCACCCGGTGGCACCGGAGCGGCCAAGTTCGGCGGCAACTACGCCGCCTCGCTGCTGGCGCAGGCCGAGGCCGCCGACCACGGCTGCGACCAGGTGGTGTGGCTGGACGCGATCGAACGCCGCTACGTCGAGGAGATGGGCGGCATGAACCTCTTCTTCGTGTTCGGCAGCGGCGGCTCCGCACGGCTGGTGACGCCCGAGCTGAGCGGCTCACTGCTGCCGGGCATCACCCGGAATTCGTTGCTGCAGTTGGCAACCGACGCCGGGTTCGCAGTCGAGGAACGCAAGATCGACGTCGACGAATGGCAGAAGAAGGCGGCCGCCGGTGAGATCACCGAGGTGTTCGCGTGCGGCACCGCGGCGGTGATCACCCCGGTCAGCCACGTCAAGCACGGAGACGGCGAGTTCGTCATCGCCGACGGCGAACCCGGCGAGGTCACGATGGCGCTGCGCGACACCCTGACCGGCATCCAGCGCGGCAAGTTCGCCGACACCCACGGCTGGATGACGCGCCTCGTCTAACCGACCGCCAGGCCGACCGCGACGACCGTAGTGGTGACTTCGACCACCGCGCCGAGCACGTCGCCGGTGACGCCGCCGAACCGTCGCACGCAGTGCCGCACCAGCACGGCGGCGACGGCGAATGCGACCAGCACCACCAGCGGACCCTGCCACGGCTGGGCGCCGGCGGGCACGGCCAGCGCCGCAACGGCGATCACCCAGGCCGCCACCACGGCCACCGGCTGGCTGCCCGCCACCGCAGCGCCCAGTGCGCTGCCCTCGGCGGCGGGCACGCCACGCCGGCAGGCCAACACCGCCGCCACCCGGCCGGCGGTCACCGCGGTCAGCACCGCCAGCCAGCCCGCGGCCGGCTCTGCGATGGCCAGCGCCTGCACGAGAACGGCGACCACCACCGCCGCGGCGCCGAACGGGCCCGCCGCACCGTCGCGCATCACCGCCAGCGCGCGTTCCGGCGGCCCGTAGCACCCCAGCGCGTCGACGGTGTCGGACAGCCCGTCGATGTGCATCCCCCGCGTCGCCAGCAGCAGCACCGCCACGGTCAGCGCCCCGGCCAGCGGGCTGTGGTCACCGAACGCCCATGACCCCGCCGCCAGCGTCGCGGCGGCCAGCGCCCCGAGCGCCAGACCGGCCACCGGAAGCGCGGTCAGCACACCGCGCCCGAGCGGCGCGGTCCACCGCGCCGGTGTCGGCAGCACGGTGCCGAATGCGAATGCGCCGGCGATCGCACGAATCATGGTGCGTCGCTGGATATCCCGGCCTCGCCGAACGTCGCCATGTCGGCCAGCGCGGCGACGGCCGCCCTGACCACCGGCAGTGCGACGGCGGCGCCGGTGCCCTCGCCGAGGCGCATCCGCAGGTCCAGTATCGGCTCGAGGTCGAGATCGGCCAGTGCCAGCGCATGCGCCGGTTCCGGAGACCGGTGCCCGGCCTGCCACCACAGCCGGGCGCCGGGCGCCATCCGGTCGGCGACCAGGGCGGCGGCGCTCACCACGACACCGTCGAGCAGCAGGGGAGTACGCCGGACCGCGGCCTGGGCGCAGAACGCCGCCATCGCCGCGATGTCGGCGCCGCCGCACACGCGAAGCAGCGCCGACGGATCCTTCGTGACGTCGCGCGCGCGGTACAGCGCGTCGCGGACGGCCGCGGTCTTGCGGGCCCAGCCCGCGTCGTCGATGCCGGTGCCCCGGCCGACGGCGGCGACCGGTTCGGTCCCGGTCAGTGCGGCCACCAGAACCGTTGCCGCCGTAGTGTTCCCGATGCCCATGTCGCCGGCGATCAGCAGGTCCGCCCCGGCGTCGACCTCCTCGTCGGCGATGCGACGGCCCGCCTCGAGCGCCGCGGTGACCTCCTCGGCGCTCAGCGCGTCCTCGACGGCGATGTTGCCGCTGCGCCTGCGGACCTTGTGGGCGCCGACCGCCTGCGACAGCGGGGTGTCCACGTCGACGGCGATGTCGACGACGCGCAGCCCGGCGCCGGCCACGTCGGCCAGTGCGTTGATCGCGGCGCCGCCGCCGTCGATGTTGGCCACCATCTGTGCGGTCACCTCTGCGGGGTAGGCAGACACCCCGGCGTCGGCCACACCGTGGTCGCCGGCGAACACCACGATGCGCGGCCGGACGAACTGACGCGGCGGGCACACCCCCTGGCAGGCGGCCACCCACACCGCCAGGTCCTCGAGGCGGCCCAGCGCGTTGCGCGGTTTGGTCAGCACGTCCTCGCGGTCGCGCGCCGCCGCGGCCGCCACCGCATCCGGCGGGTCGATGGTGCCGAACATCGTCACGACGGGTCCTTCACCGGCACGGGCTGACCCGCGACCACCAGCACCACGCGGTCGCACTCGTCGGCCAGCCGCTGGTTCAGCTCACCCAGTTCGTCCGCGAATCGGCGGCCGGCCTCGGTGGCGGGCACCACGGTCAGCCCGACCTCCGGACTGACCAGCACCAGCGGCGAGTCGACGGCCGCGACCGCGGCCAGCAGATCACTGACGTCGGCGCCGACCTCGCCGCCCGTCCAGGCGGCCCGGCGGTCCATCACGGCGGTCAGCCAGCCACCGATGTCGTCGACCAGGGTCGCGGTCGTCGCATCGGCCCGCAGCGCGGCTGCGACATCGGTGGTCTCGACGGTGGACCAGTGCGCGGGCCGCCGGTCGCGGTGTGCGGCGACGCGACGCGTCCAGCCGGCGTCGTCGGGTCCGGTCGGCAGGGCGCCGGTGGCGACGTACCGGACCGGTGCGGTCCCGGCGGCCGCGGCGACGGCGCGTTCGGCCCAGCGCGACTTGCCCGACCGGATACCGCCGAGCACCAGGATGCGCACCGCGTCCAGGTCAGGCGACGTCGGCGCCGCGGGCGACCTGCGGCCGGGGCGCGCGCATGCGGCGCAGCTGGGAGGCGCGGCTGGCCGCGTAGAACCCGAGCTTCCAGCCCGTCTCGGTGTTGCCTGCGAACTTCTCGTCGGCCAGCCGGTTGACCTTGCGACCCAGCAGAACGCCGTCGAGCACCATCACCAGCACCAGCCCCATCATCACGTAGGAGACGACCTGCTGGACCGAGGGAGCAGGTATCGAGAGCATGACGAAGATGAGCGCGAGCGCCGCGGGCATGAACAACCCGAGCACGTTGCGGCGGGCGTCGACGACGTCGCGCACGTAGCGGCGGACCGGCCCCTTGTCGCGGGGCAGCAGGTAGGCGTCCTCGCCGGCCATCATCCGCTCGCGCCGCTCGGACATCTGCGAGCGCCGCTGCACCTTCTCCACCTTGCGTTCCTCGCGGCTGAGCTTGGGGCCGCGCATCTCCTTGCGGCGGCGCCGAGCCTCAGCCGCGGTCAGCGGGGCAGGGGCCACCGGGCCGCGGCGCCTGCCGGCGTCGCGCTTCGGTGTCGGCCTGCCCTTGGGCGCGGTGGTCCTGGGCTGGGTGTCAGAGAGGCCGCCGTCGGCGGGCGGGGTGCCGGCGTCCTCGGAGACCGCAGGGGTGACGTCGGTGTCTTTCTTCCGGCCGAGCAGCTTCACGCCTGCCAGGGTACTTCCTGTCAAAGGTGACCCGACGACCTGGGGATAAGTCGGGAATAGCGGCGGAACAAGGTACCGTTGACTGTGTGGACCTCCGTCAGACGGGGCACACCACCACAGACCACGCTCAGGGATGCAAAGGGAGAGCAATGACTGTTCAGGACGAGTCGGCGACCGCCACCGCAACCCACGGTGCGGTACTGACGGATGCCGCGGCCGCCAAGGCGAAGGCGCTGCTCGACCAGGAGGGCCGCGACGATCTGGCACTGCGCATCGCGGTGCAGCCGGGTGGCTGCGCGGGCCTGCGTTACAACCTGTTCTTCGACGACCGGACCCTCGACGGAGACCTGACCACCGACTTCGGCGGCGTGTCGCTGACGGTGGACCGGATGAGCGCCCCGTACATCCAGGGCGCCAAGATCGACTTCGTCGACACCATCGAGAAGCAGGGCTTCACGATCGACAATCCGAACGCCACGGGTTCGTGCGCGTGCGGTGACTCCTTCAACTGACCGGTCTCGACCGGGGTCAGTACTGCCCGCCACTGCGTAACAGGTAGGAGCAGACGAACACGTCGTCGCCGCGTTCGAGCACCTGCGCGACGGCCTGTTCGTCCTCCTCCTGCTGCGATCCGCCGCGCCGCGGCCCGCCCGCGGGCGTCACCCGCATCGTGAACAGCACCTGCGCCTGGTAGTTCGACAGCGGCACGATGGTGTCGATCGAACTCACCTCGGCGCGGTCGAACTGCTTGCGGAACGCGTCGCCGGCCAGGCCGGCCAGCGCCAGGTCACTCCGTTTTTGCTTGATGCCGTCGAACAGCCCGCACAGGGTGTGGCGCGCGACCGTTTCGTCGTCACCGTCGGCGAGCGCATCGAGGTAGTCCTGGATGGCGGCCTGCGCGGTCGCCGGGGTCAGCGCGCCCTGGTCGGCGTCGTCGCCACCGCGGGTGGCCAGCACGACACCGATCACCACCGCGATCACGACCAGCAGGCCGACCGCCGCGGCGAGCACCGCCCGCCACGGCCGCCGCCGCTTCGGGTACTGCACCGGCGGGGGCAGCATGCCGGGATAGGCCGACGGCACATTCTCCGGATACGGCAGTGCGGGCGCCTCCTGCTGCGGCTCCGGCCGATACGGATGCTGGTGCTGCTGCGGGTGTGGACCCTGGTGGTGCTGGGGAAAGGATTCCGGGTACTGGTGGGGACCAGCCATGAAAAGAGACGCTCCGGGGTGTGGAATGGGCTTGCCTGTCTACAGTGACCGGGCGGGCACCTGGTACGCAGGTTAGCGCACCTCGGTGCGTGCCAGCCGGGCCGAGCGGCTCGCTAGACTTAGATAGCCAAGTTAACGAATGAAGGGTGACGCTTCGTGACCATTGCGGTGACGGGATCGATCGCGACCGACCATCTGATGCGCTTCCCGGGGAAGTTCGCCGAGCAACTGCTCGCCGAACACCTGCAGAAGGTCTCGCTGAGCTTCCTGGTCGACGACCTGGTCATCCACCGGGGAGGCGTCGCGGGCAACATGGCGTACGCGATGGGCCTGCTCGGCGGTTCGCCGACCCTGGTCGGGGCCGTGGGCAAGGACTTCGACGACTACCGCAACTGGCTGACCTCACACGGGGTGAACTGTGACAACGTGCTGGTGTCGGAGACCGCGTACACCGCGCGGTTCGTCTGCACCACCGACGAGGACATGGCGCAGCTGGCGTCGTTCTACCCCGGCGCCATGTCGGAGTCGAGCAACATCAAGCTCGCCGACGTGGTGGCCCGGGCCGGCACGCCCGACCTGGTCATCATCGGCGCCAACGACCCGGCGGCGATGTTCCAGCTGACCGAGGAGTGCCGCACGCTGGGTCTGGCGTTCGCCGCGGACCCCAGCCAGCAGCTCGCCCGGCTGTCGGGCGACGAGATCCGTGCGCTGATCGACGGCGCGACCTACCTGTTCACCAACGACTACGAGTGGGACCTGCTGTTGCAGAAGTCCGGCTGGTCGGAGGCGGAGGTGATGCAGCAGATCCAACTGCGCATCACCACGCTGGGGGAGAAGGGCGTCGACATCGTCGGGCGCGACGGCACCTTCATCCACGTCGACGTGGTGCCCGAGACGCACCGGGACGACCCGACCGGCATCGGCGACGCGTTCCGCGCCGGCTTCCTCACCGGGCGGTCCGCCGGCCTGAGCCTGGAGCGGTCGGCGCAGCTGGCCTCGCTGGTGGCCACGCTGGTGCTCGAGGCGCCAGGGCCGCAGGAGTGGACGTGGGCCAAGGACGCCGGCATCGCTCGCCTCGCGGACGCATACGGCGCGGAGGCCGGTGCGGAGATCGCCGAGGCGCTCGGCGCCGACAGAGCCTGAAGAGGCGCTCGGCTGACCTCGGCTAGAGCTGCACCGGGTAGTGCGGCTCACTGATCCGTGGGGTGACGCTGCCCTCGACGAAGATCGCATGCCACAGCATGAAGATCAGCACCGTCCACAGTCGTCGGCTGTGATCCGTTGTGCCGTCGCGATGTTCGTCGAGCATCCGGCGAACGGCCGCCAGGTCGACGAGGCCGTCGGCCTGTGACGACGCCACCGTCGCGTACGCCCAGTCGAGCAGTTCCCCGGCGCGCAGCCAGTGCCGGATCGGCACCGGGAACCCGAGCTTCGGCCGGTTCAGCACGTGCGGGGGGATCACCGATTCCAATGCGCGGCGCAGTGCGAACTTCGTGGTCGCCCTGGTGATCTTCTGGTCGAGGGGCAGCCGCGCGGCGACGGCGAACACCTCGGGGTCGAGGAACGGCACCCGCAGTTCGAGCGAGTTGGCCATGGTCATCTTGTCGGCCTTGACCAGGATGTCGCCGCGCAGCCAGGTGAACAGGTCGATGTGCTGCATGCGGGCCACCGGATCCCAGCCGGCCGAGGAGGCGTAGATCGGCGCGGTCACATCGGTGTGGGTCCACTCCGGGCGGAAACCCGGCAGCACGGCGCGCAGTTGTGCGTCGGAGAAGCTGCGGGCGTTGCCGTAGTAGCGCTCCTCGAGGGTGAGGGAACCGCGGTGCAGCAGGCTCTTGCCGCGCATCCCGTCCGGCAGCGGCCGGGAAGCCCGGCCCAGCGACCGTCGCACGGGCCGGGGCAGATAATTGAAAGGCTTGAGTGACAACGGCTCCCGGTAGATGGTGTAACCGCCGAACAACTCGTCGGCACCCTCGCCGGACAGCACCACCTTGACGTGTTTGCGCGCCTCACGCGCGATGAAGAACAGCGGCACCAGCGCGGGATCGGCCACCGGTTCGTCGAGATACCAGACGATCTCGGGCAACGCCTCGACGAACTCCGCCTGGCTGACCACCTTGGTGACGTGCCGGGCGCCGATCGCCTCGGCCGACGCGACCGCCACGTCGACCTCGGAGAAGCCTTCGCGCTCGAACCCGGTGGTGAACGTGATCAGCCGGGGGTTGTGGCGCATGGCCAGCGCAGCGATGGCGGTGGAGTCGATACCGCCCGAGAGGAACGCCCCGACGGTCACGTCGGCGCGCATGTGCTTCGCCACCGAGTCCTCGAGCACCGCGGTGATCTCGTCGTAGCGGGCCTGCTCACCACCTGGCCCGGAACCGGCGGCGAACGGCACGGCGGCGAACCGCGGCGTGAAGTACCGCGACACCTCCGGTGTGCCGCCAGGCCGCAGGCGCAGGTAGCTGCCGGACTCCAGGCGGCGCACCCCGCGGTGCAGCGTCTCGGGCTCGGGCACGTACTGCAGCACGGTGTAGTGCTGGACGGCCCGTTCGTCGAGCGACATGTCGAAGCCCAGCGGCTCGGCGAGCTCGGTCAGGCACTTCTTCTCGCTGGCGACCGCGGTACCGCCGGGGCCGGTGGCGACGAACAGCGGCTTGATGCCGAACGGGTCGCGGGCGCAGAGCAACTCCCGCTCCACGGTGTCCCACAGCGCGAAGGCGAACATGCCGCGCAGCCGGGACAGCGCCGCCGTGCCCCAGTGGTGGTAGGCGGCGATGATGGCCTCGCCGTCCCCGTCGGTGTGGAACTGCGCGCCGTGCTCCGACCGCAGCGCCTCACGCAACTCCAGGTAGTTGTAGATCTCGCCGTTGAACACCAGCACGTAGCGGTCCGGCGACTCGGCGGGCCCCCAGCGCAGCGGCTGGTGGCTGTGCGCGATGTCGATGATGGACAGCCGGTTGAACCCCAGCACCACGTCGCGGTCGGACCATGTTCCCGGCTCGTCCGGTCCGCGGTGCCGCATGAGGTGCGATGCCCCCGACACCGCCTCGACCAGTGCGGGGGAGACCTCTTCAGACGGGTCACACAGCAGCGCCAGGAGTCCGCACACCGCGCCAGTATGCGTCATTGCCGAGTCGCTTCGCCTCCCCCGGTGGGCGTGGTCTACGCTGCGTAGTATTCGCCTGGCTTCATCGACTTCTAGGAGGCGCCGACGTGACACCTCGCAGGCCGAAGGTGGTGGCACGGACAGCGGCTTTGGCACTGATCCTGGGTGCGACATCGCTGATGCTGACCGGTTGCAGCTGGTCTGAGGTGCTCGGTCTGGGCTGGCCGAACGGCATCACTCCCGAAGCCCACGTCAACCGTGAGCTGTGGATCGGCTCGGTGATCGCCTCGCTGGTCGTCGGTGTCATCGTGTGGGCGCTGATCTTCTGGGCCAGCGCCTTCCACCGCAAGAAGGACACCGACACCGAACTGCCCCGTCAGTTCGGCTACAACATGCCGCTGGAACTGGTGCTGACCGTGGTGCCGTTCCTCATCATCTCGGTGCTGTTCTACTTCACCGTGGTCGTCCAGGAGCGGATGTTGCACGAGGAACCCAATCCCGAGGTCGTCATCGACGTCACGGCCTTCCAGTGGAACTGGAAGTTCGGCTATCAGAAGGTGGCCTTCACCGACGGCTCCTTCACCTACGACGGCGCGGACCCCGCACGCAAAGAGGCCATGGCGTCAGCGCCCGGCGCTGCCGGCGAGGTCGGGGAAGAGGGCTCGCACGGCCCCGAGCAAGGCGCGATCGCCGGCAAGAACCCCGAGGACCGCACCTACCTGAACTACGACAAGGTCGAGACGCTCGGCACCACCGAGGAGATCCCGATCCTGGTGCTGCCCAAGGGCAAGCGCATCGAGTTCCAGATCGCCTCGGCCGACGTCATCCACGGCTTCTGGGTGCCGGAGTTCCTGTTCAAGCGCGACGTGATGCCCAACCCGGAGGCCAACAACTCCGACAAGACGTTCCAGATCAGCGAGATCCTGCAGACGGGCGAGTTCGTCGGCCGCTGCACCGAGATGTGCGGCACCTACCACTCGATGATGAACTTCGAGGTGCGGGTCGTCGAGCCCAACGACTTCAAGGCCTACCTGCAGCAGCGCAGCGCGGGCCGGACGAACGCCGAGGCGCTCATGGCGATCAACCAGGCGCCCACCGCGGTCACCACCAAGCCGTTCGAGTCCCGGCGCGGCCAGATGGCGCCCCAGGCGACGAGGTAGGACAACCCATGCACATCGAAGCCAGGCTGTTCGAGTTCCTCACCGCGTTCTTCGCGCTGTCCGCGGTGGTGTACGGCGTGCTCACCGCCATGTTCGCCAACGGCGGCGTCGAGTGGGCGGGTACCACCGCGCTGGTGCTGACCACGGGCCTGACACTGATCACCGGCACCTTCTTCCGATTCGTGGCGCGTCGTCTCGACACCCGCCCCGAGGACTACGAAGACGCCGAGATCAGCGACGGCGCCGGCGAGCTCGGCTTCTACGCTCCGCACAGCTGGTGGCCGATCCTGATCGCCCTGTCGTTCTCGACGGCCGCCGTAGGCACCGCGCTGTGGCTGCCCTGGCTGCTCGTCGCCGGCGTGATCTTCGTGCTGGTGTCGGCCGCCGGACTCGTCTTCGAGTACCACTGGGGCCCCGAGAAGCACTGACCGGCCGCAGGTGCGGAGCCACCGCCCGGGATCAAGGTCACAATCCGGGCGTCACTTCATCCCCGACCCGCGCCGCGCCATCCGTCCTCTCCACGGGGTTGCGTTAGTGTTGCCGAGGCGAAGACAGCCGCGTGAGGCAAGACGAGGCTGCGCCGGTGATGCAGTCGAGAAGGATAGGCGTAGATGAGCGGGCCGAATCCCCCAGGGCCGGACTCTCCGGGATCGGAAGAACCGGAGCAGGAGCGCGGCAGGCACTCCGCACCCGAGGAGAACACCGAAGAGGTCGCCAAGGCCGATCCCGGCATCGATTCCGGGGCGGCGGCCGACGTGCCCATTCCGACCGGTGCGACCGAGGTCTACTCACAGGCGTACTCCGCGCCGGAGTCAGAACAGTTCACCAGTGGCCCCTATGTGCCCGCTGACGCCGCGCTCTACGACTACGACAGCTACGACCCCGCCGTCGATCAGGCCGTCGCGACCTCGCCGCCGCGCTGGCCGTGGGTGGTGGGCGTCACCGCCATCATCGCGGCCATCGCGCTCGTGGTCTCGGTATCGGTACTGGTCGCCAGCGACGACCCGGACGACCTCGCCTCGCCCGACACCAGCACCACCACATCGGCTCCAGCCGTGCAGGACGAGATCACCACCACGACACCGCCGCCGCCCCCGCCGCCGAGCAGCACCCCGCCGCCGCCTCCGCCGCCGGAGACCGTCACCGTCACCGAGCCGCCGCCGCCCCCGCCGCCCGCCAGCGAGGCGCCGCCGCCTCCGCCGCCGCCACCGGCCCCCAGCGGGGCGCCGCCGCCTCCGCCCACCACCACGACGCCCCCGGGCCCCCGACAGGGCACCTACTCGGTCACCGGCACC